>JAYVLQ010000062.1:0-252236 GCA_043759355.1 Kofleriaceae bacterium
CCGTCCCACCACCGCCGACGTTCGTCGATCGCACGGTGATGCCAGGCGGCAAGGTCTCGCGCACGAGCGATTACGTCGCGCTGCTTCGCGACCTCGCGGCCCTTGCCCCGAAAGAGGCCCTCGCGCAATTCGATCTCGACGAAGCGGGCTACATGGAGGTCGCGCACGCCTGGGCAGCCGCGATGCAAGCCGATCCGACGATCGCTCGCACCATCGCGGCCGGTCTCGCGAAGCGCTAGGCGTTAGCGGCAGCCGAGGCGAGCCGCTACGCGCTGGTCATGCCGCCGTCGACGACGATCACCGTCCCGGTCGTGAACGAGGCCGCATCCGACAACAAATACGTCACCGCGCCCGCGATCTCGACGGGCTGGCCGTGGCGACCGAGCGGCGTGCGATTCACGACCTGATCGCGGATCGCAGGGTTGTTGATCAACGCCGAGGCAAACTTGGTCTCGATCAAGCCCGGTGCGATCGCGTTGACGCGAATGTTCGAGCTACCGAGCTCGAATGCGAGGGTCTGGGTCATACTGATCACGGCGGCCTTGGTCGCGCCGTAGATGCCTTGCATCGGCGCTGCGCGAAGACCTGCGACGCTCGCGATGTTGACGATCGAGCCTCCCTGATCTCCTTTCGCGCGCGACCTTGCGTGCCGCACGAGCCCTCGCGCGACGTACAGATAGCCGCGCACGTTGACCTCGAAGGTCTTGTCGATCGCGGCATCTGGTGTTTCGATGAGCGGACCGAAGTAGGGGTTGGTGGCCGCATTGTTCACGCAGCCATCGACGCGACCGAACTTCTCGATCGCCTTCGCGTACATCGCATCGACGTCCTCGGGCTTGCCGGTGTGGCAGGCCACCGCGATCGCGGACGGCCCGAGCTCCGCGGCAACCTTGTCGAGGTCCGCTTGCTTGCGTGAGGCAAGCACGACCTTCGCGCCTTGCTCCACCGCCATGCGCGCGATCGCCTCACCGATACCGCGGCTGGCTCCGGTGATGACGATGACTTTGTCCTTCAGCATGCGCCGAACCTATCAGCGATGCTCGCCACACGCTGGTGGTTACAGGCAACAACGCGACGGTGACGCTCGCTGATCGCACCGGCGTTCGTTACGGTACGCCGATGAACGACGCGACTCGCGCACTCCGCGTCACTGCGGTCAATCACGCTGCCATCGCCCCGAAGGGCGCCTACGTGCTGTACTGGATGATCGGGGCGCGGCGCACCACGTGGAGCTTCGCGCTCGATCACGCGGTCACGACCGCGAAGCAGCTCGATCGCCCGCTCGTCGTGTTCGAGCCGCTGCGCGTCGGCTACAAGTGGGCGAGCGATCGGTTTCATGCGTTCGTCATGCAAGGCATGGAGGACAACGCGAAGCGCTTCGCGGCGAAGGGCATCACGTACTTCCCGTACATCGAGCCCGAGCCCGACGCCGACAAGGGCCTGCTGGCAGCGCTCGCCATGCGCGCGTGCTGTGTGATCACGGACGAACAGCCCGGCTTCTTTCTGCCTCGCATGGTGGCCGCCGCCGCGAAGACGCTGTCGGTGCGCGTCGAGCAGGTCGATGGTAACAATCTCTTGCCACTGCGTGCCGTCGACAAGCCGTATCTGACCGCGATGTCGTATCGGCGCGAGCTCCAGCGTTCGCTCGCGCCACACTTGCTGGATTTTCCATCGGCCGATCCGCTCGCGCGCCTGCCGAAGGGCTTGAAAGACGCGGAGCTGCCACCGCTCGCGTGGAAATCCGCGACGGATCTCTCCAAGCTTCCGATCGATCACCGCGTCGCACCGGTGTCGTATCGCGGCGGATCTGCGACCGCGGCCGACACGCTCGAAGAGTTCCTCGAGCAAAAGCTCGAGCGCTATGCCGAAGACCGCAGCAACCCCGACAACGATCCGTCGAGCGGGTTGTCGCCGTATCTCCACTTCGGTCACATCTCCGAGCACGAGATCGTGCAGCGGGTCTTCGATCGCGAGAAGTGGTCGCCCGCAAACCTCGCCGGCGCGAAGGTCACGGGCCGGCGCGAAGGTTGGTGGGGCATGTCGGCGGCGAGCGAAGCATTTCTCGACGAGCTCGTGACCTGGCGCGGCCTGGGTCACGTGTTCTGTCATCACGAACCGAAGGCCGGCACGTTCGCTTCGCTCCCTGCGTGGGCGCAAAAGACGCTCACCGACCACGCGAGCGATCCGCGCCCGGAGCTGTACACGCGCGAGCAACTCGAGCGCGCTGCCACGGGCGATCACGTGTGGAATGCGGCGCAGCGCCAGCTCCTCACCGAAGGCCGCATCCACAACTATCTGCGCATGCTGTGGGCCAAGAAGATCCTCGAGTGGTCGCCCTCGCCGCGGATCGCCTTCGACACGCTCGTGGAGCTCAACAACAAGTACTCCGTCGACGGCCGCGACCCGAACTCGAACAGTGGCATCTCGTGGACGCTCGGCCTGTTCGACCGGCCGTGGGGCCCGATCCGCCCGATCTTCGGCACGATCCGGTACATGTCCTCGACCGCGACCGTGAAGAAGCTCGACATCAAGAACTACCTGGCGCGCTGGAGTGGTCGCCAGCTGTCACTGATCTAATCGTCCTGCGCTCCGGCGGCTATCCAGTCGTGCACGAGCTGGAGCTCGCACGGTTGCAACGCGTAGCTCGCACCGAGCTCGCCGATCGGCATCCTCGATCCGGCACACGGCGCTGCGAGGGTCAGCTTGCGATACAGGTAGCTGGCGTCGGGGTTGCCCGGGACGACCAGCGTCGCACCGCACGCTTCATCGGTCATCGGGTTCACATAGTTCGGAGGGGGGCGTCCGACGAGGTTCGCGTAGCTCGCGGTCGCCGTCAGATCGAGCTCGACGCCGGAGGCGTGACACACGGTGCAGTTCGTTCGAAACAGCTCCTGCATGTTCGTGAACGTCGGGGCCGCTGCGATCTGATCCGAGCACAGCCCGGTGAATGCATCGGGCGCGAGCGGATCCTGACGGCACGCGACCACGAAGAATAGGATGAGAGTGCGCACGCGGCGTGACTGTAGCGCCGCAGGTTCGCGCGCGGCACATCGTCTTCATAAAAATAATAGATCGAGGCGATCTGCGCGCGCAGCCCGCTGTCGTTGAAGTCGGGCAGTTAGTTAGTTAGTTAGTTAGCTGATCGGCTAGATCGCGCCGAGCATCACGTCGTCGAGCGCCTTCGAGAAGGCCTCGGGATTCGGGACCGATCCGGTATCCGCGAGGTACGCTTGGCCGAGCAGCAGCCGCGCGTAGGCGGCGAGCCGCGGATCGGTCGAGCTCGCGCCGAACGCGGCCTTGAGCTTGGGCATCAGCGGGTGCTTGGGGTTGAGCTCGAGCACCGGCTTGACCGGCGGCGGAGCCTGACCCATCTGCTCGAGGAGCTTCTGCATGCGCGGCGTGAGATCGTGCTCGTCGGCGACGAGGCACGACGGCGACGAGGTCAACCGGCTCGAGAGCCGCACGTCCTTCACGTCGGTCTCGATCGCGGCCTTGAGGCACGCGAGTAGATCGCCAAGCTCGCGGCGCTGATCTTCGATCGCGGCCGCGTCGGCCTTGCGCTCGTCTTCGGAGCCCGGCTGGACGTCGCCGCGACCGATCGATTTGAGCGGCTTGTCGCCGAACTTTGGCTCGCGCTCGAGCCAGATCTCATCGATCGGATCGGAGAACAACAGCACTTCGTAGCCTTTGGCCTTGAAGCCTTCGAGCAACGGCGACCGCGCGACCGCTTCCTTGGACGTGCCGGTCAAGACGTAGATCGCGTCCTGGCCTTCCTTCATGCGCGAGACGTATTCGGCGAGCGTTGTCGGTTGTTCGCCATGCGTGGTGCCGGTGACAACGAGATCCAGGATCTTCTCGGAGTCGCCTTCGGAGGTGACCATGCCTTCTTTGATCGCCGGTCCAAAGCCTGCCCAGAACTCGAGGTACTGGTCGCGCGAGTCGCGCTTCATCTCTTCGAGCGAGCCGAGCACCTTCTTGACGAGCTGCTTCTTGATGATCGCGATCTGGCGATCCTTCTGGAGGATCTCTCGCGACACGTTCAGCGAAAGGTCGTGCGCGTCGACGACACCCTTGACGAACCGCAGATAGCTGGGCATCAGCTCTTTGCACTCGTCCATCACGAACACGCGCTTGACGTAGAGCTGCACGCCGCGCTTCATCTCGGGCGAGAACAGATCGAACGATGGCTTTGTCGGCAGGTAGAGGAGCGCGTACGCCTCGAACGTGCCCTCCATCTTCACCGGAATCGTCCGCAACGGATCGTTCCAGTCGTGCGAGAGGTGCTTGTAGAAGTCCTTGTACTCTTTCTCGGTGACCTCCGATTTGGACCGATCCCAGATCGCCTTCATCGAGTTCAGCGTGGTCTCGCCACGCTTGATCGGATACGCGACGAAGTCGGAGTAGCGCTTCACGATCTCGTCGACCACGCGGTCGTTCGCGTAATCGTGTAGACCGTGCTCGTCGTCGACTGCCTTCAAGTGCAGCGTGATGGTCGTGCCGGAGTGGTCGCGCTCGGCATCCTCGATCGTGTATGCGCCATCGCCCGTCGAGACCCACTTCGTCGCGGTGGTCTCGCCAGCCTTGCGCGTGACGAGCTCGATGCGATCGGCGACCATGAACGCGGCGTAGAACCCGACGCCGAACTGACCGATCAGCTCGGGCGCGAGCGCATCTTGGTTGTGGGCCCTGGCCTTCGCTGCAGCGAGGAACTCCTTGGTGCCCGACTTCGCGATCGTGCCGATGTTCTTGATGACCTCGTCGCGGGTCATGCCGATGCCGGAGTCGGCGATCGTCAGGGTTCGCGCGGTGGCATCGCCCTGGAGCGTGATGCCGAGCTCGGTCTCTCCTTCGCCGCCGGTGACCCGCTCGAAGCGCAGCTTGTCGAGGGCATCACTCGCGTTCGAGATCAGCTCGCGTAAGAAAACATCTTTGTCCGAGTAGAGCGAATGGACCATCAGGTCCAACAGCTGCTTCACCTCGGCCTGAAACTCGTGACGTTCGGCGGTCATCGCCACCTCAGTAAGCCTCCTCACGCGAGTGTGCAAGCCACCCACTTGACGCGACGTGTTAGCCGGTCCATAAAATGAATGACGGTTCATTCAGCGGAGTACCCATGGCCCAACAGAACTTTTACAAAGCGAATCTTCGCGATCTCTCGTTCCTGCTGTTCGAGCAGTTCCACATGGAGGACCTGTTGAACAAGGAGCCCTACGCGAACTGGGGCAAGGACGAAGTCCTCGCCGTGCTTGAAGAATCCTACGGCTGGGTCCAGAAACATCTCGGCCCGATCAACGCCATCGGCGATGAGGTCGGCTGCAAGCTCGTGGACGGCCAAGTCCACGTTCCTCCCGGCTTCAAAGAGGCCTGGAAGGCGCTGTTCGCTGCCGGCTGGCGCACGCTCGCCGTCGAAGAGAAGCATGGCGGTCAGGCGGGTCCGTTCACGCTCGCGATGATGGTCGAGGAGTTCATGAGCGGTGCTTGCACCAGCTTCAACATGTACCCGGCGCTCACCCAGGGCGCGGCCGACGTGATCGTCACGTTCGGCACGGCGGAGCAGCAGACCAAGTGGGTGCCCAATTTGATGAACGGCACCTGGAGCGGCACGATGTGCCTCACGGAGACCCAGGCCGGTAGCGACGTCGGCTCGGCCGCGACCCAGGCGACGAAGAACGCCGACGGCACCTACAACGTCAAGGGCACCAAGATTTACATCAGCGGTGGCGACCAGGACATGAGCGCGAACATCGTGCACATGGTCCTCGCGCGCACCCCGGATGCGCCGGCCGGTACCAAGGGCCTTTCGCTCTTCATCGTGCCGAAGCTCAAGCTCGATGGCACGTCGAACGACGTCACCACCACGGGCATCGAGCACAAGATGGGGATCAAGGCCTCGTCGACCGCGCAGCTCGCGTTCGGCGACAACGGCGCGTGCGTCGGCGAGCTCGTTGGCTCGATCGAACAAAAGGGCATGTCCCAGATGTTCCACCTGATGAATGCCGCGCGGATCGGCGTCGGCCTGCAGGGCCTCTCGATCGCGAGCTCGGCGTATCTCAACGCGCTCGACTACGCCAAGGAGCGCAAGCAGGGCAGCTCGATCAAGAACTGGAAGGACGCGACCGCGCCGCGCGTGCCGATCATCGAGCACCCCGACGTCAAGCGGATGCTCCTCGACATGAAGGCGCGCGTCGAAGGCATTCGCGCCCTCGCCGTGAAGCTGACGATGCACATCGATCGGCACAACGCGCTCGAGAAGGCGGGCAGCAGTGACAAGGCACAGATCGACTATCACCAGGGCCAGGTCGATCTGCTCGTGCCGCTCTTGAAGGCATACGGCAGCGATCAGGCGTTCCAGATCTGCGCGACCGCGATCCAGGTCTACGGCGGCGCTGGCTTTTTGCGCGACTGGCCGGTCGAGCAGTACTGCCGCGATTCGAAGATCTTCTCGATCTACGAGGGCACGAACCACATCCAGGCGATGGACCTCGTCGGCCGCAAGCTGATGCAGCGCGGTGGCGCGAACGTGCAAGCGTTCGGGAAGGACGTCGCGACGTTCGTCGCGAAGCACAAAGATCACGCGTCGCTGCAGGACTCGATCGCGATCCTCGGCCAGGCGATGGAGGCGATGACCGCCTCGGGCGGCAAGTTCTTGCAGTGGTTCGGCGGCGGCAAGATGGAGCTCGTGCCCTCGGTCGCGAATCGCTTCCTCGAGATGATGTCGGAGACCACGATCGGCTGGCTGCTCCTCGAGCAGGCCGTGATCGCGGAAGCCGCGACCGCGAAGCTCGCGGCCGATCATCCCGACAAGGCGTTCTACGCCGGCAAGAAGTACGCGGCGCAATACTTCGCGCAGAACGTGTTGCCGGGGGTCGCTGCGAAGGCGCAGCTGATCGCGCGCGAAGACCGCTCTGCGATCGAGATTCCTGTCGAAGCGTTCGTGTAGCCGGCTGACAATGCTGCGCAATTTGCGCGGGCTGCCTCACATTTGACGTGCCCTGCCGGCTGGAACATTCGCCAGCTCTCAGCGGCAACATGCCCCATGTAGCTGAGATCAGTGGGGCAGAATGTGGCGCCTTTGTTGCGATAGCCCGTCCCATGCGGACGACAACGGCCATTCGACTCGCCACCCTGCTCGGGGGCGCGCTGGTTCTGTTCGGTGGGTGTGGCGAGGACCTCGAGGTCAAGCCGCTCTATAACCACTCGAACGGTCGCATCGTCATCCAGACCAATCAGGACCTCGGCGGCAAGGAGGTCTACACCCAGGCCCGCCGCGGCACGTTCGGCACGATCGATTGCGAAGCGCTCAAGGCGACCGCGACCGCGCTGACCGGCAGCCAAGGCACGATCGATGGCCCGTTCGTCGACCCCGCGTTGACCAAGCCGTTCTACGGCCCCGAGTGGGCGACCCAACCGACGCCCGCGATGATCGCGCGCGCCGCGGCCGGCACCGACTCGATCATCGACCTGTGCGTGTTCGATGGTGGCGAGCTCGCGATCAAGACCGAGCGCGATCTGTTTGCGGCGTGGGACGACGGCAAGGCTGCCGGCCTCGATGGCAAGGCCGACGGCCCGAGCGGTGAGGTGATGATCAACTCGCCGGTCGGTTACGGCGAGCGTTGCGTCCAGGAGATGGGCGAGATCCCGTTCTTCAAGAAGATCAGCGACGGCTCGTACGAGACCTACAACTGTCTCGACTCGACCGAGATTCCGATGACCGCGACGGATGGCAACGGCACCGTCAATCACCCGCAGATCGGCACGCTCGCGAAGTGCGACAAGCCGCAATACATCTATTCGCTGTGCGAGGCCGGCCCGCGCGTCGCCGAGAAGACGAACGATCAGGGCACGCACTGGGTGTTGCTCTGTCGCAAGAGCATCGGCGGCCTGACCGGCGATCAGTACAACGACATCGCGATGATCGGGCACAACCCGTTCACCGGGAAGACTTGCTTCTTCCAGAACGCCCTGTACTCGAAGACCGACGGTGGCCACGTGCCGCACCCGGCCGACAAGGACAAATCGCAAACTCTTTGGAGCGGCGTCCACGGCGGCATGGGCAGCGGGATCGAGTGCAACCGATGTCACGATGCGGATCCGTTCGTCCACTCGCCGTGGATCGACGGTGCAAAGGATAGCCAGGGCAATCCGATCATCCCCAAGATGGGCCTCGATCCAGACTTCGCGATCGGCGCGAACGATTCGCCGTACTCGATCATCAACCTCAAGGGCCAGGGCTGGAAGCAAGAGAAGCAGCTGGTCTCGGCCGAGGCGAACGCGTGCTTGCGCTGCCATCGCATGGGCGCCGGCGTGTGGGCCAACTCGTGGCTCGATCGGCTGCAGGGCACGGACACCGCGTGGACCGCGATCACGACGGACCTGTGGAACCAACCCGGTCACAAGTACTGGATGCCGACGGATGTCGCGTTCGATACGGATGCGAACTGGACGACCTCGGAGTTTGGCAAGGCGCTGCAGTTCATTCGCAAGTGCGGCGCGACGCCGACCGACCCCGCGTGCATCTGGCAGGACATCCCGCAGTCGCTCGGTGAAGTCATCGGCGGGAACGGCCAGCTCCGCAACCCCGTCACGCTCGGCGACGATGCACTCGCGAAGCAAGCGACCACGCTGCTCGGCATGAACAAGAACGCGCCGTCGCAGGAGTGCGCGGAGTGCCACGCACCGAACCAGACCACGCTGCGCGACTGGCAAGACAAGACCGATGTCGCGACCGCGACGTGCTTGAACACGACCTCGGGCGGCACGCCGCACACCGACAACCAGACCGGCATCGCGATGCACACCGGCGACTTCAAGATTTTCGGTCCGTACGATGTCGCCGCCGGCACGAAGATCGAAGCCCACCTCAAGGGCACGGGCGACGCGGATCTCTACGTCAAGCGCAGCGAAGAAGTCTCGACGACGAACTACGACTGCCGGCCATACACCAGCAGCTCGAATGAAGACTGCACGGGCACCCAGTTCAATGCGGCGGGTCCCGCAAAGTTCTACGTCGGCGTCAACGCGTACGCCGACGCGACGGTCGATCTCAGCGTGACGTATCAAGCGCCGGGCAGCGGCGCTGTGCCGGCGAAGGACATCGTCGATTGCATCCGCCTCGAGCCGGGCCAGCCCGATTCGCCGTACGTGCCCGCGAAGCTCGGCATCTACGCCGGCGCCGCGCACCTCGGTTGGTTCCAGGACACGTTCAAGCAGGCGTATCCGGCCGGCGAGGGCAGCAACACCGCCGATACGTGGGCGCTCGAATACGGCAAGTTCAAGAACCGCGCGTCGATGCCGAAGGGCAACCATCCGCGGCTCGCGCAAGCTGACTTCGACATCGTCGCCGAGTGGTTCGCGCGCGGCTTGCCGAACCTGACCACGTACATCGCGCCGGATACGGGACCGACCTCGTGTGTCGCCTCGATCACGAGCGAGATCGCGACGCACACCTCGCAGATGGCGACGCAAGGCTGGGCCGCCGTGAACAAGGCGAACAACCTCCGCATGTACGGTTGCGGCACCGCGACGAATCCGAAGCAGTGCCTCGCGAGCGTGCCCGATGCGCAGAGCAAGCCCTACGGCACTGGCTGGGCCACGGTCGGCACCGTGCGTGTGCTCCGCGAGCTCTCGTACAACACGTACTACTGGATGCGGAGCTCGGCCGATGGTCGATTCGTCGCGAACGGACGCACCGGTGGTGACGGCGGCGCGATCGCGGATCTCCAGAACGACAAGGATATCTCGGTGAAGGCCGCATACGACCCGGGCTTCTTCCCGGATAACCGCGGCTGGATGTTCCAGGGCACGCCGATCGGCGCGGGCTTCTGCTCGATGGCGCTCCTCCAGAGCGATCCGGATCGCATCGACTTCTCGGAGACTTCCTGCAACACCGTCGAAGGCGTGAGCCTGTATCAGCATCTCGGTGCCGGGCTCGGCGGTGGGGACTACTTCGTGGTCAACAGCCAGTTCACGAGCGATCACCCGAGCCCTGGCACGACGACGGATCCGAGCGCCGCGTTCGGCACGACCGCGACGATGAAGCTCACGCCGATGGTCTACAACGGCACGCACTACACGGGTAAGCCGTCGGTCGTGATGAATTCGCCATTCGAAGGCGACACCGTGCTCTCGCCCTCGACGACGCTGGTGGTGAGCCGGTTCGGTAACGAGTCGCAACAGCTCGGCTACGTGTTGCGCAAGGTCGTCGCGACGCCGACCGCGACCTCGTACACGGTGACGACGCCGGAGATCGGCCGCTATTGCACGCAAGGCGCGAAGCCGAGCATCTCGTTCGACGAGCGCTACATGGTCACCCACCACTACGTCGGTGCGAACGACTACGCCGACCTCGGGTTTGCCTCGGCGGCCGACCCGGTGTTCAAGAACATGCTCGCGAAGGGCACCTCGAACCTCGTGCTGATCGATCTCACGACGGGCGCGCGCCGGCGGATCACGAACATGCACCCCGGCCAGTACGCGCTCTACCCGCACTGGCGCGCTGACGGCTGGATCTACTTCCTCGTCCGCGACAAGGTCTCGAACAAGGAATACGCCGCCGCGAGCGACGCGGCGCTGTAAGCTACGGCGACATGCGCTACGCGGCTGTCTTCTTCGCGCTGTTCGGGTGTTCCGAGCCGCATGACAAGACATCCGCTTGTCATCTGGGCACCGCCACCGGTGCGGCGACGATCCAGGACCGCAAGGTCATCGGCGGTGCGGCCGAGTACACGCCGGATCTCACGATGGCGGCACGCGATGGCGAGCTCGCCAGCTCGATGGCGGCTCGCCGCGCAGCTGCGTGGAATGTGGTCGGCAAGGTGCTCGCGCCGACCCAGCTCGCCGATACCGGGTTCGCTCTGCCGGCGTGGCACACGTGGTTCACGCACGATGATTTCGAGCGCGTGTTCAAGAAGCTGTATCGCGACCTCGGGCCCACCGCGCGTGTGGCGCGGGGACCACTCGACACGGCTACGATCGATGCGGGCTTCGTGTGGAATACGACCGCGCTCGACGCCCTGCCGGAGGATTGGCCGGCGCAGCGCTACGCGGACTATCTCGCCGCGATCGATTCGCAGGCCAAGGCACAGGGGATCGCGGGCGCGAATCGCGTCGGCTACAGCCCGGGTGCGATGCGTCAGCTGATCCATTCGTACAAGGAACAAGATGCGTGCCGCACGGGGCCGGCGCCGGATCCGTTTGCACCGGATGCGACCAAGCTCGGCGCACCGGTCGTGGTCCGCGAGCCCGCAGCGCTGGATGAATGCGAGTGGCGCACTTTCGGGCCGTACCAGGCGGGAGATGCGGCGCGCGTGAGGATCGCGATGACGGGTACTGGCGATGCGGATCTGTACGTGCGTGCGGGCTCGGCGCCGACGGAGACCGAGTTCGACTGTCGATCCGACGGTGACGCGAGCGACGAGAGCTGTGACGTGCCGGGCGGCGCGCCGATCTATGTTTCGGTGTTCGGTGCAGCGGCGAGTACGGTCGATGTTCGGATCGCCTACACCACGGTCGATGTCGCGACCCCGACGTGTCTCGATGGGGAGCAACCGCGCGATGCGGTGATCGTGAAAGCCGATTGGCATCGCGACCTCGGCGATCCACTACCGACGTTCGATACGTCCGCAGCGCGGATGGCGCAGCGCCTCGCGAGCGACGATCCGTTCTGGACCGAGGATGGCGGCTCGGATCCAGGCCCCGATGCGATCTACACCTCGACCCTGCCGACGACAGGTGCGGTGTTCCGCATGCCCGGCCTCCACATCATGTCGAAGGAGCTCGATCACTGGCTGTGGATCACGCTGTGGTGGTCGCCCGATCCGGATAGCGATTTCGGTGCCGACCGGCCTGCGGCGGTCACGCAGCTGCCCGGGCCGTGGAAGAACTACAAGATGTGCGCGGTCGCGGGCTACGTCGAGAACGATCCGGATCCGCGCGGTGGCTTCGCGGGATCGCTAGGTGATTCGCTGGCCGCGGTCAACGCGGCGCGCGGTGGCCTTGGCACGCCGAGCTGGTGCTCGAACCCGTACATCGAGCTCGGCGATCACAACGCGGGCACGAACTGCATCGGTTGCCATCAGCACGGCGGTACCGAGCTGCTACCGGAAGCCATCCTCGCCGACCAGCCGCACTTCGGCTCGACGCGCGTGCGGAATAACTTTTTCACCGACTACACGTGGGCTGTCAAAGGCGGACGTGGCGAAGACCTCTCGGCGGTGGTGCAAGCCGAGGTCGATTACTGGGACGCTAACGATCCGCACTAGTGCGATTTACCTCGTCGCGCCCTGACCTCGGATTTTCGCTCGTGCGAGCATGACTGGTTCATGGACCGACGTTGGATGGTGATGATCGCGTTCGTTGCCGCCGGATGTACGGCCACGGCAGCGTTCCGCACGCAAGATGGAGGTGCGACGGCCCCGACCGGGGTCTCGGGCGGGAGGTCGAATTCGATCTACATCGGCGACCGAGGTGGCTTGCTGACGCGCGCGACGTTGATCGGGCTCGGTGTACTCGCGGCCGCCGGCGCCGTCGATTCGAAGACCACGCGGACGGTGTCGGACGAGGGTAGTTACTATCGAGTGACGACGGAGACGACGAGCACCGTCAACGCCGAGCGTGCGCAGAGCGCGGCCGACCTCATGGGCGCGGCCGCGGATCCATCACAGAACTTCGGTGGGCTGTGCACCGGGCTCGAGATCGCGTCGCGCTCGCTCGGTGGTGATACGTCCGGGTGGATGTTCGATTTCGGGTATTCGACGGCGAGCACGTCGCCGACGAGCGGATGGGGCGTGCGCATGAGCGGCAAGTTCGCGTTCGGTTCGATGGGGCTCCACGACCGCACGTTGAGCTCGTACACGCCCGACGCGGACGTCACGACGAAGGCGGGTGATGCGAGCTTCAATTTCTTCGGCACGTTCCTTCGCATGGGCGCCACGTACGGGTTGCCGGTCGCGCACCACAACGTCGCGATGGTCGAAGGCTTCGTCGAAACCGATCTCAACTGGCTGACGCTGCTCGATGGACGGCAGACCCGAGGCTTCGATCAGCTATCGCACGCATCGCCGTGGTCCGTAGGGTTTCGGTTCACCGCGATCAAGGTGCTCTACGTCGAGGCCAAGCTGCTGTGGAGCGCGATGAACAGCGCGCACACGAGCACGGGATTGGAGGCTGGCTTTGCGTTCTAAGTTGCTCGTCGCGTCGATGATCGCGTGGGCCTCTCGGTCGTACGCGCAGCAAGCACCTGCGCCCGAGCCGACGCCGGAGCCCGTGCCTGTCGTCGAAGCGGCCCCACCGCCAGCGCCGGCCCCCGTGGTCGTGACCCCGCCGCCCGTTCGGCGCGCTCCGCCAGCGGTGAAACCTCCGGATCCGGATCAACCGTACACGGTCGATCGCGCGTTCTTTATCGCGCTCGAGATCGGGCAGGGTTCGTTCGCCGATACCAAGAACATCTACAATGCCGGCCTCGGTCGCGGGATCGTGCTCGGACGCGGGCCGCTCGAGCTTCACTTCGAGCAGTACGACCTCGTCGATCAGAGCAAGACGTACGTCAACGTCGCGCACGCCGATGGCATCGCATCGATCACGAGCCTCGGCTATCGCTTCGATCTGGTCGAGACCAAGCATGCGTCGCTGACCGCGGTCGTCGGGCCTGCGCTCGTGTCACGACCCTCGATGATCACCGATTCGGTCGGTGTCGAATATCCCATCTCGGGAGTCGTCGATACCGCGCGATCGTCGCAGTCGCAGTGGGGCATCGGCGCCGTCGCAGGCCTCGGTGCGCAGCTGTTCGGCGTGCTCTACGCCGACGTGCGGATCTATCCGGTCGTCTGGGGCGACGAGCTTGGCACCCGCCTCGAGTACGACCATGGCGCGACGACGATGGTGATGATGACGCACGACAACACGCCGGGAGGCGTCCCGATCACGTTCAACGTGGGCGCGAGCTACAGCTTCTTCTGAACAGACGAGCGCCGGTCAATCCGAAACCGGGTGGAGGCTGAAGACCGCAAGGTCGTATAGATGGTCGTCGGTACGTCCTCGAAGAACTTGCTCTTCAAGTTGAAGGAGACACGGCTCGCGAACGGACCCTCCGCAGAGGAGAAGAGGAGATGAGGAAGCGGACAAAGGGTGCGTTCGCGAGCACGACGAATATCCGTGATAACGGATATGATGTCAAGTCGAACGGAATGGGTCCAGCGAAAGTGCCCGCGACCACTAGGAAAATCGGGACCGCTGAGCAGACTGGAGAGGTGGATCTGGAGCTCACGGTGGTGCAACCGCCGACCGACCTCGGATACATCGCCGCGTTCGCGATCACGGATCAAATGATCCACATCGCGGGTGGGACCTCGGGCAAGACGTCGACGTTGCTCGCGTCCTCGAATGCGCGCCACTTCGAGCGCCAGCGTGCACCACGGGAGCTCGGGCTGCGTGACTTGCTCGTGATCGGCGATGCGATCTGGGTGTGCGGTGAGTACGGGCAGCTCGCGGTCTCGCGCGATCGCGGCGCGAACTGGAAGCTGCTCGAGACCGAGACCGAGGCGTGCTTGCACGGGCTCGCGGTCGCCACCGACGGCGTGGTGTGGGTCGTCGGTAGCGAGGGTTTCGCGGCGCGGATCGTCAACGAGCAGCTGCAGAAGATCGATCTCGAGACCACCGTACGCCTGAATGCTGCGCAGCCGGTGCGCGACGAGATGGTCGTGCTCGGCTTCGATGGATCGCTACGGCGCTGGAAGGCCGGCACGATCACGATCGCGGCGACGGGGACGACCAAGCCGATCAACGCGCTCGAGCTCACGAAGCGCGGCACGTGGATCTTGATCGGCGATGGTGGATTCGTCGCGCGCTCGCCGGATGGCGCGTGGTGGACGCGCGTGAAGACCGAGGTCGATGCGGATCTCGAAGCGATCACGTTGTTCGGTGAATCGATCGGGCCCGATCGTCCGATCGGCATCGTCGGCGATCGTGGTCAGATCCTGATCTCGACCGACGATGGTCGCAACTGGCAGACGAAATCGAACGAGCTCGCCGCGCACCTGTGGGCGGTCGCGTCGTTCGGTGACGGGCTGTTGATCGGCGGCGATGATGGCTTGATCGCGAAGCTCGCACCGCCTGGCGATCGCACGTGGGAAGACCGAGTCAACGTGTTCGGTGGCGCGAAGGCGCTCGATCTCCAGTTTGCCGCGGGGCCGGTGCAGTTCGTCACGAAGTACCTCGCCACGGTGACCGGTCGCGAAGCGCGGGATGTGACACGCGCCGAGGCGTTCACGCGCGCGTACGGCATGACCGCACCGCCGGATGTCGCCGCGTACTACGCTGCGGCTGATGATGTCGTGTTCGTCGGGCTGCACCTCGATCACGATCCCGAAGGGCTCGGGGCCCGGGCGGGCCTGCACGGTGCGCATGCTCGGCCGTCCGTCGACCGCAACTTGTTCGAGGCGATCGTCGATCGCGGTGGCAATTGGTTGGTCGAGGTGTTCTGCGGTGCGTTCCGCATCGGTCACGCCGAGAATGGCGACAGCTTTCACGTCGAGCTCTACGAGTGGGACGGGCCGCGCCAGGTCGTGCACTACAGCGCGCAAGCGCGCGCGTTCACGGTCGTCGCGGATTCGCTCGATTCGCTCGTGTACCTGATCGCGCTGTGCGGCGCGCATCGCCGCGACAAGATCTCCGACGACGCGCTCAAGATCGGCGTGCGCAAGCTGCGTGGCAAGGTCTCGCCCACACCCGAGCTCGCGGCGCTGATCCTGCCGTACGATCCGCAGTTCTCGCGGCTCGAGCCGAAACGTCGCGACACCGAGTTCATGTTCTTCCGCTCGAGCTGGATCTGCGCGCTGCTCGAGAACCGGCTGAGCGAAGTCGTGCAGCTGTTCAACGTCGATTTTAACCAGATCGTGCCGAAGGATCAGCTCGCTGCGCGCTACGACGCGTGCGAGAAGTTCATCCCGACCGCGCTGTACTCCGTGTGGCGAGCGTATCTGTTCGACGAGCCCGAGCTCGCGCGCTATCTCGAGATCGGGCGGCGCCACAAGGCGCGGATCGTGCGCGATGCGACCAGCTTGATCGACGAGCTCCGTGCGGGTCGCGAACAGCTTGGCACGATCGCCGACATGCGGGGGCACCTCGCCGCCTTTCGCGCTCTCGATCTCGATCCGCGGCGTGCCGAGGAGCGCAAGCGCGAGGCGGACGAGCGCGCTGCGGCCGAAGCGAGAGCCAAGGCGCTCGCGAACGACGAGCTCGACCAGGTCGAGCCCGCGCGGTGGAGCGAGCTTGCGTGGCGGTGGGTCAACAACGGCATCGCGCATCGCCAGTTGCTGGCGCGGCTCGATGCGAAGTCTCCGACCGCCGCGCAGCTCGTCGACCTCGATGGCTTGCGGGGGCTCGACGAGTACGCCAAGCAGCTGTCGATCGCGAGGATCGCCGAGGAGCTCTCGCCCGAGCTCGAGGCCGTGCTGGTCGGCAGCCTCGTGCGCGATGACATGCTCGCGGATGCACTCGCACCGGCCGCCGCCGAGCGCGGTGAAGATGAAGCGCCGGGGTGGGCCGCGATCGATCGCGCGCTCGCGCCACTCTACAAGCACGCCGAGCCGCACGCGCACTTCGGCACCGTGTTGCCGTACTCCCTCGGTGGTAACGATCCGATCCACGGCATCTCGGTCTATCTCCGGACCGACCCGGCTCCGCACTTTCACTTCGTGACGTACGGGTTCTCCGATCTGTTTCAGAAGGAGACCGACGATCCGGTAACGAGCGGCTTTGGCTTCGAGCTCACCTTCCGGCTCGTGCGCGGTCCGCAGGAGGACCAGGTCCCGGCCTGGGCGCTGAACTTCTTGCAGAACCTCGGGCGCTACGTGTTCGGCACCGGCAACCGGTTCGCCGCGGGCCACAAGATGGGTCTCAACGGACCGATAGCGATCGGTCCTCCCGACCACCCCACCAAGCAGGTGATCCGTCCGACCTCGATCAGCGCCGTGCTGTTCACCGACGATCCCGAGCTCGGCGAGATTACCTCGGAGTTCGGCGAGGCGCGGTTCCTCCAGATCGTCGGCCTCACCGACGACGAGTACAAGCTGATCCAGGAGTGGTCGACGACAGGGCTGCTCGAGATCCTCAAGCGCCGTTTGCCATTGCTCGCGACGGATCTGACGCGCAGCTCGACGCTCGCGGATGCCGCGACCTCGATCGTGGTGAAGAAGCGAGTCGAGCTCGAAGGCTCGAGCGAGGAGCTGACCTCCGCCGGCGACATGAAGATCGACACGAGCGATGGCCTGCGGATCGAGCTCGGCGCCCTGTACGCGAGCGCACTACCGCGCGCGATGCGTGGTCGCTTGCGACACGGCCGGCCCTACACGCTGCGCGGCACCGAGACGCTGCTCCAGCTGAAGCCGGCCGACCAGCTGACGTTCACCACCGAAGGCCACGAGACCACGCTCGCGCTGACGCCGGAGATCGCGACCGAGCTCGAGGCGCAACTGCGTGCGGGGCTCGTCGGCGAGTATCGGTTCGCGCACTGGCCCGCGCTGCGGATCGTCGTGACTCCGAGCTTCATCCGCGATGCCTCGGGCAGCGCCATCGAGGTGCGGGGCATCGAGGATCCGGACGAAGCCAGGCGCGTGCTCGCGGCGGAGAACAAGCGGCTCGCGGAGGCCGATGACGACGACGACGAGCTCGCCGAACCCGACGCCGACGAGGAAGAGCCGCCGCCGAATCCGGTGCGCGTCAAGAAGGCGCTCGCGATGACCGATCGCGCGCTGCGCTTCGCGCCCGACGATGGCGACGTCCAGTTCACGCACGCGATGCTGTTGCTCGATGGCGAGGCTGCGGGACTCGACACGATGGATCGCTTGCTCGAGGTGTTGCCTTCGTTCGAGGCGGGCGTCCGGGTCAACGTCGCGACCCGGGCCGCGCGCGCGGAACATCCGCGGTTCGACGAGGTCGTCGATGCGGTGCTGAGCGACGTGCTGCCGGCGAGGATCGTCGGCGAGCGCGCGTTCTCGGTCGGTGGCGCGGCGGTGGTGTCGTACGGCAATGTCGCGGAAGAGCTGTTCTCGGAGCTCGCCGAAGCGATCCTCGCGCACGCGCCCGATCGGATGGGCAAGCTCGTCCCCGTGTTGCCCGCGAACGTGACGCTGCTCGCGAAGATCGCGGGTGATGCGATCGCGGCGGACGAACGCGATATCGCGCTGGCACTCTACGATCGGGTGCTCGAGCTGGCCATTCCCGACGAAGGCAACGAGCGCACGAACTATCTGCGTTCGCTCAACAACGCGTGCATCCAGGCGCACGCGGTCAAGGCGTTCGAGGCCGCCGCACGCATCGCAGATCGGGCGCAGCCGTTCGCCGCAGAGAATCCGTACATCTATCACGCGGCCGCGTGTGCCTATGCCGCGAACGGCGACATGGCCAAGGCGTTCCATCAGGTCAAGCTCGCCGTCGAGCACGACTACGAGCACCTCGCCAAGGTCGAGACCGATCGCGATCTCGGCGCGCTCCTCGAGTGGCCCGCGTTCAAGGCGCTGTTTCGCGACTGGCACGCGCGCCTGGAGGGCAACTAGTGGCGGTCGTGATTCACGGGCTCGAAGCGCTCGAAGGCGACACCGCGTTCGCGTTCATGGTGCTGCGCCTGCACACCGCGATCGAGCGGCAGGGCTTGCTCGAGGTGCTGCGATACGTCGCGCCGCTGATTCCCGATGCCGAGACGTTCATCGAAGAATTCCCTGACGAGCTCGATGGCCCGTTGCGGATGATCGGTGTGCCGTGGGCACCCGCCGAGGCGGGCATGGCCGTCGATGTCCAGCGCCGGTTGATCGACGGCGCCGAGAGCACCGGGATCGAAGCCGCGTGGTTCTTCCAGACCGGCACGAGCTTGCCGATCCTCGGCGGCGACCACGACGACGACGACGACGAGCACGACGACGAGCACGACGACGAGGGCACGCGCGTCGGGATCCTGCGCGCGGCGACCTCGACGGGCGAGACCTATCTCGCGGCGGTCTCGGGCGAGATCGGTGGTGATCGAACCGATACCCAGCTTCGCAAGCTCGACGACGAGACCGAGCAAGAAGACGAACAGACCGGCGTGATCGAGCTCGAGCCCGACGAGGCCAACGACGACGGGGCCGAAGCCGGGGCCGACGACGACAGCGAGCCAGACGACGAGGACAACACCTGGTCGCACGGGCTGCCGCCGCAAGCGCGCGCGGTGCGGTTCCCCGTCGACGCGTACCCCAGCATCGTCGATGATCTCGATCGCGAAGATTTCGGCATCGCGTTCAAGCTCGCCGGCCCGAGCGTGCCGGGCGAGAACACCGTGCTGCTCGCGTTCCACACGCTGTGGCTCGCCCCGTACGGTGGTCGCTATCGCAACACCGCGGTGACGATCGATAGCGTTCATCATTCGGCACATCTCTGGGTCGATCGCTTTGCCGTGCCGTGCAAGCCCGACGAGCTCGTCCATCACCTGCTGTGGATCGTCTCGAAGCTCGACGAGGTCGTGCCGGTGCTTCACGCGCGGTTCGCGCCGGCGACGATGGCGCAGAAATATAGCGGCCTCGACGACGAAGATCTGCTCGCGGAGCCCTTTGTCCTCGGCGGCAATCCCTTGATCGAGATCTATCGCGCCGGTGGCGACGCGGCGATCGATGCGTGGATCGCGAGGCAGACTGATTGGTCGGCCGAGGAGCTCGCGCTCATGCTCCGCGAGCTCGCGGTCGAGATCGTCAGCACCGAGCAGGGAGATGATGAAGAGCCTGCGCGATCCGTCTTCGATGCGCCCCACGAGACCGACGACGTGCATGCCGAGCTCGGAGCGGACGATGACGAGGACCGCGACGAGGTCGAGCCGGAGGGTACCGACGACGAAGATCGCGGTCGCCACATCGCACGCCAGGCCGCCGCACTGCTCGTGGCGCGCGCGCTAGCCGGCAAGCTTGATAGTCGGGTCGGTGATGTGTTGCTCGCGCGGCTCCGCAAGCCAGCGCCGCCACGTGCGGTTGTCGAGATCATCGGCGCCGTGCGCCATCGCGCTGCCGTGCCCTCGCTGATCGAGATCCTCGAGCAGAGCATCGATGATGCGCTCGTCGCCGCGACCGCGCGCGCGCTCGGTGCGATCGGCGACGCACGCGCCGTGGCCGTGCTCTCGGATGTCGCTGCCGCTCCGGGTACGTTCGTGGCGAAGCCCGCTGCGGCAGCCGCCCTCGCGGCGTGTATCGCGAGCGCGCGTGAGACCCGCGTGCTCGACGATGCCGACCTCACCGACGTGCTCGCCGCGATCGTCGAAGCAGGCGAGGGCCAGCTCGATCCGGTGACCTGGCTCGCGTGCGGCCGGATCGCGCGCCAGTTGCCGCCGCATCGCCGCGTCGAGACTCGTCGCCGGTTTACCAGGGTCGCGTCGCCCGACGACGAGCTCGGGATGCTCGCGCGCGGGGTCGCGCTCCAGCTCGCGAGCCCGACCGTGCCGCCACCGCCGCCACCGCCGGAGCTGCGCGGTTTGCTCGAACGTGCGTTGGTGACGCCCGAGGGATCCTCGAGCGTCGTCGCGGAGCGCTGGAAGCTCGCGCTCGAGATCGCGGTGACGATGCCCGAGCTCGTCGAGCTCCAGACCATCGTGCCCCTCACGCGCGTGCTCGATCCCGAAGTTCGTGCGGCCGCACACGCCGTGCTCGCGCGCCTCGGTCACCCGGCGCCCGTCGCACCGATCTTCGACGCGACGGCGGCGCATCGCCTCGACGATGGCGAGCTCGTACGCCGGCTCGATGTCGTTCACCTCGTCGGGCGGGCCGCCCTCGTGACCGAGATCGGCCGGCGCAAGTTGCCCGCCGCGCGCCCGGCGATCGTCGCCGCGTGCAACAGCGCGATCGCCGCTGCGCGCCCGGGCGAGCGCATGTTCGAGCACGATCGCCGCGTGCTCGTCGCCGCCTTGCCGATCCTCGCGCGCACGCCCGATGCCGAGGCGGGTGGGGTGGTCGAGCGCATGGCGGAACACCCGAACGAAGCGTTGCAACGCCTGGCGAAGAAGTGGCACCACCTTCGCCAGGACGATCAGGAGGTCAATTGAAGCTCGATCCCGATCGCGACTACTCGATCGAGCTCGAGCTCGACGAACCCGACGATAGCGCCGAGCTCGTCGGTCGGCTTGCGAACCAGCTCGGTGTGGCGCCGGCGCAGCTACCGCCGCTCGAGATTCGCAAGCGCTCGATCGATGCGCGCCGTGGTCGCATTCGGTTTCACATCGTCGTCGGCGCCGTGGGGACGCAAGGACCGATCGGCGGCGCACCGCTACGCGAGACCTCGGGTCCGCCGGTGATCATCGTCGGCGCGGGCCCGGCCGGCATGTTCTGCGCGTACGAGCTCGCGCGCGCGGGTATTCGCGCCATCGTCCTCGATCGCGGCAAGAACGTCCGCGATCGCCGCAAGGATCTCAAGGGCCTCACCCAGCACGGCCGCGTCGACAGCGATTCGAACTACTGCTTCGGTGAAGGCGGCGCGGGTACCTACTCCGATGGCAAACTCTACACCCGGTCGCACAAGCGCGGCGACGTCCGCGACGTGATCGAGATCCTCGCGGTTCATGGCGCCCCCGAACAGATCCTCGTCGATGCGCGCCCGCACATCGGCTCGAACAAGCTGCCCAAGGTCATCACCGCCTTGCGCGAAGAGCTCGCGCGGGTCGGCTCGATCATCCGGTTCGGCGCGCGTGCGACCGAGCTCGTCGTCAAGGATGGCCGCGCCGTCGGAGTTCGCCTCGCCGATGGCGACGAGCTGATCGGCCGCGCCGTCGTGATCGCGACCGGCCACTCCGCTCGCGATGTCCACACGTTCTTGCTCGCCGCCGGCGTTCGGCTCGAAGCCAAGCCATTCGCGATGGGCGTCCGCATCGAGCACCCGCAGCCGCTGATCGACAAGATCCAGTACGGCCGCGCGGCCGGCCACCCGAAGCTCCCGGCTGCTCCCTATCGCCTCGCCTTCACGCCCGACGACGGTCGCGGCGCATTTTCTTTCTGCATGTGCCCGGGCGGCTGGATCGTCCCCGCCTCGACAGAGCCCGACGGCCTCGTCGTCAACGGCATGAGCCTCTCGAAGCGCGATTCGCCCTACGCGAACTCGGGCCTGGTCGTCGGCGTCTCCCTCGCCGATCTCCCGGGCGACGATCCGCTGCGCGGTGTCGCCGTCCAGCGCGTGCTCGAGCAGGCCTCGATGATCGCCGGCGGCGGCATGCTCCGCGCACCCGCCACCCGCGCCACCGATTTCGTCGCGGGCCGGGCCTCGACCACCGTTCCGTCGAGCTCGTACGAGCCTGGCCTCACGCCCACCGATCTCGGCGCCGTGCTCGATGCGACGAAGCTCCCCCTCGCGCAGCGCCTGCGCGAGGCCCTGACCGTGTTCGACCGTCAGATGAAGGGCTACGTCACCGAGGACGCCGTGCTCGTTGGCGTCGAGTCGCGAACCTCGTCGCCGGTCCGCGTCCCGCGCGATGCCGAATCCCTCCAGTCCCCGGACCTCGTCGCGCTGTACCCGTGCGCCGAGGGCGCGGGCTACGCGGGAGGCATCGTCTCGGCGGCGCTCGACGGTATTCGTGTCGCTCGCAAGATCGCCGGCGCGTAGTTCTGCAGCACGCCCGCTTGCTAGACCGTCAGGCCCTTCTTGTAGGCCAGCAGCTCTTTCTGGGTCTTCAATAAGAGCTGGTTGGTTTCGAGCAGCTCCTTGGTCCGCATCCGGACCTGGTTCGCAAGGCGCTCGCGCTCGCGGGCCTCGGTCTCGAGCATCTCCTGATACTTGACCTGGACGACGGCCTCGTCGGTGACGTTGCGCTGGATCTCGAGGGCGCCGACCGGGGTGCCGGCCTCGTCGGTGATCGGGACGGCCGAGAGGATAAAGCGGAGCTTCTGGGGCTCGCCGGCGATGCTTCCCGAAATCTCGTCGAGGCGAACGTGGCGGTTGTTCGACCAGCACTGCTGGGCGATGCACTCGTTCGCGCAGATGTTGAGCTCGAGGACCTCGAAGCAGTGCTTGCCCTTGAGGCCGCGCGCGACGCTGCGCGGCAAAAGGGCGAAAAAGGCCCGGTTGAAATCGACGATTCGCCGCTCCGTATCGACGATGAAGTAGCTGTCGACGATCGCGGTCGAGACCCGTTTGAACTCGGTCAAAAACTGCGTGAGCGCGGGCGCCACCTGGTCCATCGGCCGCAGAATGGTACCAGGGCGCGCACCTGGTGGCATACTTACCGCCGCAATGGCCAAGAGAGGTGGTCCGAGTATCTCGGTCAAGATGATCTTGACCACGACATTGTTGATCGTGGTCACGGTGGTCGGTTCGGGATTTCTGAACGTCGTGAACGTGCGCCGCGCGTTCGATGCATCTGTCGAAAAGCGAATCGAGACGTTTCGGGAAGGACGCAGCCAGCTGGGTATTGCCGGCATCGATGCGATCGCGCGCGGCCTCACGCCGTTCTTGATCGATCACCACGATCCGGAGATCGAGTTATTCGTGAAGGGTGCCGTACCGGCGGACAACCGCACCGACGACAAAGGTCGCCTCGACTACGGCCTTCGTATGGCCTACGTGCTCGATCAGAACCAGCAGGTGATCGTGCACTGCATCGAGAAGGCGACGCTCGAGTGCATCGTCAGCCCGGCGCAAGAGCATGTCGCGATGAGCGCTAGGTTCGGCGCGCTCGCGCTGGACGCGTGGCAGCAAACGATCGCGGCGTGGAAGGCTCCGAAGGAGCCACCGGCACGCGTCAGCCTCGAGCTCGAGGACGCGGGCGTGCCGTATAGCGTGCTCGCGTATCCGATCTTCAGTGGCGAGCCGCCGACGGCTGCGGCGGCCTGGCCGGCCGAGCCGGTCAGCGGGAGCCGGGTCGGTTATGTCGTGCTCGGCTACGATCTGTCGCCCATCGCGAACTTCGCCGCGGATGCCGATGCCGACAAGGCCGCGGCCGTGCGCAAGGCGGCGCTCTACACCGGCGTCGTTGGCCTCTTGTTCGCGCTGATCGGGACCGTGCTCGCGATCTTCCAAGGGCTCTCGATCTCGCGACCGATTCGCCAGCTCGCCTGGAAAGCCAATCAGATCGCGCGCGGTGATCTCGATGCCCGCGTCGAGATCACGTCGAGCGACGAGATCGGCCTGCTCGGCGAGAACTTCAACTTCATGGCGGATCAGATCTCGATCCTGCTCCAGCAGACCGCCGAGAAGGCGAAGCTCGAACAGGAGCTCGAGGTCGCCAAGACGATCCAGGAGACGTTGGTGCCGAGCGATGCACCGGTGAAGAAACCGAACCTGACGTTCGCCGGATTCTATCAGCCCGCAGCGCAGACTGGTGGCGATTGGTGGACGTGGGCGGAGCTCCCAGGTGGGCGGATCCTGCTCGTGATCGGCGATGTCACGGGGCACGGCATCCCCTCGGCGATGATCACCGCAGCCGCGAAATCGGCGTGCGACGTCGCGCGTTACATTCACGAAGAGATCACGGTCACGCGGCTGCTCGAGATCATGAACCACGCGATCTTCGAGAGTGCCAAGCGCCGATTCGTGATGACGTGCTTCGCCTCGATCGTCGATACCAAGGCGCGCACGATCACGTACGCGAACGCCGGCCATAACTTCCCGTATCTGTTCCGTCAGACGGAAGGCAAAGGCGAGTTCGGCTCGTTGATGATTCGCGGTAATCGGCTGGGGGATGATCCGAGCTCGAAGTACGAAGCCAAGACCACTGACCTCGCGATCGGCGATGTCGTGGTCTGGTACACGGACGGCATCGTCGAGTGCGAGAACGCCACCGGCGAGGAGTACGGCGAGAAGCGGTTCCGCGCGTCGGTCAAGAAGGCCGCGGCGCTCGACGCGAGCGGGATGCGCGATGCGATCATCGCGGACGCGGGCGCTTACTTCGGCGAGACGAGCCGCAAGGATGACATCACGATGGTGGTCGGGAGAATCACGTGAGGAGGCTGCTCCTGCTGGTGGCGCTCGCGACGACGCCATTGATGATCCATGCGCCTCGCGGACATGCGGGCGCCGAGGACGATCTGCGCGACGGCGACAAGTACTTCGAGGACGGCGATTGGAAAAAGGCCGCGACCGCTTACGATCGTGCGATCGGGAAGGCGCCGAGCCAGGTCTCGGCCGAGGCGTACGGCAAGCGCGGGGCGATCTTCATCATCCTCAAGGATACGAAGTCGGGGCTCGAGTTCATCGCGCGCGCCAAGCAGCGCTATCCGCAGTCGCCCGACATCGAAGAGCAGGAGGCCTTGATGCTGTGGGAGAGCGGCGCCCGCGATCACGCGATCGAGATCGCGAAGGTGGTGGTCAAGACGCGGCCGCAGTCGTTCGCGAACCAGAAGATCATCGGCGAGTATTACGCGTCGCGCGATCCGCTCGAGACCGCCGCGGCGTTCGAAGCGTATCTCGCGCATCGCCCGGTCGAGCTCGAGAGCGGCGATGTGCTGCCGCGTGTCCAGCTCGGCTTTGCATATCTCTCGAATGCGCGCGCCGTACTCGGCGATGGCGACGACGTCCACGCGGAGCAGCTCTACGCGAAGGCCGTCGAGCAGTTCGAATACGTCTCGCGCAAGCTCGGCAAGAAGCCGAATGCGCAGGTCAATGCGGATAACGGGCTGTGCGCCGCATACACCGGCCTGCGCAAGTGGGATCAAGCGGTGACCGTGTGCGAGCGGATCGTCGCGAACCCCGCGGCGGTGGATACGACCGGCTCGGTGTGGTTCAACCTCGCGACCTCGTACCTCGCGAACAAGCAGGCGAAGAAGGCGCGCTCGGCGGCCTTCGAGTTCGAGAAGGTGCGCAAGGCCTCCGCGCGCGGCTTCATGCTGATCGGCGATACCTACTACGCCGAGGGCGATTGGCCGAATGCGCTCGATCAGTTCACGCGGGCGGAGAAGGCGCTCAGGCCGAACCAAGCGCACGATCAGGTCCAGCTCTCGATCCGGCTCGGCAAGACGTACCGCCGCATGCCGGGGCCCGCGAACGTAGGGCTCGCGGTCGACAAGCTCTCGAGCGCGTGGACTGCAAATCCCAGCAATAGCGAGCTCGCGATCGAGCTCGGTGGCGCCTATCTCGAAGCCAAGCAGGATGCCAAGGCGACCGCACTGACCGACAGGATCCTCGCGACGCCGGACACCATGAATGCCTCGACCGAGCAGCGTGCGACGTTGAACCTGATCGCGGGCAAGGCGCTGTTCAACCAGCGCAAGCTGCCCGATGCACGCACGCGGTTCGAGGCGGCCTCCGAGCTCAAGAAGACCGATATCTCGATCCAGCGCGCACTGATCCTCACGATCAACGAGCAAGCGTTCGAGCTCGCGCCGAAAGATCCGAAGGGCGCAGAGGCCGTGCTCGATCAGGCGCTCGCGCTCGATCCGAGCTCGCCGACCACGCTGACCAACGTCGCCGTCCTGGCGATCGATCGCGGCGACTGTGACGGTGCCCAGAAGCGACTCCTCCGGCTGCGCGACGTGCGCGGCAGCGATGCCGTGCTCACGCAGCGTCTGCTCGCGCGGTCGTACCTGTGCGCGACGAGACCGGACCCCAGGCGCGCGTCAGAGACCTACGCCGCGGCAGAGCGCGAAGCGAAGAAGGCGAACGCGCAGGGCTCGCTCGCCGAGATCGATACCGAGTGGGCGCCGCTCTTGTGGGACACCGATCTGCAAGGCGCGATCGACAAGCTCGAGGTTGCGGTCCAGATCTCGTCGCAGGATCCCGAGGTCGCGCCTGCTACGAAGCGCAACCTCGCCCTCGCGCTGTATCGTCGCGGTTGGAGATCGCTGCGCGAAGCACACCCCGCCGAAGCGGTCGCGGACTTCGAGCGTGCGACTCGTGACCCCTCGGTGTTGAAGGGTTCCGAAGCGCTCGCCTTTGATTTTTCGTACGCGGTCGCGCTGCTCGATGTGGGCCGCGCCTCCGATGCGGTGAGGATCTTCAAGACGCTCGCCGCCCGCGGCAATCAGGGCGCGTATCTCAGGGGCGCCTACGCGAAGGTCGGTTCGCAGTTCTTCGCCGCGTACGCGGGTTATCGCACGGCGACGGGCCCGGCCCGCGTCACCGCGTGTGGCGAGCTCGCCAGGATCCAAGGCGAGCTCGGTGGCAAGCTCTTCGAGCTCGTCGCCAGCTGCTGGGAGAGTGTCGCGGGCGACGAGTGGCGCAACGGCAACCGCGCGAATGCGCTCCGCGCGCTCGCGACTGCCGACAAGACCGCGACCGCGGATCAGAAGCGCCGGCTCGCCATGGATCGCGCCGCCATGGCCCTCGGCAAAGACAAGCTCTCCGAGCTCGAAGCGCTCGCCGGCAATCCGCCGGAATCGCTCGTCGATCTCGGTATCGTCTACGACATGATCGGCAAGCCGAAAGATGCGTTCGAGGTGTGGCAACGCGCGAAGGCACGTGGTGTGACCGTGCCTGGCTTGCAGCACTGGATCGACGCGAAGAAGAGGATCTATGGTTACTGAGATCTTCACCGCACTGCTCGTGATGACCGCGGTCGCCTCCGCACAACCCGCGAAGCTGCGCGTCGGTATCTACGCGCCCTCGGTCGAGTTCGGCACCGCGCAAGCGCGCCTCACCTACGCGCAGAGCCTCGCGAGAGCGATCGAGCGCGCGACCGGGATCAAGACCGAGGCGCAGTCGTACGGCAGCATCGCGGCACTCAAAGCCGACAACACCGACTTCGCGGTGATCGACGGCCCTTGTTACGCGGTGAACCTCGGCTGGAAGCTGCTCGCGAATGCGACGATCGGTGGCGCGGTCGCACGCACGTGGGCGTTGTACTCGAGCGTGGGCGATTCGATGCAGGCGCTGAAAGGCAAGAAGCTCGCGTACGTCGCGACCGGCTGCAACGACGCCGGCTTCGTGGATAACGCGATGCTCGAATCAGAGGTCGATGCGCAGTTCTTCGGCGCCCGAGTGGGCGAGAAGGATCTGACAGGTGCGATCGCCGACGTATCGTCGTACAAAACCGCCCAAGCGGTGTTCGCGCCGGTCGGCGAGCACCGAGGGCTGACCAAGCTGTTCGAGACTGGCGTGGTCCCGAACCCGGCGTTCGTGGCACTCGGCAAGCTGCCGGCCGCGTTGACCGATAAGGTCGCCGCCGCGGTGACCAGCGTGACCAGCGGGGCGATCGCCGGCTGGTCCAAGCCGTCACGTGAACCGTTCACCGCCCTGGCAGCCCGGCTCAACCGGTTCACGAAGCAGGGGGTGCTCGCGCCGCCGGAGCCGGTGCGGATCGATGTCCGCGAGGTGTTGGTCGACCCGCCGACGCTGAAAGACACCGCCTTCGTGCCGGTGCGACACCACTTCATTCGGCCGCCCGAGGACCGCATGGAGTAGGTCGATGTGGGCAACCGCCACCGAGGTCATGCGTAGCCTCACGCATTCGACGATCGTCGCGCATCGCACACGTCGCGGCTACCGGCCCTGGGTCATCCGCAGCATTACGAGTGGCGTCTTGAAGATGATGCCGAGCTCGGTGCGCAGGAACGTATCGAACCGCTCGAGCGACGCCGTATAGGCAAGGTCGAACAGCAACTTGATCCGCATGTCGTCGGCGAGGGAGCCCTTGGTCTCCTCGAGCTGCCACGGGTTCTGGAGCGTCGACGCGAGCTTGCTGATCTCGGAGCCTTCCGGAATCGAACCGGTGTAGCCGAGCGAGATCTGGGCGAGGCCGGTGATCCCTGGCTTGACGTCGCGCATGCGCTCCTCGAACAGCGGAATCGCGTAGCTGAGATTCTCGAGCAGCTCCGGACGCTCGGGGCGAGGGCCGACCAGGCTCATCTTGCCGCGCAAGACATCCCAGAATTGCGGAAGCTCGTCGAGCCGGGACTTGCGCAGGAACTTACCGACCCGCGTGATCCGAGGATCATCGGCACCGGCAACGACGACCCCCGTCGTGGCCTCGGCGTCCGTGACCATGGTCCGGAACTTGTGCATGTCGAACTCGTCGAACGTCAGCTTTTTGTGACCGTTCTCCGTGACGGCTGACTTCAAGCTGCCGGCGCGACGCTGACGAAACAGGATCGGACCCGGCGAATCGTAATAGATCGCCGCCGCGATGAGGGGCATGAAGGGCGCCGTCATGGCGAGCCCGACGGCCGCGCCCATCACGTCGATCGCCCGCTTGGCGATTCGAACGCTTCGCAGCATGGCCGACCCTACCATGGCGCTGTATGGTTCACGAGATGGTCGCGCCGATCAGGTTGACCGTGCCCGGCACGCTGCTCTACCGCGGTATCGCGGTACGTGTGGTGGCCGAGGCCGCTCGTCTGGTTTCTCGCTCGGACCGCCGCGATCCCAATGACATGCTGAGCATCGACGTCCGCGACCCGTTCGATACGGCGGTCGTCTCGGCGTTTGCCGAGATCTTTAATAACGTCGCGATCCACGCGTACCAGCGACGCGGTGGTGGGGTAATCGAGCTCGCGATCACGCCGAGCGATGGCGAGCTTCTGATCGAGCTCAAGGACCACGGCAAGACCTTCAATATCGACGGTGTGACGCCGTTGCCCAACGAGCTCGATGAAGCGTCGCTGCCCGAGGGTGGCATGGGAATTCACATCGCCAAGACCATGCTCGACGAAGTCACGTACGAGCCGGGGCCACCGAATTTGTGGCGTCTCGTCAAAAGAATGCCGGAGAAGTTGAGTGCCTAACCCGTTCGATATTCAGCGCAGTGAAAGCGAGACGAGCATGGCTGTACGCGGCTCGCTCGACATCAACACTGCGCCTCGACTCGCCGAAGAGATCGACAAGATCGTCGCGTCCAAACCGAAGAAGGTCGTGGTCGACCTGTCCGGCCTCGACCTGATCGACAGCTCGGGCGTCGCCGCGCTCGTGAAGTTGTATAAAGGAATCCGAGGCACCGGCGGCACCGTCGCGATGACCGGGGCGCGCGATCAACCGCTTGCCATCTTCAAGCTCCTGCGCATGGACAAGGTGTTCAATCTCTAAACTCCGCGTCCTGGCGATCACGAAAATTTTCCCGAACGCGCTCGAGCCGCTCTCGGCGCCGTTCAATCGCCAGCAGTTCGCAGCGCTCGCGGCCCACTGCGAGCTCGAGGTGATGGCCACGATCCCGTGGTTCCCGGGTGCAGGCCTGCTCTCGAAGTGGTCGAGCGCCGGCAAGCTCTCGGCGGTGCCGCGTCGCGAACAGATCGAAGGGCTCGCCGTCACGCATCCCCGCACGTTGTTCTTTCCGCGCCTCGCGCACGTCGCGTGGGGACCGCTGTACGCGGCTTCGATCGCACCTGCGGTCGTGAAGTACCGCGGCAAGATCGACGTGGTGCTCGGATCGTGGGCGTATCCCGACGGCTTCGCCGCGATCCTCGCTGCAAAGCTGCTCGGCGTACCCGCGGTCGTGAAGCTGCACGGCTCGGATATCAACCAGCTCGCGAAGCTGCCCGGTCCGCGCGCGATGCTGATGTGGGCACTGCCGCGGGCGGCGCATGTCGTCGCGGTCTCGAAGGCCCTCGCGACGGAGGTCATCGCGCTCGGCGTCAAGCCCGATCGCGTGAGCGTGGTGATGAACGGCGTCGATGCGGAACGGTTCTATCCCCAGGATCGGCTCGCGGCGCGTGCAACGCTCGGCGTGCCGGCGACCGCGCAGCTCGCGCTCTACGTCGGCAATCTCAAGCCCGAGAAGGGCGTCAGCGAGCTCGCGCGCGCGTGGCCCAATGTCACCAAGCAGCTGCCACGCGCCGAGCTCGCCGTGATCGGTGGCGGTGTGCTGTACGACGATCTCGTCGCGCACGCGGGCGCGCGCGCGACGATGCTCGGCCCGCAGCCTGCCGACAAGGTCGCGCAGTGGATGGCGGCGTGCGACGTGCTGGTGCTGCCGAGCCATAGCGAAGGCACGCCAAACGTCGTGCTCGAAGCACTCGCGAGCGGTCGCAAGATCGTCGCGTCGGCGGTCGGCGGCATTCCCGATTTGATCACGAGCACGTCGCTCGGCACGCTCGTGCCGCCGAAGAATAGCGAAGCCCTCGCCGCGGCGCTGGTCGCCACGTTGCCAGGCTCGTACGACGCTGCGGTCGTCGCGCAGCTCGGGACGCGCGGCGGCTGGGCCGCGAGTGCGGGAGCCTTGTACGGCATCCTGCGTGCTACCGTCTGACTGAATGCCGCCGGATCCGGACGATACGTGGTTCGATTCGGAAGAATCGACCCGGCTCGGCATGATCGCCGAGATCCAGCGCATCCGGCGGCGCTTCCGCGCGCGGCCGTGGCCGGTGATCATCGCCGCGCTGTTAACGTCTGCGTTCGTCATTTACAAGATCGCGTCGCGTCCGACGAAAGTCGAAGCCGAGATCGTGATGGCGCTGACCGAGGGTTCGTTCGTACAGCGCGACAGCGGCATTCCCGGCGAGCAATTACACGAGGTCATCACGACGAACCTGTTGTCGGATCGCAACCTGAGCGCGCTGATCGAGAAGCAGGACCTGTTTCCGGCGCGCAAGAAGCGCGGCATGCAGTATGCGGTCGATGCCTTGCGCGACAAGTTCGATGTCGACGTGTGGAAGAACACGTTTGCCGATGGCGACGAGGATGTCGAGCGCTCGGCGCGCATCGGCATCACCGTCACCGATACCGATCCAGATGTCGCGTACGATCTCGTGCGCGAGCTTTCGAACATCGTGATCGCGGCGGCCGCCGAGCAGCGCATGGCGATGACCACCGAGCTCGCGCGCCGCGTCGCCCAGGTCGGCGCGGCGGCGCGCGCCCGGCTCGACAAGCTGCAGCGCGAAGCGTTTCAAAAGAGCATCGCGCTTGATCAAGCGAAGCAGGACGGCAGGTCGGTGCTTGCCAAGGCGGTCCAGCTCGAGCTCGCGCAGAACACGCGCGAGCAGCGATCCGCGGTCCGCACGATCACCGAGATCGCGACCAGCAAGGACAGCCTCGCGGATCAGATCAGCGCGGCCGGCCTCGACCTGACCATCGCTGTCGTCGACGAGCGCCGCGGCCAGCTCCCCGAGCACCGAGGCTTCCTCATGATGCTGATCGGCGTGGTCGTCACGTTCGCGGTGTTTCTCGGCATGGCGATGCTTTTTGGCGCCTTCGATTCACGCGTCCACGACACCGAGGACATCGAGCGGCTGAACCTGCCGGTCCTGGGCCATCTGCCCGGCTTCCCGGGCGACCACGTCGGGTCCCTGGAAGCCCGTGGCGCCGTGCGGCCTCGTGTACCATCGTATTCGAGATGGCGCTCGCAACGATAACTCCACGCGACCGGCTCCAGCGGCTCGTCGATCTCGGGCGCAAGGCAACGCGCTACTGGTGGATCGTGGCGATCCTCGGTGTCGGCGGTGCGGCGCTCTCGCTCGGCTTTGCCCTGACCCGCGCTCGGAAGTACGAATCCTCGGCCGTCCTTTATTACCAGGAACGGATCCAATCGAGCGTGCTCTCGGGCCGCCAGGAAGAGGTTCAACGCAACCTCGGTGATCGGTTTCGCGAGCTGTTACTCGCACGCGCGCAGCTTCGTCAGATCGTGAACGATCCGAAGCTGTCGCCGTACGGCACGATGGATCCCGAGCTCGCGGTCGACAAGCTGCGCACCGTGGTCAAGTTCGAAGGCCGCGGCGGCAGCAACTTCCGGATCTCGTACACCGATAGTGATCCGGATCGTGCGAAGGCCGTGACCGAGAAGCTGACCGCGCTGCTCAAGGACAAGGACGAAGGACTCCGCAACGAAACAGCGGCCGAGACCGTGACGTTCGTGACCAAGCAAAAGGAAGACGCGTCGCTCGAGCTGCGCAAGCGAGAGCAAGCGCTCGCCGAGTTCCTCGCGAAGCATCCCGAGTTCGCACAGGACGCGAACCAGGCGAACGGCGAGGGTGCCGGCATCCGTGCGATCCGCGATAGCAAGAAGGCGCCGGTCGTGAACACCGGCAACTCGCGGCTCTACGCGCTCGAGCGCCAGCGCCAGCGCATCCAGGCGCGTCTCGATGCGCCACCCGACGCACCGGCGGTGCGGATTCCTTCCGCCCCGACGCCCGAGAAGCTCGCGGCGGAAGCAGCGGTCAGCGATGCGCAGCGCGAGCTCACCGCGGCGAACCGGGCGCTCGAAGACGCGCTCGCGAAGTACACCGATCTGCACCCGACCGTGATCAAGGCGCAGAAGGATGTCTCCAGTGCGCAGCAGAAGCTCCGCCACGCCCAAGCCGCGGTGCCACCCGACGAGCTCACGCCGCTCGCGCCCACGACCCCGGCCGATCGGACCAAGCTCGCGAAGGAGCTCCAGCAGCTCGAAGGCCAGATCGCCGAGGAGCAACGCGCGGATCCGAAAACGGCCGGCACCGTGCTGGTCACGCCCGCTGGCACCGATGGAACGAACTGGGTCGTCCAGCTCGAGACCCAGTACGCCGACTTGTTTCGCCAGCTGAAGGAGCAACGCGATCGAGTCGCCTCGCTCGCCGATTCGGTGTTCCGCGCGCAGATGGATTCGAGCCAGAAGTCCGCCGAGGCCGGTGGTCGGCTCACGATCACGGATCCCGCCTATCGCCCGGCGCAGCCGAGTGGCCCGAGCAAGACCGTGTTCTTGATGGCCGGCACGGTGTTGTTTTTCGGGCTCGGCCTCGTGATCGCGATCAGCCTCGCAATCCTCGACGACCGGTTGTACCGTCGAGACGATATCGACGAGCTCGGTATCGCTGTGCTTGCCGTGATTCCTCCCGCTCACATCCATTTGCACAAGAAGCAGGCCTCGTGAGCGACCCGAAACGCACGGGACGCTTCGGCGAGCCGCTTTCCGGTCGACCGCTGCCGCTGGTCACCCAGCCGATGGTCGCGCTCACGGAGGACACGGCAGGCGTCACGCGCGTCGAAAATTCGATGCAGGGCACCGAGCCGATCAGCGGTGCTCGGATGATCGAAGCGGCGACTGTCGCGAACCCGCACCTGGTCGCGTTCACGCGCCAGACCGCGATATCTTCCTCCCTGGCGAAGGCCACACCGGCCGGCTCGCCACCCGAGATCGGGCTCCAGCAGCATCACCTACCTCCCGAAGAAGCGCTCGATGCACGGCTCGCGATGATCATGGATCCCGATTCCGAGCGCAGCGCATCGTTTCGCGTGTTGCGCCATCACTTGCTCGAGTTCGGTCGCCCGCAGGTGATTGTGGTGTCGAGTCCTCTGCACGGTGATGGAAAGACCACCACCGCGCTCAACCTCGCGCTTGCGCTCGCCGAGTGCGGTCGTGCGAAGGTGCTGCTGTGCGACGGTCATCTGCGCCGCCCGCAGATCGCGAATGCGCTCAAGCTCGTGCCTCCATGGTGCTTTGCCGAGCAGCTCGCCGCACATCGCAATCAACCAATGTTGCCGTGGAGCATCGTCGAGATTCCGCAGCTGTGGCTGCACGTCGCGGCCGTGAACCCGCGCATCGAAAAGACCCAGTTGCTCGATGCGCCGGCCTTCGCGATCGCGATGGAGCGGTTGCGCTTGGCGTACGAGCACATCGTGATCGATGCACCACCGGTGCTCGGCTCGGCCGACGTGAACTTGATGTCTGATGCGGCCGATGCCGTGTTGCTGGCCGTGCGTGCGCGGAGGTCTACCGCGCGCGAGCTGCGCAAATCGATCGAGCAGGTCGGTGCGTCGAAGGTCGTCGGCTCGGTCCTCGTGCAGTAGTGCGTGCCCTCCTTCTGACCACGCTGTGCGCAGCGTGTGGATTTCAGCCGGGTGGCGCATCATCCGCGGATGATGCGGGTCTTCACGATAGCGCCGGGCGCGATGGCGCGATCGATGCCGTGCGCGACGCCACGCTACCGGCGAACTGCTTCGGCACCGGCTTCACGGTCGTGTGCCCGGCAGTGCTGCCGACCACGCCGTTGAACATCACCGTGACGACGTCGATCCTGACGGACACGGGCTCGAGTGCATGCGCCTTGCTGTCGCCGCCGAACGATGCGGTGTGCGTGATCGCGGGCTCGACCGTGAACATCTCGAGCTTTCTTTCGGCAAAAGGGCAGCGACCGCTGGTCGTGCTCTCGCTCGGCACGCTCGACGTGCCTGGCGAGATCGATGTCAACAGCCTGAAGAATGCATCCGGTGCCGGCTACACCGGCGTGGGTTGCACCGGCACTGCGCCGACGGTCACGGGTGGCGGTGGCTACGGCGGATCGTTCGGGAGCAACGGTGGTAATGGCGGCGCGACGGTCCCGCCGGGTGGCATCGCTGGCGACGCGTTCGTGCCGACCGCGCTGCGTGGCGGCTGCCCGGGTGGCGCGGGCAAAGATTCGAGCGCGTTCGTCGGTCTCGGCGGTGGCGCGGTCGCGCTGCTCGCGGTCGGCAGCATCAGCGTGCTCGGCACGATCAACGCTTCGGGGACTTTCGGCGGCGCAGCGATCGTCGATCACAGCGGCGGCAACGGTGGTGGTACCGGGGGCATGATCGCTCTGGATGGCACCTCGATCACAGTCGGTGCAAATACCGAGATCTTCGCTAACGGTGGCGGTGGCGGTGGTGGTGAGAGCTCGGGCGGTCTCGCTGGTACGAATGGCAAGAATCCGACGAAGACGAACACGGGTGGGCAGGGCGGTGCTGGCGGTGGTAGCTCCGGCGGGAATGGCGGCGCGGGTGCCACGTTGAACGATGCGACGCGCGATCCGGTCGATGCCGAGCGCGGCGACGATGCGAGCAGCACCGGAGGTCAGGGCGGCGGCGGTGGTGGGTTCGGCGTGATCAAGGTCTTGAAGGCAGCCCTGCCCTCGGCAATTGACCTCCTGCGATTCTCGCCGCGCCCGAGCTAGAGCCGAGCTAGAGGCGACCTTGATGGTCACAGGTGGCGAGCTCTAGTAACCGGCGGCGAGCGGCTTCCCACGGCGCTTCATCGCGCGGCCACGAGGCGCGACTTCCTGCATCGCCCAGTGCTTGGGGCACGAGCGATTTCGCGAGTGCGTTGGTCGCGTCGATGTCGCATGCCGATGCGAGATCGAGCAGCGCGCGATCTTCGAGCCCGCGGCGGAGGGCTTCGAGCCGCAGGGTCGGCCGGCAGCCCGCGGGGGCCGGCAGCGCGAGCACACCGTCGAGGTTGCCCTGATCGTCGCCGTCGTCAAAGCTCTGCGCATCGACATGCGGATCGAGCGCGCGCGGTGGCGCCGCTTTGTGATTGTGACGGTCGTGCCAGTAGAGCGCATCCCAGGCGTACCAGACCGCGATCCGATAACGCCACGCGATCCATCCCCACGTGCGTGTGCCGGGCGGGGCGGCGTCGACGACCATCGAGCCGGCGTGCGGCTCGGCGCCGTTGTAGGTCCAGCGCATGAACGCGTCGGTGAGCTTCGGCACGAGCGTGACATAGAGATCGATCGTGTCGCCGTACTCGGTCCGCGGCTGATCGGTGACTGCAAAGATGAAGTCGCGATTTGCTTCGTGCACGGCCTCTGCGAGCGCACGGACATTTGCACGCATCGCGGACTTCGGTTCGTCGATCGGGATCGAAAACGGGCGCTGGTTCTGCGTGAGCCCCCGCCACGCCCGCGCCTCGGACGCCGCGGCCTGTGGATCCGCGGGAAGATCGACGGGCACGAACGGCGCGCCGGCGAGCAGCTCCTTGCGCGCGCGATAACCGACCGCGGTGGTCGGCGGCGCGAGCAGCACACCACGCTCGCGAAACAGCGCGATGCACTGCTTCTCGGATTCGCTCGGAGCCTCGGTCGTGCCGCCGAGCTCTTGCGGGTTGTATTCGGCCCAGGCGGCGAGTGGCAGCGACAGGCTGACGGCGACGACCTCGAGATCGATCACGAGCTTCTGCGCGCCAACGGCGAGCTCGCCGGGATAGTGACCGGGCTCGAGCGTGGGCGGCACGGTGATCGTGAAGTATGCCGGATCGGTAGCAGGCGTCGCGGTCTCCGTGAGGCCGTCCGGATAGTCACCCGGGCCGCGCATGCCCGTGCCGTACATCTCGCTCGAGGCGTGCTTCACGATCGCGCGGTCGACCGCGTAGCCGTGCAGGACGGTCTTCGCGAGCGTGACCGTGACCGGGCCACCACCGCGATGCACGACCTGAAAGCCGAGTGTCTCGCCGCGGGCCGCGACGAACGTGACACGCGCCCCGTCGAACCAGGGCGAGGTGCGAGGCACCGGATCACCGGTCCGCAGGCGCAGGGTCTCGCCAATAATCTGGAGCTCCGGCCCCGGATCGATCGGCTTCTTGCACGCCGAGACCAAGACTAGAGCCGTGACAATGGTACGTTGCAGAGCCAGCACGTGACGACGACGCCGATCATCGCATTCGCGAAAGACTGGCACGAGGATCCGACCTCGAATCATCATGTTCTGCGCGAGCTTGCCAGATCGCGGCGGGTCGTGTGGCTAAACTCGATCGCGACTCGCACGCCATCGCTGGCGAGCGGCCGCGATCTGGGCAAGATCAGCCGCAAGCTGCACGAATTCGCGAAGGGGCCGATCAACGTCGAGAACGACCTCTGGGTCTATACGCCGCTCGCGCTGCCGTTCCCGCACAGCGCTGCGGCGCGCACGGTGAATCGCCAGATCCTGCGCGCCACGATCCGGATGCTGCGCTGGCGGCTCGGGATCGACGAGTTCCAGCTGTGGACGTTCTTGCCGAACGTCGGCGATTACGTAGGTACGCTCGGAGAGAGCAGCTCGGTCTACTACTGCGTCGACGAGTGGTCGATGTTCGGCTACCTCGATCGCGCGCAGACCGTGGCCGCGGAGCGCACGTTGCTCGAGAAGGTCGATGCAGTCTTCGCGATCAACGGCGCACTCGCCGAGGCCAAGCGCGCGGTGAATCCTGCGACGTTCGAATCGCCGCACGGCGTCGATCACGCGGCGTTCGCGAGGGCGCTGGATCCCGCGACGATCGTGCCGCCGGACCTCGAGGTGCTGCCGCATCCGCGCCTCGGCTTCTACGGCACGCTGCGCGACTGGGTCGATCTCGAGCTCATCGCCTACATCGCGCGCGCGCGCCCGACCTGGCAGATCGTGCTGCTCGGCCAGGAGCTGTGCGATACGCGCGCGATCAAGGGCCTGTCGAACGTGCACTCACTCGGTCAGAAGCCCCACCACGAGCTGCCGGCATACTGCAAAGGCTTCGACGTCGGCATCATTCCGTATCGCATCGACGAGCGGATGAAGTTCGTCAATCCGCTCAAGCTGCGCGAGTACCTCTCGGCGGGTTTGCCGGTCGTGTCGACCCCGGTGCCCGAAGTGCGGCGCTATCCGCAGCTCGCCGAGATCGCGGCAACTCCCGACGAATTCATCGCGGCGTGCGAACGCGCGCTGGCGGGTGGCAACCAACGCGCCGCGCGTTCGGCGGCGATGACGAAGGAGACCTGGGCGGCGCGCGTCTCGACCGTCGAGGCCACGCTCGCGAAGATCCTCGAGGAGAAACGCCATGGCTAGGGAATTTCATACGGGTCTGGTCGGTGTCGAGCCGGTCTGCGAGCTGCACGTGCAAGCGATGAAACAATTGCCGGATGTCGAGCTGATCGGCATCGTCGATTTCGATCGCAAGCGCGCACAAGCGAAAGCCGAGACGTGGGGCACGATCGCGCTCGATAGCTTCGAACAGATCGTCGATGCCGGTGCGAACGTGGTGCACATCCTCACGCCGCTACCGAGCCGCGCGAAGCTCGCACTCTCGGCGCTCGCCAAGGGTTGCCACGTCTTGATCGAAGCGCCGATCGCCGAGACCGAGGCCGACGTCCTCGCGATCCAGCAGCTCGCCGCCGAGAAGGGCCTGACGGTCGCCGCCGCGCACACGTTGTTGTTCGATCCGCAGATCGTCCACGCGCTCGCGCAGGTCAAGGCTGGTGCGATCGGTGACCTCGTCGCGGTCGAGATTCATCACACGGTGCACTACCCGGCCTACGAAGGCGGCGCTCTGCCACCGTGGGCGGCCCGTGCGGGCTATCCACTGCGCGATCACGGCGTGCACGGTATCTACGTGCTGCAAGCGCTGCTCGGTCAGATCGCGCAAGGCGAGTGCGAACAGCGCTCGAGCGGCAGCGAGCCAAATCTCGCGTACGACGCGTGGTCCGTGCGTCTGCAGTGCCAGCGTGGCCTCGGCGAGCTCCATCTCTCGTTCGGCGGCAAGCCCGTGCATCAGGTGATCATCCAGGGCACTGGAGGGCTGCTCGAGATCGACTTGCTCGCGGCATTCAGCGGGACTCGCGCGCTGTCGGCACGTACCACGCCGCTCGATCGGATCACACATGCCGTGACCGAAGCATTGCGCCCGTTGCGAGCGCTGCGACCGGTGCTCGAGAAGCCAATCGGGTTGTGGAAGCGCGCGCGCAAGGCGGATCCGGCGCATCACGACGTGCGTGCGCTCGTCGCCGATTTCTATGCGCGTCTCGCCGCGCACGAGCCTGCGGCGACCGATCTCGAAGAGGTCGCGGAAGTCATCAGGTGGACGGATCGCTTCGCGCGCTCGGCCGAGACCGATCAAGCCGCGGAACGCGCGGCGTTCACGCTCTCCGCGACGGTGCCGTTCGTCGTCACCGGAGCATCGGGCTCGCTCGGCAGGGCGGTCGTCCAACGGCTCGTCGCGGATGGTCACAAGGTGCGTGCGTTCGTGCGGCGGATGCCGGAGCGCCGCGAGGCGAACGTCGAGTATGCGTTCGGCAACCTCGGTGATCCAGATGCCGTCGGTCGCGCGATCGCAGGCGCTGCGACCGTGATCCACTGCGGCGCGGCAACCAGCGGTAGCTGGGCCGAGCACGAGGGCGCGACCGTCGTCGGCACGAGCAACGTGATCGCCGCGTGCAAGAAGCACCAGGTGAAGCAGCTCGTGCACATCTCGTCGATGTCGGTCGTCGATCGGGCCGGCTCGGCCGGCAACGGTGCGGTGACCGAAGATACGAACCTCGAGCCGCGGGCCGCGGAACGCGGTGCGTATACCCGAGCCAAGCTCGCCGCCGAGCAAGCGGTGAGCGATGCCGCGCAGGCCGGGCTGCCGACGGTGATCCTGCGTCCCGGCCAGATCTTCGGCGGCGGCATTCCGCTGATCAATGGCGCCGTTGCGCGCAACGCGGGTGGTCGCTGGCTCGTGCTCGGCGATGGCAAGCTCGAGCTGCCGCTCGTCTACATCGACGATGTGGTGGATGCGATCACGAGCGCGGCCGCGAAGAAGCTGACCAAGGGCGAGGTGATCCAGATCATCGATCCGGACCACCTCACGCAAGCCGAGGTCTTGAACCTCGCCGGCGGCGCGAAGAAGATCGTACGCGTGCCACGGCCGCTGGTCTTCGCGCTCGGCAAGCTCAGCGAACTCCCGCTCGGCGTGCTTGGCCGGCAAAGTCCGGTCGCCGGATACCGGTTGAAGTCCGCGCTCGCGCAGCTGCGTTACGAGAGCACGCGGGCGACCACGCTCCTCGGCTGGAAGCCGCGCGTCGGTGTCCGCGAGGGCATCAGGCGCCTCAGTTCTTGACCAGCGGCTACCACCTTGGCTCTCGCCTCGGCGCGGATATGCAGCTCGGCATGTAAGTCGCAATGCTCGGTCGCGATCGTGTCAAAGCCACGGTGAGCTGCAGGGCTTCGTGTACATTCGGGGAATGCGCCGAGTCTCACTTCTCGTTGCCACTGGGGCCATTGGGGCCATCGGGACCATCGCCTTTGGTCTGCCTGGCGTCGCGCACGCGCAATCGGCGGTCACGGTCGCGCTGACGCCGCAGGGTGAAGCGGTCGCTGGCGCCGCGGGCATCACGCCCATGGATCTCGCGGCGCGGATCAAGAGCGAGATCGATACCGCCTATGACACGGCGCACGTGAGCAACTTCTTGCGCTCGTTTGGCGATGCGACCTCGTTCGCACAGCGCGGCCTCGGCGTCGATTACATGTCGCTGCCGAACAACTTCATGATCGGTGTCGGCGTGCAGGTCGGCGTGTCGTCGACCAACGAGATCGATTTCAAGGAGCGCCCGACCGAAGGCAGAGTCGCCGCCAATGCGTCGGTGATGATCGGCCTCAACCTCGCAGACTGGGGTTCGCCACGCTGGACGCTATTCGCGAACGGCTTCTACGAGAAGGGCTCGACCGATCGTCTCGACGGCAACATCACGACCGGCGGCTTTCACATCCAGTACAAGTTGATCCAGCCGCAGGCCGACAAAGGTGTCGCGAACGTGCTTCGCTGGGCCGGCGTCGACCTCACGACCGGCGTCGAGTTCACGAAGTGGTCGCTCGGTGCGAAGCACGATGCGATCACGCAGGATTTCAATATCGACCTCGGCAACAGCACGACCGATGCGACCACGTTGAATTCGACCGGCAAGTTCAACCTGACCTCGACCGCGGGCACGATTCCGATCGAGCTCACGACCGGCATCCGGATAGCGCTCCTCGTCAGCCTCTACGCGGGCGTTGGCTTCGACATCACGGCCGGTAAGAGCGAGGTCGATGGTGACCTAACAGGCACGTTGACACAGAAGAGCGACGGTACGAACCTTGCCACCGTTCACGTCATCGAGACCGGCAACAACACGTCGAGTCCGGGTCAGTTCCGGGGACTCGCGGGCATCCAGGTCAATCTGTGGAAGCTCAAGGTCTACGCGCAGGCAAACGTGTCGCAGCTGCCGGCGGCGAGCCTCGGCTTTGGCATCCGTCTCGTGCTGTAGCTACCAGTTCGCGGGCCAGTCCATCGCGGTGATCGTCGCGATCAAGGCTTCGCGCGTCTTGGCTTCGACGTGGATGACGCCGGTCGGCTTGCCGAGGTCATAGTGCTGCTCGGGCGTCCAGTTCATGCCTTTGGCCGCGGCACGATCGCTCTCGAGCTTTGCTTCGCGCTCGTCGATCACCAGATCGCGAATGCGAAACTGGCCGTCCTGTTCGAGGATCATCGCGATCGGGTGTGGTGAGCCGAGGGTCGCGGGGAGCTGATCACGACGAAGGCTTTCGAGGGCCCCGCGCTTTCCGACTGGAGGAATAGGGGCCATGCCGCAGTCTAGCGCAACGGCGCGACGTTCCAGATCTGCTTTGCGTATTCCGCGATCGATCGATCGATCGCTGGAGAACCGCCCTGAGCGCGCCACATTGATGATCGACGATGCCAGCCATTGTTTCGGGGACTTCCAGAGCTCGACCACGGCGCGCTGCGCAGCGGCGTAGGCCTCGAAATCGGCACACACGAGGAACGGATCGCGGTTGCGAAGGTCGGTGACGAGCGGCTCGAACATCGCCTTATCGCCGCGCGAGAACGCACCACTCGCGACGAGATCGAGCGCGTTCGCGAGCTCGCCGTGGATGTAGCGACCCGGGTGATATCCATCGCGCTTCTCGGCGATCACTTGCTCGGCGGGCAGACCGAACAAGAAGAAGTGATCGGCGCCGACCGCATCACGAATCTCGACGTTCGCGCCATCGAGGGTGCCGATCGTGAGCGCGCCGTTGAGCGTGAACTTCATGTTGCCGGTGCCCGAGGCTTCGAGTCCGGCGGTCGAGATTTGCTCGGGCAGATCCGCGGCGGGATAGATCCGCTGCGCGACTTTGACGCTGAAGTCCGGCACGAACAACACGCGCAGCTGGTCGCGCATGACCGGGTCGGCGGCGAGGCGTTCGCCGATGCCTGCGGCGAGCCGGATGATCAACTTCGCCATCCAGTACGCAGGCGCCGCCTTGCCACCTGATACGAACGTGCGGGGGGCGCCGATGTCTTCGCCGTTGCCGATGCGCTGCCACAGCGCGATCGCGTGCAACAGGTTCAAGTGCTGGCGTTTGTACTCGTGGATCCGCTTGCACTGCGCATCGAGAAGCGCGCTCGGCTCGAACGAACCGAGGTGGTTCGCGAGTGTGGTCTTGTTCGCGAGCTTGACCGCGCGCCACTTCGCCTGGAACCCGGCATCGTTCGCGAATTTCTCGAGCCCGGTCAAGCGATCGAGGTCGCGCTGCCAGCCATCGCCGATCGCACTCGTGATCAGCTCGCCGAGCGACCGACCGCGGGAAGATCGAGCGTGGCGAGCGAGTCCATGTAACAGGCGGCGAGCCGGCCGAGGCCGCCGTTGCCGAGGCCGGGCTCTTCCTCGGCGAGATACTGATCGTTCTTGGTCTCGACGCCCGGGAACTTGGCGAGCTCGGTCGTCAACTTGTCAAGAATGTCGTCGGCCAGCGTGGGCAGCGTGGGCAGCGTGGGCAGTGGGCAGCGTGGGCGGCGTGGGCGGCGTGCGCATCGTACGTATCGTACGCATCGTACGCATCGTAGCGGGGCATATCTTGCCCTCACCTCCTTGGCGCCCCATCATCCGGCGAGATGCGCGAGTGGGCTGCCATCTTTCGCTCGCGCCGCATGGCGGTGGTGTTCTTGCTGGGCTTCTCGTCGGGGCTGCCGAACATGCTGATCGGCCAGACCCTCCAGCAATGGATGGTCGATCAGCACATGGATATCAAGAAGATCGCGACGGTGGTCACGATCAAGGCGCCGTTCGCGATCAAGTGGGCGTGGGCACCGCTCCTGGATCGCTATCGCCTTCCGTTCCTCGGGCGCCGGCGCGGCTGGATGCTCCTGTTCCAGGTGGGCTTGCTCGCTGGCATCGGCGCGATGGCATTCCTGGATCCCGCGACCGGGCTCGCCACGATGATGAGCGTCGGCTTGTTCGTCGCGGTGATGTCGGCATCGCAAGACATCGTGATCGATGCGTACAACGTCGAGGTCCTCGCGCCCGCGGAGCGCGCGGCTGGATCTGCGACCTACGTGATCGGCTATCGCACGGCGATGTTGGTCTCGGGGTCGCTCACGCTCGTGATGGCCGACCACATCATCTGGAATGTCGTCTATGCGATCATGGCGGCGCTGATGCTCGTCGGCATGGTCGCGGTCGTCCTCGCCGAGGAGCCCGCAGAGATCGAACGCGCGCCCCGCTCGCTGTTCCAGTCGGTCTATCTACCGTTTCGTGAAGTCGTGGTGCGCTACCGATCGCGCTTGGTCGTGGTGCTATTGTTCTGCGCGTTCTTCAAGTTCGGCGAGCAGTTCGCGCAGGTCGTGAGCCAGCCCTTCTATCGTGGCCTCGGGTTCACCAAGAGCGAGATCGGGGTGCTGTCCAAGGCGATCGGGTTCTCCGCCTTCGCGATCGGCGGTGGCCTCGGCGGCACGCTCGTCGCGAAGTACGGCATGCGCAAGATGCTCGTCACATTCGGCATCCTGAGTGCCGCCGTGCATCTCGGCTATTTCCTGATCTCGGTGATCGGTCACAACTTGCCGGTCTACGGCTGCACGCTGTTTGTCGAGAACCTCTCGTTCGCGATGGGCACGGCGGCGCTCACGGGCGAGCAGTATTCGTTCTGCTCACCGGCAGTTGCAGCGACGCAGATGGCCCTCCTGTCGAGTCTCTCCGGCCTCGCGAGCAGCGTGTTCGGACCACTCGCCGGTGGCCTCGTTCACGACTACGGCTACACCTATTTCTTCTTGTTCTGCATCCTGCTCGCCGTACCAGGCATCGTGCTCGCATACTTCGTGACGAGCCCCGCTATCGAGCGCCGCGGATCCGCTTCAGTGTCGTCAGCAGAGTCTCCCGCGTGATCAGATCGACGAGCTCGAGTACGCCGGCGTCGCAGCGAAACAGCATGCGGTGATGGATACCGACGCGCGCCATGTAGAGCGGCCGCACCATGTCCTTGGCCTGCTTCACCATCTTCCACGCGAAGCCATCGCCCGCGGCCAAGACGCCGACGGAGCGCATCGCTTCGGAGGCGACGGGGCCGGGCACTTCGCCGAGGGCGTCCGTGAACTTGCGCTCGAACTTGGGCAGCGTGATACCGCGTGCCGCGACCGGTAGATCATCGACGCCTTCATCTGACGTCTCGTCTGGGCGGCGGCGCGGCTCGTCTTTCTGGACGTGCGGAACGTTCTCGAGCTGTCTGCGCAGCTCGCGGCGCTCGGCCTGGCCTTCGCGGATCAGCGACTCGAGCTCCTCGACCCGACCGTCGAGCTCTCCCGGCTTCGCCGCCTTGACAAGCTCTGCGGCCGGCTTCGTGCGTACGGAGGCGAGCTCGTTACGCAGCGCCGCGAGCGAACGTTCGAGCTGATCGGCGCGCGCGGTCGATTCGGCAAGCTGGGTCTTCAAGCTCGCATCGTCGGTCTTCTTCGCGCGCTTGCCCTTGGGCTCGGTGACCGTGAGGGCATCGAGGACCGCCCATGCCGGATCGGTCGGCTTCAGGTTGAGCCGGTCGCGCGCTTCTTCGACTACTTCGAGCAGCGTGTCCGCATCGTCGACCCGCATCGTGCCGATACATGCACGCGCGAACATGATTCCGAGCGCAGGTTCGACGCGCAGCATCGCGTACGCGAGCTCGACATCGTCGAGCTTGTCGGTGCTCGCGACCACCGCGCCCACCCGCTTGACCAGCTCGGTCCACGCGTCGCTAGGGCCTCGTTCGATCGCCAGCTCGAGGTCGTAGTGCTCGCGCAACTCCGGCGGAAGCAGGGCGATATGTGCGTTCGCACGCTCGCGCTGGACCGGTCCGCAGCGCAGGGCGGCCTGGATCAACCACTCGCGACAATCGTCGACCCACTCTTCTTCGTCCTCTCCGTGCTTCACGAGCTCCGCGATCGCTCGTTCGGCATGCTCCCACGCGTGCGCATCGGCGAGCTTGCGGGCGGCTGCCACGAGTGGCTTGCGTGCGAGCTTCTCGAAATCGACCTGCAGGAGATCGCGAATCTCGAGCTCGTCGATGTGCTCGTGTGTGAGCTTATCGCCGGCGAGGAACTCCTCCCACGATAGCCCCAAGACCGGCGATGCCGAGGCGACCGGCTTATCGGCGCAGCACTTCTTGTACTTTTGACCGCTGCCGCACGAGCACGGATCGTTCCGCCCCGGCAGCTTCTGCGCGCGTACCGTGAAGCCGCCGCGGGAAATCTCGACCTCGGCAGGGAGTGCCGCGATCACGGCATCGATCGGCGCCGACATCGCTTTGTCGTCGGCAGCGACAGCCTTCGCATACTCCCTCGCGAACGTGGCGATCGGCTTCATCGCGGCGGTGACATTGGGATCGTCGATCGTGGCGCCGATCGTCGAGAGTAGCGCGTAGCCCTCGGCCGTCATCGTGCGCGCGGCCAACCGCCGCAACTCGGGCAAGAGCTCGGGCCCGCGCACGCCGGCCTTCCACGCCGCGTACAGGACGATCGCTTCGAGCTCGGCGACGCCTTTGAACAAGCGGAATCGGCGCTCGCGGATCACGTCGAACAGCTGGATCTTGTCACCGCTCGCGATCGCGATCAGGGCGTTCGCGATCGAAGGTAGCTCGATGCCCGGCAGGATCTGCGCGACGAGATCGACCGGAACCTGCTGCGTCTGTGCCCGCGCGATTGCCAGCATCGCGGCGCGTTCGTGATCCCATTGCGCGAGCGCAGCTTTGATCTCGGAGATGCTCGGCTCGCCGGCAGCCAGGATCTGCGAGCGTGAAATCCGCTCGCCCGCGAGGACTCGGTTCCGCTCTGCCACCGCGGTGTCTTACTTCGTCAGGACGAGATAAGCGAGCACGATGATGGCCGCGACGAGCACGCCGACGAGCACGAACACCAGTGCGTTCGACTTTGACGGTGGTGCGATCGTGGCCGACGACATTTGCATGTTGCGCATCGACATCGCCGCGAGCGACGGCGCAGACGGTGGCTTCGAACCATTCATCTGCGGCGGCCGCGAACCCGACGAGGTACGCAGCGGCGCTTGTTGCGGCCCCGACGACTGATGCGCGCGCACCGGGCCCGTACTGTTGCGCTGGATCGAAGGCAACGACGGCACGTTCGCATTGGGCGCGATGTTTGGTTGGCTCGCGCGCGACTTCACCTTGTGCTTGCCGCTCGGCGTGCCATCGGCACCGTTGCGCCCACCGAGGTCTTTGACCGCGCCGTTGACCTTGTCGGGCTCGGCGAGCTTGCGTTGGTTCGACAGGAACGCGAAGTACGAATCCGGCATGTCGTCGAAGTCCATGACCAGATCGCACTCGTCACAGCGACAGGTCGGAGGCTCGTGGGGCGGCGGCCCCATGTCGCCGGCTTCGACGAGCAGGACCTTCTCCTCGTCGCACTCCGGGCAGAAGTACGGTACGTAGAAGCTCTTCACCACGCCGCTGCCGGTGAAGTTATTCACCAGGTTGATCTGCGCGACGATCGCGGGCGAGCACTCGACCAGCACCGACCGCGTGCCGTTGGTCTCGAGCTTCGAGAGCCAGTTCACCCAATCGCGCACGCCGCACGAGTTGATGCGCTCGATCTCGCCGAGGTCGATCACGGCGGTGCCGTTAGGAATTTTCTCGACGAGCTCGCCGAGCTCGTTGTCCTCGTCGATCACACCGCCCAGCTTCACGTAGCTGACATCGCCACGATGCTGGACCGTGTGTTGAAACTTTTGGCTCATCTCGCTTTGGCCCGCAGCCACCTCCGTCACGTAATGACGGTACGCCCCATTACACCACACGGGTCCAAGTCGATCCAGTGCGGCTATGTAATCCGGTGTACGAACTGGTTAACCGGGCGACGCGAGCAGGTCGCGGATCATCTGGTACTGGTCACTGAGGAAGAACCGGACCAGGTCAGGACCACCCAAGACCGAGCCCAGTGCGACGGTATCCTGGTGGTTGGTGAAGTTCTCACCGGCCTGCTTGGCCACCATCCAGATGGCGGCCGCGAAGTCGTCACAGGCCACCAAACCCGCCCGTTTAGCACACGCCAGCATGCTGTCGATCCAGACGCCTGGGTCGAGATCTCGGGTCCCGGCATGGCGTTCGAGCACCTTGGTGGCCGCGGCATCGGCATTGTGGAGGAGGTCGGCAGCCGGTCCCGTCGCTTCATCGGCATCGCCCACCAGCGCGCGAAGCAGCTGCGCGAGCTCGCGGCGCTGGCGCGCACCGAGCTGGAGGAGCGCCGCGTAGCCGCCGCGGATCGCTTCGAGCGCGTAGCCGAACAAGAACCGCAGCGGCAGGTCGCTCTCTCCGAGCAGCGTTCGGTCGATCACGATCAACTTGCGCGGGAACGCGGTGACGGCGACGAGCCCCGGCACCTTGTCTGCAAAGAACAGATCGGCATCGCACGCGAACAGGTTCGTGATCTCCGCGAGTAGCTGAGCGATCCGCGTATCGCCCTCGCCAGGCGCGAGGTTCTCACCGAGTGAAGGCTGACCGACGAAGCTCGTGATCTGCTCCGCGAGCGCCGTCCACACTTCGCCGAACGGCTCGCGCGCGGCGGTGGTCGCGAGCAAGCGCTGGCGATTGGCTTCGTCGAGCGCGCGGTGCAGTGGCGGCGAGCTCCATGCAGCCTTGAGGCGCGCCATGGTCAGCCTATCGGTCTCCTCGGCGAAGCCCAGGAGATCGAGTGCGGTCAGCACGCGCGTCGCACGCTCGGGATCGCCCGTGCGGTTGTAGAAGGAAGCGAGCAAGCGATACGCGGGCGCGTGGTGGATGTCGCGCTCGAGCACCTTGCGGAGCTCCCCAATCGCGCGCACCGGATCATCGACCTCATAAATCTCGGCGAGCGCGACGCGATCGCTCGCGCCATCGGGCTCGACGTTCAAGATGCCGCGATACGCCTCGATCGCGGCGGGGCGATCGCCGGAGCCAAGGAGGATCCGCGCGAGACCACGCTGCAGCGGCACCGCAGCGCGTGGGCCGCCCTGCGCCATCGCGGCATGCGCAGCCTCGATCAGCAGCGTTTCGGCTTGGCGTTGGTCGCCGCCATCGGCGGCACGGCGCGCGAGCACGAGCGCAGGCGGTGCGTAGCCGGGGTCGTACTCGATCGCGCGGCGATACTGCGGTGCGGCCGAGCGCATGTCGCCGGCCGAGTCCAGGATCCGGCCTTTGTAGTAGTAGTAGCGCGCGAGTGCTTCCGGAATGAGTGCTTGGCCCGGTGCGGTTGCGAGCTCGATCACGCGATCGATCGCGGCCCGCGCATCGTTGTAGCGACCGACGAGGAAGTACTGTTGTGCGAGCTCGTAGTACGCATCCTGGTGCGACGGCTCGATCTTGATCACGTTGTCGAGCACCGAGATCGCGCGCAGCGCATCCATCTCGCCATCGGCGTGGATCGTCGCTTGCCGCATCAGCGCGCGGATCTGATCGTCGGGCGACGCGCCAGCATCGACGAACTGCTGGATCGCATCGATCGCTTCGGCCCAGTGGCGCATGTCGGCGTGGAACTTCACGAGCGCCGAGAGCACCGTGAAGTCCGTTGGCGCGAGGATGAGCGCCTGGCGATAGAGTGTCGCTGCACCGTCGAGCTCGCCTTCGCGCTCCTGGATCGCCGCACGCGCGGTGTGCACGCGTGCGAGGAGTGGCCCCGCATCGTCGCGCTTCTTGTAGACCTTCTCGAGCTCCTTGTACGTGCTCTCGAAGTCCCACGCATCGGGCTGTTCGCGCGCGAGCGCGCCGAGGTAGTCGAGCGCGCTCGTGTTCGTCGGCTTGATCTCGAGCGCGACGACGTAGCTGTCAGCCGCCGCCTTCGGATCGAACGTCATCTGCGCGACCACGCCGCGCTTGCGATAGAACTCGCTGCGCGTCGAGGGATCGCCATCGCGCATCGCCTTTTGCGCGAGCGAGGTCGCGATCGGCAGCGCCTTGTCCCATTCGCTGCGATCGAAGTAGTGGTCGAACAGCGCCTGGTTCGCCGGCAAGCAATCGGGATCGACCGCGAGCGCGCTGTCGTAGTACGTCATCGCGCGTTCGGGATTGTTGAGGTGCTGGTCGTAGATCCGGCCGATCTGCGCGAACACGCCGGCGCGCTCCTTATCTTCGGTCCACAGCTTCACTTCGAGCTCGAGCGATTCGATCACGCGAGGCCACTCTTCGCGCCGGCGGTAGAGGTCGCGCATGCCGTGCACGGCCGGCAGGCAGTTTGCGGAGGTCTTGATCGCGGCGTCGTAGTAGCGCAGCGCATCTTGCTCGCGCCCGAACTTCGATTCCATCACCGAGCCGGACTTGAAGTAGAGCAGGGCCTTCAAGTTGCGATCGGTCGTGACCTTGATCAGCCGGCGCGTGACATCGATCAGCTCGGCCCATTGCTCGGTCGATTCGTAGATCCGGCCGAGCGCATCGAGCGCTTCGCGGTTCTCGGGCTGGAGCTCGAGGATCTTCTGGTAGTGCTCGGTCGCGGTCTCGACATCTCGAGCCCCATCTTCGGAAGCGCGTGCAATCCGCTTGAGGATCTCGACGGTCTCGTGCGGGGGCGCGTGTTGCAGCCGCATCTTCAAGACATCGATCAAGCCGGTCCGATCTTGATGCTCCTCGTAATAGCGCTCGAGAGTCTCCGAGGCGATCTTGTCGCCCGGATCGATCGTGAGCAGTTTACGGTTGAGCCGCACCGAGGCACGCGGATCGTTCGTCTGCTCGGTCACCAGCGCCGCAGCCTTGCGCAGTGCCTCGGTGCGCCGCCCCGGCTCGCGCTGGGTCTCCGCGCGCTTCTCCCACGCCGAGATCAACGGCTGCCAGTTGCCGCGCGTGCGGCAGATGTCTTCGAGGATCTTGACCGCCGCTTCGGGCTTGGAATCGACCTCGAGGACCTTCTGATACGACTCGATCGCCGCATCGATCTGGCCGAGAAAGTTGAGCTGGACGCTGCCGCGCCGCGAGTAGAGATCGCCGAGCCGATACGATTTCGGTGCGGTGCCGTGGCAGGACTCGACATGCGCGATCGCGGTCTCGTAGAGCTGCATCGCCGCCGCCCAGCGCTCCGCCTTGTAGCAGACGCGCTCCATCGCGGTAAACACCTCGCGGTTCGTGGGATCGGCGGTGAATGCACCGAGGTACGCAGCGATCGCGCCATCGGTATCGCCGCGATTCGCGCGCAGACCCGCGACCCGATCGAGGAGCTGCGCCCGCGCGGTCGGTTCGGTGACGGTCTCGGAGCGAGCCTCGAGCAACCGCGCGAGCTCGCGCTCCTTGCCGAGTTGCTCGTACAGCGTCTCGAGACGCTCGAGTGCGACCGGATTCTTGGGATCGCGTTCGAGCGCGCTCTCGTACGCCTGTACGGCGTCTTGTTTGCGATCGAGGCGATCGGTGCGGAGCTCGCCGAGCTCGAGTAAGATCTCGACCTGGCGCGTCGGCGAGCTCTGCGCCAGCATCGGCAACTCGCGCTCGAGGACCTGCGCCATCTCGGCCCAGCGATTTGTCTCGCGCAGCAAGCGCAGGAGCGACTTCTGGCGCTGGTCGTCGTGCACGTTCGCTTGCGCGACGGTCAGCATGCGGATCGCGGCATCGAGATCCCCGGTCTCCTGTTCGTAGATCCGCGCGATGTCAGCGGCGCGCAGCGCCTTCTCGGTGTGGGTCGGTGCGGCCTCGAGCTGGCGGCGGCGGACCTCGGCGAGCTCGCTCCATTCGCCGATCTTCGCGAGCGCTTCGGCGAGGACCTCGAGATTGCGCGGGGTCTGGCGCGCACCGCGGAACGCGCGCGCGAGCTCGTCCCACATGCCGAGCGCGCGCGCCGGCGCTTCGATGCCGGCGAGCGCATCGGTCTGATCGGGCTCGTAGCCGAGGATATCGAGGTATGCGCCGACGATCGCGCCTGGCTCGCGTCCGAGGGTGGTGAGGAGCTCCGCTTCTTCGCGGCGGAGTGCAAGCCTGCGATCGATCGCGGGATCGGTGGACAGCTCGGTGCGCACGAGATCGAGCGCCTTGCCAGGTTCGCCGTGCTGACGATAGATCCGGACCTGTTCGCGCAGCACTTCTTTACGGCCCGGTGCGAGCTCGCCGGCCTTCGCGAGCGCCGCGAGCGCGGCGGTCTTGTCGCCGCGATGTTCTTCGCGCAGCCCGATCTCGATCCAGATCTCGGCCTGGCGGAGTGGCGTGGGAGCGACGGCGACCGCGCGCTCGCGCAGCTCGATCGATCGCGCCCACTGTGAATCGGCGTCGTAGAGCCTCGCGAGTACCATCATGGTCGCGTCATCGTCTGGGCACTCGGAGATCATCCGCTCGAGCGCTCTGCGTGCGCCGGCCGGGTCGCCGAGGTGCTCGTCGAGGAGCTCTGCATACTCGCGTGCCGCAGCGGCACGACCATCGCAGCTCACGAGCGAAGTCGAGAGCTCTTCGAGGACCTTCGCGAGTTGATCGAAGCGCTTGCCGGCGCGATACACCGCGGCGAGCGCGGCGCGGCAAAATGGATCTCGAGGATCGAGCGCGCCGGCGAGCTGTAACGTCTCTTCCGCCTCGACGAAATCGCCCCGTACGAGATCGACGATGCCGCGCGCGCATTGCAGCGCACTCGCGCTGCGCGGATCGGTCTCCTTGCTCGCCCACACGGCGTAGACGGCCGCGAGCGCATCCTCGTCGGGCATGCCGGTCTCGGTCGCATTGCGCCCGTGCGGGCCACCACGCAGCAACCGCACCATGTGATCGTATTCGGTGCCGAGGCCGGTCTCGGCGGCGGCGCGCCACAGCTCGACTGCCTGGCGCGTGTTACCGAGGCGCTCCGCGATTGCAGCGGCCCAGCGAACCGAGAGTCCGCCGCGCGCCTCGAGCCGCGCGACCGAGACCGCGCTCGGATCGGCGAGGTCCGGCAAGTCGAGCATGCGCTCGACGGTCGGCGTCTCCGCCGCATCGATCACCGCGCGCGTCAGCTCCGAGACCTCGCGCTCGCCAAGCACGGCGGCGAGCTCGAGTGCGCGCCACGAGTGCGCGGCGACGACCTCGCGTGCTCCAGCATGCGCGAGCTGGCGGCGAGCGGCGAGTGCAGCCGCGAGATTGCCGCCGGCGAAGGCCGCGATCGAGGCGCCGAACCGCGCGATGCGATGCGCTCCGCCCGGAGCGCCGATATGCGCATCGTCGGCGAGCTCGGCGTAGAGCTTTGCGGATTCTGCGTGCTGGCCATCGCGCAGGAGCTCCGCGGCGACCGCTGCGCGGTTTGCGATCGATTCGAGCTCGGCCCCCGCGAGATCCTTCACGAGATCCGCCCGGCGATCGAGGAGCTCGAGGCGGCGCGGGTCACCGGCGCGCGATGCGGCATCGATCGCGACGTCGATCACGCGCAGCCAGCCACCGCGCGTGATGACCGGCGAGGGTTGCGTATCGCGCTCGTTCGGATCTTCGTCCATCCGCTCGATCGCGGCCCAGCACAGCGCGAGTGCACCCGTGGGATCGTCGCCACGATCGAGCACGAGCGCGGCGAGCGCAGCAATCTCCTCGGGCGCCGAGGTCGTGCTCGCAGCGGCGCGCCGGATCTCGATCACGCGGGCCCAGTTGCCAGCTGCCGCATTCGCAAGCGCGGCAAGCTCGATCGCGTGCGATCGCCACCGCGGTTCCGCACCTGCAAGCGCGCGATCGGCGAGCGGCGCAGCGAGGTCGGCGCGGCAGTGGCGCCACAGATACGCCTCGGCGAGGTCGATCGCGACCGCAGGCGCTGGCGTGCCCATTTTCGCGAGCGCGGCGGTGAGGTCGGTCTCGTCGCCATCGCCGAGCGCAGCGGAGAGCCGCAGACGCGCGGCCAGTGGATGGCTCTCGGCGAGCTCGAGGTAGCGCATCGCCTCGTCAGGCTGGTGCAGACCGTCCCACGCCGCGAGGGCGGTGCGCACGTTCAGATCAGCGAGGCGCGCTTCGTCGCCGGTGAGCAAGGCCGCGGCCTCGCTCGCGACGAGATCGAGCATGCGTGCGACCAGCTGGCCCGCATCTGGAATGTCGAGGTTGCGCGTGTGATCGTCGCGAAACACCGGCTCGTCGCCGGTATCACCGGTGTCTTCACCGATCGACAGCACAGCCAGCACATCAGTCTTCGCCGGGATGGGCGGGATGATGCTCGGAATCGGCGGCGGCCGGTGCTTGGGCGGATCCGCCATGTGGGATTCAATCGTACCGCGGATCCCGGCGAACCAAAGAATGCGGGCGAATGGGTTGGGGTAGTCACACGTGGGCGACGGAAAGTGCCGCTCTCGCGAGTCCCGTCCGAGCCCTGAGTCGTTGACGTGGTTATCCTCCACCCCGTACGCTTCTGACCGGATGCGAGCCTCGGCACGAGCGGTCTGCGTGTGCGCCGATCGCGTCGTGGCTCGCGTCGTCGAACGTGCGCTGACCGCGGCCGGGGTCGCGGTCGATCATCGCGACACGATCCCCGCCGAGCTTGCCGATGCCGCGCTGCTCGTCGTCGATCGTGCGACCCGGCTCGCCGCGGGAGACATCCTACGCGCCGCGTCCTGCCCCGTCGTGGTGGTCGGTGATGATGTCGATGATGACGGCCTGATCACTCTGATGCTCGAGGCACCGGTCAGCCACCTCGTCGGTGATCCGACGAACGCGGACCTCGGAATCACGAGCGAGAAGCTGGTCTCGGGCGACCTGTTCGGTCTCGAGAAGTACCTCGCGCCGAACACCAAGGTGGGCGAGCGCGTGGTTTCGAGCGACCCCGAGCGCCGCGTCGTGATCGGCGAGGTCTGCGCGTGGGCCGAAGCGATCGGGGCGCGCAAGCCGGTCGTCCACCGCCTCGCGAACGTGGTCGACGAGCTGCTGATGAACGCGCTGCACGATGCACCGCGCGAATCGAAGCCGAACATCGCGGACCACGGTGCCATCGACAAACTCCACAAGCGCGCCGTCTTACGTTGGGCCTGTGACGCGAACACGATCGCGATCTCCGTCGGAGATGCTTTCGGCGCGTTGCGCCAGCGCGACATGATCGATCACGTGCGGCGCGCCAAAGAAGAGCGCGGTCGACCCGAGCTCGACTCGCACGGCGCAGGCCTCGGCCTCTACTTGGTGCTCGCGAATGTCGCGTCGCTGGTCGTCAATGTCGACCCCGGCCGGCGCACCGAGGTCGTGTGCTTGTTCGATCGCGCGGCTGTCGACCAGCGTGCGGTCGAGCCCCGCGCGAAGTCGCTCCACGTGTTCACGTAGCGCGCGCGATCGCGAATATCGCGGGGACAGCCACGAACACGGCGATCCACGTGACCAACCAGGCGACCTTTGCGCGCCGGCGCAGCGCAGCACTGATCGGCAACGTGGAGGACAATCGAGCGAGCTCGATCGGAGGTCGCGTCAGCCGACGGCCGAGCGAGGTCGCGTAGAAGGCGACTCCCGTTAGCGTCGTGATCAACCACACGGGCTCGCTCGGCTGCGCGATCGCGATGATGGCGAGCGCGAGGAATGCGAGCGCGCCGAGTGCGTAGGCCATCGGATAGCGCCGGCGCATCAACCGCGTATCTTTTCCATACGCGAGACCCGCCACTCCGACGAGCTTCGCCACCCCGCGCTCGATCGCGGTGGGTGGCTGGATCTCGAGCGTCGCGAGGCGCTGGCGATCGAGAGCGGCGACATCGCGCAAGATCGAACCCATCGTCGCGGCCGCCTTCTGGCGCATCGCCACGACCAGTGCGACGCTGACTCCGCCAATGACGCCGAGCGCGACTCCCACATCGACGTGCGCTTCGGCGTTGATCAACGCGGGCGCCACGAGGAACACGGTCACGAACACGACGCTCGAGGCGAACCCCGGCAGCGCGCCGAGGACCGCACCCGCCGAGCCCATGCCGGGCGCGGTGAGCGGCTTGCTCGCTGGTCCCTGGGGCTTGCGGGTCGGCGCACCCCCGATCGCGGTCGCAACCTGGAGCAAGCTCTTCGAGCTCGCGACCAGCGACGCCGCGTAGATCGCCACGCCTGGGATGAAGCAGGCGGCGACGAGCCCGAGCATCGCCGCGAGCACCGCGTGCGTGCCAAACAATTCGAGCGGCGTGAACCGTGGCACCGGATCGCCCGCGATCGGCATCGCCTGCAGCGTGCGCGTCGCCGCACCGACGCGATCGGCATCGAGCAGCACGAACGGAAGCGCACCGCCGATCGCGACGAGCGTGGTCGCGAACGCTGCTCGCGCGCAGCGCCGCAGCGCACCGTCGAACAAGATCGTGCCGCCGATCGGCAGCTGCGCGAGCAAGGCCGCATCCTTGCGCCAGTAGATCTGAAACGGTGTCCGCATGAACGTCAGGGCGAACGCCGCGAGCGTCCCGGCGAGCCAGACGTGCGACGCGCTCACGATGGTCACCGCATCCGCGCGCCACGCGGTGAGCCCGGCGAGCGCCGCGCCAGCCACTACCACCGTGACCCAGCGAGCAAGCGCTCCGCCTTCGCGCGACTCACGCAACCGCTCCCAGTGGCGAAACCCGGTGCCGCTCATGGGCAGCGGCGCGGGCGTCCGGATCGGCGTCGACGTCAGCGTGGGGCTGCTCACGTCGGGCCTTCGTCGGCGATCAGCGAGACGTACAGATCTTCGAGCGCGTGCGGACCTCGCGCGAGCAGGGCCTTCACGTCAGCGCCGCGCTGGTCGTCGACGAGCTTGCCCTTGTTCATCACGATCACGCGATCGCACAACCGCTCGGCGACACCGAGCAGGTGCGTCGACATCAAGATCGCCTTGCCCGCATCCGCGAACGCACGCAACACCGTGCGCGCCGAGCGGGCGGCATGCGGATCCAGGCCGTTCAGCGTTTCATCTAGCAGCGCGACCTTCACCGGCCCGACGAGCGCTGCTGCCAAGCCCACGCGTTGCCGCATACCGAACGACAGCTCGCGACACGGCCGCTGCGCGATCTTCTCGAGCCCGAGCTCGGTCAGCACCGCGATCGCCGCGCCGCGATCCGCGCCGCGCGCCTCCGCGATGAAGCCGACGTGTTCTTCGACGGTGAAGTAATCGTACAGCGCGGGTGGCTGATCCGCGAAGCCCACCTTCGATCGTGCCTCGCGCGGGGCGGTTGCCAGATCCTGACCATCGATTGAGATCGATCCCGCACTCGGCAGTACGGCTCCCGCGATCGCGGCGAGCGTCGTCGATTTGCCCGCTCCGTTCGGTCCGAGCAGTAGCGCGATCTCGCCCGCGTCGAGCTTCAGATCGAGCGCGTCGACGGCGGTGCGTTTGCCGTACTGGATGGTGAGTTGACAAACCTCGGCGATCACGACTGATGCAGTAAACCACGTCGTCGCCAGTTCGCGAGCTACCGCGTCCACGTGTAGACGACGACGTACAAGATCTTCTGCTGGCTCTTCGCCTCGACCGATGTCCGTAGCGAGATTTGCTGCGCACCCTCCTGGGCGGACCGCTTCGTGGAGTCGTAGGCAAGGCTCCAGTTCAAGCCGCGATACATGTGCTCGCGCACGAGCACGCCGACCGGCGCATCACGCTGATTGTCGAGGGTGATCAGGAACTCTTCGGTGACCTTCTTGCGCGCCTCGTCGATCGTGAGCTCGCGGCGCTCGCGATGTCCGGTCACGCCTTCGGCGGCGCCGACCGCGATGGTATCGACCTCGGCCATGCGCGTGGCGGCGTCGAACATGCGTGCCTCGCCGAGCACGCCGAGCGAACCATCGGGGCGGCGCTCGAACAGCCGGACCGGGCCGGCGGGGAGGCCCGCGAACCCGCGCTCGGGGATGATCCCTGCCGGGGGCCGCTGGATCTCGAAGCTCTCGCTGACCTTGAACGGTGCGGGCGGCTCTGCGCCCAGGTTCACCTCGCGCGAGGGCTCGGCGGCGACACTGTCGAGCTTCGTGCCGATCGGGTCGTAGACGAGCACGGCGTGCATCGGTCGCGGCGACGAGATCGCCGTGATCTCGACACGGGTTTCGCCGCGGATGAGGGTCGCGATGCCTAGAGAGCGCGAGCTCGCGACGGGCGTGGTGCTCGATATTGCGCCGGTGAGCTTCGCGCCGAGATGTTCGGCGCTGTGCGCGCGCCAGTTCGCGAGGTCGGTGTCGATGACGTGGATCGATGCGTTCTCGAAATCGTGGCCGGTCGTGTTGCGCACGGCGAGGGCACCGCGGAGGATGGCGCGATCGCGCGCGGGCGTGGTGGTGATCGTGTAGTCGGCATCCCACTGGAGATGGTGCGTCGCGTAGACCAACGTGACCTCGTACGTGCCGGCGTGGGGTGCGGTGACATCGAGCATCACGTTCGTCGGCGCGAGAGCGCCGGCATTGGCGGCTGGATCCTCTGGGGCGCTGGTAACTTCTCCATCGAGCGGGATGTCGTCGTCGGAACCTGGGTTCGCGAGCTCGACCGCTCCGATGACGTGCAGCGCGCGCACCGTCACGCCATCGGTCGCGACGAGCGAGATCTGGGTTGCTCCACCCGCGAGCTGCACGGTCACCGCGGTCGGCGCGGCAGGGAGCCTCAGCTCGAAGCGCTGCTCGACGAGCGCGACATCGCGGTACAGCGTGACCGAGGAGACCGGACGGATCGCGTGCGGCGGCTGCGCGTGACACGCGGCGAGCACGAGCAACACCGCAGCCCGCTTCACCACGAATAGACGACGGTGTACGTGATCGATTTCTTGCTGCCAGCGGGCATGCTGATTCGATATTCCTGGGTCTGCGGCGCGACGCGCGCGCCCGTGGTGCTCTCGTCCTCGAGCTTGAACATCGGCCACCGCCACATGAACTCGCGCGCGATCAGATCGAGGCTCTGCTTGCCCTTGTTCTCGAGCTTGAGCTCAATCTTTTCGCGAATCACGTGGCCGCGCTCGTCGTAGTTGCAGCTGAGGGCGTGGCGCTCGCCTTCGATCTGATCGTCATTGTTGAGCGTGATGCGCGCGATCCCGGCGACCGAGTGGAGCACATCCTCGGTGACGACCTCGAGCCGTTGCCCGGCGCGCTTGAACAGACGAACGCGACCGTCCGGCAGCGCCGATTTCGTCGGGACCTCGACCTCGAGGGCGAGCTCGGTCTTCGACGTCCCGACGCTCGTCGAGAACTGATTGCAATCGACCGCCTGAAACTGCTGGAAGCTCGGCGATGGATCCGGCATCGCTTCGAATAGCGCGACCGTCCGCGCTTTCGCGCTCGTGCGGGGCACGAACAGCTCGACCTGCACGGACTCGCCCGAGCCGAGCCGCACCGCATTCGGCACGACGAAACGATTCGGTACGGCGCGAGGCTTGGTGCTCGGCTGCGCCGCGCCACCGCTCGTACCCGGATCGATCAGCGTGAGGTCGGCGTTCTCGAACGTCGCGCTGGTGGCATTCTTCACCGTGGCCCACGCCGAGAAATCGAGTGCCTTTTTCGTTTCGTCGAAAATCGCGAGGTACTCCGCGGTCCACGTCAGGCCCTCGGTGCGGTACGAGAATTCGACATCGTGCTTGCCGGGCTGCTTCGCGGTCACGCGCCACACGACACTCGGCTTGTCGGTGCCAGCGGTAACGGCGAGCCGCACGTCCTGGACGTAGCCATCGCGATGCATCACGGAGAGCTTCCGCTGATCCCCGGTGCCGACCTCGAGCACGATCGCCTGGGCATCGACGGAGCGAAGCACACCCACGACCTCGGCCTTCGGCGTGATCACGGTGACCTGCTCGCCGACGTGGCGCGTGAGGATCTCGTCGGGCGTGGTGGCGCCGGGAATGAACCGCTGTTCGTCGACCGAGAAGCCGCCGACGTCCGAGATGCTGCGCAGCTGGACCGACGCAACATCGAGCGATGCGGGCACGCCGGAGATCCGAACTTCACCCGCGGCCGCAACCTCGACAACGCGATGCTCGACGATCATCGCGCCGGTCGGAACGGTCGCCGTGCCGTACGAAGCGCCGCCGTAGATCGGTGACGAAATGGCAGCCGCCGAGGCCGCACCCCAGATCGTGATCGACGTACGCGGCGAGGTCCCAGCTCCAGCACCACCGACGCTGAGTCCAACAAAGACGCACGCCGCGGCACCGGCGGTGACCAGAGGAATCACGCGGTAACCCATTGCGGTGGAGCATACGCTGGCGAGGAAACAGATGCCCGCGCGGTTCGTTGTGCCTCTCTATCTGCGTGCCTCTCTATCTGCGTGCCGTTCTATCTGCGTGCCTCTCTATCCTGCGTGCCTCTCTATCTGCGTGTATGATCTGCGTTGTGGCCGTCGCGACCTATCCAGGCACGGTGTCGCCTTTGCGGGGCTTGGACCCGTTTGGCGAGGCCGAGAGGGATGTCTGGCACGGCCGGGAGGCCGAGCGTGACGAGCTCGCGCGCATGGTCACTGCCGATGGCTTTCGCGCGGGCCTCCTGTTCGGCGAGCCAGGCGTCGGCAAGACCTCGCTGATCCGCGCCGGGCTGATCCCGCACCTGCGCGATCACGGCATCGTCGCGCTCGTCTGCGAAGACCTCGGTGCGCCGGCGCAGAGCTTCGCCGCGGGCCTGTCCTCTTTCGGGATCCAGCCCAATGCAGGCGAGCTCCCAGTCGCGTTCATCACGCGTGCGGTCTCGAATTCGGTCGCCGGTCAGCAGTTCGTGTTCATCGTCGACGATGTCGACCTCGCGAGCGGTGACGAGCGCGCGGTCGGCGAGCTCGCCGAGATGTTCGCGAAGGTCGTCAGCCGCTCCGCTGGCCGCGCGCGGTTCCTGTTCGTCGCGGCGAGCGAACGCCAGCACCTGCTCGGCGCACTCGAGCGCCGGACCGGCTCGCTGTTCCCGCCGTCGAATCGTTACGAGCTGCCGCGCATGTCGGGTCCCGCGGCGTCGCAGTTGTTCGATCGCGTGCTGTCGCTCTCCGGTGTAGCCGCCGATCCACCGCTCGCGGATGCCGTGGTTCAGGGCCTGACCCAGGTGGCGCCGCAAGGCGTGCTGTGCGCAGACCTCCAGATCTGCGCGATGGCGATGCGCGACCTCCGGATCACGACGCTGCCCGCGCTGCAAAAAGCCGGTGGCGCGACCGAGCTCGAAGGCCTGTGGTTGAACGATGCCTGCAAGGCGACCGGCAACGAACGCTCGGCGCTGCGCCTGTGCGCCGAGCTCGCCGCGGGTGGCTGGAATCCGAAACCGGGCGATGCCACAGCGAGGCGGATCAACATCGATCCGCAATTCGCGGCCCATGCGTACAACGTGCTCGAGCAGCGCGGTGTGATCGTGCGCGGCGATCCCGAAGGCAGCACGTGGATGTTGCGCCACGAGGTGCTCACGCAACGCGTGCGCGAGCTCACCGCGCCCGCGCGTGCCGCCGCTCGCCGCGCGTTCGATCTGCTCGGATCGAAGGCGAACCAGCCAGGGCGGCTGAGGCTCGCCGAGCTCCGCGCACTCCAGCGCGAAGGTATTTCGCCGGTCACGCCAGGCGAGGTCGCGATCGTCGCGCGCTCGAAGCGCCACTACATGATGATCGCCGCGGCGGTTCTCGCGGTCCCGATCATCATCTTGATCGCGATCTTTATCTCGCTGCGCGGGCACGTGTACTTCGACCTCGATGCGCGGGCCGGCGGTAATCGCGTGATCGTGCGTGGTGGGCGTGCGGGGCTCTCGAGCTTCGCCTGGCTGCCGGGCTCGGGCTACGGCAAGGTGATCGCCGATACCGGCCTGTCGCGTTCGATGGTCGCGCCCGAGGTCTGGAACAAGATCGCGTCGCACGATGTCGTCGCGAACAAGGGCGACTGGGAAGACAACCTCAAGACGATGATGGCGCCGCAGCTCGCGAACCTCGTCGAGTACGCGATGACCGGTAACGATGCCGCGCTCACCGAGTTGCGCAAAGCGGCGAAGGATCCCGAGGATCTGGGCGAGCTACTCACGGCGCTGCGCCCGATCGCGCGCGGCACGCCGAGCGAGCTCCAGATGATCGATGCCGCGATCGCGATGCCGTCGCCGTCGGTGCAGCGCGCCGCGGTCGCCTTCGCCGGTACCGCCGCGCAGCATCACGACATCTATCAAGACACGTTGATGAAGGCGCTGACATCGCCAGATCCCGAGCTTCGCCGGATCGCGTTCTCGGCGGTGCGCAGCCTCGGTGATCGCGGCCACGCACTGTTCCAGGCGGCGCTTGGTGCCAAGCAACTCGATCCTGCCGCGAAGCACGAGCTGCTTGTCGAAGCATCGCAAGGCACCACGGACGATAGGCCGTCGCTGACCAGCGCGATCTCCGCGCTGAGCGATACCCAAGGCTCGCCGTCCGAGAAGACCAAGATGTTGGTCAAGGCGGCGTTGATCGCGGATCCCGACGGCGCGGCGACCGCGCTCGTCGGCTTCATGGCGAGCGACCATGGCAACTCGGACACGCACAAAGACTCGATCGATTTCGCGAACGATCTGCTCCACGATCTCGATCCGCAACCGAAGGCCAAGGCGTACGCCGGGGCGGTCAAGGCCGGCTTCAACTCGAAATCGCCCGCGACGCGCGCGCTGATGCTGCCGCTCTACGCGCGGGTCGATCCCGAGCTCGCTGCGGGTGACCTCGCAAACATGCTCGGCGACAAGAAGCTCGACAAAGCCCTGCGGGTCGCCGCGGCGCGCTCGTGGGGTGATGTCGGGGCCGTAAATCACGGCGCCGCGTCGCACGCGCTCGACGGCATGCTCAAGGACGAGGATCCCGATATCCGTGCAGCGGCTGCGATCTCGGCCGGCAAGCTCGGTCGCGAGTACCAGGATCGCCTCGTGAAGATCGCGAAGGGCGACAGCTACAACGCGCGCCTCGGCGCCGCGGAAGGCCTCGCGGTCTCGACGGTCTCCGGCGGCAATGTCGGCGTGGGCATCGAGGGCATCGCGCAGATGTGGCGCGAGAAGGGTCGTCCGCGTCGCGATGCCGTGAAGATCTGGGCGCGGCTCGCGCGCAAGAAGCCCTTTCCGAACGTCATCGAGTACCTCACGAGTGGTGCCCACGTCGTCGACGATCCGGGTCTCCACCCGCTCGCCGTCGAAGGCCTCTGCAATGCGGTGCTCGCCGGCAACAGCGACGCGCGGATCGGCCTGCGCAACGCGGTCACGGATCCCTCGGTCGAGGTTCGCCGGATCGTGATGTCGTGCGTCGCCGATGGCCCCGATCCCGCGAAGAACGGCACCGCGATCGCGACGCGGCTGGTCAAGGATGATGATCCGTCGATCCGCGCCGATGCCGCGCACGTGCTCGCGCTCACGGTCGGTAAAGGCAAGGCTCCGGCGGGCGTCGGTGAAGCGCTCGTCCTCCTGCTCGACGATTCTAGCCGCGAGGTCCGGATCATCGCGAGCCGTGCGCTCGGTGAGCTCGGTCCCGCCGCGCCCAAGCCCGCGACCGAGAACGCGCTCACGAAGCTGTTCGACAAAGGTGATGAAGGCGAGAAGCTCGCGCTGCTCCACACCGCGAAGTTGATCGGCGCCGAAGCCGTGGTCACCCTCGCGGTTGCCGATGGCTCGCCGCTCGTGCGCGTCGCGGCGATCGATGCGGCACTCGGTTCGGGCATGCATGCCGCGCCGACCCTCTCGGCCGCCCTCGCCGATGCGGACCCCCAGGTGCGCAAGGCCGCGCTCGAGCGGCTCGCTGCTCAGAAAGACAAAGTCGAGCCCGCGCTCCTCGATCGCGCGCTCTCGCTCGCGGTTCGCGATCCGGATCCCGAGCTCAGCCAGCTCGCTCTGACCACGATCGCGCGCGTCGCACCAAAGGATGCGGTCAACCTCCGCTTGCACCGCTCGCTCGCCTCGCGCGTCGAACGCGAGCGTGCGCAGGCCGCAGCCGCGGCGATCGGGCTCGTCGATCGAGATGCCCAGCTCACCGTCCAGTTGCTCGAGCCGCTGCTCGATGATCCGAGCCACGACGTCCGCGTCGCGATGCTGCCGGCGCTGGCGGCGGCCTATCTGAAGACCAACACACCCGAGAAGATCGCGGCGATCCTCACCGATTCCGAAGGGCACGCGATGCGCCGGCTCGTCGCCTCTGCTGCGTTCGTCACCCTCGCGCGGACGGATGCGGGGCTCGCTTCGTCGCAGTCGGTGTTGAAGAAGATCACGAGCCCACCGATGGCGGCGCACAGCGCGAAGCTCGTCGCGGGGCTGATCGCCAACAACGCTGACGGCATGGCGTTCCTGCAAGAGCTGATTCCGTAGCGTCGCGACCCGCACCACCGTCGACGGGCTCGAGATCCGCCTTGATCGCCTCGCGGCGCGGGAATCAGCGAGCGATGGTCCACCTGGTTGCTCCACGACATCGCGTTGAGCTCGGCGTGGCGCTAGACTTGGGCGTTGCATCGCGCCTGGTTGATTTTGCTCGCGGCGTGTTGGACGGGACAGGGCGCACAGGCGCCGGCGGCGACGGACGATGCGGCGCCCGAGAAGCGCGCTGACAAGCCCGTCGATCTCGCGTTCGAGTACCAGCGCACGCCATGCTTGGGCCAGTGCCCGAGCTATCAAGTCACGATCAAGCCGGACGGCACCCTGGTCTACTTCGGTCGCGAGAACGTCGCGGTGCCGGGTGAGCAGCACAAGCACCTGACGAAGCACCAGATGCACGATCTCGAGAATGTGGTCGAGCGCACGCACTTCTTCGCGCTCGACTATCAAGGCAACGCACTCGCGGATGACAGTTGTCCCAAGCCCGGTGGTGGCGCGTGTTCGACCTCGTTCTCGGTGTGCGCCGATACGCCGCACACGGTGATCACGGTGAGCCGACCCAAGCTCGGTGGCTCGCACACGATCGACGACGCCCACTGCACCGATAGCAGCGCCGCCGAGCCGCTCGAGCGGGCGATCGACCTGCACGTCAAATCGTGGGTCGGCCAGTAAGCGTCTTGCTCGCGCTCGTGGCAGGTAAGCGCTGCACGATGGCAGCCGCGCCTCCCGACTACTTCATGTCGGCGTTGAGCTTCGCCGTCAGATCCGCGGCCGGGTCTGCCCACACCACCGACTGGCGATCGACGATGACCGTGACGCCTTCCGCCTTCGCGAGCTTGTCGACGAGCGGCTGCGCTTGCTTGAGCAGGCTCTGCATCAACTTCTGGCGCTCGCCGGCGAGATCCTTCTCGAGCCTCTGAAGGACGCCTTGGAGCTCCATGAACTTCTTCTCGAGCTCTTCGCGCTTTGCCGCATAGGCGTCCGGCTTGAGGACCGATTTTTGCTTTTCGAGATCTGCGGCAGCGCGCTTGAGATCTTCTTGCTGCTTGTCGAGCTCGGTCTGCTTCGTCTTGCGGATCTTCTCGAACGCATCGTTCGCGCGCTTACCGGCGGGCGTGGTCGACAGCGTGTTGTCGAGATCGATCACGCCGATCTTCGGAGATGCGGGCACCGCGCTACGACCGAGGCTCGTGAAGAGCGGGCTGAGCATCAGGCCAAGACCAAGGGTGGCAATCGCGACATGCGGCTTCATGGACAGGTGAATACCAGGCCCCGAGGCGGAGTTCCATGTTCGTTTACGGCCTCAACTGCCTGAAATCGCTGTAGCAAACCGTTTTGCCGGGTCGCGAGTCTTAGCTTTCTAGCAGAACTGCGGTCGGGTCGGCCGCGCTGACGATCTTCACTCCGACCCAGAGCCGCGTCAGCGGTAGACGGACCAGCGCCTGACGGCGACGGGCGCGGGCAACGCCTTCGATACGTATTCCATCGCCTCCAGCTCGGCGTGCTGCTCGGCGAGATACTCGGCCACGTTCGCGGCGCGGTAGGTCGTTTCGCTGATCGCGATCTGGTGACCCTCGGCAAGCGCCTGGAGCTTCGCAGCGATGTTCACGGTGCCGCCGAAATAATCGGCGTTCGAGTTCAAGCGCACGGCGATGCACGGTCCGGTGTTGAGCGAGATCCGCAGCCGGATCGGCGTGTCGGCGCGACCTGGATAGAACGCATCGTGGATCAGGCGCGCCGAGCGCACGGCATCGACCGGGCTCGTGAACGCCGCCATCACGGCATCGCCGATCGTCTTGACCACCGCACCGCGATTGTCCGCGACGATCTTGAAGATCTCGTCGAAGTGCTTCTTGATCTCGATGAACGCACCCGGATCGCCGCGCAGCGCGTAGAACGCGGTCGAGCCGACAACATCGGTGAACAACAGGGTCTGCTCGCCGACCGCGAGCTTCACGTCCGCGCCAATGTAGTCCTCGGAGAACAGATCGCGGAACTCTTGAAACGACAGCAGCATGCCGGGCCGCAAGGCATCGTCACTCCAGGTAGCGCGCTGGATCGAAAATGCGACCGCCGCATCGCCGGTGTTGACGTACGTGATCTCGGGGTTCGGGCCGGCTTTGATCACGGTCGCTGCCGGATGCGCCTCGTAGCGGATCGCCGCAGGTCCGCCTTCTTCGACATCGAGTAACCAACCCGGCGTTTTGCCACTCGCGACCTTGTAGCGGCCCGGCGCCAGCCGCGGCTCGATCACCGCGGTCTGGCCCGGCGCGACGAGCACCATCACGCGGATGTGATCTTTTTGTGCCGGCTCGGCGCTGCAGTACAGCCGTTGTTCGACGACCCGCACCGAGGGATGGACGTGGAACGTGACCTCGACTGCCTCTGCTCCATCGGTCGTGAAGTCGATGTCGCACGCTTCGCATCGACTCTCGGCCAAGAGCCCGGACAGCTTGTCGCTCTCGTCACGCACGCCGCGGCAGTGCGGGCACACCGTGTCCCACGATAGCTCGAGGAGGCCGACGCGAGTGGCGTGGAGTGCGGTGCGCAGGAGGTCGAGCTCTGGCAACTTCCACGCGCGGGCTCGCTCTCGGATCTGGATGCGATGCAGATCCGCATCGTCGCCGGTGCGCACGAACTCGACGAGGTGCTCGACGGATGCTTTCGGCAGGCCCTCGGCGAGTAGCTGACCACGCGCGGCATGCAACCGCGCGATCGAAGCCTCTTCCATTTCGGGCGGCGGCATCTGCAAGATGGTGGGGCGCAGCCGATCGAGCTGCGCCGCGAGCGCGGGCAAGACCTTGCGATATGCCTTCTCGATAGAAGGGAAGCCCAGCTTGATCGCCATCGCCCACAGCGCGTTGCGTGGCACCGCGGCGAAGTAGAGATAGACGCGCGTCCCGGTCGGTATCGGCTCGAGCCGATGGATCGCGTACATCGCCTTCATGAGCCCGCGCGTGTAAATGCGCGTCGAGGTCAGCCACTGCTCGGCCACCCAGTTCCACGGCACCTCGAGCCACTCGTGGATCAAGCCACCAGCCTTCGAGCTGCCGTGCCGCACGCCTTCTTTTTCGACAAACTTCATCTCGGCCGTGCCGAGGGCGCGGTTCATCCGTGACGTGTCGGAGATGAACGGCCACAGCGCGCTCGGAGCTCCGGGCAGATCGAACACCCACAGGCGTTCGATGCGTTCGTGCCTCGCGATGTCCTCGGGCACCGGATGGAGCTCGAGCAATTGGCCGATCGTGAGCGCCTCTCCCATCGCTTTCTACACTCTAGCACCCGATGCAATGAGGCACGTGCGGCTCTGGATCTCGGTGATGGTTGCCGCGCTACCGGGCGGGTGTGATCCGGAAAGCTCGCGGGCCGAGGTCGTGGCGCCGTCGAGCGAGGTAAATGCGGGCGATCTGCTCGTCGTCGCGGTGTGTCCGATCCTCGAGACCCTGTTCGCGTTTGGATGCATTTGACGGCGCGGCGATGGTTACCGCAGTAGACTCGCGCCCATGGCCACGCACTTCTCGAGTTGCCCGCTGTGCGAGGCTACGTGCGGCATCGTCGTCGAGACCCACGGTGACCAGGTCACGTCGATCCGCGGCGACGCTGCGGACCCATTCAGCGCCGGTTACATCTGCCCGAAAGGCACCGCACTCGGCGACCTTCATCATGATCCGGATCGCCTACGCCAGCCAATGCGGCGCGACGGCGAGACGTGGACGCCCATGGGGTGGGACGAGGCGTTCGACTACGTCGCGGCGCAGCTCCAGGCCGTGCGCAAAGAGCACGGGGCGGACGCGGTCGCGGTCTATCAAGGCAATCCGACAACGCACAACCTGGGCTTGCTCACCTTCGGGCAGTTGCTGCTGCGCAGCCTCGGCACGCGGAACGCATACTCGTCGACCTCGAACGATCAGCTGCCGCATATGCTCGCGGCGTTGCAGGTTTTCGGTAACCAGATCCTGATGCCGGTCCCGGATCTCGATCGCTGCGATCTGCTGATCTGCCTCGGCGCGAATCCGCTCGCTTCGAACGGCAGCATCATGACCGCGCCGGATATGCGGTCGCGGCTCGAGCAGATCCAGGCGCGCGGCGGCACGGTCATCGTCCTCGATCCGCGGCGCACCGAGACCGCCGATCGCGCCGATCAACATCTGTTCATCCGGCCGGGCACGGATGCGGTGCTCCTCCTCGCGATCGCGCACGAGCTGTTCGCCGAGGGGCTCGTCAAGCTCGGCCGGCTCGCGCAGCACACGCGCGGTGAAGCGGATCTGCGGCGCGCGAGTGCGCCGTGGTCGGCCGACCAAGCGGCCGAGGTGACCGGCATCGCGGCCGACGAGATTCGCGGCCTCGCTCGTACGCTCGCGACCACGAAGCGCGCCGCGCTCTACGGGCGGATCGGCGTCTGCACCCAGGAGTTTGGCGGGCTCGCGGCGTGGTTGATCTACGCGATCAACGCGTTGACCGGTCATCTCGACGAGCCGGGCGGCTTGATGTTCACCACCCCGGCCCTCGATCCCGTGCCGGTCGCGGATCTGCTGGGCTATGACGGCGGATTCGCGCGCTGGCACAGCCGGGTCTCGCAGCGGCCCGAGTTCGGCGGCGAGCTACCGATGTCAGTGCTCGCCGAGGAGATTTCGACGCCGGGTAGCGGCCAGATCCGCGCGCTCGTCACGTGCGCAGGCAATCCCGTGTTGTCATCTCCCGGTGGGCCAGCGCTCGAGACCGCGCTCGCAGGTCTCGAGTTCATGGTCTCGATCGATCCATATCTCAACGAGACCACTCGCCACGCGCACGTGATCTTGCCGCCGGCCTCGGCACTCGAGCGCTCGCACTACGATGCCGCGCTCAATGCCTTCGCGGTCCGCAACGTCGCGAAGTATTCGCCGCCGGTGTTCGAGCGCGCCGCCGATGCGCGGCAAGACTGGGAGATTTGCGCGGCGTTGTTCGCGCGGCTGCGCCTCCCGAAGCTCGGTCGAGGGCTCGCGGAGCGCTTGCTGATCAAGCTCGGGCCCGAGAGCATCCTCGATTTCGCGCTGCGCACGGGACCCTGGGGCTTGCGTCGCGGACGCAAGGGCTTGTCGCTCGCAAAGCTCGTGGCCGCACCGCACGGGCTCGACCTCGGTCCGCTCACGCCGCGGTTACCGGATCGGCTCGGTCATCGCGATCGCCTCGTCGATCTGGCGCCCGCGATCTATCTCGCGGATCTACCGCGGCTCGCGAGCAAGTGGGCCCGCTGGTCGCGCCCGACAAACGGGCTCGTGATGATCGGGCGCCGCCATCTGCGCTCGAACAACTCGTGGATGCACAACAGCGAGCGCCTGGTGAAAGGGCCGGTGCGGTGCACGCTGTTGATCCATCCCGACGATGCCGCGGTGCGCGGGCTCGTCGATGGCGGTACCGCGACCGTCGCGACCGCGCGCGGCACGATCTCGCTGCCCGTAGAAGTCAGCGATGAGGTGATGCGCGGCGTGGTCAGCGTGCCCCACGGCTGGGGCCACGGACGCCGCGGTACGCGCTTGCGCGTCGCCGAAGCGCACGCTGGCGAGAGCGTCAACGACATCCTCGATCCGGCGCTCACCGACGAGCTGTCCGGCACGAGCGCTCTCACGGGCCAACCTGTCGAGGTTTCGTGATGGATCGCAGCCCCGAGCTCTACGCGAAGATCGGCGCCGACCAGCTGCGCAGGGTCGTTACTGATTTCTACTCGCGGGTGTTCGGCGACTTGATGATCGGCTTCATGTTCGAGGGCAAAGATCGCGCGCGCCTGATCGAGAAGGAGTGGGAGCTCGCGGCCACGTTTCTCGGCGCCCCGGACGTGAAGTACACGGGGCGACCCATGCGCACCGCGCACGCAAACTCTCCGATCTTCGGCGGCCACTTCGAGCGGCGGCTCCAGATCTTGCGCGAGACCATGCGCGACAATCAGGTAGATCCTGACGTCCAGCGCGTGTGGCTCGAGCACACCCAGGCGCTGCGTCCGCAGATCACGCGTGACAAGGGCTCGGAGTGCAGGGAGTCGCAAGCGGCCGCCGGTTCGTCGGACGCGGCACTCAAGCTCGCCGTCGCGCTACTACCCGCGGACCCCGACAAGAAGATCAAGCTCGGCCGAAAATAGCGAGATCACGGCGAGCCAGGTCCTCCCGTCGGCGCTCGTCGGTCAGACGGCGTTCGACAACCCGCTCGGATCGCATCCGGCGCAGCGCGCACCTGGCGCTGCGCGCCACCTTATCTTCTCGATAGGACATCGGCCGGGCGCGCACGCGCTGCGAACACGATCACTTCGACGACCAGCGTGAGTGCGACATCGATCGCCGCACACGAAACAGCGACTTCGACGGCAGGGATCAGCACGAGCATGTGGGCACTCGGCAAGACAATGTAGGGCGCGGGCATCAAGGCCCACGCGAGCCCGGCAGGAATCATCGCAAACGACAGGCCCATCCACGCGATGCCGTTCGCCTTCGCCAGGCGCTCGGTGAGACTTGCCTCGTGGCGTAGTGCCCACATGCTCGCGAGCAGCTGGACGATCATCGCGGCAATGCCGTACTGCGCCATCACGACCGCGATGTGACCTTGCGCAGGTACGAGCGAGGGCGAAAAGCCCTGACCGGCGGCTCCGATCATCGCGTAGTAGACGACGAAGAACGCGGGGACCGAGACGAGCAGCACGCGCCAATCGAGCCGGAGCACGCGGCGACGTACCAGCAGAGCCGCGCCGATCATCGCGAGCACGGCGCCACCCGCGACCAGGCTGATGCGCCACGCGCGCCGCGCTTTGCCATCGCTCGCGGCAGCCGCTTCCGCGCGAGCGACCACGCTGCGGGTCGAGGCGAGCCGCGAATCGTCAGCCCCGCGGCGCGCGACGCGCACTGCGGGCTCGAGTGCGAGCACCTCACTCAACGTGCGCCCGAGCCCGTGGCCGGGCGCCGGGATGCCGAGCAGCGTCGCGACGGTGGGCGCGAGATCGATCAGGTGGGCGTTGTCGGCACTCGTGCCTGGCTGGATGCCGGCGCCGGCGAGGATCAGCGGCACCGACAGCACTTCGGGCTCGACACCACCATGGCCGCCGCGATTCGTGTGGCCATGATCCGCGGTGATGATGATCGCGTCCTGGTTGAGATCGATGCGAGCGAGCGCGCGACCGAGCGCATGGTCGGCGAGCTCGGCCGCGACGCGATAGTCGGAGCTCGCGCCGCCGTGCGAATGGCCCGCGGCATCGACCGAACCGACGAGCATCACGACGAGCTCGGCATCGCCCTGCGCGATCGCGGTCCCGACCTCGGTGAAGCCACCGGGCCACGGGGCGTAGCGGGCGTCGTCGAACGGTGAGACGTAGTTTGCATCGGGGGCGCGGATCGCGGCCTCCGAGAGTGGATGATCCATCGCGTCGATATCGAGTGGGATGGGTTCGCCTTCTTCATCGACACTCTCGATATCCGGCACGATCACCGCTTCGTGGACTTCCGGGACGCGCTTGCGGAGGAACAGCTTCGGCAGCACGTCGTAATCGGTGGCGCAGGCGACCTTGAGGCCCGCGGCCTTCGCGCGATCCATCAACGAATCGAGCTCGACCGGCGTCGAGTGATGATTCGTGCGGACGCCACTCGCGACTGGCGGCACGCCGGTCAGGATCGAGACGTAGTTCGGGCGCGACCACGAGGGATAGTGCGATTGCGCCTCCGTATCGACGCCGCGTCGACGGAGCTCGTCGAGGAACGGCAGCTCGTAAGATTTGTCGAGGCGGAGGCCGTCGATGATCACGAGAAACACGCGACGCGCGAGACGCGGGCCGTGCGGATCCGGCAACACGGGAGCGGTCTTCGCGAGCGGGGATTGCACCTGCTCGAGCGCGTACATGAAATCGCCGCCAACGAGCCCGGCCTTGACAGCGCCCACCGCGCCGAGCGCTGCCAGGATGATCGACGTCACGACGACGTGACGCAGAGCAACGGGCTTGCGAATCGGCTCCACTCCTTAGCTTAGCCCGCACGAGGCGACCGCGCCGTGAGGTATGATGAGCAAGATGAGGTGGTTGGCGGCAACCGTCGCGCTTACTCGCTGCGACCGCGACATTTCGGCCCGATCACATCGATCTCGGTGATCCCGCTGGCGTGTAACGGGCGGAACCCGGTGGCCATCGGCGGTGGTGGACAGGTCTGGATTTTTTACCAAGGTGCGACGATCGCTCCTGACCATGACGTTTCTCGATCACGCGCCGACGTGATATCCCTGGGTCTCAACGTATGATGGAGTTACTCAAAACGATCGGACGCGGACCGGCTGGTGACAAGCACATCAAGCCGCGCGTCGATGCTTCGTCGCTCCATCACCGGCAATTGCTGGACGGTCTCTTCTGGCAAAAGATCCCAGCGTACCGCAACGTCGATGAAGCCACGTTCCTCGATCATCAGTGGCAGGCAAAGAGCTCGATCACCAATCCGGCGAAGCTCCTCGCGGCGGTCCAGGATCTCGTCCCACCCGCGTTCATCGAGGATGTCACTCAGGGCTTCAAGCTCGCACCGATGTCGATTCGCGTGTCGCCGTACTTGCTCTCGCTCATCGATTGGGCCGATCCGTACAACGACCCGCTCCGCCGTCAGTTCGTGCCGGTGGCAAGCAAGCTCTATCCCGACCATCCGAAGCTCACGCTCGATTCGCTCCACGAGCAAGAAGATGCGCCCGTCCCCGGGCTCACGCATCGCTATCCGGACAAGGCGCTGTTCCTCGCACTCGACACGTGCCCGGTCTACTGCCGGTTCTGCACGCGCAGCTACGCGGTCGGCGTCGATACCGACGAGGTCGAGAAGGTCTCGCTCAAGGCGACCGAGGACCGCTGGGATCAGGCGTTCCAGTACATCGGCGAGCGCGCCGAGCTCGAGGACATCGTGGTCTCCGGCGGTGACAGCTATCAGCTCAAGGCTCGACAGATCACGTTGATCGGCAACAAGCTTCTCGAGATGCCGAACATCCGGCGTATCCGATTCGCGACCAAGGGTCCGGCGGTCATGCCGATGAAGCTGATCACGGACCACGAGTGGCTCGATGCGCTGACCGCCGTCGTCGAGCGCGGTCGCAAGCTCCACAAGGAAGTGGTGCTCCACACCCACTTCAATCATCCGAACGAGATCACCGCGATCACCAAGCGCGCCCTCGACGGCGTGTTCGAGCGCGGCATCATCACGCGCAACCAATCGGTGCTGCAGCGTGGCGTCAACGATTCGATCGAGACCATGCAGCTGCTCGTGAAGCGGCTCGGTCACTGCCAGGTCCACCCGTATTACGTCTACGTCCACGACCTCGTGAAGGGGGTCGAGGATCTCCGCACCACGCTGCAGACCGCGCTCGATATCGAGAAGGCCGTCCGCGGGGTGACGGCCGGCTTCCACACGCCCACGTTTGTTGTCGATGCGCCGGGTGGGGGTGGCAAGCGGGTCGCGCACAGCTTCGAGCACTACGATCGCGAGACCGGCATCTCGGTGTTCGCGGCGCCGTCGGTGAAGCCCGGCTTCTTCGTCTACTTCGATCCGGTCGATACGCTGTCGCCGGATATTCAGGCGAAGTGGAAAAACGCGGCAGACCAGGACCGGATGATCGAGGCTGCGATCGGGCAGGCCAAGCTCAACCAGGCCCAGACCGCTCGCGCTTCGTCCGTTCGCTAGGTTGTCGAGCGAAGCGCCGCTGCAAACTATCGGAACTGCTGCGTTTAGCGCGTCGTTCTGATTCTTTGTCACATCGGCGGGGCTGCCCCACGCAACCCTTCCATGAGGGTATTACCCACGTCTCTGGCGTCGAACGCACTGTGCTTCGACCGTGCAGGTCGCCGGCTGCTTTCGATTCAAGACGATGGGATCGCGGTCGTCGATCTCGCCCACTCTCGGACCGATCGGATCGCGAAAGCTGGCGTGCGCGCGCTCGTCGGGTTCGACGACCAGCTGTGGGTCGCGACCGACAACGAGCTCGAGCGACTGGATTACGCGGGCCGGGTCCTCGGTCCTGCAACGCCGCTCGATTATGCGACAACGGCGCTGCTCCTTCCGGCTGCATGTGGAGCGCCCGCGGTGGTGTGGGCCTCGACGCCGCTACTCGCGCTGATCGACGACCTCGGCACGATCGCTCGCACCACGCTCGACGCCGACCTGGCGATTCCATTCACCGGTCGTCGTCACGTGATCGCGCGTGGTGCGAAGCTCGTCCTTCCGTCGAAGGCCGAGACCGACCTTGCAGTGGGAACGACCGTCCAATCCGGGCTCGTCACGCCAGATGGCAAGTCCGTCGCGTTACTCGCCGCGCATGGCAGCTCGCGGTTCTTGATGGTGTTGTCTCTCGGCACCGGCCAGACATTGCAGCGCTGCGGCATTCCAAACTCGCGGGTGCGCGTCGCGACCCAGCGGCTCGTCGCGCTGGCGCAGACCGATCGGAACCAGCTGGTGGGTATCGATCTACGTACCGGTCGCGAGCTCGGTCAGATCGCGTGCGAAGAGATTCGCGACTTCGCGATCAGCCCGGATGGAGTCTCGCTCGTCATCCACACCGCGGATGGCTGCATCGAGATGCACGAGCTCGCCGCGATGTTTGGCAAGCGGACCATGGTGCCGGCCGAAGAACCGGTCGCCGTCGTCGAGGTTGGCGCACAGCCTACGCAGGTAGAACCGCAAACGACCGTCGAGGTGACGTTCCCGCTCGCACCGGCGTCGACTCCACCTGCACTCGGCGCGTCGTTACGCGCTCTCTCGCCGCGCGAGATTCCGCCTCGCATTGCAAAGGATCGGGCACGCGCGCAGATCGATCGCGAGCTCGAGACGGTGGCGCTGTGGACATTGCTCGCGATCGCGAGCGGCTGGGACACGCGCCGGATCGGCTACGGTAACGAGGGCCAACACCCGCACGAGCTCGAGGTCGCCGCGATCCTGGGCATGAACCACGGTCACGCCAAAGATCACCTGCAAGCCGCACGTGATCGAGTGGCACGCACCGACGCCCAGCTCGCTGCCGATCTTGAATGGCGCGCAGGTGCCACGCCGATCGGCTCGCTCGTGCGCGAGCTCGGTCTATCACCGGTCGAGATCGATGTCCTCGTGGTCATCGCGGCTGCGGCGTTATGGGGTGAAGGAGCGCGGCTGTACGACATCCTCGCGAACGATCCGAATCGCCGCCACGTCGACGAGCTCGTCGTCCAGCAGGTGCTCGGGCATCGGCACGACCGCCACGACATCGCAGCCGCGCTCGATCCGCGAGCTCCGCTCGTCCGCCTGGGCATCGTTCAGCTCTCGGCAAAACGCGCGCGCCCGTTCGGCGAGCTGTTCGTCGATCCGGTCGTGCTCGACCTGTTACGCGGGCTGCCGCCGGACCTCGGCGATGCGACGACGATCCGGATCGCGGACCGCGCTCTCGGCGAGCTTGATATCGCCCGACCGGTGCTCGACAGCGCGTGCACGGCACTCGCGGCGAGCGCGCCTAATGCACGGATCGTTGTTCGCGGCCGCACGGGCAGTGGGCGCAAGACGCTGCTCGCTTCGCTCGCGGCAGCCGCCGGGCGCGAGCTCGCGGTGATCGACGCCGTTGCCCTGCCGCGGACCGCCGATGTGTTCACGCTCGAGCTTCGCTACGCGTTGCGCCGTGCACACCTCGCCGGCTTCGTCCCGTGCATCATCAATCTCGACGAAGTGATGTTCGACGAGCGCCCGGCGCGCGACATCGTCGTCGAAACTCTTCGGCTCCATCCCGGTCCGATCGCAGCGATCTCGACCACCGAGGCACCGTCGCCGTTTCCGGCCGGACACATAGCGATCGCGCTTCCAGTGCTTGCCGAAACCGAGCGCCTGGCGGTATGGCAGCGGGCGCTCGCGGAGGTCGCCATCGTCGCGAACGCCGAGTTGCTCGCATCGCGCTATCGCATCGGCCCGGGCATGATCCGGCGAGCGTGTGACGCTGCCCGAGGCGCGACGACCACGGCGACCGCACTGATCGAGGACTACATTCGGCAGACCCGCGATACTCGCCTCGGGCAATACGCGCGGCGCGTCGATCGTTTGCCCTCGTGGTCGAGCATCGTGTTGGCTCCGGACATCCTGGATAGCTTGCGCGAGCTCGTGGGTCGCGTGCGTCACGGACGGACCGTGTTCGATACGTGGGGCATGTCGCGCACGATGGCGACGTCGCGTGGGTTGACTGCGTTGTTTCAGGGCCCGCCGGGCACCGGCAAGACGCTCGTCGCCGGAGTGATCGCGCGCGAGCTCGGGCTCGATCTCTATCAAATCGATGTCTCGAAGGTGATGTCGAAGTGGATCGGCGAGACCGAACGCAACCTCTCTGCGATCTTCGATGCCGGAGAGGACGGTCAAGTGATCCTCCTGTTCGACGAGGCAGACTCGCTGTTCGCAAAGCGGACCGAGGTCCGGTCGAGCAACGATCGCTACGCGAATCTCGAGGTGAACTACTTGTTGCAGCGCCTCGATTCGTTCGAGGGCATCGCGATCCTCACGACGAACAGTGGCACCTCGATCGATCAGGCATTCAAACGCAGGATGTCGTTTCGCCTTTCGTTTCCGTTTCCCGACGAGGAGACCCGCGAAGAGCTCTGGCGCGCGCATCTGCCGGCGGAGCTTCCTATCGTGGGGCCGCTCGCGCTCGACGTGCTCGCACGCAAATACCAACTCTCGGGTGGCTACATCCGCAACGCGTGCTTGCGTGCCGCGTTCCTCGCGGCTCAAGAAGAAACCTCGCTCCATCAACGCCACCTCGAACGCGCCGTCACACTCGAATTCGCCGAGCTCGGGAAACTCTCGAGCGGTGGCACCCTCGACTAAGGAGCACCATGCAAGAACGCCAGCACGGATATGACAAGGCCGACCACGAACAGCCCGCGACACAGATCGTGGACGTCGCGCCGAACCGGCATTCGTCGGCGATGGCAGCGCCCGAGCATCCGGTCGCCTCGGGTCTCCTGATGCGCAAAGGTGAAGGCGCGACAGCAGGTCATGCTGAGGCAGCGGTGGCGGGCGCGACGAGCTCGATCGGGAGTTCGCTGCCAGCTCCATTGATGCGCAAGTTCGAATCATCGATCGGCGCGGATCTCTCGAACGTGCGGGTCCATACCGGTAGCGAATCGGCGACGGCGGCGAGCTCCGTCGGCGCCAGGGCGTACGCGACCGGCCAAGACATTCACTTCGGCGCAGGGCAGTACGATCCGAGCAGCTCGGGAGGCCAGCATCTGATCGCGCACGAGGTCGCACACACCGTGCAACAGCGCGGCGGCGCACCGTCACGTCAGAACAAGCTCGAGGTGTCGTCGCCGCACGATGCCGCGGAGCACGAAGCCGATCACGCAGCCGATGCGATGGTTGCCGGTGCGCCCGCGACGGTCTCGTCCGGCGGGCTGGCGATCTCGCGCAAGCCAGTCGATCCGAGCACCGGCGATCTCCAAGGCGCTGGTGACGAAGCGCAGCAGAAGGCATGGGCGACGCCGCTGCAAGTCGACACGCTGTCGGTCCAGACCGATCGCGACCGGGTCGGTGAGGTGATCGCCGATATCAATGCGCAGCAAAAGAACGTCGACGCCGCGGTCAAGGCCGACTCGAACATCGAGGCGCAGTACGGACCGCAGGCGAAGAATACCGAGACCAAGACAAGGCTCTCGATCTTCAACACCAAGCTCGACGTCACGAACGTCGATACCGCCGCGTTCGGATCGCAGTACCGCTACGCGTACGCCGACTATCAGCGGCTCGTCGCCGAGGCGAACGAGTATTTGACAGCCCAGAATCGCAACGGAGCTCGAACCAACGGTGATCCGCTCGGTGTGGTCGCGGCCGAGCACGATGATGGCGTCTCTTCGGCCGTGAAGATCGATTCGAACTCCCAGAGCGTGCGCTTCATGGCCGCACGACGAAATCTCAATACGGCCGCGACCAAGATGAACTCCCAGATGACGCTGGTGCGAGGCGCAGCGAACAGCCTGCAGGGTGCGATTTTCAAAGCAAGCCAGGCAGCGGCGGCGGCAGCAGGTGCGGCGGCGGCGGGCAAGCTCGCGGCGGTCAACGCCGAGATCGCGCAAGTGGCGGCCGACGTGTCGACGGTCGTGAAGATCGCGTCGGCCGTCGGTGGGCTCGCGGGTGGAACCGGCGCGACGAGTGCGATCGGAACCGCGAAGGCGAGTAGCGAAGCAGGCGGCACTCACATCGGCGTGAGCGACTTCGCGGCACAGACCGGGATGAAGGGCCAGGACGTGCTCACGCCCGAGGCGCATTCGAAGGCCGCGCTCGCGGCTGCGATGGGAAAAGATGCGGCGTCCGTGTTCAGTAGCGGCGGTGATCCGGCCACCGCGCTCGTGACCGCGATCGGTACGTACGCGAACAAAGACAAGATCGGTACGCTCCAGGCTGCGATCACGAAAGCCGCTGCCGAGGAAGCGACGTTCAAGGTCGCCGGCGACGCGCTTTTGATGACCGGGTACCAGCAAACGCTCGAGGGCCAGGCGGGTAGCTTGATGGTGCTGCAGCAAGCATTCGTTTCGGCAAAGCAGGAGGTCCAGGCGGCGGGCGAGGACCTGATGGCGGTGCTCAACAAGGGTGGCGCGAAGGGCAAAAAGCAGGCGCGCTCGGTCCTGTTTCTCACCGATGCCGATCGGTTTCTCGCTCAGGTCGAGACCGCGATCTCGTCGGGTAAGAATCAGCAGTCCAATCTCAAGGGCGCTGCCGAAGATCGTCGCGGCTTGCGCGGAACGTCTGCGGCACTCGGCGAGAAGGGTGTCGGGCCCAACGGAGAGGAAGCCGCGAACCAGTACTACTATCGTTGTTCCAAGATCGAGACGAAGGGTGTGATCTACGGGACGAACACGCAGTTCAAGCTCGACCGGGTGTTCGTGAAGTTCCAGGACAACGGCACGATCCATCAAGGCGGCAAGGGCACGATCGAAGGTGCGGGCTCGGCGGACGACGAAGTGGCCGTGAAGATCAAGACGCTGGAAATGGCGAAGAAGCAGGTCCAAGCACTTCAATCCCAGGTCCAGAGCGCGCTTGGCTTGGGCGCGCCCGGCCTCAATGCCTGACCTAATCCCGCAAGCGTTCGGCCGCGCTCTCGCGCAGCCGCTGTTTGATCCGCTCGAACTGCTTGCGCAACGTCGACGCTTTGCGTTCGACGGCCTCGGTATCCGCATCCTCGCCGCACAACACGAGCGCGATCTCGCGCCATGCGAGGTCCTTGTCGACGCGCAGGACCAGCAGCACCTGATCTTCCTCGTCGAGCTCCTTCCGGATCGCTTCGTACACCTCGTCGGCACGCGCAGCGCCGACCTTGGTCGTGTTCCATACGTGAGTGACCGCCGCCATGACAGACGGAATCGTCGCCACCAACACCTCGTGGGGGTGCCGTGTGCGCGCGCGTTCGCGCACGGCCGCATGACGCGCGAGCATGTAGCACCAGGTCCGGATCGAGCACCGACCATCGAAGCGCTGCAGGCTGCGCCATAGCTCCTCGCTCATCCACGAGAACGCTTCCTGCGCATCCGCTTCGTTTGCGAACATCGACCGCAACCAGCCCGCGATCTCGGGTCCATGGCTGCGAATCGCGAGATCTGTCGCCCTCTCGATCTCGCCCGCTCCGAGCAGCGCGCGAACCCTATCCGTAAGAAACGACGACATTAATGAACGGGAACGGGACAGGTCGCGTGGTGCTGCATGCGCTGTTCGAGCCTGTAGTCTGGTGGCGTCTCCAGCGAAACGCCATAGAAGTTGCTCTGCCACGCGGCGGCGCGACCGTCGCCGTACATCCAGTTGCCCTCGATCAAGACGCGCTTGTCGCCGCGCACGAAATGTAGCTCGACTTTGCCCGCCTCGTCGGGACCGGTATGGGTCGGACCTTGACACCACCAGCCGACGAACCGGTCATTCGCGTACGTGCCTTCCAGGATGCCATCCTTTTCGCCGTAGACGCCGTAGAACGTGCCGTCGTTCTCGACGTGAAGCCGCATCTCGCCGTAATTGACGTGCCATCCGCGCGCGTTGAGCTCCGATGCGGTGATCGGCGTCACCGGAATGATCGCAGCGGGTTCGTCATGAGCTAGCTCGAAGGTGACCGCTGCGGTGAGCAACGCAGCGCAGAGCATACCCATCACGAGCGGCAACCGACGGTGGCGGGTTGGACTTGCAGCATTCGCAGCGGTAGCGAGCTCGTCGCGCAACTGGTTCGCCGTGCTCGGGCGTTTGTTTTTATCTCGCGCGAGCGCGCGACCGAGCAGCGCGCGCACCGCAGCCGGCGCCTCGACGTCACGTAGCGCCGCCGTGATCGAGGTCTCGTCGACCCGTCGCCCGGTCAAGCATTCGAGCAACAACAGGGCGGCCGCCCAGACATCCGTCCTGACATCCGGCGGAGCGCCGTCGCGCTGCTCGGGCGCCATGTATCCCGGCGTTCCTGCTCCTCGGGTGACTGGGCCAGGGTCGGTATCGAGCGCGAGCGCGACGCCGAAATCCAGCACCTTCACCCGATCGTCGACAGTGATGAACACGTTGCTCGGTTTGAGATCTCGATGGATCACGCCGCGTTCGTGAGCAAACGAGATCGCCGCGAGTACCGAATCGAGGAGCGCGAGCGCGTCGCTTACGGGCAACCGGCGTTTTCGTGCCAACCGCGCAGCTAGCGACTCGCCCGAGAGCAGCTCGAGCACGAGGTAGGGATGATGCTCGTGCACGCCGACATGGTAGAGCGTCACGATATTCGGGTGAAGGAGCTGCGCGGTCGCGCGAGCTTCGCGCTCGAACAAACGGCGCAGTTCCTCTCCTCCATCGCCTGCCTTCAGGGTCTTGATCGCGACATCGCGACCGAGCTTGCGATCGCGCGCCCGAAACACGATGCCCATGCCACCGCCGCCGATACGATCTGTTAGCTCGTAGGTCTCGTCGAGGATCTGGCCGACCGTGAGGGGAGGCACGACCGTGCCAAGGCGAGCGACTGAACGCACGACACTGTCGAAGGTGGTCGGTCCCTCGTCCACGCGGCACTATAGAGCATTCATCGATCCCTTACGACGGGTCAGCGCAGCGCCTTGGCCCACGCCTTCTCGTCGAACCCGAAAAGAGCGGTCTTGGCACCGACGACGAGTGGCCGCTTGACCAGCTTGCCGTCCTTGGCCAACGCAGCGAACGCTTGTGTGTCGGTCATGATCTGCAGCTTCGTCTTGAAGTCACCATCGCGATACGACGCGCCGGCGATGTTGAACATCTTCTTCACCGGAACATCTGCGAGCTTTTGCGCGGCCTCGAGCGTCGCCTTCGACGGTGGCTCTTTTACGATGTCGATCGATGTGTAGGCGATCTTGTTCGTGGTCAACCACGCGAGCGCCTTTCTGCAGGTCGAGCAGTTCGGGTACTGATAGATCGTCAGCGACACGCAGCCGTTCTAACGTGTATCGTTGCGCCATGGACGTGGAGCGGCATCGGAAGGCGGCGGTTGCGCGCGTGGTCGATGGCGATGGGCGTTCGAGCCCCACCGTGCGGCGGAGGGTGTTCGAGGATCCGGCCAGCGCGCCAGAGGCTGCGCGCGCGCTGCTCGTCAAGGTGTCCGAGCACGCCTACAAGATCACTGACGAGGATCTCGCGGCCGTCAAGGCGCTCGTCGCCGAAGACGAGATCTTCGAGCTCGTGGTTGCCACGGCGATGGGCAAGGCTACGCGCCAGCTCGCCGCCGCACATGCCGCGATCGCAGAGGTCGGTTAGATGCGTCTCGAGGTCCTCGACACCGGGCACAAGCTCCGCCACAAACTGCTGTTCAAGATGATCCGCGTGATGTCGTCGCATCCCGTGCCCGACGTGGTGAAGCTGCTGACGTATCGCGGCGACTTCTTCGGCACGCCGATGAACGAGGTCTTCCAGGAAGCGATGCGCGGCCCTTCGGAATGGTCGATCGGCGATCGCGAGATGATGGCCTCGTTCGTCTCGAAGACGAACGAATGCGAGTTTTGAACGAACGCACACGGCGCGGTCGCGTCGCACGAGCTTGGTAGAGACACCGTCGACGCCGTCAACGCGAACCTCGACACGGCACCGATCCGCGAGCCCTTGCGCGCGGCGTTGCGGTTCCTGAAGATCACGACGCTCGGCACGCCCACAGTGGCGGACGTGCGCGCCGCGTACGCCGCGGGGGTGACGAAGGTCCAGCTGAAGGAGGCGCTCGATGTCGCGTTCTGCTTCAACGTGATCGATCGGCTCGCCGATACGTTCGAGTTCCATGTCGGCTCGCCGGCTTCGTTTGCGTCGTCGGCGAAGATGTTGTTGAAGCGCGGCTATAAGATGTAGGCGTGGCACGTCGTATGAAGTCGCCGCGCTCGAGCTGACCGTTGGTGGTCGCGGGTGACCAGCTCGATCTGATCCTAAAGCTAGACCGCGGTACGTTCTCCAGCGTGACCCGATCGTTCGCGCCGTTCCTAGTGCTCGTGGCCGGCTGCGCCGCAACCAGCTTCAGCACGATGGTCACGCTCGGCCCGACGTTCGGCACCGATCATCAAGGGGTCGTGCTCGCGGTCGAGGTCGCGCCGGTGTTGCACACGGCGTTTCCGACGCCACCTCCCCCTATCAGGTCAGCGGATGGCACCATCGCACCGCAGCTCTACGATCCGTACGACGGCCCTGCGAGCGCGGTCGGCATCGGGCCAATGATCGCGGTCGGCATGGACTGGCACTCTCACAACCTCGGGTTCTCCGGGTTCACCGCGGTGGGCGCGGATTTTCTGCCGTGGCTGTTCGAGAACGGCAACGCCGTCGGATTCGGTGGCCAGCTCGGGTACGCGCGCGGTGCCTACGACGGGTTCTACGTGATCGCGCCGCGACTGTGGTTCGCGGTGCCGGTCACCGAGATCGCGGGCAGACCGGTGAGCCTCGGCTTGATGCTGCGCGGCCAGCTCGGTTTCGGTTCGGGCACCTCGGGTGTCGGTCCGTCGCTGGTGCTCCGGCTCTAGTCCGGGCGACCTCGAGCCCGCTCGTGCAGATCGACCGAAGATGGACGAGCTGTGAAGAAGTCGGCAGGGCAGCTAAATTAGCTGCGACCCCTGGGTCTCGGGTGCGACGGGTGCGACCGACGTTTTCCGTCGCTGATACGCGGATTGAATGTTGACGATGCTTCGCCGGCGTCGATGATGGCTAGGTCGTGGCAGATACGTTGACCTTGGTGCCCGAGCGCACGCGTGACGGCCAGATCTCGTGCGCAGCGTTGTTCGTCGTCCTCGATGCAGGGCGACCCCGCGCCGGCACGCGCCACGTGCTGCGCGGCATCGAACGCACCGTCGTCGGTCGCGGCTCGGCACCCGCGCGGCGCCAGGGCAGCAACCTCCGCATCGATCTGCTCGATCCGCATCTCTCGATCGAGCACGTCGCGATCGAACGTGCACTCGGCGGTTGGACGCTGCGCGACCTCGGCTCGAAGAACGGTGTGATCGTCAACGGCGAGCGCACCGGGCAACGCGTGCTCTCCGACGGCGATTGGATCGAAGTCGGCGAGACCTTCCTACGATTCCGCGTGGTCAAGATTGCGGCGAGCACGCCCGACGATACGAGCGGCCACGACGTCCCATCACTCGTGCCCGTGGTCGAGAGCTCGTTGCGTCGACTGATCGATGTCGCGCCGAGTATGGTGCCGGTGCTGCTGCTCGGCGAAAGCGGCGTAGGCAAAGAAGTCGCGGCGCGCATGGTCCACGCACACTCGAAGCGGCCAGGTGGTTTCGTCGCGGTGAACTGCGCAGGCCTCGTCGAATCGCTCGCCGCGGCGACGCTGTTCGGCCATAGCCGTGGCGCGTACACCGGCGCGATCGAGGCGCGGCCGGGGGCGATTCGCGAGAGCGATCGCGGTACGCTGCTGCTCGACGAAGTCGGGGACCTCCCGCTCGCCACGCAAGGCTCGCTGCTTCGCGTGCTGCAGGAGCGCGAGGTCGTACCTGTCGGCGAGACCCGACCGATTCCGACCGACGTGCGGTTCGTTGCCGCGACGCTCAAGGATCTCGAGCGCGAAGTCGAAGCAGGGCGGTTCCGCGTCGATCTCTACGCGCGGCTCGCGGGACTCCGCGTCACGTTGCCGCCGCTGCGCGATCGGCTCGAGGATCTCGGTACGCTCGTCGCTTCCTCGCTCAAGCGCATTCGCGGTCACGAGCTCGGGTTGTCCTCGGCGGCTGCGTGGGCGCTATGTCGCCATCGCTGGCCGCTCAATATTCGCGAGCTCGATCAAGCGATCGCGGCCGCGGCGGCGGTCGCGCAAGGTGACCGTATCGATCTGCATCAATTGCCCGAGCAAGTCGCGGGTCGCGCGCCCACCGCGGCAGTCGAGGCCGGCAAGCGCGAGGAGCTGCTCGCGCTGTTGCGTGATCATCGCGGCAACCTCGCGGCGATCGCGCGCGCACTCGCCACGTCGCGCGCTCAGATCCATCGCCTGCTGCGCCGGTACTCGATCGAGCTCGAGGGCTATCGGCCTCGCGGCAGCGACCCCAGCTAGAGATGATAGTAGCGGCGGCGGTAGCCGCTCGCGGTGTAGGCGTATTGCTCTGCCGTGGCGCGCGCCATCAGCTGCTCGCGGGTGCCGAGCATCCACAGGAACGGCGCGAGCAGCACGAGCTGGTACATGCCGTAGACCAGGCCGACGCCGACGAACGCGATCGCCGTGGCGCGCGCGACCTTGACCGCGAGGTCCGTCGCCTTCACGTAATCGAACTTGCGCGTGAGCAGCGCGCGGAGGATCCGCCCGCCATCCATCGGCAGCGCGGGGATCAAGTTGAACGCGGCGAGGATCAGGTTGGTCCAGCCGATCCACTCGAGGATCGGGACATGCGTTACCGAGCCGAGGGCAAGGCCCAGACCGGCGAGTACGAGCGACACGATCGGGCCTGCTGCGGCGATCGCGAGCTCGTCATTCGCGGTCTTTGGAAGGTCGATCATCTTCGCGGCGCCGCCGAAGAAGCCGAGCTCGATGCCGGCGATCCGGACACCTTTGCTACGAGCGACGAACGCGTGCCCGAGCTCGTGCAGGAGGATCGACGCGAATGCCAGGCCCACGATCTCGACACCGGCGAGACCGCCGAACGCGATGAACACCAGCCCGAGCAACATCAAGAAGCTGAGGTTGATCTCGATCGGAAACCCGAACAGGGCACCCAATCGCCATTGCTTGACCATGTACGTCAACATGCTCACTCCGTCGAGGATCCGCAAGTCCAGCTCGAACCGGCGCGAACGCGGTGGCAGTGGAAGCGGAGGCAACGGTGGATACTCGCGGTTCGCGTTCGACACCGGTTACGACAACGGGTTTGACATCTCCGCGGGGATTGCCTCGATCTCCGGCGCTACGATGGGTTGCGGCAACGAACGCCGGCGTGCTCGCGGCACGGTCACGTTCAACAACGTGGTCCGGGACTAGGCCGGCACCAGCGCGCCGATCCGCTTGGCCAGCTCTTCGCGGTCCTCGCGCGTGATCCAGGGAATCGCGAGCCTTGCGAGATCGGTTCCGCTCTCGTCGATGAACCGGATGTAATCGCCGCTGACGGTGATCCCGAGCCGCCACGTGATCGTGACCTCCGGACCTTCGGAGATCAGGATCCGACCGCCGTTGTAGATCGAGAGCACGAGCCGCGCGCGATCGCGAAACAGCTTCCGCGCGTAGACCGCGTGGTGGTCGCCCTGGTCGACGAACAAGATCTTGTCGAGCCCCCGACCGAGCTCGATCGCCCGGTCGATCGAGCCCAAGAACAGCTCTGCGACGGCCGCGCGAAGCTGGTGGAATAAGGCATCGAGGCGCTTCAGTGCTTCCAGCCCGCCCAGCTCGAGCAGGGGGAGTGGCTCGACCCCGAAGATCCGGCGCATCCCGGGCTGCTTGTCGACCAGCTCGATCCAGACCGCGAGGTCCTCGTGGGGCACGTCGCGCGCGACCAGCAAGCGGCCCATGATGCGTAGCGATTCCTGGTTTTTAGCCTCGCCGATCGTGACCAGCCGGTCGGTGATCTGGAGGGTTCGACCGCCCGACGACAGCGTGATCTGGCCCGGTGCCAGCTCCATCCGCAAGGGACCCTTGGCCGTCGGTGCCTCGAACACGAGGTTGGCGTCAACGCCGCGATACGCCATGGCTGGAGGGTAGGGTATAACCCCCGGCCATGACCGCCCAGTACTCGATGGTTATCAAGGATCTCCGCAAGCTCGTGCCGCCGAGGCGCGAGATCTTGAAGGGCATCTGGCTGTCCTTCTATCCGGGCGCGAAGATCGGCGTCCTCGGTAACAACGGCGCCGGCAAGAGCACGCTCTTGAAGATCATGGCGGGCGTCGACAAGGAGTACCTCGGTGAGGTGATGCCGGCGCCGGGGCTCAAGATCGGTTACCTCGCGCAGGAGCCGAACCTCGATCCGAACAAGACCGTCAAAGAGAACGTCGACGAAGGTGTCGCCGAGACGCGGGCGCTGCTCGCGCGGTTCGAAGAAGTCTCGAACAAGCTCGGCGAGGACATGCCCGAGGACAAGATGACCAAGCTGCTCGACGAGCAGGCGCGTCTTCAAGATCAGATCGAAGCGGTCAATGCGTGGGAGCTCGACCACCAGGTCGACATGGCGATGGATGCACTCCGCTGCCCGCCCGGCGATGCCGACGTCACGAAAATCTCCGGTGGCGAGAAACGCCGCGTCGCCTTGTGCCGCCTCCTCTTGAGCAAGCCCGACATGCTGCTGCTCGACGAGCCCACCAACCACCTCGATGCCGAGAGCGTCGCGTGGCTCGAGAAGACGCTCGAGAAATTCAAGGGTACGGTCATAGCGATCACCCACGATCGCTACTTCCTCGACAATGTCGCGAAGTGGATCCTCGAGCTCGATCGCGGCGAGGGCCACCCGTTCGAGGGCAACTACTCCGGCTGGCTCGAGCTCAAGGCGAAGCGCCTCAAGGATGAAGACCGCCAGGTCGATGCGCGCCAGAAGATGCTCGCTCGCGAGCTCGAGTGGGTGCGCTTGTCCCCCAAGGCTCGGCAGGCCAAGAGCAAGGCTCGCCTCAACCGCTACGAAGAGATGCTCGAGGAGTCGCAGAAGGATCAGATCGATCCGTCGCTCGAGATCATGATTCCCCCGGGTCCGCGTCTTGGCGGTGAGGTCGTCTCGTTCGAAGGCGTGTCGAAATCGTTCGGTGATCGCAACCTGATCGATGACCTCACGTTCAAGTTGCCGCGCGGTGGCATCGTCGGCGTGATCGGTCCGAACGGAGCGGGTAAGACCACGCTGTTCCGCATGATCATGGGCCTCGAGAAGCCCGACAAGGGCGAGGTCAAGGTCGGCGATACGGTCAAGCTCGGGTACGTCGACCAGTCGCGCGACGCGCTCTCGGACGACAAGACGATCTACGAGGAAATCTCCGAAGGCGTCGAGAACCTCCCGATGGGCGAGTCACGCACGATTCCGGCGCGCGCGTACACCTCGAGCTTCAACTTCAAAGGGCAGGATCAGCAGAAGCGCGTCGGGATCCTCTCCGGTGGTGAGCGCAACCGCGTCCACCTCGCGAAGATGATCAAGCGCGCCGGCAACCTGTTGCTGCTCGACGAGCCGTCGAATGACCTCGACGTCGATACGCTGCGCGCACTCGAAGACGGCCTCACGAAGTTCCCGGGATGCGCCGTCGTGATCAGCCACGATCGCTGGTTTCTTGATCGCATCGCGACCCACATCCTCGCGTTCGAGGGCAACAGCCACGTGGAGTGGTTCGAGGGCAACTTCGCGGATTACGAGGCGGATCGGCATCGTCGCCTGGGCACCGACGCCGACCAGCCGCACCGGATCAAGTACAAACCGATCGCGCGCTGAGCGCTCGCGCGCGCTATTGCGTGGGCCTGCGCGGCGTTAAACGCGGGTCAGCGCGCTTCTGGCAGGCACGCTGGCTGCACAGGCGTGTTCCATGGCCACGACGCGTGAACCCCCGAAGGTCAGTGATCTTCTCAAGCACGTCGGAGACGATCTCAAGACGATCGCGATGACCGAGCTGGAGCTGACCCGTAACAAGCTGAGCGAGTTCGTCGACCGCACGATCATGCGGGCGAGCGTGATCATCATCGGTGCGTTCATCGCGTTGATCGGGCTCGCGATGCTGTGCGTGGTCGCGGTCCTCGCGATGCAGCCGCTCATCCAGTTGTTGTGGGTGCGCTTGCTGCTGATGTCCGGCGTGTACATCTTGGTCGGCGGTGGCGCCGCATGGATCTACGCTCGCCGGGTCGCGAGTGGCCCGGATATCGAGAACGAGGTCGACGAAGTCGGTCAGACGTTCGACGCGATCTCGAACGGATTGAAGAGCTAATGCGCGATACGAAGACAGTCCAGGCCGACCTCGATGCCGCGCAAGCGGATCTCCAGAAGTCCGTAGCCGAGCTCAAGCACATCATCGAAGACAAGCTCGAAACGCCGAAGCACATCATCGAGGTGGTCGAGCGGCCGGTTTCGTTCGTGAAAGAACATGCGGTGCTGATCGGCGTGGTGGTGACCTTCGGACTCGGAATCCTGGTAGGTCGCGCCGTGTTCAGCGACGACTGACCAACTAAGCGGCGCGTTGATTTGGATGGAGGCGGACATCGGCCACGAGTGGGCGGTGATCGCTCGCCCGCCGCGCGATGTCGGTGTCACATCTCGACAGCTTGAGAAAATCCACGCCGCCACGCACGAACACCCCGTCGAGCGCGCGGAGCGGCCCCCATGCGGGGAACGTGAGCGGGCGCTTCTCGATGCCGCGAAAGCCGGCTGGGCGCAGGAGCTCGCCGAGGCCACCGTAGACATCGTTGAGGTCGCCTCCGACGAGCACGGGCGTCTCGTGCTGCATGCCCTGGAACGGCTGCGCGTCGAGGAACTTCTTGAGCTGGATCTTGCGCTCGAACCGCGCGAGCCCGAGGTGCATGTTAAACACGTGGACGGTGCGATCGATCTCCTCGCCATCGTGATCTTGGCGGACGCGGATCACGCCGTGGAGCGCGCTGCGCTTCTTCTTGAACCGGATCGAGAGGTCGATGTTCGAGGCTTCGACGATCGGATAGCGGCTCAGGATCGCATTGCCGTAGCAGCCGCCGCCGCGAACATCGACGTTCGGGAAGAACGAGCGATAGCGCATGCCGACGAGCTCACCGAGGAGGTCGACCTGGCGATCGCGATTGCTTCGCGGCACGTCGTGATCGACCTCCTGGAGCAACAGTACGTCGGCGTGCAGGTTGTTGATCACCGTGGCGATGCGTTGCGGATCGTACTTGCGATCGACGCCGCCGATACACTTGTGGATGTTATAGGTGAGGAGCCTTAATCTCATGGCTGCGACTACGTGGTGTGGGCGGGGGCGATGGGCGGCAACCACTGCGCGACCACGAGCGTCTCGTCGTCGTTGCGCGGGCGACCGGCGCGATGCGCGACGACACTCGCATGCACGAGATCGTGGACCGACCATGGCGCGAGCGCGTTGCGTTCGAGGCGCCGGAGCAACCGCTGCAGCCGGCGATCGCCGAACGGTTCGCCGTTTGGATCCTGCGCTTCGATCACGCCATCGGTATACCAGACGAGGAGATCGCCGGCGCGCAGGGGACGCTGCTGAACCTTCGGAACCCTGTGGCCGGGTGAACCGAGCGGATTGCCGCGCGCGACCAGGGCGTGGAGCTCGACGTCCTTGTCGCCCGCGTGGCAGACGTAGGGCGAGGTGTGGCCGCACGAGACGTAGCTGATCGTCCGGGTGGCGCCGTCGAAGATCGCGGCGAACATCGTCATCGCGAGCTGGCCACCACCGACCCGGCTCACCGCCGCGTCCATGGCCGCGACGAGCGTCACCAGATCGAGCGCATTGCCGTGGCGCCGTACCGCAACATCGGCGGCGGCCGCCGCGCCAGCCGTGACGGTGGCCGAGGCGACGCCATGACCTGTGACATCGCCGATCGCGAGCAGCAGGCGATCGGGCCCGAGTGGAAAGAATCCCCAGAAATCACCGGCGCAGCGGGTCGCGGGTTGCCACGATCCGACGACGGTGACATTGCCGTGGACGTGCGGGCCGGGACCCGGCAGGAGCTGCGCCTGCACGGTCGCCGCGAGCTCGACCTCGCGCGCGATGGTGGCGCGTTCGGCCGCGCGTCGCGCCATCCGCGCGTGGACCAAGCCTTCGGCGAGGCGCTCGGCGACGCGTTCGACGAACGCGAGGTGACGACGACGTAGCCGTCGCGCGGCCGCCGGGACGGTGATCAAGCCGAGCAATTCGTCACGGCTGATCACCGGGATCGCGGCGCGCGCCCTCGTCGCGGCGAGCACCGTGCCGAGTAGCGGTCGCAGGTCTTCGGGGACGGCCGCGGCTTGCTCGAACACCGCACCGGGATGTTCGGCAAGCCACGCACCGAGCAACGGATCCGGGGCGGCCGCGTCATCGAGCCGATCGCCAGTGGAGGTGGTCCAGCTGTAGTCGCTCACCGCGGCGATCAAGACGCCTACACGCACGCCGATCGCGAGCTCGATCACGTCGATCGCGAGCTGCGCGATCGCACGTTCGTCGCGCATCGTCCGGGCACGGGTGACTAGCTGGATGAGCAAGCGATCGAGCGTGTTGTCGGTCATCCGGCCACCGCGGCTGACGAGCGAGAACACCGAGATCGAGACCCGCGCCCCGGCGAACACGCACAGCATCACCAGGCCGCCGCCCCACCACACGAGCCTGGAGCCGAGTACCGAGAGAGCGACCCATCCGAGCAGCGTCGCGACTGCGAGATGGAGCAGCACGCGCGGCACCGTGTCATCGACGGCACGCACGCGAAGGAGATCGTCGACGATCAGCGCGCGCACGACGAGCACGCTGCCGAGGCCAGAGAGCAACCAGCCGAGCGGGAACATGCCGAGGTGAAACGCGAGGCCGACATCGGTGAGACCCGAGTAGGTGATGACGTTCGCGAGCCACACCGCGCGTAGCTGGCGGCGCTCGTGCGAGGGTGGGGCGCGATACGCCGTCCGCGTCAACACGAGGAAGCTCGGCGCCGAGATCACGACGATCGAGAGCAGCACGAGCCACGCATAGTGACCGGCATCCGCATACCAGAGCCCGAAGCCCAAACGATGGACGCCGGAGACCACCACGTCGCTCGAGGCCGACAGGATCACCCAGACGACCGAGACAGCCACACCGACCCACACGAACCAGTGACGGTTGCCGAGCAAACGGAGCTGGAAGCCGGCGCCCGAGGCTGCGGCCATCGGGATGAACGCGGCGGCGATCCGGAACAGCTGCTCCGCGACGGCCGGCGACGTCACGGACGGCGACATCGCCATGCAGATCGAATAGGGCATCAGCGAGGCGAAGTGCAGCAACATCCACGCGCGCAGCACCGGTTCGCCACGCATGGCGACGCCGTACGCGATCACGACCGCCATCGCGGCGGGAGCGAACGCGAACGGTAGAGATAACAGGTGCGCGTCGTAGCTCGCGCTCGACCACAGGGCGTGCATCGACGGTCCTGACTGTATCGTGTACCATTCGAGCCGTGGCGGATCAGCGGAACCCTTCGGGGCGCAGGCCTCCGGCGTTGCCGCTTCCACCACCGCCCGAGGACTTGCCGCGCCTCCCCGAGGTCAATCTCGACGATTCGCAGGAAGTCCGGATCGATCATCGCTCGCTCGCGCCGAACCGCAATTCGATCACCGGGGCTCGGCTGCGCCACGATCGCGACAAGATCGAGACCAAGGTCGGCAAGCCGAACCTCACCCCGCCACTCGTCCCGCCGAGGCCGCGTCCGCCGGCGCACGCGCTGCCCGGGCCGCAACCGCCCGCGCGCAGCGCAGCGATTCGCGTCCAGACCGCCCAGTTCTCGTCGCTGATCGGAGCGCGCTATCAGATCGTCAAGCGCATCGGACAGGGCGGCATGGGCAAGGTCTACGAGGTCAATCACATCCACCTTGCCCGCAAGTTCGCGCTCAAGATCATCTCGAATCAGGTCGCCGAGACCGACGAGGCGCGCGAGCTATTTTATCGCGAGGCACGGTTTGCCTCGGCGATGGCGCATCCCGCGATCACCTCGGTCGTCGATTTCGGCGAAGACGAGAAGGTCGGTATGTTCATGGTCATGGAGTTCGTCGATGGCGAGCCCCTGAACAAGATGCTGTTTCGCGAGAAGCAGATGAGCCTCAAGAAGGCGTGCGAGATCATCCTCGCGGTCGCCGAGGCGCTCCACTACATCCACCGCCAGAACGTCGTCCACTGCGACATCAAGACCGAGAACATCTTGATTGGAGAAGAGGAGATCGAGGCAAAGCGCACGCGCATGGTCGTCAAGCTCCTCGATTTCGGGCTCGCGCGTTCGCTCGTCGCATCGCGCGCCTCGACCTCGCTTTCGGGCACGCCACACTACGTCGCGCCCGAGCGGATCCGGGGCGAGCCCGCGTCGCCGGCGAGCGATGTCTACGGCGTTGGCATCTTGATGTACGAGCTGCTCACCGGCCAGGTGCCGTGGGACGGCCCGGTCCAGAAGATCCTTGCCGGTCACCTCGACGAAGTGCCGCGCAACCCCTCGACCTTGATCGCCGACGGGCTCGATCCTGCCGTCGAGCGGCTCGTGCTCCACGCGCTCGCGAAGCGCCCGGCCGAACGCCACAAGGACATGGCGGCGTTCATCTACGAGCTCCGCACCGTGATGGACATGCTCGGCTACGGTCGTCGGCGTCAGGCGGCGGGGCCTTCGCGCAAGGTCCTCGTCGAGCAACCGAAAGAGCACAGATCGCCACGCGACGAGCTCGCGCGGATGGCGTTCGATGGCTGCCGCTTGCCGCTCGCGCTGCTCACGCCACAGGGCCTGATCGTATCGGCCAACCCCGCGTTCGCGAAGTTCGTGATGGGCGTCTCGGTCGAGGTCGAGGGCCTGCCGGTCAAATCGACCGCGCTCGCGAATGCGTGGTCGACCGCCGAGCAGGACATCACCCGCACGCTCGCGGGCAGCCCGATCCGCCGGATCATCGAGATCGACGTCAGCCCGACCGAGGTTCGCCGCCTGTTGCTGTGGCTCGATGCCGTCTCGGGCGACCACGTCGTCCTCGGCGTTCAGCCCCTCGAGCTCTGAGGCCTGCTATCTTTGTGGTGTGGGAGGACGGCTCGATCCGGCGGACTTGCGCGCGTACATGGCGCGCGATTGGGGCGCTGCTCGCGAAGCCAAGCGACGATATTGGCGCGACCGCCTCGGACGTGGTGGTCTCGCCGAGGCGCTACGGGTGAGCGAGCAACTCCGTGTGCATGCGGCGAGGGAGAATCCGGCGTGGCCGACCGAGCAGGACCGTGAAAAAGACATCGAAACCCACCAGCGTGTCGCGCGAGCGCTCGCCTCGACCGCACCGGCCACGCGTCGCTCTGCATCAGCCAGAGCACGCACTCCTCGCGTTCGCTAGGTTTGCCAAGCAGCTCGGTATTCGCTGGTACGTGTTCGGGGCACAAGCGGTGAACCTGCACGGGTTTCCGCGCACGACAGCGGATCTCGATCTCACGATCGAGCTCGGCGACCGAGATCCGATCGAGGTCGTCGCGAAGCTCGCGAAGGCCGGATTTTCCGCGCGGTTCGTCGATCCTGCCTTCATCGCTGCCACGCGCGTCATCCCGGTGGTTCATGGTGCGACGGCCTTCCCGATCGATCTCGTGCTCGCGGGGCCGGGCCTCGAAGACCAGTTTCTCGACGAAGTCGTATTTCACTCGATCGGGCGCGCGAAGATTCCGGTGCTCTCGGTCGAGAACTTGATCGTGACCAAGCTGCTCGCGGCGCGTCCGAAGGATCTCGAGGACGTTCGCGAGTTGATAGCGATCCGAGAGGTCGATCACGGTCGGGTCGAAGCCCTGCTCGCGGTGCTCGAGGAGGCGCTCGACCAAAGTGACTTGAGCCCGGTGTACCGACGCCTCCGCGCTGGACCGTGATCGGAGCTGGGGCTACCGTCCGGCCCATGAAACGGGCCCTGGTCATCGCGCTGCTCGTTGGGAGCAGTGCCGTCGTGCATGCCGACGATCCAAAGATTCCATTCGAGAAGTACAGGCTCGCGAACGGCCTCGAGATCATCCTCGCGCCCGATCCGAGCATCCCGCTCGTCGCGGTGAACGTCTGGTACCACGTCGGTTCTGGCGACGAGGTCCCGGGCAAGAGCGGCTTCGCGCACCTGTTCGAGCACATGATGTTCCAGGGCTCCAAGAACGTCGGCGCCGACCAACACTTCCCGGTCCTGCGCAAGCTCGGCTCGGATCTCGTCAACGGCACGACAAACACCGACCGCACGAACTACTTCGAGGTCGTACCGTCGAACCAGCTCGAGACCGGGCTGTGGCTCGAGAGCGATCGGATGAGCCACCTGCTCGATATCCTCGACAAGGCCGAGCTCGACAACCAGATCGATGTCGTGCGCAACGAGCGCCGTCAGAACTACGACAACCAGCCGTACAACAAGGCGCGATTCGCGCTGCAAGCAGCGCTCTATCCCGAGGGCCATCCGTATCGTTACTTCACGATCGGCAAGCACGAGGATCTCACGACCGCGTCGCTCGAGGACGTGAAGGATTTCTATCGCACGTGGTACGTGCCCGCGAATGCGACGCTCACGCTCGTCGGTGACTTCGATGTGGCCGCGACGAAGAAGCTCGTCAACAAGTGGTTCGGTTCGTTCCCGGCGAGCGTGAAGCCGGCCGTCGTGACGATCCAGGCGCCGGTCGCGAAGGTCGCGGCACTCACCGTCGATGATCCGTTCGCGAAGCTTCGCCAGATCACGTTCGCGTGGCACTCGCCCGCGATGTTCGCGCCTGGCGATGCCGATCTCGATTTCGTCGCGACCGCCCTCGGTCGTGAAGGCACCGGACGGCTCTACAAGGCGCTCGTGTTCGACAAGCAGCTCGCGCAGAGCGTGCGCGCGAACCAAGGTGGCCAGACCTTCTCCGGCACGTTCCAGGTCACCGTCACGCTGCGCACCGGCGCGGATGTCGCGGCGGTCCACAAGATCGTCCTCGACGAAATCGCCAAGGTCATGAAAGAAAACCTGACCGACAAGGAGATGTCGCGCCTGGTAACCGCGCAAGAAGCCAGCGCGATCCGCGAGCTCGAGAGCGTGAACGGCCGCGCGAACGTGCTGCAGTTGTACAACCAGTACCTCGGCGATCCAGACAAGATCACGTTCGACCTCGATCGCTATCGCAAGGCGACGCCCGACCAGGTCCGGGCGACCGCTGCGAAGTACCTCGGCTCGGCGCACCTGGTGACCGTGGTGACGAACCCTGTCGAGGCCGCGAAGGCCGCCAAGGCTGGTGGCAAGTGAACCGCCTCGCGCTGATCTTCTTCGTCGCTGCGTGTGGCAGCTCGAAGCCGCGATACACCGTCGCGGCGCCGCCGCCATCGAATGCACCTGACCCGACTCCGATGAAAGCAGAGGCCCCGATGGCGCCGACGACCCAGACCGCGCAACCGCAGCACCTCGAGTTCCCGAACGAGGAGTTCCGCGCGAAGCAGCCCGCGGCGGCCGCCGTGCGCCCGTTCGCACTTCCGGCAATGAAGCCGTTCACGCTTCCGAATGGCATCAAGGTCTATCTCGTCGAGCAGCACACGCTGCCGATCGTCTCGATGGATCTCAACTTCGATGGGGGCGGGCTCACGGATCCCAAAGAGAAGGACGGCCTCGCGAGCGTGTGCACGAGCATGCTCACCGAGGGCACCGAGAAGCTCGATAAGATCCAGTACAGCGAGGCGCTCGCAGATGTCGCGTCGTCGATCAATGCGTACGCGACGGACGATTCGCAAGGCCTCGGCCTCGCGAGCCTCACGAAGCACTTGCCGACGACGTTCGCGCTGTTCGCCGAGACACTGCGCTCGCCAGGCCTGCGCCAGAGCGATCTCGATCGCATGGTGAAGCGCCGGATCGAGGCAGTGAAGCAGAGCCGCGGCAATCCGAGCGCGATTCCGGGCCGCGTTTCGGGCACGATCCTCTACGGCGCGGAGCACCCGTTCGGTGGAGTGATCAGTGAAGAGTCACTCTCAAAGATCACGCTGGAGGACTGCAAGAAGCAGCTCGCGACGTGGATGCAGCCAAAGAATGCGCGGTTGTTCGTCGTCGGTGATCTGAACGAGCAACAACTGCGCGACACGTTCGCGAAGTCGCCGCTCGCCGAATGGAAGGGCACGGTTCCGAAGCTGCCGGCCCTGCCCGCGCCCAAGACGATGGCCGGCCGGATCTTCTTCGTGAACGTGCCGAATGCCGCGCAATCGACGGTGCTTCTGATGGAGCACGGTCCGCTGCGCACCGCTTCGGATTACTTCCAGAACACGATCATGTCGGCGGTGTTCGGCGGTAGCTTCACCAGCCGTCTCAACATGAACCTCCGAGAGGACAAGGGCTACGCCTACGGCTCGCGCGGCGGGCTCTCGTACTCGAAGCAATACGGCTCGCTCACCGCGAGTGCGTCGGTGCAGACCGATTCGACCTATCAGTCGCTGCTCGAGATCGATCGCGAGCTCAAGGATCTGTGGGCTGGCAAGCGACCGGTCACGGCCGAAGAGCTCGACCGCGAGAAGCTGAACGCGACCTTGGCGCTGCCAGGCAAGTTCGCCACCGCAGCATCGGCTCTCGGACAATATCGGAGCCTCGTGTACTACGGCCTCCCACTCGACTACTTCAATACCTACGTCGACCGGGTCAACAAAGTGACCGCGACGGAAGTCAAACACGCAGCCGCCTTACACCTCGAGCCGGCACCCGCCGTCTACCTGGTCGTCGGCGACGGTGATGCGAAGATGATCGTCGACGATGCAAAGCAGCCGAAGGATAAGCGACGCCAGCCGTTCATGAAGGACGGAGCGCAGGTCACGCTACGTCAGGCGTTGAAGGACCTCGCTGCTGCGGGCAATGTAGGACCGGGTGGTTTCGTAGAGCTCGATGTCGACGGACACGTGATCCGCTAACCGATCGACTACCCTCAGGAAGCAAGTGTTTCCGACGCGTCGCGTGTAGACTGGTCTGGTGCGGGAACGAAAAGCTGGTCCACGCGGATTCACGTTGCTCGAGCTGATGATCGTCGTCGCGATCATCGGCATTCTCGCGGCCGTCGTGATCCCGAACTGGGCGAGCACGTCGCGAAACAAGAAATATGATCCGGAGATCACGGCGATGACAACCGAGATCGCGAATCGCGAAGAGCAGTACAAATCGGAACTCGGCAACGGCGCGTATCTCGTGGCCGCAAACTGCCCGGCGACGCCGAGCCAAGCGGGCGTCGATTTTAACTCGTCGTGCGTCGGCAGTGGCTCGGGCGCATACGGCACGTTGCGCGTCGTCGCGACCGACAACACCATTCGTTGTTCCTATCAAGTCGTCATCGGTGCCGCAGGCACGCAACCCACGGGCGCACCAGCGTCGTGCACGGCGCCGTCGCTCGCGCTAGCCGGTGCTTGGTACTACACGCTGGCGACGTGTGACATGGACGGTAACGGCGGCACCAACGCAACCTTCTGCACCTCGAGCTGGAACTCGAAGGTGGGCTCGGTCAACTACGGTCAATGAGGAAGCGGCGGCAAGCACAGCGTGGCTTCACGCTCATGGAGCTGATGATCGTGGTCGCGATCATCGCGATCATCGCGGTCGTGATGTTCAACCTCAGCAGCACCACATATGGCGCGAGTGCGAACAACGTCGCCGATCAGATCACGCAGGATCTCAACATGTGCAAGATGCGCGCGGTCTCGACCCGACGCTGGCACCGATGCGAGATCACGGGCCCATCGGTGACCGCGCCGTACAGCCCGAGCAGCGTCACCGTCATGCAGTGGCAGTCGACCGGCATGACGAACCCGGCGACGATCACCAGCGGCCAGTGGTTCCTCGTGCTCAACGACAAGATCGGCAATCCCGGCGCCGGGGTTCAGGTCTGGGACGCGAGCACGACCATCTGCGTCGCGAACGGTTGCGGTGGCGCACCGAGCGCGAAAAACGACACCCTCGTGTTCGATATCGATTTCCGCCCGGATGGCACGAGCACCGGCGGCACGCTGTTCATCACTCAACCGAATCGCGCTAGTTCATATCGTGTCGTCACCTACAAGGCGACGGGGAGCTCGTATGCTCGGAACTCCTGGTAAAAAGCTGTTTCATTCTGCGGTGGTCGTCGCTGGTCTCGCACTGGTGGCAACACCGGCGCACGCCAACACCTCGACGGCCTTTCCTACTGGATCGCTGATCATCCCGGTGGGCTCGGCCTTCCAGGATGACTGCGGTGCGGTCTCGGCGTACGGCCTCTTGTACAACGTGTTGCGTGCGAACCCGTGGCTGTCGACCCACGGCTACACCCCGATCACGGTGTTCTACACGTACCTCGATACGAAGGCGTCTCCGAACCGCTGCACGCCGACGACGCTCGATACACCGCCCGCGCCTACCACGTCGGCGATGTGGACCGATGGTTGCGACATCACGAATGTCGGCGTCGCGCTGATCACGAACAACAACCACTCCGTGGCCGACGCCGTCGTCTCCACGTACAACAACTCGACCAAGGCGAACGTCTGGCCGCGCTACCCTTCGCGGTCGATCATCGGCACCGCGAAAGCGAACTACCTCGGTGGTCCATTCGTGATCCTGGCGTCGGATGCACCGACGTTCCGCCTCCTGCTCGACAACACGATCACTGCGACCGACGTCAGCGGTAAGACGATCGACTTCGCGCAATACCGGACGCGCAACTCGACCCAGACCGCGGCGCCCACGAGTGGTTGCGCGATCGGCGTTGATCACTACGTCAACATTCACAAGACGACGTCCGCGTTTGTCGCGAACATTGGTAAGGCATTCCAATCGGTGCCGCCGCGCCTTGCACTGCTCGCGACCGACAAGAACTCGCACACCGTCACGGTCTCGAACAACATTCTCCAGGGCTACCTGCTCAACGCCGGGCTCAACTACTCGGGCTCGCAAGGATGTCCGCCGGCCTCGGTGCAGGCGGGCAATGCGACGGTCTGTCCGAACGGCGCGGTGTCGGGTCAGATCTATGACTCGTTCGACTTCGACGATCTTGCGAGTGGCCAACTCCAGGCAACCTCGGGCGGCTCACCGCTCTATCAAATGTTGTGGACGCCGCACTGGGAAGTGACGCACCCGAAGCAATATCAATGCGCGGGTACGAACTGCACGTGCAACACGAACTGCACGGCGGCGTGTTCGAAGAAGGTAGGCACGGGCACTGCTTGCACGCAGACGAGCACGAATCCGGGCCCGCCGACGACGATCGAGCAGAACGCGCTCAACGGGATCAGCGCGTTCCTCGACGGCCAGACCGGCCTCGCTGCCGAGTGCGCCTCGATCACGAGCTATGAAGGCGACTGGACCGGTGGCGCGGCCGACACCCAGAGCAGCACGCAGTTCCAGACGTGCTTGAACAACGGCGCAGGCGTGTGCGCCGCAGCGGTCACGCCGTATGGCATCGACCGTAACGGAGCCGGTTCGTATCTCGCGAACAACATCAAGAACTGCAGCGATCCGGACGAGGTCAACGGCGCGACATGCATCGTCTTTTCGTATCCCGGCGACTCGTTCGCGCAGACCGGGGACTACTCGTGGAGCGCGGTGTATGGTCATACCCAGGCGTGGCTCCCGAACAGCACGGCCGTGAACGCGATCTACAGGCCCGGCGTCGTGCCCCTGATCTCGGAGGTCGCAACGCTCGACACCACCAAGCTGGTGACGCCGAGCGCGTACAACGGGACGCGTAGCTCGGCCGATACCACGGCGCGTGCGATGATCGTCGCCGATCTGACGACCCGCAGCGTGAAGGACAACGTGCCGGGTAAGGCAAACATCCTCTACCTCGCCGGTCACGACGAACGCGGCAGCGTTGCCGGTACGAAGATCATGCTCGAGACGCTGCTGCAGCTCGGCATCAGTACCTTGCCGCCGATCATCTCGATCACCGAGGTCTCGCGCAACTCGCCGATCGCGGTGACCGTCGCCACCCAGACCGCGATCGTGCAAGGCACGTTCGAGTTCATCACGTCGTCGTCGACGACGATCACGGTGCCGACGTTTTCGAGCGATGCGGACTCGACCAAGTTCCGCTTCCCGTTCACCAAGGGCCACCTGCGTGCCCGCGCGACGAGCAACATCACGACGACTTCGAGTAACTACAACGCGGGTACGTCGATCTTCGATGCCTCCGGCGGTGTGCCGGATGCGGTGTTCGCGGGTTGCCCCACCTACTTCAACGGTGATTGCCGCACGGTGTTCACCACCGTCGATCAAGGCGTGAAGCCGGCGATGCACTTCCTCAAGCAGAGCGAAGTCACGACGCTCGGCCCGCTGATGGCGCCGAACCTGTCGAGCACGAACCAGCAACTGCTGGTCTCGCGCGTGCTCGCCGGCGACGACTCGCTGATCCCGAATTTCTTTCGCCCGGCGCTCGGCGGTGTCGATCGTTCGACCGTCGCCGTGATCGAGGCGAGCAACATCGTCAACAAGGACCGTCCGGCGATGGCGTACTTCGGCGGCGACGACGGCATGCTCCATGCGGTGTGCATGGAAGCGAAGCTCAACTGCGACGTCATCGGTCGCGAGCTGTGGGCCTACATTCCGCGCACGCAGCTGCCGATCCTTCGTTACAACACCGGTCGCATCGATGGCTCGCCGCACGTGATCGATGCCTTCGGTGACTTCACTGCTTCGGGCCAACGCGGCTGGCACACGATCTTGATGGTCCAGACCGGCAGTGGCGACACGACCGCGAATGATCGCAAGCCCGGTGTCTACGCGCTCGACATCTCCGACCCGGCCAACCCGATCGTCCTGTGGGAATACTCCATGGCGAACACGACCACGCGCGCGACGTTCGAGATTGGCACGGGCCTCACGCTCGCGGCCGGCGCCGTGCAGAACGGTGTCGCCACCAAGTGGATGGTCTACGCGCAGACCAACAACGGCGGCACCGCCGGCTCGGGTGACGTCGTCACCGGTATCAACATGGAGACCGGCCTCGCCGAGTGGCAGACCGGCTATGCGTTCACGACGGCGCTGCGCAGCGGCGGCTCGTCGATCCCCGCGCTCACCGGCATCCCCGGCGGTGTCGTCGCGATCGATACGAAGCTCCAGGGCTATCTCACCGACGTCGCGTGGGGCACGCTCTACGGCGATGTCTGGCGCGCCGATCCGGCGACCGGTATCAGCAAGGATGGCGTCACCAAGCCGCTGTTCCGGTTCTCGACCGACAATCATCCGATCGGTGCGAAGCCGGCGATCTTTGTCAAGGGCGGCGTCCAGTACGCCATCATCTCGACCGGCGGCTATGTCGATACCTATCCGAGCGACACCACGTGGAGCCCGGCGGGCACGGCGCAGTTCATCATGGCGGTCTCGCTCAACACGCCGATCGCCGATGCGACGATCAACGAGAACAAGGGTGCGCCCGACGTCCTGTTCAAGTACGCGTACGGCACGAACGAGAAGGGCGTCGCGCAGGCGACCGTGATCGGTAACCAGATCTATGTGACGACGGATACCGCCGACACCAACGACAACACGAACCCGGGCGCGTACGGCACCGGCGGTGCGACCGGTCGCGTCTACGCGATCAACGTCGCGAGCACGCCGACCATCGGAACCTCGGTCGTCGTCGAGGGTGGTGCGAGCTCGGTGATCAACTCCGGCACCGGCGTTTACTCTGGCGCCGCTGACCAGCAGTCGCGTCTCGTCACCGATGCAAATGCCGCGAGCGTCGCGGCCGCCGCGGTCGATTCGGCGAGCACCACGTCCGTCAAACGCAGACTATGGATTCGCACCCAGTGACCCGACGCAGGGTCGAAGCAGGCTTCACGATGATCGAAGTCATGATCGCGATGGTGCTCACCGCCGTCGCGATCATGGGGATCATCGCGCTCTACGCGACACAGACCAAGGCGTCGAATTTCTCGCGTCATTCGACCGAGGCTGCGATGCTCGCGCAGGACAAGATCGAGCAGTTGCGTACGGGCTCGGGCTCGGGCGGCGCGTGGGCCACCGAGACGTACATCAACGAGCGAGGCTCGGCGGCCGGCATCTTCACGCGCGCGACGACCATGACCGCGCGAACCAATTACTGGGACATGCTGGTCACGGTGACGTGGGCCGATGATGGCCAGACCCATACCGTCACGCAGTACGCGAGGCGTGGCCTATGAGGCGTACCCGCACCGCTCAACGTGGCTTCACGCTCGTCGAGCTCATGATTTCGTTGATCATCTTCTCGTTCGCCGTCGCGGGCGTGCTTGCGGTCGCGGTCTCGATGACCCAAGGCTTCCGCGAACAGCGTGCCTCGGTCACGACCGAGAGCGCGGTGCGTGTCCCACTCGATTTCATCGCGGATGCGATCCGCCAGTCGAGTCCCGGCTCGCCGGCGAACGCGATCTACGATCCGAATACGTGCACCACTACCGGGATCCAGGTCTACAACAACGCGACGACTCCGACCGGCATCGCCGCCGGCACGGACAAGCTCGACGTGATCTTTGCCTCGGGCGCGGTCGTCACCTCGACGCGAGAGATCTACAACAACAACGCATCGCTCACCGTCACCGATGGCTCGCAGCTCTCGGTGGGCGACTCGATCGTTATCAGCGACGGCACGGTCGGTATGCTCGCGAGGATCACGGCGGTCAACACGAACGTGCTCACGCTCGTCGTGCCCGGCACCTGCGTGATCACCTTGCCGGCCAACGCGGCCGGTCCGTACGCGGCAGGCTCGCTCGTGATTCGCGCGCAACACGCGCTGTTCTACGTGGGCTCGGTCTCCGATGGCGGGAGCGGAACGAACCCGACCTTGCTCATGGACCCCGATGGCAAAGAATCGACCTCCGATGCCGAACCCATGGCCGAGGGCGTCGAAGACCTCCAGCTCGTCAAGGCCGAGGATCTCAACGGCAGCGGCTTCGTCGACCCCGAAGGCTCCAACGCGGCAGCGATGGCAACAGACGAGTGGTTGTTCAACATCAGCACCGATGCCGCCGATACGAACGCGACGCTCCGCGCGGTGCGGGTCACGATGGTGGCGCGCACGCTAAGCGGCCTGGTCGGCAACCTCAAATCGTACAACCGTCCGGCCGTCGAAGATCATGCGGCCGCGGCGGTGAACACCGATAACTACCGTCGTCGCATCCTTCGTCAGACCGTCGAAATCCGCAACACGAGCGCGTCGCCATGAAGCTGACCAAACGCACGCCCCAACGCGGCAGCGCGATGCTCGTCACGATGATCATCATCGCGTCGCTGCTCGCGGGAGCCTCGGTCCTCGTCTCGATGCAGCTCGCCTCGAACCTGTCCTCCGACCTCACTCGTAGTGGGATCGCGGCGACCGATTGCGCCGAGTCCGGCCTCAACGTCGCGCGTTCCTACGTGGTCGCGAACATCGCGAACTGGAACACCGCGCTCGCGACCTGCGGTTCCGGTGCCACCTACCCGTGCCCGGAGCCGGTCTGGCTCTCGCAAGGTGCTGGCGTCAACCACGACTCGCAGGGCAGCGGCTCGAACAGCGACTTCACCCTCTACCTCAAGGACAACGACGACGAGCTGCCGCCGTCGCCCAACGATCCGAGCCACGACTCCGACCTCCGCGTGTTCGTGGTCTCTCGCTGCACCAAGTACACCGACACCGTCAAAGAGGTCGAAGAGCTGATCGAGTACACCGGTGGCGGCAACAACTACCGTGCGCAACAGGGCCTCGGCCGCCTCGGCGGCGGAAACAACAACTAGGCTGGATTGACCAGGACCGGGGGACGCGCTTCACTCACGGGGTGAAGGCCCTTGTCCTCCTGGTCGTGATGTTGGTCGCCTGCGGTTCGTCGCTCCCGAACTACGACTATTCGAAGGAGCCCGACCCGCGCAACCGCGAGCTCGTGCTCGGTGTCGGTGACCTCATCGGCATCAACGTGTGGGAGCAGAAGGAGCTCAACACCGAGGCCACGATCCGCCCCGATGGCACGATCACGATGCCGCTGGTTGGCGACGTGAAGGCGGCCGGCGAGACCCCGTCGGCGCTCAAGGAGAAGATCAAGACGCAGCTCGCGAACTTCGTAAAGCTGACCGCCGGCAACGAGGTCACGATCGCGGTTCGCGCGTGGAAGAGCTACCGCTTCACGATCGAGGGCGAAGTCGGCAAGGCCGGTGTGTTCTCGAGCGACCAGTACGTGACCGTCGCCGAGGCGATCGCGATGGCCGGTGGCATCTCGCGGTTCGCACGTCGCGACGAGATCCGCCTGCTGCGTCGCGATGCGAAGGGCAATACTCGCCAGATTCCACTCGACTACGATTCGCTTGCCTCGGGTACCCGCAGCGACATGAACATTTACGTGCTGCCTGGCGATCTGATCTACGTTCCCTGAGACCGCAACACCCGTGCTGCGTTGCACCACTGGATGGAGCAGCGGGCCTGCTACTCGGGCTTACTCGAACCGAGCTATGGCGTTCCTGGAACCCAGACCGCGGCTCCGTCGACAACCTTGACGATCATCGGCGGCGATTCGGTAAAGGCGCTGCCCTCGAGCTTCGCGCGAAAGATACTGAGCGGACCGGAGGGCGGCGGCACGGCGGTATCATCGTTGTCGTCGCCGCCACCATCGAGATCGGGCTCGTCGGCCGGATCGCCCTTCTTCTCGGGCGGCTTGGGCTTGTCGGCTTTGCCTGCCTTCCTGGCTTTTTTCTTCGGGTCGATCTTGGCCGCCGCCGGCGCCTGACGATGCGAGCCATCGCGATTGCCGAGGAACACACCGTACTTGCCGTCGCTCGAGATCGAAGCCGCCGTGTAGCCGCGCCAGCATTTGTACTCGCCACCGGTCGCGTGCATCAAGCACGCCTCGCCACCGTTCTGGACGAGCACCCACTCACTGTCGTGCGACCACTCCAGTGGCACGCCAGCCTTGATCGCTTTACGACGCGCGCCTTCGCCGTCGAGCTGGAAGCCCATCAGGATCTCGGCGGGCTTCTTGTGATGCACGTCGATGTAGATCTCGTCGCTGTAGACACCGACCCCGCGCGCACCATCGGGGCTCGGCAAGAAGCTTCGCAACGGCGCCTCGGATGCGACCTTCTTCGCCTTCTTGCGATCGCCCGGCGGTGCCGACCAGATGCCATCTTTGTCGGCCCACACCAGCTTGCGGTCGGTACCCTTGCCGGTGATCCGCGCGCCGAGCTGGTCGACCGCGAGCGTCTTGCCGCTCGCGATGTTCAGGATCTGCGAGCCGCCGGATTTCGCGCGACACACGACGCAGGTGCCGTCTTCGGCGAGTTGCGCGGGACCGTCACCACACGCGAGCGGCGTGAGCGACTTCGCGGAACCATCGAGTGGCATGTACTGCCAGGTGCCATCGAGATCCGCGAGCAGGACCTTGCCGGCGGCATCGGTCTCGAGCTTGCGTACGACAGGCGGCTTCGCTTTCTTGTCGCTCGGATCGCCGAACGTCGCGATCTCGACCTCGGTCTTGCCCTTGGGATCGACGCGAAGCAACGAGTGATCGCGCGCGAAGATGATCGTGGCGCCGCCGAAGTCGTCGTCGGCGGCCGCCGGCAGGGCATAGGTGGCGATCGCGAGGCAACCCGCGACGATCGCCAGCCGCACTACTTCACCACCGCCACGGCGCGCTCGGGACTACTCGTGAGCGACGTGACGAAGCGACCCTTGCCGGGCACTTCGAACAGCACCACTTCGCCGAACCGCGGGAAGTGCACCATCAGCGACTTGAGGCCGTCGAGCGGCTGGGAGTCTTTCTCGAACTGTTGCTTCGTCAACGGCTTGCCATCGATGAAGACCTCCGAGAGAAACTCGAGTGGCGCGACCCAGTTCGCACCATCGCGCTGCATCTTGTCGCGCACCGAGCCCGAAACATTGTCCGAACGACGGACCACGTTATCCCAATCACTCTTGCCGAGCGCGGATGCGACGTCGAGGTTGAAGCGCGCCGCGGGGAACACCAGCAGGACGGTGTTATCGAGCTCCTTGATCGTGAGCGGCGGGCCGACGGGCTCCGGCTTCGGTGGGGGCGTTGCCGGCTTCGCAGGGGCAGGAGCAGCCGCGACCGGCTTCGCGGCGCCGTTCGCACCGTTGGCAGGCGCAGCGACCGCACCTGGTTTCGGCGGCAGTTTCGAGGTCGACGGAGCCCCCGCGATCATCGAGAAGCTGTCCCACGCGCCGAGCTGCATCTCCATCTGCATGGACTTGCGCTGATCCCACGTACCGTCCTCTTCGAGCACGTCGACGATCACGAGGTCGCCACGGCGCTCGAAGTTGATGCCGTCGAGGCGCGCGAGGATCTGTTCTTCGTCGAGCTCCTCGAGGCGCTTCTCGTAGGTCATCAGCTTCGACTCGAACTCCTTTTGAGACAGCGGGGTCTGGCGACGCTTGCCGGTCTCGTCGACCTGCGGATCGAGCGCCCACGGAAGCAAGCAGATCGCGCGGAGGTCTTTGATGTTGCGTGCGACGAGCACGGCATCGCCCCACGTGCCGAGCACGAACAACCGACCGAGCCGGATCGGCAGCTTCGTGCAGATATCGATCAGCAGCTCCTTGGCGGCGCGTAAATCGTCCTTGATGATCGGCTCGGCACCCGGGTCGGTGCGCGGCGTGACGATCGTTTCGTCGATGATCATCAAGCGCCGCTCGGTCCGGCGGCGGAACGGCATCGATGGCGACAGCTCCATCTCCGCGCGCGGGTCGAGCCGGTCGACATCGAGCAGCTGCTTGGTCTCGAGCGCGGTCTCCCCGCCGAGGCCTTCGATCAGGGTCTTCTGATCGATGGCCGAGTTGGCCTGGAACATGAGGTCGGTGACGAGGCTATCGAGCTGCAGCGCCATGTGGTGACCCTATCTATAGATACCCGCTGCGCTGGCGCAAGAGCCACTCGAGCCCGAGGAGGCCCACGACGAGGATGAGGAGGCCTGGACGGCTCCACAGCTCGACATCGGTGCGGCGATCGACCCGAATAATCCGGGGAGGGTCGAAGGCCAGACTGGCAGGGAGCGCCTCGATTGTCTCCCTGCCGGGGGCCGGGCCAAGCGCCTCGCCATGGGTGGCCGCCGCGATGGCCTCGAGCGTGGCGCGGTCCCCATCGGGGCGATCGAGCTCGCTCCCACCCTCGCGCACGAGGAAGATATCGCTCGCATCGACCTGATGACCCGCGATGGTCGCCTTGCCCTGGACGCGATACACGCCCGCTGTCAGACCGCCGAGCTCGACGGTCCGGGTGCCATCGTCGCCGACGGTGAGCTGCTGGGTCGAGACCGGCAGCGCCTTGGCGGGATCCGCGCCGCGGGTCACGGTGAGCGTGACGGCACCGTTCGGGAGTGGCTGATAATCGCGACCGAGCAAGCGCACGGCGACGCGGACGGGTGCGCCAGGCAGGTACTCGACCGCGTCGCTATCGACATGGAGGTTGCGGAGATCTGGGTCCTGGATCAGCCAGCGAATCGCGTTCTCCCAGAGCTTCGTATATTGCCGCCCGTCGTCACCGGTGCGGCTCGCGGCGACGAAGCCGTAACGCCACAGCGTATCGGTGGTGAACACGATCGAGCGGCCCTTGCCGTAATCACCCGCGACGATCACCGGCATCGGCTTGCCGCTCTTGGTCTTCAGGCGCGGATGGAACGCGAGCACGGTCGCATCTGGTTTCGCGCCCGCGATCAGGTTCGTGCCTTCGAGGGGCGGCAGCGCGCGCCAGGCCGCGATGTTATCGGTGGAGGAGTATCTCAGCGACGTGATCGGATGCATCGCACCCGCATCGGTGAGCTGCGGTTGGAATTTGCCCGAATCGAGCACCGCGCCCGAATCGAATGGCCCATAGAGATCGACGGGCAACGCTGTCGCGACCGGCGTGCCGTAGTAGCCGCCGGACGTAAATGATTGTGCGCCACCGAGCATCACGAGCCCGCCGCCGCCCTCGACATAGCTGCGAATGTTTTCGAGGTAATCGCCGATGCCGTAGGGCAGATATTCGAAGTTCTGCAGGACGATCACGTCGAAGGAGGGCAACTGCTGCTCGAACAGCTCGCGCGTCGGGAACGGGATCAGCGACATCTCGTCGTTCGGCACGAGCGAGACCGAGTCTTGCGTACGCAAGATGAAAAACGAGATCAAGTCGACGTTCGGGTTCGACTTGAGCATCTGGCGCAGCGCGCGGACATCCCACGACGGGGCGCCGCTGACCTGGAGCACGCGGATTTTGTCGCGGATCACGCGGATCACGAAGCTGCGCGTGTTGTTCGTGGTGACCGCTTCACCGGGGACGATCGGGACCGAGACCTCGTAGACATAGCGACCGACGCGCGGCGGCGTGACCTCGAAGGTGACGGTGACATTCTTGTCGCCACCGGGCAGCTCGACCATCTTCTGGCGCAGCGGCTGACCATCGGTCGAGAGCGTCACGGGAAGCTGGCGCGGCGCGAGGCCGGTCGTGTGGATCACCGCTTCGATCCGGACCACCGTGCGCACGAATGCAAACTCGTCGGCCATGATCTTGGAGACCGCGAGGTCCTGGAGTCCTTCGCGCGCGGCCCACACGGTGTGGACGCGGGTATCGAGCGATTTTAGAAAATCGCGAACCGCACCATCGCCCGAATCCTCGTCGAACGATCCGGTCGCCGCTCCGTCCGAGATCAACACGATGCCCGCGAGGTCGCGACCTTCGTAGCGGCCGCGCACGAGCTCGAGCGCCTTGCGCAGCATCGTCTGCTTGCCCTGCGCGGTATCCATGGCGAGCGCCTGCAGCGACGTCGACGCGAGCGTATCCGCGAACGTGTAGTAGTCGATCTTGTGGTCTTTTTCCCAGCTGGCGAGCGTCGCGGACGAATCGGCGAGCAGCCGGCGGGCGCGTTCGATCCGCGTGGGCCCTTTGGGATTCTCCGACAGCGACATCGATTTCGAATCGTCGACGAGCACCGCGATCCGGTTCGGTTCACGTGCGACCTGACGGAGCTCGACGGCGGGCTCGAGGAACACGACGAGCGCGCCGAGCGAGGCGGCGCCGCGCAAGCCGATCATGATCGCCCGCCGCCACGGATTCGCACCGCGGCTCGCGCGCCACGACAGGATCACGATCGCGACCACGCACGCCCCGCCGAGGTAGAGGCCGAGCCGGCCCCACGGCGACAAGAACACCCAGCGGTACTCGTTGAAGTCCGAGGATGACGGCGCCGCCAGTCGCACGGTGAGCGCGGTGAGGCCTTCACCGGCGAGCGCACCGAGCGCGGCGAGCGCGCCGACCCCGGCGGCCGCACCGAGCCGCGGGCGCTTGGCCTTGACGAAGATCACCGCGCCGGCCAGGAAGGCCACGCCGACGATCGCGAGCACGATCCGCAGCGTCATCGAGAAGAGGACGATCGACATGCTACTCGTCGGGCTTCCAGCGCCGCCGCTTCATGATGAACGGCACGTGCACTTGATCGGACTTGTAGTCGAGGCACAGCGCGTACATGACGAGGTTCACGCCCGTGCGGAACGAGAGCTCGCGCTGCTTCTCGCCGCCGGGCTCGCACGGAAAATCGTAGTTGCCGAAATCGTCTCGCGCCCACGCTCCGCCGAGGTCGTTCGACACATAGCAGCACACGAGCCGGCCATCGCGAAGTACGCCCTCCATCGCGGGTGCGATCGCGAGCCGACCGACCGGCTTGTCGAGCAGGTAGAACGATTTGTAGACGACGTGATCGGCCGGAATGATCTCGAGGCTCTTCGCCGGCGACGGGAACACCGCCGAGAGTAGCTTGCGCACCGAGCCATCGAACGCGCCATCGGTCGAGCCCTCCGCACTATCGATCAGCATGAAGCCGCCGAACGTGAGGAACCGGCGCAGCGCTTCGATGCCGGCTGCGCTCGGCAGCTCGATCGCGCGATCACCCGCGAGATACAGGAACGGCGTCTCGAACAAGGCCTCGCTCGTCAGCGTGACGACCGAGGGCTCGAGCTCGACATCGATCGACGTGCGCTTCGCGATCTCCCACGCAATGCGTGCGAGGGCGCGCGGGCGTGGATTCCACGCAGAACCCGAGCCGAGCTGGAGCTGACCGAAGCGAAACTTCGAACCCGCTCCGATCGCGCCAGCCAGTTTCGGCAACGCCAGCGAGGCGAGTGCCGCCGCGAGCATCTGCCGACGAGAAATCATCCCTCTGAAGGTAGCGCTTCGCTCTGTGTTACACCACCGCCGTGTGCCGGGATGAGTACGAGCGATGTCCGCGCGACGAAAACGGAGCGTACCGGAGCGGGTGCAGTTCGCGCATCGAGTTGGACCGCTGCGAACGCACCCGCCTGATGACCTTTGAGTGATAGCGTCACCCCATGCGGCGAATCGCCCTGGGTGGTGTCCTGTGTGCGTGCGCGAGCACGGCCTTCGCGGACGATTCGTTCCCCGAGACTCGCAAGGGCCAGCTCGGGCTGTCTGCGCGGCTCGAGGTCGGCGTGCGCGGCATCGCCACGTACAACAGCGACTACTGCGGCGTCTCCGATATCACCGCGAAGAGCGGCAACGCGCCGGTGTGCACGGGGCGGTCACCTTTCGCGATCGATCTCGAGCCGAGCTACGCGGTCGCGCGTACGGTCGAGCTCACGCTCGCCTTCCACATTGGCCTCGAGAGGGATTTTGGGCCGAGCCCTATCACTTCTGGTCCGCGCGTGTTCCGGCTCGAGCCGGGCGCGCGGTTCTACTTCAGCGAAGCCGGCCACTCGCAGCTGTTCGTTCAGCCATCGCTGGTATTCGATTTCACCAACTACCAGAAGCAAACCGGCCAGGCATACGGCACCGATTTCGGGGTTCGCGCCATCGAAGGCTACATGCTCGACCTTCATCGTTCGTTCAGCGCGTACGCCTTCGTCGGCGAGACCGCCGAGATTTCGCGCTGGCTCTACGCCGAGCTCGAATTCGGCATCGGCGTCCAGGGCCGCTACCCGTGAGCTTCGCCGATCACTTCTCGCAGGTCGCGCAAACCTACGCGGCGTATCGGCCTCACTACCCGGCATCGCTCGTCGATGTCCTCGCGGATCGCTGCACCGAGCAGGGGCTCGCGTGGGATGCGGGATGCGGCAATGGCCAGTTGTCGGTCGCGCTCGCGGCACGCTTCGAACAAGTGATCGCGACCGAGCCGGCACAAGCCCAGCTCGATGCGGCCGAGTGCCATTCGAACGTCGAGTACCGCTGCGAGCCCGCCGAGAAGAGCACGCTCGGTTCGGGCAGCGTGGATCTCGTCGTCGCCGCGCAAGCCGCACACTGGTTCGCGTGGCCCGCGTACGTCGCCGAAGTGGAGCGCGTCGCGAAGCCGGGCGCGCTCGTCGCGCTCGTGAGCTACGGCATCGTCGAGGTCGAACCCAACGCGAGCGCGATCGTCACGCACTTCTATCGCGACGTCGTCGGGAAATACTGGCCGAAGGGCCGCGAGCACGTCGAGAACGGCTACCGCGATCTGGCATGGCCGTGGCCCACTGTCGAAGCTCCGGTGACCGCGATGACTGCGAGCTGGACGCGAGAAGAGCTGCTCGGCTACATCGCCTCGTGGTCGGCGAGCGCGAAGCTCGTCGCGACCGAGGGTCAAGCACCGTTCGACAAGCTCCACGCCGAGCTTGCGGCAGTGTGGCCTTCGACGAGCGAATATCACGAGATTCGCTGGCCGCTCACGCTGCGCCTCGCCCGGGTTTAGCTAGCCAGGAAACATCTCGCCAACGACCGCGACGAGATGCACGACGAACGGTTTCTTGCCGGAGGCGTCGGGTTCTTCGTAGTGCAAGTTATCGACGACGATCCAGGTCGGCTTGGCGAGCTCGAGCTTGTTCGCGAGCGCGGGTGGCACGTCGAGGAAGTAGCGATCCATCTTGAACCGCATGCCATCGCCGGTGTCGATCACCTTCGCGCGAATGATGTACGTGCGATCGAGCTCGAGGTTTGCCTTGCCGTTCGCGCCCGCGGCGGTGAACGCGAGCTCGTGGGTGTGGAGCGGCTTGTACTTCGCGTACGCGGTGATCCTAGGCTCGCTCGTGATCGGTACGACCGCTTCGACCGGCACCGTGGGCCCGCCCGAAAACCGATAAACGTCCGATGCTTCTTTGTCCGCGCACAGCGCGACGAGGTCGCCGGTCTCGGCAGGTACGATGTAGTTCAGCGACGCGATCTCCTGCATCACGCGATAGGTGTCGCGTGCACCTTCGATGGTCAGGATGTTCGAGTTGATCGCCTCGCCCATGATCCGCCCGGTCTCGGGCGTGATGCTCTTGACGATACCCCAATCGACGACGGGTCGCGGCAGGTCCTTGTCGGGATGCGCGGCGACGTAAGGCAAAAAGCAGAACGCATCGATCGTGGCGATCGCGGCGCTGCGTTGCTCGGCACCGCTCCGGCTGTGATCCGTGATCACCTTCATCGCGGTGCTCGGAGGTGCTGATGATTGCGCTTGGACTGCGGCATGGTTCGAGATCCGCGGAGTGCGGGCAGGTTGTGCCTCGGCGACCGCCGCGGTCGCAACCGCGCCAATGCTCGTGGCGTCGGGCGGAGTCGCAGCCGGCGGTGCCGCGTCCGGCATGGAAGCGACCCGAGCTTGAGCCTCCGGCATGGTCGTGGTCTGCGCGGCCTGCGACGCTTCGTGCGCCGGCCACTTCCACGCCGCGATCGCCGCGCCGGTCATCGCGACCAGCGCAACACCCGCGTAGGCCGGCACCCGGCGCTGCTTCGGCACCACCGCGCGCAGCGACTCTGGCTCCTCGATCGCGGCGATCAGCTCGCGCATCGAGGCGAACCGATCGCGCGGCGCGACGGCCATCGCTCTCGCGAGCACGACAGCGACATCTTTTCGCATCGAGGCAGGCGGCGTCACGCCATTGCGAACCGCGTCGATGCGGAGCGCGAACACGATCGGGAACGGCTTGGATCCGGTGAGCAGCTCCCACGCCATCACGCCGAATGCGAACTGATCGACGCGCGCATCGACCAGATCACCCGTGAGCTGTTCGGGCGCGATGTACGCGGGCGTGCCGGCGATCGCACCGGTCGTGGTGAGCCGCGAGTTGTTCTGCGCGGTCGAGCCGTGCGGGTCGATGGTGTCATCGCCGCGAGCGAGCCCGAAATCAGTAACGATCGCGCGGCCATCGCGCGTGACGAGCACGTTCTCCGGCTTGATATCGCGGTGAATGAGGCCCGCATCGTGCGCGGCCGCGATGCCCTCCGCCGCGCCCATCAACACCTCGAGCAAGCCTTCGCGCTTCGCGCCCGCCCAGTCGCGTAGCGAGACGCCATCGATCAGCTCCATCGCGACCCAGACTTCTTCGTTGTCGATGCCGACGTCGTAGACATGGCAGACGTGGGGATGCGACAGCCGCGCGAGGGCCTGGGCTTCGCGAATCAGCCGCGCGCGACCCTTTGTGTCCTCGGTCGCACGGCGCACGACCTTGATCGCGACCGCGCGCGCGAGCTGCGGATCCCACGCGCGGTACACGATGCCCATGCCGCCGGATCCCAGCACCGTATCGATGCGGTAGCGGCCAAAGGTCGGCGCGACATCACCGCGCGCGAAGTTCGAGATCACGGCGCGACAATCGGCGCAGGTATCGAGATGGATCTCGATCTCGCTAAGCGCCTTGTCGTCGAGCTCGCCGGTCGCGAAGGCGAGCAACTTATCAGAGCTCGGGCACGCGGCGCTCGACATGATCACTTCGACTGCAAGATGCGCGAGATCGAGAGCTCGATATCGCTGTCGAGGAAGCGCAGCACGCTCTCGAGCTCTTCGCTGTGCGTCCCGAGCGTCGCGATCAAGCGCTTGCGAGTTTGCTTGCCGAGATCGGCGCGCGCATCGGCGAGCCACCGTGCACACGTGGCGCGATGCACGCGATAGAGCCGCGCGAGGTCATCGATCGTGAGCTCGTCGAGGATGTGCTGGCGAAGCAGGTTGCGCTGGCGAACCTCGAGCGCGGCGAACGCCTCGCGGATCGCCTTCTTGAGCTGATCCGTGTAGGTGGTCCGCATGTGCTTGCGGCCCGGATCGAGCGTGTTCGCCGGCCAGTGATCGAGCAGGATCTCGTCGAGCGATTCTTCGCGGTCCGCACGGCGGACGAGCTTTAACGCTTTGCGCGTGGCGCTGATCCGCAGCCATGCCGCGAGGTCACCGCGACCCGCGTAGTCCGCAATCTTCGCTTCGGGCCCGGTCAGCAGCTCGACGCGGAGTGCCTGCTTCACTTCATCCGCGGTGCCGCCGCCGAGCCGAAGCCGGCGCAGCGCGACATCGATCTGCGGCACGAGGTGGTCTTCGAAGGCGCGGATCGCGGCGGTGTTGCCGGCGGCGAGCCCGAACGCGAGGAAGAGGTCGGCATCGCGGAGCTCGTCGAGCGAGGCTTCCGGATCGTCGTGAACTCGCGCGACCAAGCGCTCGGTGATGACCTCGTCTGTCAGCGCGACCGTGGGCCATGCGGCGCGTCCGGCTGCCGCGATACGCGCCGCAGTTGCCTCCACTTTTTCGCCGGAAACCCCGGCGGGCAGCCCCTTCGCGAGGTCGTCACGCAACACCCGTCCATCGTACCACCCCTCTGGCGTCGACAAACCAGGTGCTAGAGTGGCTGGCGATGTCGTACAGGCTGCTGGCAGTCGATCTCGATGGCACGCTCCTCCGCGCGGACCAAACCGTCGATGATCGCGACATTGCGGCGATTCGTGAGCTCCGCGACGCCGGAACCACGGTCACGATCGTAACAGGCAGGATGCACTCGGGCTCGGTCGAGGCCGCGCGGGCCTGCGGAATCGAGGGTCCGATCGCCTGTGTAGAAGGTAGCCACCTGGTCGAAGTCCACACCGGCAAGACCCTCGCGCACCACCCGATGCCGGTTGCGGCGACGGCCTTGTTGCGGCAGGTGTTCGCGGAGCACGGCCTCGCGAGCTTCCTCTTCGGTGCCGACGAGATCCACCACGATGCCGCGGGTGACGCGTACGCGAAGTACATCTCGACGTGGTCGCCCAACTTGCAGCGAGTCGACGAGCTCCACGACGAGCGCTGGCTCGAGCCGTTGTGCGCGGTCGCGGTCGGCGACCCGGGACCGATCGCCGCCGCGTACGCGCAGCTGCGCGATCAGGAGGTCTTCGCGGTGTCGTTCGCGATCAGCCTGTTCCAGGGCAAGCACGCGATCCTCACACGCAAGCAGGGGCCGACCAAGGGCACCGCGCTCGCGGAGCTGTGTGCGGGCATCGGTTGTACTGTGGCCGATGCCGTCGTCGTCGGTGATTGGGTCAACGACGTGCCGATGTTCGAGGTCGCGGGCCGCTCGTTCGCGATGGGCGGCGCGTCCGAGCACGTGCGCGCGAAGGCGACCGATTCGCTCGTCCGCATCGCCGGCAGCGGCGGTGGCATCGCCGAAGCGATCCGTCGCGCGTGGGGCTGAGTGGCGAAGCCGCCCAAGAAGAAGCTTCGCAAGTACGGTCAGCGCGACAACCTCTGGACGTTCGCGCGCCAGTTCACGCTCGCGCACATCGGACTCGGCACCGATCAGGCTCACGATTGCGTCGAGCCTGCGTGGGATGGCCATCGCGTGCTCGCCACGCGCAGTGGCATGGACACGCGGCTCGCGGCGCTCGATTTTCGCGACTGGACCGTGACGTTCCCGCCGATCGCGCGCGCGCTCGGTCGGCTCGCCACCACCCGGTTCGCGATCGACGGTGTGGTGTGCGTCCTTGACGATCGCGGTGCGCCTTCGTACGAGCGTCTGCGCGCTGCGGTCGCGCGGACCAATCACGTCACCTCGGCAGTATTGATTTGCTGGGACCTGTTGTGGGATGGCGAAGAGGATCTGCGCGCGCTGCCCTTGAGCACACGCCGGATGCGGCTCGCGAAGCTGCTCGAGGGCGCACCGCACCCATTGATGTGCTCGAGCGCGCTGACCGGTACGGTCGAGCGCGTGATGATCGCGGCGAAGGAGCTCGGGCTACGCGGCGTGGTCGCGCGCGCGCAGCAGGGTGACTACGCGGCCGCGTGGCACGCCCACTCGATCAACGAGCCGATCGATTTTCGGCGCAGCCTATCGCCGCCGCCGCCGCTGTCGAACGCGGACAAGGTGCTCTATCCGCGCGATGCGATCTGCAAGCGCGATATCGTCGGTTACTACCGGGATATCGCGCCGGTGATCCTGCCGTACTTGCTCGATCGCCCGGTGGTGATCCAGCGCTGGCCCGACGGCATCGACGAGTTCGATTGGTACCAGCATCGCGTGCCGCCGCGCGCACCGGACTACATCCGCGCCGCGTGGGTCGATGGCGTGCGCCGGATCGTGATCGAGAATGGCGATGCGTTGCTGTGGCTAGTCAACCAAGCGGGGCTGACCTATCACGCGTTCGGATCGCGGCTGGCTTCGCTCACCGAACCCGATTGGGCGATGATCGATCTCGATCCCGGCGATCGCGCGAACTGGTTCGCCGAGATGATCGAGGTCGCGCTCGCCGTGCGCCGCACCCTCGAGCTGCTCGAGCTGCCGAGCGTGGTCAAGACCAGTGGCCAGCGCGGCGTGCATATTCTGGTGCCGCTCGCACCCGGGCACACGTTCGCGGATGCCGAAGCCTTCGGACGCGGCATTGCGAACCTCCTCCTCGGACTGTTACCCGATAAGGTCACGCTCGAGAACGAGAAGGAGAAGCGGTTAGGCCGGCTCCTGGTCGATCACAAGCAGTTCATGGCAAAGACCCTTGTCGCGCCATACTCGCTGCGTGCGGCCGACGGTGCCACGGTGTCGACGCCGATCACCTGGGCCGAGGTCACACCGAAGCTGGATCCCAAAACGTTCACCTTGAAGACGCTCCGCGCACGGCTCGACAAGGTCGGCGACCTCGCGGCGCCGCTCGTTGACAAGCGGGCTGGCGTTTCGCTCGCCACCGCCCTCGCACAGCTTCGCCACCAGTAGCTATAGTTGGCCCGTGCAGTTGTCCGAGCTCCTCGACGCGATCCTCCGGTGGGCACACTTGATCGCCGGAATCATGTGGGTTGGCAACTCGATGTTGTTCAACTGGATCGATCGCAACCTCGAGAAGACCGCCGAGCTCTCGAAGCTCTCGCAGGGCAAGATCTACATGCTCCACTCGGGCGCGTTCTACGAGATGGAGAAGAAGCTGCTCGCGCCCGGCGAGATGCCGAACCTCGTGCACTGGTTCAAGTGGCAAAACTTCACGACCTGGGCGACCGGCATCGGCCTTTTGATCACGGTCTACTATTTTCACGGCGCCGCATTCCTCGTCGATCCATCGGTCCACGATGTCGGCCCCGAGATCGCGATCTGCCTCTCGATCGCCTCGCTGCTCACCGGCTGGCTGATCTACGACGCGATCTGGCGCACGGTCGGCATCACGCATCCGCGCGTGGCTTCGGCGCTCTGCGTGATCTTTCTGTTCGGATCGATCTGGGGGTTCTCGCTCGTGTTCAGCGGTCGCGCCGCGTACATCGAGACCGGCGTGCTGATCGGCACGATCATGACGGGCAACGTGTGGTTCGTGATCGTGCCGTCGCAGAAGCTGCTCGTCGAAGCGACCATCTCCGGCGAGGCGCAGGATCCGAAGCTGTCGCTCCAGGCCAAGGCGCGCAGCATCCACAACAACTACCTGACGTTTCCGTTGCTGTTCATCATGGTCAGCAACCACTTCTCGGCGGCGACCACGCACCACTTGAACTGGTTGATCTTGATCGTCGTCTCGATCGGCGGCGCGGGTGTGCGGCTCGCGATGAACTCGCGCTACCTCGGTGGCGGCAAGCAGCTCGCCACCAAGGCGTGGCTGGTCCCGGCCTTCGTCAGCGGTGGCGTCGCGATCCTCGGCTTGATGGTGATCTCCCGGATCGACGTGAGGCCCAAGTTCGGCATCGATCACCCGGTCACGTTCGCGCGGGTCCAGGAGATCGTCGGCGTGCGCTGCGTACCGTGTCATTCTCAGAAGCCTTCCGACGACGTCTTTCACTCGGCGCCGGTCGGCATGATGTTGGATACGCCCGAGCAGATCAAAACGATGGCGCCGCGGATCAAGTACCGCGCGTACGACCTCGCGAACATGCCGTTCAACAACAAGACCCACATCACCGAGATCGAGCGGGCCGAGCTCGCGACCTGGGTCGTGGCCGGCGCACACATTTAGAAGTTCGCATCTCGTCGAGCATGCGAGTTACATTGGGAAGGTGATACGGATCGCGGTCCTCGGCCTGCTGCTTTGCGCATGCGGCCGCGTCGGGTTCACAACGCGCATGCAAGACGGTGGCGTCGCCGACCCGGGCGATGCGCGTGCGGGCGATGCGCGTGCGATCGACGCGACCGTCGAGCCGATCCATTTCATCCAGACCCACGCGAGCCTGACCGCGAACTTCCCGGTGCTCTCGACGACCTTCGATGCCGACATCACGGCCGGCAGCACGATCATCGTCGGCGTCGATTTCGATCACTCCGCCGCGGAGCCCGACGTGTCGGTCACCGACAACGCGGGTCGCGTGTACCAGGCGCTGATCGGGCCGGCGGCGACTGGCAGCAACAGTCAGAGCCAGTATTTGTTCTCGGCGTTTGCGGCCGCGGCCGGGGCCGGGCCGACCACCATCACCGCCACCCTGACGCAGAGCTCGAACCAGTTCTTCGAGCTCAAGGCGTTCGAATACGGAGGCATCGCGATGGCGGCTCCAGTCGATGTCACCAGCGCGTCTTCGGATTTGGGTGCGGCCGGGACCGAGGTCGATGCGGCGCCGATCGTCACCACCGGAACGAACGAGGTGATCCTCGCGCTCGAGGTCTGCGATTGCAGCGCGGATGGTGGACCCGGCATGACCGTGCGATCGACCTTCAACTTGGACGTGTTCGAGGAGCTCCTCGCACCCGACCCTGGCTCGTACGTGATGAAGGCCGTGCTCCAGGGCGCCGGGCACTGGCGGTTCGTGATGGCGGCATTCCGCGGCCAGTAGCGTCTCGACGCAGCCCGTGCCCCGTGCATAGATGACCGCCATGGGCACGATCATCCAGCATCCTCAACTCGAGGCAGACAAAGCCGCCGTCGAGCAGGTGCGCGAGATGTGGGCGAAGTGGCCCGAGCTCGTGCTCGGTCCCGAGGGGCGGGCGGGGTTCGACAAGCAGCTCGAGTCCAAGCGGGCGGCTCCGGGCGTGACCTACGAGGATGCGAAAGTCGGCGGGGTGCCGGGCGTGTGGTGCAAGCCGGCGAATGCCGATCGCGGCACCGCGATCCTGTACTTCCACGGCGGTGCGTATGTCCAAGGTTCGGCAAAGGCGTGCCGCAATTACGTCGGTCAGATCGCCTCGCGCGCGAATGCGGCGACGTTCGCGGTCGACTATCGCCTCGCGCCCGAGTACCCGTATCCGGCGGCAGTCGACGACGCGTTGGCGGCCTACTCCGGGCTCGCCGAACGCTCGCGCTCGATCGTGATCGCGGGTGACTCCGCCGGTGGCGGGCTCGCGCTCGTCACGCTCGCGCTCGTGAACAAGACGAACCGACCGGCGAAAGGTGCCGTCGTGCTCTCGCCGTGGACCGACATGGCGCTCGAGAGCCCGAGCCTGACGACCAAGGCTTCCATCGATCCGATGCTGAAGCTCGCGCCGGTGGCCGCCGCAGCGAAGATGTATCTGGGCAAGCACGATGCGCGCGATCCGCGGGTCTCGCCGCTGTATGGCGATCTCTCGGCGCTGCCGCCGGTCCACATGCATGTGGGCGAAGCGGAGATCATGCTCGACGATGCGGTGCGCTACGCCGAGAAGAATCCCAACGCGGTCCTCCACGTCTGGCAGGGCATGCCTCACGTGTTCCCGGCGAGCGTCGGGTTCTACAAGGCTGCCGATGAAGCGCAGGAGATTATCGGAGCGTTCATTCGCGAGCGCCTGCACGCCGCCGTATAGTCGCGGGCAATGCAAGCTTCGGTCATTCGGTCGCGCAGGGTCGTACTGCCTGACGGGATCCAGCCCGCGTCGATCCATATCGCCAGCGGCAAGATCGTGCGCGTCGGCGAGTGGGCCGATGCACCGGGCGACGTGATCGATTACGGCGAGCTCGCGATCTTGCCAGGCATCGTCGATACGCACGTCCATCTCAACGAGCCGGGTCGGACCGAGTGGGAAGGTTTCGCGACGGCGACGACTGCGGCCGCGATCGGCGGCGTGACCACGCTCGTCGACATGCCGCTCAACTCGATTCCTCCGACGACGACTCGCGAAGGCTTCGCCGCAAAGCGCGCGGCCGCGAAAGGGCAGTGCGCGGTCGATGTCGGGTTCTGGGGCGGCGTGGTGCCAGGCAACCAGCGCGAGCTCGCCGGCATGGTCGTCGATGGCGTACGCGGCTTCAAATGCTTCCTCGTCGATAGCGGCGTCGCGGAGTTCGGATTCGTCGGCGAGACCGAGCTCGCACCGGCGATGCAGATCCTCGCGGGCCTCGATGCACCGCTGCTCGCGCATGCCGAGGTCGCAGGCCCGATCGACGCGGTCGCAGCCGAGCTCGTCGGCGCCGATCCGCATCTCTACGCGACATATCTCGCGTCGCGCCCGCCGGCCGCGGAAGAGCAGGCGATCCAGATGATGATCCGACTGTGCCGCTCGACGAACGCGCGTACGCACATCGTGCATCACTCCGCCGCGACCGCGATCCCGCTGCTGCGTGCCGCGCGCGCGGAAGGGCTGAAGTTTTCCGCCGAGACCTGCCCGCACTATCTCCACTTCACGGCCGAGCAGATTCCCGACGGTGCGACGCCGTTCAAGTGCGCGCCGCCGATCCGCGAGGCCGCGAATCGCGAAGCGCTGTGGGCCGCGCTCGCCGAGGGCGTGCTCGAGCTCGTCGCGAGTGATCACTCGCCCTGCTCGCCCGCGCTCAAGGCGATGGAGGTCGGCGATTTCGTCAGCGCGTGGGGCGGCGTCTCGGGCCTACAGCTCGCGCTCTCGGTGGTGTGGACCGAAGCGCAACGCCGCGGTCACACGCTGCGCGATCTCGTGAAGTGGATGTGCGAAGGGCCGACGCGGCTCGCCGGCTTCGAGGGCGTGAAGGGCCGGATCGCGGCGGGTCACGATGCCGATCTCGTCGTGTTCGCGGACGACGAGACCCAGGTCGTCGCCGGCGAGGGGATTCATCACAAGCACAAGGTCACGCCGTATCTCGGCGAGACGCTGCGCGGCGTCGTGCATGCGACGTATCTGCGCGGGACCCGGGTGGCGGAGCGTGGGCGGTTACTCGCGAACGATCTAGGAGGTCTCTTGTGACCGATGTGAGTGATTTTCTCGATCTCCCCGAGCTCGCGGGCGAAGCCGTCGGTGGCGCCGCGATCCTGTGCAACGACGAGTTCTTCGCCGAGAAAGAGAGCCTGCTCCGCGCACATCCTGCCGAGTGGAGAGAGCACGCGTACACCGATCGCGGCAAGTGGATGGATGGCTGGGAGACCCGGCGCTATCGCCCCGCCGATGGGGTCGCACCTGGTCGCGACAGCGACATCCATGATTGGTGCGTGATCCGGCTCGGCTTACCTGGGCGGATCCACGGCGTCGTCGTCGATACCGCGTTCTTTCGCGGCAACTATCCCGATACGTGCGCGCTCGAAGGCGCCGAGATCGATGCGCCGCTCGATCTCGCAGCGCTCGCATCGGCGCACTGGGTCCCGCTCGTGCCGCGCACCGCACTCGAGGGCAACGCGCAGAACGCATTCGCGGTCGCGAACCACGCGCGCTTCACGCACGTGCGCTTGCGGATCTATCCCGATGGCGGCGTCGCACGTCTGCGCGTCCACGGCGAGGTCGTGCCGCGCTGGGATCGCTTGTACGCCGGGCTCGTCGATCTCGCGGCGCTCGCAAACGGGGCACTCGTCGAGAGTTGCAGCGACATGTTCTTTGGCTCGCGCACTAATTTGATCAAGCCCGGTCCGGCGCGCTCGATGGCGGATGGCTGGGAGACCCGGCGGCGCCGAGGCCCCGGTCACGAGTGGGCGATCGTTGCGCTCGCGGGTGCGGGCACGATCGAGCGCATCGAGATCGATACCTCGCACTTCAAGGGCAATGCGCCTGCGCTCGCCACCGTCGAAGGATCCAGCGATGGCACGACGTGGCGCATGCTGATCGCTTCGCCGCTGCAAGCGCACACGCGTCACGTGTTCGACCAGGAGCTGCGTCGCATCGGCGAGATCACGCACCTCCGGCTCTCGACGTTTCCCTGCGGCGGTGTCGCGCGCTTGCGGGCGTGGGGCGAGCTCACCGTGCCGCTCGATCCGGGGCTCGCCAAGCTCGACCACATGACGCCGTTCGATTGCACTGCCGCGCTGCTCCGCTGTTGCGGTTCGGCGGCCTGGGCCGCGGCGATGTGTGGCGCGCGCCCGTTCGAAGACGTGACCGCGCTGATGCGGATCGCGGATCGCACGTGGTTCGCGCTCGCCGAGAGAGCGCACCTCGAAGCATTTGCCGCGCATCCCAAGATCGGCGCGCACGCGGCCTCGGCGTGGTCGACGAGCGAGCAAGCCGGTGCGGCGAATGCCGAGGCTGCCACGCGCGCCGAGCTCGGCAAGCTCAACGTCTCGTACGAGGCGAAGCACGGCTTCATCTACATCGTGTGTGCCTCCGGTCGCAGCGCCGCGGTGATGCTCGAGGAGCTGCGGCTGCGCCACGATCGCGAGCGCGCGACCGAGCTGCGGACCGCCGGCGAGGAGCAGGCGAAGATCACCAGGCTGCGGTTAGCCAAGCTGCTCGGAGAGCTCTAGATGATCACGACCCACGTCCTCGATACCGCCTCGGGTCTTCCCGGCAATGCGATCGCGATCGAGCTCGAGCATCAGGCCGCCGGGACCTGGCTCCTGGTCGGCGGTGGCATGACCGACGACGACGGGCGCCTGCGCACGCTTACCCCGCAAGGCCCGGTAGCCCCGGGCACGTATCGCATTCGGTTCGAGACCGGCGCTTACTACGCGGCTCGCGGCACGGCCGGTTTCTTCCCCGTCGTCGAGATCACGTTCGCGGTCCACGACGGCGCTCAGCACTATCACGTGCCTTTGCTGCTCAGCCCGTACGGCTTCTCGACCTACCGCGGTAGCTGAGATACAACGCGGGCATGGTCCGTACGTCGCTCTCGGAGAAGAAGCTCGCCAAGGCACTCGCTCGCGTCGATCGCGCACAGTCGCGCTTCGCGCGGCGCTACCCCGGTGATTCGGGTGCACGCCAACCGGTGCACACCGTCTACGGCGGCGCACACCTGTTCAAGGCCGAGACCCCGGCGAAGCTCGGCGAGATCGCGCAAAAGGCACTCGCGACGTACGCACCCGATGCCGGCTCGTTCGGTGAAGCGCTCGGCATCCGCGGCGACCTCGCAGCGACGGTGCTCGAGCGCGTGCGCGAGAAGCTCGGGCGCGAAGCGGTCGAAGATTTCCGCATCGACTTCGAAGACGGCTACGGCAACCGGTCGGATGAAGAAGAAGACGGCCACGCGGCCGCGGCGGGCCAGCAGGTCGCTGCGGGCATCGAGGCGAGCTCGTTGCCGCCGTTCCTCGGCATCCGGATCAAGCCGCTGACCCGCGAGCTCGCGGCGCGTTCGCTGCGCACGCTCGATATCTTCCTGACCGAGCTCGTCACGACCTCGGGTGGCAAGATGCCGGCGAACTTCGTCGTCACCCTGCCGAAAATCCAGACCGTCAACGACGTCGATACGATCGTCGAGACGTTCGATCTTCTCGAAGATCGCCTCGATCTCGAGTCGGGCACGCTCAAGCTCGAGATCATGGTCGAGACCACGCAGACCATCTTCGATCCGCAAGGTCGCTCGATGATGCCGCGCCTCCACCGCGCCGCTGGCGATCGCCTCACCGGCGCGCACTTCGGGACCTACGACTACACCGCGAACTGCGACATCACCGCCGCGCACCAGAAGATGCGCCACCCGGCGTGTGACTTCGCCAAGCACATGATGAAGGTCGCGTTCGCGAACACCGGCGTCGCGCTCTCGGACGGTGCTACCACGGTCATGCCCGTCGCGCCGCACAAGGGCGCGAACCTCAGCGATGCGCAGAAGACCGAGAATAAGTCAGCGGTCTGGGCCGCATGGCGCCTGCACGCCGATGACACGCGTCACTCGCTGACGAACGGCTTCTATCAAGGCTGGGACCTCCACCCGGCGCAGCTCGTGCCGCGCTACGGCGCGGTCTATGCGTTCTTCCTCGACGGCCTCGTGCCGGCAAGCGATCGCCTCAAGAACTTCGTCGACAAGGCGGCGCAGGCCACGCTGATCGGCGACTTGTTCGACGACGCGGCGACCGGCCAGGGCCTGCTCAACTACTTCCTGCGCGGCATCGCGTGCGGTGCGGTCACCGAAGAAGAAGCGCTCGCGACCGGCCTGTCACTCGAGGAGATTCGCTCGCGCTCGTTCGTGAAGATCATGGCGGCGCGCCGCGCCCCCAAAGAAACGACCGAACCCGCCGTCTGAGCCCGGTCACATCTGGGCCTGAGATCGAGGCTCAGCAGGCTGTGATCGGGTGATCTAGGTTCGACCAATCCCGCTCCCGGCCGGGTGGTACTGCCAGAGCGAAGCGGACCCCAACATCGCGGCCTCAGCCCGCTTGATCCAAGAGACTCAGGCAGGCGGCCCAGGACCGCCCGAGCTGGCAGACCTTGGATACCGTTGGATACGGTGGATACGGTGGATACGGTGGCCTTCCAGCGCCTGGACCCCGAAGACGACTGGACGGAAGTTCGAGTTTCAGGTAGAAACTCGGCCTTCACGGCGACTGTAGCTCAATTGGCAGAGCGCTAGGTTGTGGTCCTAGATGTAGAGGGTTCGATCCCCTTCAGTCGCCCCACGGTTACAGAGGCTTACGCTCCATTCGGGTCCCCGATGAACGGTGTTTTAGCCATCGAACATGATGAGTATCGGACGCGGGTCGCCAGAGCTACTTCTTCGGCGCCGATGGCGTATTGAGCCGCGCTTCGCAGCGCGACACGTCGTCGAGCAACTTGCCACCGAGGACGCGCGCGGCTTGCGGTGCATTTGATCCGAATGTGCCGATCGAATCGATCGTCTTGTCGACCTTGGTGACGCACTTCATGTCTTCGCATGCGCACATCGCATCGCGGACCGCGACGATCTTTCCGATCACCGCATCGGCCGCGGCATCACCGCTCGGCGTGACCGCGGTGCGCTGCGCGTAGTACGCGGCCATCAACACGTCGATCTGTTGCTTGTCGGCATCGGCGAGATCGATCTTGCAGCCCTGCGCCGCGGCATCGCGCGACAGCGCCTGGATCAGCTGCGCGCACACGATCTGGAGAGCGTGCGGGTCGGCGCTCGCGGCCTTCTTCGTGAGATCGAGCGTGCCGTTCAGCGTGCGCTTGGCTTGCTCGAGCACCTTCATGCCCTGCACGGACGTGCACGTCGCGTGATCGAAGATCCGCGTGCCCGCGGCGCAGATATCGGGCGGGGCCACAGGTGGTGCCACAGGCGGTGCGAGCGGTGGAGGCGAAGGCGTTGCGGTCGTCGGTGCGGGTGCGGTCTGCGGTGGCGGCGATGGCGGCTCGTGCTTGCCGCCCTGGCACGCGGCGAGCGCGATCGCGAGGGCGAGCGTCGCGAGGTAGGCGAGCAGCCGCGGCCCGAGCTCCTGCATCGCACGCGCGCGATGTGACAGGTCGCTCTTGGGACCGGTGCCGGCCTCGGCGAACGTCATGCCGAGCTCCGGCGAGAAGAAGAGTGGGTCGTAGCCAAACCCACCGGTGCCGCGCGCCGCCGTGAGGATCGTGCCTTCGCACGTCCCGCTCGACGTGAGGACCTCGCTGCCGAGCGATCCAGATGTATCGGCGAGCGCGAGCACCGCACGAAACCGTGCAGTGCGATTCGCGACGCCGTGCAGCGCGGCCAGGAGCTTCGCGTTGTTCGCGCTGTCGCCGTGCGCTTCGCCGGCGTAGCGCGCGCTGTACACGCCCGGCGCGCCATCCAGCGCATCGACCTCGAGGCCGCTGTCATCGGCGAGCGCGGGCAGGCCAGTGAGCTGAGAGACCTCGCGCGCCTTCTTGCTCGCATTGCCCACGAACGTGTCGGCATCCTCGATCACGTCGGGAATCTCGCGACCGATGCGCGCGGCTGCTTCGTCGATCGAGAGCACGTCCGTGCCGGCGAGCAGCGCGCGCAGCTCGACGAGCTTGCCCTTGTTGCGCGTCGCGAACACGAGCGGGCGGTTCACGCGACGGCCTGACGTTGCGCGCGCACGAACTGCTGGATCCCGACGAGCGCGAGGTCGAGCATCGCATCGAGCTGCTGGCGATCGAACGAAGCGTGCTCGGCCGTGCCCTGCACTTCGATCAGCTGGCCTGCTTCGTCACCAACGACATTCATGTCGACATCCGCCTTGGAATCTTCGATGTAAGGCAGGTCGAGCACGACCTCGCCACCTACCACACCGACCGAGACCGCCGCGACCGGCGGGCGCAGCGCGTTCGCGTTCAGCAACACGCCGTTCTTCACGAGCTTGTGGATCGCGAGGGCAAGGGCGACCCACGCGCCCGTGATCGAAGCGCAGCGCGTGCCGCCATCGGCCTGCAGCACGTCGCAATCGACATGGATCGTGCGCTCGCCGAGATGCTCGAGGTCGACGGCCGCGCGCAGCGAGCGCCCGATCAAGCGCTGGATCTCTTTGCCGCGGCCACCTGGATCGCGCTTGCTGCGCGTATGCGTCGAGCGCGGCAGCATCGCGTACTCGGCGGTCAGCCACCCCTGACCTTTGCCCTTGAGAAAGCCGGGTACGCCTTCTTCGACGCTGGCGGCGCACAACACGTGCGTATCGCCGAGCTTGATGAGTGCCGAGCCTTCAGCGTGTTTTTGAAATCCGGTCACTATCTCGAGCGGGCGGATTTGATTCGGGCTTCTACCGTCGGGACGCATCGCCGGAAGCTACTCCAGTACAATGTACGGATGCGAGCGCTGATGCTGTTGTTGGTGATCGGGGCATGCGGCGAGCATCCGCGCTTCCAAATGGACGCGCCGGGGGGCGACGCGGCCAGGCTCACGGTCGATGTGAGCACCACGCCGAACCAGTGGGTGTGGGTACCATTCGCGGGCACCACGTGTGCGAACGGAACGCCCGCAGGGATCGGGATCAATCGCGCGCCGACCGCCGGCGGCGATCTGTTCATTTACTTCGAGGGTGGTGGCGCGTGCTGGGACACCATCACGTGCACGAACGGAGCGGCGGTCAACCTCGACGTCACGTACGATGCGGCGAAGCTCGCCACGGATGTCAGCGGCCTCGTCGTCGATCACGCAAGCGCACCGGCTCCGCTCGACACGACCACCTACGTGTTCGTGCCGTACTGCACGGGCGATCTTCACGACGGCACGAACGTGATGGCATACCCGGGCGGTCCCACGATCCACCACACGGGTGGCACGAACACGCAAGCTTTCGTCGACGCGCTCGCGGCTGGGTTTCACGATGCACCGGAGCTCTGGGTTCTCGGCTCGAGTGCAGGTGGGTACGGCGCGACGCTCAACTTCGAACGCTTCACGAGAGCGTGGCCGAATGCAAAGGTCGAGCTGCTCGAAGACTCCTCGCCGTTCATTCCGATCCTGGTGAACTACGCCACGCTCCTGACAGCGTGGCAGCTGACCTTGCCTCCGCTGTGTGGCACCGCGTGCCAGAGCTCGTTCACCAGCGTGTTCGACGCGGTCGTCGCCGGCCATCCGACGAGCCGGATCGCGCTGCTCACGTGGGACGACGATCCGGTCATCAAGCAGTACTTCGCGTACACCAGCTCGCTCGTGCCCGTGCAGGCCGATCTGATCGCGAACCACTTCGATCACCCGAACACGAAGGTGTTCGAAGCGACCGGCATGAACCACACGATGTTCGGGCAGCTCGGCACGGTCACGTCGCACGGCGTCAAGCTAGGCGACTGGGTAAACGAGTGGCTGCTCGATCTCCCGACCTGGGCGACGGTCACGCCATAGGAATGCGAAACCTCGATCGCGCGTTGTGACGAGGGAGTGCCGAGGCGACCGTGTTCGCGGTCGCTCGCGATGAGGGCTCGTGGCGTAACTCGCAGTTCACGGTGCTGCCACTCGTCGAGAACACGAACGTGCTCGTCGTGCACTCGGGCAATCAGGGCTTCAAAAGGCTGGATGAGTACCGATCCGAGCTTCGTGCAGAACGTGACGCCGAAGCCTCAGCGCGGAATGAACATCTCGCCGAGCATCGCGACATCGAAGCCAGCTGCGATGGTGGAGTCCGTGCAGAGGTTCACACGACCATCGAGCGAGGCGCAGATGTTGCCCTTGGGGGTTTCGCAGACCTGGAGCGGGCGACCATGCACCGTTCGACGGGCGTGTAGCTTCGCACCTGGACGACTGCAGGGACTGATGACGCGCTCGTCGAACGCCAGCAGCTCGTAGTGCGCGCGCACGCGATCGTGATCATCGATCAGCTGACCGGAGAGGTCGTCGCCTTCTTCGATCCGTCGCCAGCACCAGCCCGGTGGCGCCGCGAGCTCGCCGAGCGCGATCCGGAGATGGCCGTTGCAGTTTCTGGCGATTGTCGCGTCGGGCAGGGCGGCGTCCCGTGAAGGCGGAACAACCGCAATCACCGTCGACGATCCCGATCCCTTGCCCGGCGACCCCGACGACCCGGACGATCCCGACGACCCCGACGAACAAGCAGCCATCAGCATCGAGAGCAGAGCGGGACGGTGCACATCGAGAGTGTGCCTCGTGTTCGATCGTTCTGCCCGCCCATAACTGCCCGCCCATGACTGCCCGCCCATGACTGCCGAAACGACTCTGGTTCGCAGATGCAGGACGGTTCGCCCGATTCGGTCGCTACTGATTGACTTGCGGCATGACGGCCCAATCCCGCGCGTGGCAACTCGGACAGGCACGAGGATAAGCGCGGTGAGCCGGCCGCTCGAACAGGATCCTGCAGCGACTGCACCGGAACGCGAGCGGCGGAATCTTGCGAAACTCGACGACGGTGAGACCCACCGACGCCAAGCAGATGAGCGCCACGATGACGCAACCAGCGACCACCGGGCTCAAGCTAGCATCGTGGTCTTTTGGTGAGCGAATTTTTTTAGCGCGGCATATATGGGTTGCGATGGCCGATGTCACTGCTCTGCTCGCCGAGGCCGCCTGGCTCACGCGGTTAGCGCGCAGCCTCGTCGGCAGCGACGACGCCGATGACATCGTTCAGGAGACCTACGCCGCTGCGTTGCGCACGCCACCGGATCCGGCCCGGCCGGCGCGCCCGTGGTTGCGGCGCGTCATGGTCAACGTCGTGCGCATGCGCCATCGCGGGCGCGTGCGACGCGACACGCGCGAACAGGCGAGCATGCTCGCCGAGCCGGTGCGCAGCCCCGAGCAGCTGCTCGAGCGCGCGCGGGTCGAACGCACGCTTGCCGATCTAGTGATCGCGCTCGACGAGCCGCTGCGTTCGACGGTTCTGTTGCGCTATCGCGAGGGCTTGTCGGCCGATGGAATCGCTGCGCAGCAGGACGTCTCGATCGCGACCGTGCGCCGCCGCCTGAGTGAAGCGGTCCAGCACCTGCGCGCTGGTATGGACGAACGCGAGACCTCGAAGACCTGGCGCGCCGCGTTCGCGCCGTTTCTGGTGGGGCGCACGGCGTCGCCACCGATCTGGAGTGTCGTCATGGTGAACGCCGCAACAAAAATCGCGATCATCGCGTTCGCTGCATTACTGCTGCTCGTGGGTGGGATCGCGGTGCATCGAACGCACGACGCAGCATCGAAGCAATCGCTGACAATGGATCCTCGCGCTGGTTCGTCGTCGAGCACGTCGGTCAGAACGCTCGCGCGGGTATTCGTGCAACCGGGAGTCGCGACCCAGCAGCGTATGGGTCGGTCGGGCTGCCGTCTAATATTCGGAACATTCTCGGTGCATCGCTCGTGAGCGCAGATAATAATGTCAGAGAGATGATCTATAGATCATAGATGGGAATCGATCTCGATGCGATCGAAGCACGAATTGCCACGCAGGCCGCAACGCTCGACGCGGCGACGCATGCGCTGCTCGCCGACATTCGCATCTGGGATGCCGAGAACGGGTGGGCCAAGCAAGGTGCACGGTCATGTGCAGAGTGGCTCTCGTGGCGAGTCGGTTGGACGGGCTCGACGGCGCGCGAGCATCTTCGCGTCGCGAGAAAGCTAGGCGAGCTGCCTGCCATCGATGCTGCGCTGCAACGCGGCGAGGTCTCTTATTGCAAAGTTCGAGCGATGACCCGGGTCGCGACGCCGGCGAACGAAGCGATGCTGCTCGCCGATGCAAAGCTGACGACGGGCGCACAGCTGGACAAGATCTGCCGAAGGTTCGCCAGTGTGCTGCACCACGAGCAGCCACGTAGTGAAGCGCTCGATCGCGAGCGTCGCTACGTGCGTCGGCTGCCGCGTGAAGATGGGATGGTGAAGATCGAAGCCGTGCTCCATCCCGAGGAGGCGGCGGTGGTGTGGGCCGCACTCGAAGCGACCGCGCGATCGCTGCAGAAGGTTCCGCAGCCATCGAACAAAGCGAGTGGGCGAGTGATGCCGGCAGGCGAACCAGATACGCAGGCGCAGGCCACGCGCATGGGAGTGTCTGACGCGCCGGAGCGCGGCACGGTCATGGGTGATCTTGGCGCTGTGGCCGAGCGCGTCGCGATCGGAAATGCTTCCGCGGAAGCGCCGCGCGAGAACTGGCGCCCCGCGTTCGCGCGAAGCTTTGACCGAGCGAACGCGCTCGTCGCGATGGGCGAAGGCGTGCTGCGAGGCGAGCGCATGAATCGTTCGCCAGTCGAGTTGGTGATCACGACGACCCGCGAGTGCCTCGCACATCCAGACGAAGCCTGCGGCCTGGCCGTCACGCAAGATGCGACCTGTATCGCGCCCCTCGCTGCACGTCGCCTCGCGTGCGATGCCGGTGTGGTCGAGATGGAGGTCGACGAGTGCGGTACGCCCCTGGATGTCGGACGGCGCCTTCGCACCGTCAGCGCGCAGCTCAAGCGAGCGCTCGAGCATCGCGATCCGACCTGCAAGTTTCCCGGCTGCACGAACCACCTATTTACCGAGGCACATCACATAGAGCACTGGGTCGACGGCGGCGAGACCAAGCTATCGAACCTTGTCCGGATGTGCTCGTTTCACCATCGCTTCGTTCACGAGTACGGCTACCGCATCGAGCTCGACCGTGACCTCGTACCACGCTTCAAGACACCTCGGGGAACGTCGGTCTCGGACGCTCCTTCTCCATCGTCAGCATCCGCGCTCGCATATCGAGCGACGATCACGGCCGAGACCAACGCCTGCGGCTGGGATGGCGAGCCATTGCAGTACGACTTGATCGTGGGGGGTCTGTATCGACAGACCATGGGCGAGATCGAGTGACGCTTCCGCGGAAGCGCTGAAGCCTCTCCCGCGACCGCCTTGGGAACCCGCAGGTGCCCGATCGAGGGGTCGTGTGGATGCGAACCCGATGATCTAGAAGGCGAGCTTGCGGGCACGCGCCGTGATCGGTGCGAGCACCGCGCGGGCGGTCTGGCGCAACAGCTCGGAGTCGCCGATCACACCCGCGAAGGCGGGACCGAACGTGTAGTACGCCTCGACGCCGAGCTCGCCGAGCGCGTTCGTGCGCAAGAACGAATCGCGTACGTGGCGCAGCAGCTCGACATCGTTCGCGAGGATCGAACCGTACGCCGCGGTCGCGACGAAGCACGCATCGACCGAGCCCGAGGTGCGCGTTGCGGTGCGAACGTGGGTGATCGCAACGGCGCCGGTGTTGTGGCAGTTGTCGTACGCGCGCACGCCGATCCAGTAATCGGTCTCGGGGAGCAGCGCATCGAGCTCGAACGCCTGCTGGGTGCCCGGGGCCACCGGCGTGACGTGCGCGGTGACCGGCATCGAAGCTGCAAAGTTCGCTTCGGTCATCTCGTCGAACGCGCGGATCCGAACTTCGTAGCCCGTGACCTGCGCGGTGCCGGTGCCGGTGCCGATGCCCGGCGCGACGAACGCGACCGACAGATCGTTCGCGTGTACATCGGTGACCGCGAGCTGGGTCGGGGCGGACGGCGGCTGGCCGCCTTCATTCGGATCGATCGTGACGCGCACGCGATACAGCTGATTGCCATCGCTCACGAGCTGCAGCCGCGCGCCACCGGAGCCCGGCGTGTCGACCGTGATCGTTGCATCCGGCGGCCGGACCGTGCCGTCCTTGCCGGTCGGATCGCCGTAGCCGTAGTAGTCGGTCGCGGCGGCCGTCGTGGTCGAGGCGCTGACCGTGAACGGCACGCGATACACGACCGAGGGCTGGCCGCGATACGGCACGCCGTAGTTGCCGAACGCGATCTGCGACGGCGACGGGTAGGTCGTGGCGTTGTGCGACGCGTTCATGTCGGACTCCTTCGAGGTCTCGACGTACATGACGTAGTCACCGGCGCCCATCGTCGCCGCCCATGGCGCGTGCGTGGCCGAGCCACCGACCGGTGTCGGCTGCGAGACCGCGTCGAACGGGTTCATCATCTTGTACATCTCGACCGAGGCCGCATCGTTGCTCGTGCGCGCGAGATCCGCGCGCGGTGGATAACCGGTCGTCTTCGAGAGGTCGGTCGAGAACCGACCCTTGTCGGTGTACGCCATCGTCGCGCACGTCCCGGTATCCCAGCCGCCCTGATGCTCCTGCAGCGGCTGGCAGAAGTGCGCTTCGCTCGAGCTCTGGTTGAAGGGATGGCTGAGGCCGTACTCGCCACACCCACCTGCGCTGTTCACCGGCAGCGAGTCGCAATAGAACGGATCCTGGAAGTCCGTGCTGTCTGGGAGCTTGTCGTCTTGAAACATCACGTAGGGAAACGCGATGCCGTGACGATGCGACCACACCGGAAAGGTCGTGATGCGCCGGCCGTACGGCCACAACGGGCCGCTGTTGAAGTCGAAGCGACCCGGGCGATTGCCGAGGCCGAAGCTGCCGGTCTGCTGCGTGATGTACAACGTGTCGACGTACTGACCCTCCGCGGTCTCGACCCACGCCACGATCTGCAGCTTGTCGGTCGGCGTGAATTGCACATCGACGCACCGATTGTCACTGGCGACCGCGACGCTCGGAATCAAACACAGCAAGGCCACCCAACGCATGGGCGCAGTATGGCCCATCAGGGCTGGTCTAGTGTGGGCGATCAGCCCCGCTGGACCTCGCGAATCAGCCGTTTCGCGACATCGCGCACGGCTTGGGCATAATTCGATTGCGTGGCCGCGAGCTTGAGCTCGTGTTTCGGCAGCAGCCGGAGCACGCGCGTGATCTGATCTGGCGCGAGGCGCGGATTCGTGAGTAGCGCGCGGCGGATCTCTGGCACCTGCAGCCAAGCGCCGTTCGTGCAGATCAACTCGAGCATCGGCCGCGGCAATGCGCCCATGCGCGCGATCCGGGCGACCTCGGGTGGCGTGAGCCGAGGATTGCGCAGCAGCGGATCCCACACGGTCTTGCCGTAGATCCGCTCGAGCACGATCCGCTCCGAGGGTTCGCCGGTGCCCGCGAGCTTGATCTGCTGGACCAGCGTGAGCCCGCGCAACCGCTCGTGCACGTTGCGCGCGATCTTGCGCTGCTCGGGGCTCTCGGCTTCTCCCTCCGGATCCGGCTCGGGCGCAGGGTCACCCGCGGCGAGCTCCGCGAGCTTCTGCTTTTGCTCGGCGCTGACCGCGAGCAGCTCGAGCCCCGCACCGCTCGCGTTCACGAATACGATCCGCGCAGCGACCGTGATCTCGGTGGTTCCCGATCGCATGATCAGCTCGACCTCGTCGAAGATCTGCGCCACACAACCCGGCACGAACACACCACCGGCCGCCAGATCGCGTGCCAGTTGATGATCGCCCGCTAGATCGAGGTTGACCTGTGCGGCCATCCGGCAATTGTACCCTTACTGAGTGTTCGTGATCCGGATCGCGATGTCGCTCGCGCGCCCTGACGTGACTTCGTGCTGATAACTGTAGGCTGCGCGCCGACAGGCCTCGTCGACGGTGTGGCTGCACTCGATCCGGACCCGCAACCACTGCGCGGCGTGCAGCTCCTTGCCGCCGGCGAAGCGGCGACGATACATCTCGAGCGTGTTGAGTGCCTCGGAATCCTGGCCCAGCGGGCGATAGAGCAGCACCGCGATCTGGTACGTCGCGGCCGAAGCCTCGGGGCCGAGCGTCGTCGGTGAATACGCGATCTTCTTGAGCTTCGCGATCTCGGTCGCGGCATCGGAGTGGCCATCGATCGCCGGGGCAAGCTCGAGCGGCACCGACCGGATCGCGGTGCGCAGCTCGAGGTACGGATCGATCGTGGCGACCACGCGCGGCTCTGGCACGTGTGGTGGCACGACCGCTTCGACGTGATGAATCGGCGGTTGCCGGACGACGACCGAGACGTGCGTCACGGCCGGCACCGCCACCGGATCCGCAGCCGCGATCACCTTCGGTGCGTCGAGCACCGCGAGCGCGACGGTCCCAGTCTCGGTCGTCCACGCATTGCCGGCGGAGACCCGTGCGACCCGGCCGCGTCGCGTGACCTGCACTTCACCCTCGGCCACGCGCACCGCGATCGTGCTCGCACCATCGAATTCGACGTGGAACTTCGTACCGATGTCCTCGATCTCGGTGTCGCCGGCGTGAATCACGAGCGAGCGATGCGGATCGTGAATGACCGCGAGCTCGAGCGAGCCGCGCTGCATCTGGATCTCGATGCGGGTCGGCGTGCGCGTGACGTCGTAGCTCGCCGTGCCAGCGAGCGTCGCGCCATCGATGGAGACCTTCGCGCCATCCCGGCCATCCCGGCCATCCCGGCCATCCCCAACCGCGAAGTGCTGCGGCGTGATCGCCACCTGCTCCACCACGGTCACGGTGTGGAGCTTCCAGCCGATCAGGGCGGCCGTGGCGACCGCGAGCATGCCGCCGGCCGCGAACACGAAGCCGCGACGCGGCACGTGCTCCGGCGTGCACTCGGACACCCCGATCACGATCCGACGCTCGATGTTCGTGAGCCGCTCTTCGTCGAGCTGCTCGACCGGAATCTTGTTGGCCAGCTTCATGCTGCCATCCCTTCCGCGAGGAACTCGCGCAAAACTGGATCTGCAGCCGCGGCGGTCTCGATCTTCTTGCGCGCGCGCCACACGCGCAGCTTCGTCGCGGTCACCGAAGAGCCGACTAGCTCGGCCACTTCGGCAAGCGGTCGACCATCGATCTCGTGGAGCGTGAACGCGAGGCGTGCCGCCGCACCGAGCTCGTCGAGCACCGCGTACAACCGCTTCACGCCATCACGCGCCAGCTGGCGCCGAGCATCGGTGAGGTCACCGCCTGGCACGGACTCGTCGTCGATCAGCAGATCGGTCGATACCTGGCGACCGCGCCGCGAGAGGTAGCGATACGCGACGCGCACCGACACGCGATCGATCCAGGTCGAGAGGCTTGCCTCCGCGCGCCAGCCGCGCAGCGACTGGAACACCTGGATGAAAGCCTCTTGCAGAAGATCGTCCATATCGCGATTCGAGCCGAGCACGCGGAACAAGCTGGCGTGCACGCGCACGCGATGACGCCGGAACAATTCACGCGTGGCTGCAGGCTCGCCGGTCAAACACCGGTCCACCAGCATCACATCCTCGACATAGGCCGCGGCCACGGTCACTGCCTCGATCGTGCACGAGAATGCCTCCCCGGTTACAACACGGGCGGTCGTCACCTGGCCGGCCGCGGCGCGCGCTTCGTTTTTCCTGGTTTTACAAGCCGTTGCACCGGGGTCACGCGCGGCCGGACGCCGATCTCGTCGAGTGGACCCGGGCACACCTCGCGCAACCTACATACAGCGCACTCGCCGCCGCTCCAGATCCGCTCGTACAGTCCCTGGATCTGATCGAGCAGCGGTTCGTCCGTGGTCATGAACCCGATCTCGAAGTTGCGGCGACCGCTGCCCTTCGCGCCGAGGCCGGCGCCGGTCCAGTTGGCACTGCCGAGATACATCACGGCGCCATCGATGATCACGGTCTTCAGGTGAACGCGCGGACACCGGCGCAACCACTCGTCGCCGAGCAAGCGCGGATGCTTCGCGATCTCCGCGCGAAACGGCCCCGACGGAATTTCGGCGTGCAACAAGCGCAGCTCGACGCCGTTGGCCGCGAGCTTGTCGAGCTCGCCGAGGATCGACACGTACGGATCGCGCCGTGGCCTGCGCGCACCGCGTTGGCCCTCGATCATCAGCTCCTTGACGTTCGCGCTCGCGATCCAGATGCTGACCTTGGCATCGAGAACCGCGGCGAGCACGCGTTCGTAGTGACCACGCCCACTCACGAGCTCCATCGAGATCGGGCGCGCCGGCATCACCACGTCGAGAGGTGACGGCTGCGCGTTCGCACTGCCGACGCGTGATGCGCCTCCGCGTCGCTTCACAGGCCCTGCTTCATAGAATCGACGGCAGGGCGATGCAGTGGCCACCGTCGACAACCAGCACGTGCCCTGTAATGTACATCGCCGCGGGCGATCGCAAGAAGACCGCGGCCGCGGCGATTTCTTCGATCGTGCCGAACCGGCCCGCGGGGATGCCCTTCTTCGCGCGCTCCGCTGCATCGCCCGGAGCAAGTCGTTTCATGCCTTCGGTATCGCCGATCGGGCCCGGTGCGATGCCGCACGAGCGAATGCCGAACGGGCCCCACTCGACCGCGAGGTTGCGCGTGATCGCATCGACGCCGGCCTTCGCGGCCGACGCGTGAATCTGGAGCGGCGTGCCGTGATAGTGAAGCGTCGCGCTGATGTTGAGCACGAGCCCGTTGCCGCTCGTGCGCAGCGCCTCGAACACCGCGCGCGACGAGTTGAACGTGCCGACGAGGTCGATCTCGATCACGGTCTTGAAGCCATTCGGCGACAGGCCGGCTGCGGGCACGAGAAAGTTGCCTGCCGCGCCGTTGACGAGCGTGTCGAGCTTGCCGAAGTTTGCGATGACTTCACCGGCGACGCGCGCCATCGCTTCGGCATCGCGCACATCGCCGACCAGCCCGAGCACGGAGCGACCGGTCTCGCGCGACAGCTCCTCGGCGGTCTTCGCGATGACCTCCGCTTTGCGGCTGACGATCGCGACATCCGCCCCGAGCTTGGCGAACGCACGCGCGATGCCACGGCAGATCCCAGTACCGCCGCCCGTGATCAGCGCCACGTGACCGGCGAGCGCGTCGGAACGAAAAACGTCGAGGGGGCTCGGCATTGCGGCAGTCTGGCAGAATTTGGGAACCGGACGCGACAACGGGTGTCTCACTCTGCGAACCCGAAACGCCGCGCAGTTGCATCAAGCAGCGCGCAGGCGGGTCTGGCCGGAGGCTTGGTTATGCGTTCCACAAGTGTGGCGCGATGGGCGACATGCGCCCTCGCTCTTGGCATCTTCATCTCGTCCGCGGCAGCTTCGAAGAAATCGCTCGCGGACTGCACCACGTTCGATCAAGTCGACAAGGGCGAGGACAGCGTGGAATTCACGGTGAAGAACTCGTGCTCGATCCCCGTCGATTGTTCGCTGTCGTGGGAGGTCGTCTGTGCTCCCAAGTCGAAGACGCGTCGCGTGGTTCACGCCGATAGCGCGAAGCTCTCGCTCGCCGCTGACCGCGGGGTCCAGAGCAAGGCGGTCTCGGCCTCGGTCTGTGGCGATGACTCGTGGACGATCAGTGGCGTCGCGTGGAGCTGCGCTGCGAACAACGACTAGCGTTTCCATACGGTTTCTTATGGGTCTACGAGGGGCTCGGTCGTGGGTTACGGGGTACGCTCGGGTGCGTTGATGGAAAAAGCCAAGATTGGCCTCAAGATCTTCTCGGCGACCAAAGCCAAGGACCGAGAATTTCTCGGCGAGACGATCACCGACTGGATCCGGACTCACTCGGATTTCGACATCGTCGATAAGGTCATCACGCAATCGTCGGACGCCGAGTTCCATTGCCTCGCGATCACGATCCTTTACCGCTTTGACTAAGCTTTGTCAGTGAATAGTTTCGGTACCTTACGAGGTGCCTGACCTGAATAGATCCTCGGGCCACGGCCTGCGTTTGTATGCGAGGAAGAGCGAGTTGACGGGTCCCAAGGGCTCGCCAGCCCTGGCGTTTCGCCGGGTCGCTCGGTGCGCACATGCGTAGTATAAGGACCATAGAAGTGTTGGATCGTCAGGACATCGATGCGCTGCTCGTCGGCGCGCTCTACGGCGAGCTCAGCTCGACGGAGAAGGAGCGCCTGAACACGCATCTCGAGGCGCACCCGGCTGACCGAAACGCACTCGACGATCTGAAATCCGCGCAGCAGGTCATTCGCACCAAGGTAGCTTCGAGCCGGATCTTCGAGCTCCAGCTCGATCCGCCGCAAGCGATCTCGGCGCAGCTGCTTCAAGAAGCGGCACTCCGCGCGCCCAAGATGAAAATGCCGGCGGGTGACGCGCCCGCTCGAGAAGGTTGGTTCGCGCGGTTCGTCCAGTCGTTCGTTCGCCATCCCGCGATGGCCGCGGCCGCGACGCTCGTGCTCGTGGTGGGCGTCGCAGGTTCGATCTATCTGCGCAATGGCGACAAGGTCATGGTCGAGCCGACGGTCGGTCAGTCGAATCTCGAGAAGGAAGGCACTTTGGGCGCCGCTGCGGGCTCGGCCGCCGACGGCGTGGGCGTGGCGGTCGCTCTCGCCGAGGGCAAGCAGGAAGCACAGATGCCGAGGACCGGCGGCGACCGAGGCGCGATTGGCGGTGGAGTTGCAACCGGCGAAGGCGCGGTCGCAGCGCCTGCGGTGCCTGCGGTGACCGTACCGACGGCTCCAACAATGAAGCCCGAGCCCGCGCGTCGCATCGCGAAGGCGGCCTCGAAAGCGGCGTACGTTCAGTCCGACGACGCGAACCTGCAACCGCGCGATTTGGATGAAGCCAAGATCGCCAAGAACGACGACTACAGGAACTCCGATCGTCGTTCGAATCCCTCAACTGAAGCCACGACGAACTCGCCGCACGGTGGTCCAGGTGTAGCGCGAGACCAAGCGTCTTCGACGGTCGCTGCGTCTCCTCCGCCACCGCAAGGTCAAGCACCCGCGCCCGTTTCGAAGGCGCCTGATTCGAACTTTGCGTGGGCCAAAGACCAGCACGCGCGCGTCGCTGCGCTCGTGAAGACCGGCAACTGTCACGAAGCCGCGCCGCTCGCGGTCGCGATCAAGAGCCGCGATCCCGATTACTACAACTCGTTCGTCGCGACCGACCGCGCGCTCAAGCCGTGCATGCAGTACATGATCGAAGTGGTGGACCGCGAAGCCGAGAAGATGCGCGTCAACAGGGATGCGAAGTAAGCCACTCGCGCAGCGCTGCTGGTGCCCCCCGCAGGTCACTCGCGGGTGGTAATCGCACCGTCGATTTTGTCGACCACAGCATGATGGCCTCCGCTTCGGCCGCAGCGCCCCTGGTCGCTGCTCCACCATGCAACCGTAGGAGCGCCGCGGCCGCCTTGCCGCTGTAGACGCCGTCGAGCCGGGGGGCGCCGGCATTCGCGAGCCTGCGCATTGCTCGATCACAGTCGCGAGTCACGACACCATATCCAGAGCCGAGCTCGTCACCATCGACGACGAGCCGGCGGACTAGCTGGGCGAGTCCGATCTCGTTGCGCGGGCCGCCGAGTTGAGCGATCCGTTGCAACGAGCGCAGCGCGAGATGGGCAGTTCGGACGCGCGAGGTCACGGGCCACGGCGTCACGCGTACCGCGTGAACGATCGGCACCGACCACGGCCACGCGCCGATCGCATGTGCGAGCGAGAACCCGGCGAGCAGCCCGGCGCTCGTGCACGTGCTGCCGATCGCGACGACGATCCGGGTCGGTGGCGGTGCGATCCCGGCGTGGACTTGTTCTACAACTTCGAATGCCGCGGACATCGCGCCGAAAGTCCCGACCGGCGTCGCGCCGCCCGGCGGCATCACGATCGCGTGGCGATCGCGGCGAGCGATGCGCAACCCGGCAAAAGGCACCTCGATGACACTGCGCAAGCGCATCAGGTCCGCGCCGGTCGCGACCATCGCCGAGAGATTCTCTTCGGCCCACTCGCTGTGCGGCTGCGGAAACAAGATCGCGCCGGCATCGAGCCCGACCGCGCGAGCGTGGAGGATCGTCGCGATCGCGTGGTTCGATCCATACGCGCCCATCGCCCAGATCTTGCGGAACCCTGCGGCCCGCGCGTGACCGAGCCAAGCTTCGAGCGTGCGGACCTTGTTGCCGCCGTAGAGCGGGCTCGAGGCTCCCTCGCACTTGACCCAGATCGGCCGCTGGTCGACGAAGATCTTCTCGATCGGCGTCGGCCAATCGCCGAGCCGAACCCACGGAATCCGTAGCTTCGGCAGCCAGCGAAACAACGCGACGTCGTCCACGCGCTCAGCTTACGTCGGTTCGAAGCCCACCACGGAGGCCCGCGACGCGTTCCCCACTGATGCCGGGACGCGGACATCGCGACATTCGTGTCCGATGCAACGAACGAGCGCTCGCAGGGTTCGACCGCGCTGGTTTCGAACCGCGTCAGTTCGGGGCGCAGACGACCGCGGAGACGTTCGGATCCGAGAATCGCGGCAGCGTCTTGGCCGAGGTGTGGGTCAGGAGCGCGCAGCTGTTGTTCTGCGGCGCCGACTTCGACACGCACATGCCGACCGACGGGCCCGCCGGGTTCGCGATGCAGAACGTGCCGGCCTTGCCACTGACATCCGGGCAGGTCGTCGTGCACGCGGCGGTGCAGAAACCCGCGGCCGAGCAGGTACCAGGCGCGCCGTTCGCGGTGTACGTGCAATCGCTGTTCGTGGTGCAGACATCGCCGATGAACGTTGCCTGCACGCCGTTGAGCTTCGGCAGCACGGTCTCGTCGTCGAGGCGCGCGAACGTGAAGCCATCGGCCTCCATGTGCGTGAGGATCTCGTCGAGATGATCCGCGGTCGCTTGATGGATGTCGTGCATCAAGATGATACCGCCGTTGTTCTGATGGATCTGCTGCATGATGAAGCCGATCATGTCGTGGCGGAGCGCATCGTCGACGTACTGGAACGTCGCCGGCTTGCAGTAGCCGTTGCCTGCCGCGTAACACCAGTCGGCGCTATCGATGTGCCAGCCGACGACGGTGTAGCCACGGCCTTCGACGTAGTGCTTCGCCGCGCAGCTCGCGCTGCCGAACGGGAAGCGGAGGTACTTCATGTTCGAGCCAGCCGTTCTGATCAGCGCGTCGGTCTTCATCACTTCGCTCGTGACCGTCGCGGCCGATTGCACCGCGAGGTTGATGTGGTTCTGCGTGTGGTTGCCGAGCATGAAGCTCGGGTCGTGAGCGATCTGGTAGGCCAGCGCCTTCGCCGCGGTCGAGTAGCGCATGCCGTTGTTGAAGAACGTGGCGGGCGCGTGGTGCTTGTGAAGGATCTCGATCACCTTCGGCGTCGTCGCCGGGTTCGGGCCATCGTCGAACGTCAGGACGACGTGCTTGTTGAAGCCATTGCGGTCGGGGACGCGAACGCCCGAGCAGTCGTAGCTGTCTTCCTTGGCGTCGGTCGTCGCATCCTCGTACGCGGCGTTCATCGCGTCGCCGTCGGAGTCGTCGCTGCACTGGTCGCCTTCATTACAGGAATCGGCTGACTGACCACACGACACGGCCGACATCAGCAGCAGCGAGACCAGCGCGAGGCCGAGGGCTTTCATACGTGCTGAGCCCCGGCTAGCAAGCGATGAGCCAACACGAGCACCCACTAAGATCTTGATCGCTCGATCGAGTTTGCAGTGGAGCCTGGCTACTCGATCAGAGCCGGCAACTGAGGTCGCCTGCATTTGCACAAGATGCGCAAGCCATGGAACGTTACCGGAAGTCGCGTGCGCGCAAATGGGGCCAGCAGCTACTGGAGTGGACCGACGCAGGCCGCGATGTCGAAGAAGATGAAGGCCAGCGCCTTCTCCTGCGGCGATAGTGGCGCGAGCTGCATGTTCGCATCGAGCGCGCAGCCACCCGGATAGGGCACCGCCGAGCTCGAGGTCGAGCCCGACGACACGTGCATGTCGGAGAACACGACCTTGCCGCAGCGCTCTTCCGGAATCACGTCGACCGGCGTCGTGAACTGGAGGTCCTGCACGCTTACGTGGTTCGCGGTGACTGCGAGCGTCGGATCGATGAATGCCCAGCGCTCCGACTTGGTCGGATCGTTCGAAGCGAGCGTGTAGCGCGCGCCATTGATCGGCACCTGATCGTGCACGGTCGAGGCGCCGACATTGTCGAGCCACGTCGCGAACGAAGGACCCTTGGCGTTGCTGGTCTCGTCGACCGAGGCGATCGTCGCGTCCTGATCCTCGGCGGCGTTGTAGTTGAACGTCGCCATGCCTTCCCAATCGGCGAGGCCATGCGACGGCGTGCCGCCCTGGCCACCGATCCAGATGTTGTGCCAGTGCGACATGAACACGCGACCACCGACCGCGGCGTAGTCGTGGACGGCTTGCATCGCGCTCTGCGGCTTGCTCGCCTGGTACTGGCCGCCCTCGCACGAGAACATCACGACGTCGTACTTCGAGAGGTTGGCCTTCGTGCTCCACAGCGTCTGCGCTTCGCCGAACGCTTGGCCCGCGCCACCCGGCCAGGTCGGCGCAAACTGCGTCGCACCCTCGCCGTGACCCGCGCCCGCGCCACTGTTCGCGAACAACTGGACGTGACCGCCGCCGGCACCGTTCGTGATCTCGGTCGGATCGATGCCGAGCTTGAACACCAGACACTCGAGCGCATCGAACGCGCCGGTCGTCACCGCGATGAACGGCAAGTCGACCTTTGGTTGACCATTCGTATTCGTCGCGGTCAGCGGCGTAGCATCGGTACGGCTCTTCGGCAGCGTCGTATCGACCGCGAGCATCGGCTCTTCCTGACACGCAGCGACGCTCGGCAGCACGAGCTGGCGGCGCCACTTACCGGTCTGGATCACGAGCGGCACGTTCACGGTCGCCGGGACGTTCATGAGCTCGAAGTGACCCGCTTGGTCGGTCTTGGTCGATACGATGATGCCGCCGGGCAGGCCATCGCTGCACTTGTCACAAGTGACGCCGACGGGCAGGGCGCCCGGATCGGCGAAGGGCACGTAGACGTTGACGCCGTAGAGCGGCAGCGTGCCATTCGGCGCGTAGACCGTGCCGGAGATCGTCGTCGGTGGCAGGCCCTTTTGCGCGCAGTCGACCTGGAAGCACTGCAGACCCGCGGTGCATGCATCGGTCGTCGGCGTGACATCGCTATCGATGACCACATTGCCCTTGTGATGATTCGCGCAGCTTGAAATCAAGACGAGGAGGACAGCTAGGCGCATATTTCAGCGCACCCTAAGGCTTCGCGTCGGCGCTTACAATCGACAACGCGACAGGCGCGGCTAACGCGATCCACAGGCCGATCCCAAGCGTCGCGACCGAGCCGGCGATCAGCAACACCGCGGCGATGCCATCGGACGCGACGAACGTGCCGATCCAGCCGAGGGCGCGAACCAGATCCGCGCCTGCGGGCAACCAGCACGCGAGCACGAGCCACGCAGGCCCGCGGTGTTGAGAGCTCCCGAGCATCGCGACGAATGCGACGATCGTACCGATGATCATGCCGATCACCGGCCACGTCAGCAGCCCGAGGAGATGCGCACCGTAGCGTTGCGCCACCCACGACAGGCCAACAAGCGCGGTCAGCGAGGCCCAGAACAGGAGCCGCCAACGCGCGCGCACGAGTTACTCCTTGGGAGCGTCGGCCGGCGGTGGCACGTAGTCGGGCGGCGCTTGACCACCGTCACCGAACAAGAATGCTTCGCACTGTTCCTTGAGAACTTCGTGCGCCTTCTTGGTCGTGAGATCGAGGCGGTACTCGTTGACGAGCTTCTTCGAGTGCTCGATCCACTGGCTCCACGCCTCTTGCGATATCGTGTCGTAGATCCGCTGGCCCAGTGCGTCCGTGAAGGGCTTGTACGGCAGCCCAGGATGGGTTCCACCGAGCTTTGCGCAACTGACCGATCGGCTCATATCGGGGCGGAGAAGACCATACGTGGTCAGGGTCGGCAACCTCGGTACCGTGGTTCGACCATTTCATTTACGATACGGGCATGCGACAGATCTGTCTCGGGGCCGCCATCTGGCTCTGCACCGCCTGCGGCGACAACGTCTCCGAGCTCTCCAATTTCTACCCGCAACTGCCGGATCCGACCGGTGGTGCACCCACCGCCTTCGCCGGGCAAGTGACCGATGCGAGCCAGCTCGTCACCGGCCCCGCGCAGAGCGGGCTCGTCGGCGACTACTTCCTCAAGAACGATCAAGCGACGTTCATCGTGCAAGCCGCGACGCGCGTGCTCGGCGTGATCCCGCAAGGCGGCAACCTCGTCGATGCGACGTTGAACGATGGCAGCACCGTCGACCAGTTCGGCGAGCTCGGCCTGATGTACGTGCTCGGTCGAACGTGCGAGCCGGACCATGTCGAGGTCGTGCGCGATGGGTCGGGCGGCGGCGTCGCCGTGCTCCGCGCGGTCGGCAAGACCGCGAACGATGACTATTTGAATATCAAGGGCATCGGCATCTTCAACATTCCGCTCGCGATCGATCCGACGGTGGAAGATCACGCGCTGTGCGCGACCACGTACGTACTCGAGCCTGGCTCGCCGGTGCTCGCGGTCTACCACTCGCTCTACAACGCCGGCAGCGACGAGATCGACGGCCCGATCGGCACGATCGCGGATTCCGGTGGCACCACCGAATCGTGGTCGAACGCGTTCGGGTTCGAGCGCGCAGACATCAGGGTGATCAGCTCGCTCGGCACGCCGCATCCTTCGGACTACACGGTGTTCCAGGGGCCGGGCGTCGCGTACGGCGTGATCCCGCGCCACGCGGCTGCGAATACCCACGTCGTTGCGGCTTCGATCGCGGGCGTGTCGATCGTGCTCGATAATAATGACTCGCTGCTCGACATCTTGAATCCCGAGAAGTACGCGCTTCGCCTCGCGCCGAAGGCGGGCGTGCTCCAGCGCTACGACGTCGTGGTCGCTCACGATGTCAGCGCGATCGATACGTACTGGCGCGAGCGCACGCGCGGCGAAAAGGAGCAGACGATCGCTGGCAAGGTCACATTCGCGGATGGCCTCGCGGCGGCCGGAGCTCGAGTTGGCGTGTTCCTCGATGGCAACGCGAACGGCGTGATCGACAGCGCGACCACCGATCTCGATGGCGACGGCAAGCCGGATGACCCCGTGTTGACCTATTTCGACGTCGCCCCCGACGGGTCCTACCAGGGCAAGGTGCCGAGCGCGGGCAACCTGATCGTGCGCGCCGAGGTCAAGAATGTCGGACGGTCTGCCCCGGCGCCGTTCGCCGCGACGACCAACCTCACCATCCCTTCGCCGCTCAGAGTGGACTTCCAGATCCTCGACCACGCGACCGGGCTGCCGATTCCCGGCAGGCTCGTGGTGATCGGCGATCACCCGGCATTTCCGGACCAGCGTGTATTCGAGACCTACGATCGCGCCGAGGGCATCGTGACCCAGGAGCACGCGATTCGCGGCACCTCGACCGACCTCGGCGATGGCGCGGACGATCCGCTGCTGCTACCGGCAGGCACGTATCGGATCTACGCTTCGCGCGGCACGGAGTGGTCGATCGCCTCGGCGGCGGTGAGCGCGACCGGCACGTACACGTTCGAGCTCGATCACGTGGTGCCGACCCCCGGCTACTACGCGACCGATTGGCACGTCCATCAGATCAACTCGCCAGATTCTCCGGTGCCTTCCGACGAGCGCGTGCGCAGTGCGGTCTCGGCCGGCGTCGAGATGTTCGCGGTGACCGATCACGATTACATCTCGAACCTCCAGCCGATCGTCGAGCAGCTCCACCTCGAGCGCTTGCTACGCGTCGTGTCGGGGGTCGAGACCACGCCGTTCGCATACGGTCACATCAATGCATGGCCGCTCGTGCCGGACCTCGCGTCGGCGAACGGCGGCGCTGTCGATTGGGCGCGTGGCGCGGCGCTCGGCCAATCGATGACGCCCGGCGAGATCTACGCGGCGCTCAAGGCGCGCGGCGCGCAGATGGTGCAGGTCAACCACCCGCGCGCCAGCGGGCTCTCGGAGTTCCAGTCGCTGTTCTCGCGCGCGAACCTCAAGTTCGATTACGACCAGCGCACGATCTTTGGCGACTACCAGAACGCGGACGTGCCGAACGATTATCTTCGGCTGCCCGAGGAAAATTTGTGGAGCGACAACTTCACGGGCCTCGAGATCTGGAACGGCTTCGCGACCAGCGATTCGAACGGCGATGGCCTGCGCGAGAATCAATCGCTCGACGTCATCATGCACGACTGGTTGAGCATGCTGTCGCTCGGCCTTTACGTCACACCTGCGGGCGATAGCGACACCCACACGATCACGACGAACCCGCTCGGCATGCCGCGCACGTACGTTCGCGTCGCCGATGATTCGGCCGATGCGCTTGCCGATGGCACCGCGGTCGATGCGGTCGTGATGACCCAGACCGGTGCGATGTCGGCGGCGCGCGACGTCATCGTGACGGATGGCCCGATGCTCGATGTCACGGTCGGTGGGCTCCCCGCGCTCGGGCGCGTGGTCAACTCGAACGGCGTGGCCGCGACGGTCGATGTCAAGATCTACGCCGCCGAGTGGGCCGCGTTCGACACACTCGAAGTGTTTGCGAACTCCACACCCGATGGTGCGACCGCGCATCCCGATACCGAGCTCCAGCCATTGAAGTGCTGGACCAGCCGCGACCTCTCGATGTTGAATGCGAAGGATCCGTGCAAGGTTGCGACGATCGCACCCGAGGCGATGGCTGTGACCCTCGTGACGTTGCCGGGTGGCGGCAAGCGCTTCGAGGCAACGGTCCACGTAACGCTCGATGCCGAAGACATCGCGACCCGCGCGGGTGCGACGGGCAAAGACGCCTGGCTCGTGTTTCGCGCGCGCGGCGATGTGGGAATCTTCCCCATCCTGACGACCGACGACACCGTCACCGCCGCGACGATGCCGGCTCTGCTCGGAGGCGACTTCACTGCGATTCGTGCCGCACTCACGGGAAAAGGTGTTCAGGCCCAAGCTGTCACCGCGCCCGTGTTTCTCGATTTCGACGGCGGGGGATACCGCGCCCCGTTCGCGCCCTAGCGTGCTAAGACCAGGCTACCACGGCAGACAGAGCGAGTTATGGATCAATCAGTTTGGGAGCTCCTGAGCCACGGCGGCGGCGCGATGTACGTGGTCGTGGCGTTCTCCGTGATCGCCCTCGCGGTCGCCATCGAACGCTTCATCGCGCAGTTCAATTTCATCACGCGGGCTCGCGCACTCGGCGAGACCGTTACTCGCAACCTCGCACGCGGCGAAGTCGATGCGGCGCGCTCGGCATGCGAGCGCTCGCAGAGCCCGATCGCCGATGTTTTTCTGGTTGGCTACGAGCGGATCAAGAGCTCGAAGCCCGATCACGTCGTGACCGCGGTGCACCGCGAGCGCCTGCGCGTGAATCAGACGCTGCGCACTCGCCTGTGGATGCTCGGCACGATCGGCGCGACCGCTCCGTTCGTCGGCCTGTTCGGCACGGTTGCCGGCATCATCACCGGCCTCGGTGGCTTCCAGAAAGGCCAGCAGGTCAGCTTCTCGGATGTCGCTGGACCGGTCTCGCAAGCCCTGATCGTGACGGCCGCCGGTATTCTCGTCGCCGTCGAGTCGGTCATCTTGTTCAACTACTTCAGCCAGCGCGCGAGCCGTGTCGCGACCGAGATGAAGCTCCTCACCGACGAGTTCCTCGAGCTTTTGCTCGACGCTCCGCAAGACTCACAACCTGTCCGCGGCACGAAGCTCGAACCGTCTGGCAAGACAGAAAGCGCGAAAGATGGCTCTCGGGAAGCTGCCTAGCTCTGGCGACGAAGAAGAAGAGGGTAACGATGGGATCTTCGCGGAGATCAACATCACCCCGCTCACCGACGTCTTCCTCGTGATGGTGGTGATCTTCATGGTGACCGCCCTCGCCGAGGTCGAACAGACGCGAAAAGAACAGAAGCAAACCAAGGACGAGACCGCGCAAGCCGAGAGCGAGAAGAAGTCGGGCCTCAAGGTCAACCTTCCCTCGGGCAAGGCGCAGGACATCGATTCGTCGAAGGCGTCGCTCGTGCTCACGATCCCGACTCAAGGCGATGTCGATATCGGTGGTCACACGATCCCCGATGCCCAGATCGATCAGGTGTTCGTCGAGTCGTACAAGCGCGACAAGAACACCCAGGTCATCTTGAAGGCCGACAAGTCCGTGGCGCACGGCAAGGTCGTCAACATCATGGAGCGGGCAAAGAACGCCGGGCTCACGCGACTCGCCATCGGTACCTCGGGCGGCTAGCTGCTACATTCTCGCGATGCGGATGCTCGTCCTCGCGGTCGCCCTGATTGCCTGCAAGCACGAAGAGCCCGCCAAGCTCGTCGTCGAGAACAAGGCCAAGGTGCCGCTGGTCGTGCCCGATGGTGGCGCGCCCGATCCGTGGAATGCGCCGACCCCTGTCTCCGACACGCTCAGCTTCGCCGAGCGCGCGAAGCTCGCGAATGACGCGTGCCCGAGTGTCACGGGCGCGTTCTTCTTCGAGGTGACCAAGAACGGCAAGACCTCGCACATCCTCGGCACGCGTCACATCAGCGTCGGGCTCGCGAAATTTCCGCCGGTCGTGGCTGACACGATCGATCACGCATCGCAGGTCGTGTTCGAGATCGCGCCCGACGATGCCAGTGGTGTCACGCATCCGCCCGAGCACTTGAAGGAGAAGCTCGGCGACAAAGACTGGAGCCACTTCCAAGATCTCGTTGGCAAGCCCACCGCCGACGGTCTCGAGGTCGGCGAACCGACAAGCGCAACGCTCCAGATGATGCTGCTCTACGAGGACATCTCGAACACCCTCGAGTCGCAGATCCAGGCGCGCGCGACCACACACAAGATCGTGATGACGGGGCTCGAGACCTCGGCGTTCCAGGACAACGTGCTCGCCAAGCTGCTCGACTTCCGGATGTTGAAGGCGACGATCGAGACCACGAAAGACCGCGCCGAGATCCAGAAGGACAGTCACGACGATCTCGCGCAGTACTGCGCAGGTACCGATTCGTCGCCCGGCATGGATGATGAGACGCGCACGAAGATGTTGAGTGCGGGCTACACGAAGGCCGAGCTCGATGAAGCGGACGAGATTCTCGTCTACAAGCGCGACGCCGATTGGATTCCGAAGCTGTCGAAGCTGTTCGAGCAGGACAACGTGTTCGTGGCGGTGGGTGCCGACCATCTGATCGGTCCGCGCGGTGTGATCGCGTTGATGGAGAAGCAGGGCTTCACCACGAAGCGGATCACGAAGTAGCCTTGGCCGCCAAGAAGCCAAGAGCGCGAAGGTAGAAACGATCCACTGCAGATCGATCGTTCGAACCGCCAGACCTGTTCGGCTGGGCGACCTCGGTCGCTTGGCAGCCAATCACTGTCGACCCGTCGGATCGTGGTTGCCCGCACCACCCGGATCCGCGAGCTCGACGCCGGGCGAGAGCGCGAATACCGGCGCGACGATGGCTGACGTTTGTCTGCGAGCTCGAACGGGCCAGAGCTCCGCGGTCGTTCGCCTACCGCGGAAGCTCGTACGTACGTGGCTTACGCGTGAGGATCACGGCTTCCGGGTCGCACGCGCCGTACGCACGATAGTTCTCGCGGGCCTCGTGCAACGAGACTCGATTTGCGCCTGCGCGTCGCACGGTACCGTCGGCGAACTTGGTTGTATTGTCTTGATAGAAGCAGACCGGGCAGATCTCGGTTCTCATCGGCAGGCACGGCGATTGCTGTGTCATGGCTGCATGCGGATTAGATTCGATCGTGGAACGCTGGTGCTCGATCAGCAAATCGTCGACGGAGCGGTGTGGGATCCGGAGCTCGCGGCGTGGCGCGTGCCGGCCGCGCGGTTGTCCGAGATCCGTGCCCGGATCTCGGACAACGGTGTCCGAGAGTCGGCGGTGTCGGACACCGTGAAGCCGGCGAGCCTGGCGGATGGCTGGAAGTTGCCGGAGTTGCGCTGGTACCAGAAAGCGGCGATCTCGGCGTGGCGCGATGCCGGCGAGCGAGGCGTGATCGCGCTCCCAACAGGCACGGGCAAAACCCTGACGGCGCTCGGTGCGATCTGTGCACTCGGTGTGGCGACGCTGGTGCTGGTGCCGACCCGCGTGTTGCTGGATCAGTGGGCGAGGGCGATCGGCGAGGCGTGGAGCTTTCCTGTTGGCAGGTTGGGTGATGGCGATCATCAGCTCGCTCCGATCACGGTGTCGACCTATGCGAGCGCGATCGATTGGGCGCCGCGGATCGGTGATCGCTTCGGGCTGGTGATCGTGGACGAAGCGCACCACGTGGGTGCGTGGTGTCCGGCGGAGGTGCTGGAGATGTTGGTGGCGCCAGCGCGCCTCGGACTGACGGCAACGCCACCGGATGATGCGATGGCCGTGACGCGCGCACTCGGGCCGGTGGTGTACGAGCTCGGGGTCGCGGAGCTCGTCGGTGACGCGCTTGCCGACTACGATCTGGAGACCGTGCCGATCCGGCTCGAGCCGGTCGAACGCGCGGTCTATCGCGAGGCGCGCGGGCGGTTCAATGCGGCCTATGCCAAGTTTCAGTGGTACGCGCCGAAGTCGACGTGGCGGCAGTTCGTCGATCACTCCATGAAGTCGGCCGAGGGCCGAGCGGCGATGGCTGCGTGGCGGGCTTCGCGTTCGATGCTTGCATTTCCGGCGGGCAAGCGCGAGAAGGTCCGGCAGTTGCTCGCCCGCCACGCTGGCGAGCGCGTGTTGATCTTCACGGCGAATAACGCGACGGCGTACGAGATCGCGCTCGAGTTCCTGGTGGTGCCGATGACGTGCGACATCGGACGTGCCGAGCGTGCCGAGATGTTGCGGAGGTTCCGTGTGGGTGAAGCGCCGGTGCTCGTGTCGTCACAGGTGCTCGATGAAGGGCTGGACGTGCCGGATGCCGATGTCGCGATCATCGTCGGCGGGACGGCGAGCGCGCGCAGGCACGTGCAGCGGATCGGGCGCGTGTTGCGGCCGCGGATCGGCAAGCGAGCGCGAGTCTACGAGTTCGAGACCCAGGCGAGCGCCGAGGTGACGACGGTCGAACAGCGCAGACGAGGTTTGCGGGGACGACAAGAAATCGAGGTCGATCTGATGGAGCCGATGGAAACGACTGTGTTGACGTCGTTGGAGATGGCGGCGCACTCGTGATCCGTCGAGAGCAGCCCGACCCCTCGGATCACATCGAGCCACGACGCGCTGCAGATGATTCTCAGAGCAGGGCGCCGCGCAGGCTCTGGGTGCTCGATGGTGGAGACATCGACTGGATCAGCGAGGCGGTCGAGATCGTCGAGCAGTCGCAAGGTCAGCCTTGGCGCGTCGCATTCGCAGCCTTCGATGCGTTTCCAGTGCACCCGCGGAACTTGAGGGCGTTGCGCGTGGGTCTCGCGCGCGTGATCGGTGGTGGCAGCAGGCTCACCACGATTTCGCGACGCGTGCGCGAGATCGTGCTCGGTCCGCCGGCGCTCGACATCGATGCCCGAGCGGCGCGAATCGCCAGCGCAGCGGCGCAGCTCGGCGTGGTCGAGGACGAGATCGATGCACTGTTGTTCATGGATCTACCAGGCGAGCGCAGGATCGTGTTGAAGCACGGCCGACCGAACGAGATCGAGATCGCGGCCTTCGCCAACGTCGCGCTGATCCAGCGCGCGCTGTACCGCGCACATCGCGTGACGGTGTGGCTGTGGGGCGACGATGGCACGCTCCTGCGTGCGGCATTGTCTCGCGGGCTGCTGGTCACGGCGTCGCACGATCCGGAAACCGGTGCGACGATGCTCGAGATCGTCGGACCACTCGCCCTGTTTCAGCGCACGGCCATCTACGGGCGCGCACTCGGTCAGCTCGTGCCGTTGTTGTCAGCGTCTATGCGGTTTGTGCTCGAGCTGGAGACCACGCACTGGCGAAGCCGGCTGGAGTCGCGGCGCGAGTCACCGGTGTTGCTGCCGCTCGCGCCGATCGATCGGCGCGGCACGTACGAACCGACCAGGCTCGCACGCGCACTCGTGCGCTTCGATCCAACAATGCAGATCTTGATCGGACCATCACCGATCATCACCGCGACGTCGATCCTGTGTCCGGACCTCGAGGTCATGCATCACGGCGAGCGCTGGTCGATCGAGCTCGTTGGCTTCTGGACCACGGAGCACCTCGCGAAGCGACTCGCGGCGTATGCGAACGCAGGGATCGTGCGTGTGCTGTTCTGCATCGATGAAGCACGCGGCTGCGCCGACGACGAGACAGCGGTGTTCGCGGCGAACGTGCTGCGCTACGCGCGGCGGATCGATCCTGCGGAGGTGGTCGCAAAGCTCGCGTCAGCCAAAAAGCTGACACCGTCATGAGTGGCCCGGCGAGCGAACGAATCGAAGTGCTGGAAAAGTCATGCCTGCCGAAAGCAACAAGCTCGACTACTCGGAGACCGATTGGTTGCAGTGCTCGAGATGTTCAGCGTCCCGATGGAGGTCATGGTGCTCGAGGGAGACATGCCACTGGATCCACTCGATAGTCTCCTCGGTCTCAACTTCCTGGACGCGTACTACGAGATCCGTTCGAAAGAGTCTCGAATCCTGTTCGAAGCAACGCGTCAGAGCAGGACGCCGCCAGACGGGATGCTCGGAGCCGTGGGTGGGGCAATGCCGCTGCCCACCGCACTGTCCGTTGGTTCGACGGGGAGCGCGACCCCGACCGGCACGGGTCCCGAGCCGACAGGAACCGCACCCGGCATCGCGCCCGGCGCACCGTTCGGCCCTGCGCGAAGCTCGTCGGTGAGGTGATGCAGGAACGTCGACCACGCCGCCGCATCGGTCGCGTGGCGCGGTCGCTTTTGATTCGCGACATCGAACTGCTTGGCGGCGTCGAGCAACACGGTCGAGGCATCGCGCAGGCGCGCGGCCGCTCGCCAGTAATCGACATCACCTTGCAGCCGCGTGATCTCTTTGCGCTGGTCGCGCTTGTCGGGATCGCGGGCGAGTAACAGCGCTTGATCGAGCTGCGTCGAGACGAAGTCGAGTTGGTTAGTCGCCTTGCCACTCGCGTCGGTCGCGGGCGTATCGAGAAGATCGCGCGCGGTGAGCGTGGTGGTCGCGCGATCGACCAGGAGTGCGAGGTACCAGGCTTTCAGCTCGGCTTCGTTCTCGGTCGCGCGCGGCTGACACTCGGCATTCGCCGGCAAGGTGATCGGCGCCCACGCGGGACTGTTGAGCTTCTTCGAGCCCCACGGCGGGAACGAGCGGCCTTGCTCTGCGTACACGTGTGTTGCATCGCACGTGAGCTCGAAGCGCTGCGAGTTCGCGTGGCCGAGTAAGACGAGGGTGGCGATACCGAGGCCACCGACAATCGCGCCGGCCGCGACGACCGTCGTCTTGCGGCTACGCGTCGGCCCCGAGGGATCGCGTTCTCGCTCATGCTCTTCGCGATCGCGCTCGAGCGAACGGGCTCGCTTGCGCGCGCTCTTCGAAGGCGAACCGACCGCATCGGCGAGTGCGGCTCGCGCGGTGAGCTCGGGCGGCAAGATCGGCGCGTCGTCCGGCGAGAGAGAAGGCGAGGGGGGCGCGGGCAGTGCCACTCCGCTCGACGGCGAAGGCGGGTAGGGCGCGGAGACAATTCCCGACGCAGCATCTGCGGCCGCGACGACGCCGGACGGTCCGAGCGCGGCGTCGAACTGCGGCACGTCTGACGCCGCGATGCCAGCCGGTGGCCCGAGCGCGATCGGCGCGGCGACCGAACCTCTCGGTGATTCCGGATCGCGAGCTGCCGTGCCCGGCGGAACGTAGTTCGGATCGTACATATCCGGCGAAGTGCTCGACACCGCGTGTTCCGCGTCGTCGGCAGTCGGCAGTGCGCCTGTCTTGCCATCGCCCTGCTTGCCGTCGTCGATCAAGGTGCAACCTCGACCCGGTTACGTCCCCGCTGCTTTGCACCGTACATCGCGACATCCGCGCGATCGATCAGGTCTGGCATCGTCTCGCCGATCCGCCACTGCGCGATGCCGACCGAAATTCGCAGCAACAACGCCACCCCATCGCCGACATCGAACGCGCGTTCGCACACGCGTTGACGCATGCGCTCGCCGACTTCCCACGCGCGCCCCGCATCTGCCTTCGGCAACACGATCAGGAACTCTTCACCGCCGTAGCGCACCAGGATATCGCCACCGCGAATCGCACCGCGCAACCGGCGTGCGACTTCGGCGAGCACGACATCACCGACCCCGTGACCGTGCTGGTCGTTGACGGTCTTGAAGTGATCGACATCGACCAGCGCGACGGACAGCGCCGAATCGCGATCGATCGCAGCTTCGATCTCCGCGGGCAGCCGCTGCTGCAAGAACTCGCGATTGTACGCGCCGGTCAGCGGATCGGTGACCGCGACGCGATGGAGCCGGACGTTCTCGATATCGAGCGCGATCGTCGTCGAGATGAACCGCACCAATTCTAGATCGTCCGGATGAAATGCGTGCACGGCTTCCGAGGTCGCGGTGACCACCCCGACGCGCTCGCCACGCGCGAGCAGCGGCACGCACAGCATCGACATGATGGGCGTCTGGTTCGCCGACAGGACGATGTAGCGTGGATCCTTCGTCACGTCGTTGATCAGCGCGGGCTCGCCGTGCTCCATCACCCAACCCGCCACACCCTCGCCGACCGCAAACGACAGCGTGTGCATCCGTTCCGTGCGCAAGCCATACGCGGCCTTCGCGAGCAGCTGCTTGCGATTGGCATCGAGCAACATCACCGAGCACGCCTTGGCGTTGACCATCTGGCACACCAGCTCCGCGATGCGAGAGAACAAGATGCCCGGATCGAGATCGGAGCCGATGAGCTTTCCGATCTCGAACAGCACGGCCGGCAACTTGGCGAGTTGCTCGGGTTTCATGCCCCAGTCACGTAGCCGATGTACGGAAGGTTTCGGTACTGCTGTGCGACATCGAGGCCGTAGCCGACGACGAACTTGTTCGGGATCGTGAAGCCGAGATAATCGATCTTGACGTCGCGCGCCTGGCGGTCCGGCTTGTGGAGCAAGGAGGCGAGCGCGATCGAAGCGGGACGGCGAGTCTTTAGATTCTCGAGCAGGTAGCTCACCGTGTGACCGGTATCGACGATGTCCTCGACCACGATCACGTGCTTGCCTTCGATCGGCTTGGACACGTCTTGCGTGATCTGGACGATGCCCGAAGAGACGGTCGCATCACCGTACGACGAGATGCCGATGAACTCGAGCTCGATCGGCAGCGCGATGTGGCGCGCGAGATCGGCCAAAAAGATCACGGAGCCCTTGAGCACCCCGATGACCACGACGTCTTCCTTGTCCTTGTAGTCCTCGGTGATCTTGGCACCCAGCTCTGCCACCCGCGTGGCGATCGCTTCGGCCGAAATTAGCTCGGCAAACGGCTCTTTTTCACGGTTCCAGGGCTTGGGCGACGACGCCATATAGGCAATGTATACGGGAAATCGCGCAACGATCTGCCAAAGGGCACGCTACAATAACGACGAGATGGTCGCCCACGTAGGCCTCGGGGGCCTCGATCTCGATCCTGGTCTGAGCGCGCTTCTAGGCGACACCACCACCGAGATCGACGTCGCACGTAAGAACCGAGTGTTCTGTAACCGGAACCTCCGCATGGACTCGATCGAGACGATCGGGTTCGACATGGATTACACCCTGGCCCTGTATCACCAGGACCGGCTCGAACAGCTCAGCATCCAGCTGACGCTCGACAAGTTGTGCACCAAGCATGGGTATCCGGTTGCGATCCGCCAGCTGTCCTACGATCCCCACTGGGCGATCCGAGGCGTCATGGTCGATCGCCAGCTCGGCAACGTGTTCAAGCTCGACCGCCACGCACATGTGGGTCGCTGCTACCACGGCTTCAAGGAGCTCGATGCCGACAAGCGCAAGGCGCTTTACCGCAACGAAAAGATCAATCTCTCGGCGGATCGCTTCGAGTGGATCGACACGCTGTTCGGCCTGCCCGAAGCGGTGATGTACACGACCCTCGTCGAGTGGTACGGCAAGAGTGGCACCGCGGTCGACTTCGACAAGCTGTTCGGCGATATCCGCACCGCGATCGATGAAGCGCATCGCGACGATACGCTCAAGTCGGTGATCAAGGCGGACCTCGCCTCGTTCATCGTCAAGGATCCGCTGCTCGGAGAGACGCTCCACAAGTTCCGCTCGAGCGGCAAGAAGCTGTTCCTGCTCACGAACTCGCTCTACGACTACACGAAGGTCGTGATGAGCTACCTGCTCGATGGCGAGCGCAAGGCGTATCCCTCGTGGCGCAACTACTTCGACATCGTGATCGTCGGTGGTGCGAAGCCGGCCTTCTTCAACGAGCTGCGCCCGTTCGTACAGATCGATCCGGTGACCAACGAGGCGATGCCGAATGTCGAGGTCAAGCACCTCACGCGCGACAAGATCTATCAGGGCGGCAACGTCATCGCGTTCGAGCAGATGACCGGCATCAAGGGCGAGCAGGTCCTCTACATCGGCGATCATATCTACGGCGATATCCTGCGGCTGCGCAAAGCACACATGTGGCGCACCGCGATGGTGCTGCAGGAGCTCGAGCGCGAGATTTCGGTCAGCGATCGGCTCGAAGCGCAGATCCACGATCTCGAGCTGCTCGATCGCAGGCATCGCAATCTCGAGTCCGAGATCGATTGGCAATCGCTGCGGCTCAAGAAGATCCAGCGCCTGCTCGATGACTCGTCGCACACGAACATGCACGATCGGCTCGAGGAAGAGCGTCGGATGTCGCGCGCGAGCATCGAGTCGCTCCGCGATCGCGCGGCCCTGATGGAGACCGAGGTCGACTCGCTCGAGACCCGGCTCGATCGCGCGTACAACCCACATTGGGGCAGCTGTTTGCGCGAGGGTAACGAGAACTCTCGGTTCGGCGAACAGGTCAATGACTACGCGGACCTGTACACCAGCCGGGTGTCAAACTTCGGCCCGTATTCGCCGCTGCGCTACTTCCGGGCGCCCCGCCGCCCGATGCCCCACGAAATTTAGTGCTGTCATCCGGTCGGCTGTCGACCTGAGAGCCTATGAAGGGCATGAGAAGACGGTCCTGTATCGCCATCGCTCTGGTGATGGCCGCTGCGTGGTACTGGCACCGCGAACCATCGGTTGAAAAGCAGACCGCAGACCAGGTCCAGAGTCCGAGCTCGCACGCAGGCATCGGCGAGCTGATCGCGCGCATTCCGACACCCGCGCAGCTCAAGCTTCGTCCGCTCTACGTGTTCGAAGGCGGACTACGGCTCGAAGGCCAGACGGTCGACGAGGAGAAGCGTCCGATCGGCGGCGTGAAGGTCACGCTCAATGGAACGCGCTCGGTGGTGAGTAACGCCGATGGCTCGTTCGCGTTCGATCATCTCGCCGAGGCCGACTATGCGGTCACCGCCGAGAAAAACTTCACCTACGCCGAAGACACGCTCTCGTTGCGCGATAACAGCGAGCCGATGGAGCTCGAGATGAAGACCAGCGTCGGCATGCGGGTCCATGTCGAGAGCACATCGCAACGCCCAATCCGCGATGCCGCGATCGATATTGGTCGCCGCAGTGCGGTGACCGATGGTGATGGCAACGCGCTGGTGCGCGGCCTCGCTTTCAACGGCGAGCGGCTGACCGTGATCGCGAATGGGTATGGTCCGCAGCGCATCGATGTCGCGACGGGCGACGATCCACGCGTGCAGCTCGCGCAGACCGTGGTGCTCCAACCGGGTGCGCTGTTCGCAGGCACGGTCGTCGACCAAGCTGGCAAGCCCGCGCCAAATGCCTCGGTTACGATCGCGCAGGCGAACTGGTACGATCGAATCGATGCCGACCAGCACGGTCACTTCGAGGTTCCGTACCTCGGCCGGGGCAAGGTGATGGCCTCGGCATACTCCGACGAGAACATCGCGAACCCCGACGAGGCGTTCACGCTCGACGGCGTGCATCCAACGCACGATGCCGTGATCCACGTGACGACCGGCGCACGCGTCACGGGCATCGTGCTCGATGCTTCCGGCAATCCCGTCGTGAAGGTGCAGGTCTGGGTCGGCAAGAGCAGCGAGCACACCGACCTGCACGGCCACTTCGAGATCAAAGGCATCGAGCCGGGCCTGCTCGAGGTCAGCGCGAATAACGAGACGATGGCGGCGATCACGACCAAGGTCGAGGTCACCCGCGCTCGCGTCAACGATCTTCGGATCCAGATGGTGGTTTCGAGCATCGCCGGGACGGTGCGCGACGCGCAGGGTCAGCCCGTCGAGGACGCGAGCGTCCAGGCAAGTGGCCAGAACGGAATCGGCAGCGGCTATACCCGCAGTGACGAGCACGGCAAGTTCGATCTCGGCGGGATCCCGCCGGGTGTTTACGAGATCACGGTGCAGCGCAACAAGGATCGCGGAAGCTCGCCGACCGGCGTGATGGTTCACACTGGCACGCACGATCTCGCCCTCACGCTCGGCGAGCTCGGTGGGATCGCCGGTCGCGTCGTCGAGCATGGCGTGGCCGTCGAATACTTCGGGAGCCTGGTCTCGGACGACCCGGATCCTTCCTGGACCAGGACGCCAGACTCGGTGCGCAATGCGAATGGCGCGTTCGCGCAGAAAGACCTGCGCCCGGGCGTGTATTCGGTCGCGCTCGTCGGCTCGTTCCAGCGCAAGGTGATTCCGAACATTCGCATCATCGGTGGTGCGATCACGCAGCTCGGCGACATCACCGTCGATCCAGGCCGGATCGTGCGCGGCGTGGTGCGCGACGATCACGGCGTGCCGATCGCAGGCGCGACCGTCGCGATCGCCTCGCGCGTGAGCATGATCGACGACGACTCTCTCGGCGGCAAAGCCGGCGGCACGCAGACCGCGCATAGCGACGCGGCGGGCAACTTCGAGCTCTCCGGGCTCGAGGGCGGCACGCTCTATATCCAAGCGACGCACGACCATGACATGGCCGCGCCGCGGGAGCTCGCGACCGACGAGAGCTCGGTCGAGCTGGTGATCACCCATGCCGGTTCACTCGATGGAACGATCGTGAACGAGCGTGGTCGCTACACGCTCGTGACCGTGACGGCCTCCGATGGCATGTCGTATTCGGAGAGTACAGACTCCGTCGGCAATTTTCATTTCGATCGCTTGCCGCCTGGTGACTACAAGCTCGCGCCGCAATACAACGCCGTCGTCTTGCCGCGACACATATATGTCGAACCGGGCACGACGACCTCGGTAACCTTCGAGCTCAGCGCGAATCCGATCGCGGTCACGGTGCAGAACGCGGGTTGCACCAAGATCTATCTCGAAGCGCTCGACGTGTTTCAGGATAGCGAGCGCTGCGACGGCGGTACCGCGACATTCAAGGACGTCGAGCCGGGGACCTACAGGGCGTGCGCCGATGGGGACCGCTGCAGCACGATCACCGTCGCGACGAGCCCGAACCAGCAGACGGTGACGATCCAGAACCCGCCGGTCCAACCGACGGGTGAGGAGCCGGCAATGGTGGCTCCGGACGACCCGGCAATGGTGGCTCCGGAATGAGAGACTGAGGGGGCGCAACCCCGAGCCACCGCGCCACGAGCGTCGACACGCGCACCATCTCGATCGTGCTGCCGGGCGCGGTCATCCGCGCGTGTTTCGCGCCGCGATCCGGCTGGATCATGATCAGCGGCACCAGCTGGTCGTAGTCGTGCCACGAACCGTGCGCCGTCGCGGTCGGTTCGTCTTCATCCATCACGGTCCAGCCGCGCTTCGGCAGATAAAACAGATCACCCGAACGTTCCGGATCGAACGTCAGGCACAGCGTGAATGCTTCCCCCGTACGCTTGTCGCAGTTGCCCGCGTAGTCGCTCACACGACCGACGCGCTCGATGCCGGGGAATGCACGCAGCGCGTAGATCACTCGCTGCGTCGCCGATGCGAGCTCGCCCTTGGGTTGCGCGAGCATCGCGTTCGAGAAGTAGATGTTTGGATAGTGGCCGCTCTCGACCCACTTGCCGGGACCGAGCACCGCGGCCGCTGCTTGGTTCGCAGCCCGACCGATCTGTTCGTGCGTCATCCGGCCACCGTTGACCCGCTCGGCCAGCGGGCTCGCGCCGTGATCGCTCGTGATCATCATCGCCCAGTTGCCGGCACCGAGTTGCTTGTCGAGCAGACCGAGAAACTCGCCGAGTTGAACGTCGAGGCGCAGTTCGTCGTCCCACATCTCCCACGATTCGTGGCCCCAGCCGTGGCCGACGTAGTCGTGCGCCGAGAGGCTGATCACGAGGAGGTCGGGGATCCGATCCTCGCCGAGGTGTTCGCCGGCGATCGCGGCACGCGCCGCATCGAACACGAGCTCGTTACCGACCGGGGTCGCGTAAAACGCTTCGGCAGGCTTCTTCGTCGTCGCGGGATCGTGAGGGAAAGTCGGTCCGAAACCTTTCTCGCCGAACTCGCCGTGTTGATCGTCGGTCGTGCCGGAGAGCCGCGCGAGCAACGCCGGATCGAGCGGCGTCCACACCTGGCTCGCGCGTGGCGCGACAGGATTCGAGGCGTTATAATCGGTCAGCCACGCGGGCTCGGTCGACAAGAGGGTCTTCCAGCGCGCGGTCTTGATGTCGTACCAGACCGGCGTGCCGGCATGACCAAGCACCAGGACCGACGCGCGATCTTTGAGGCTGACCGAGACCGCCTTCGCGCCGGTCTTCGCGGCGGCGACCGCATCGCCGAGCCCGTTCACGCGCAGCCACTCCGCCGTCGACGATCCATCTGCGGCCTCGGCCGAGTGGAGCTCCAAGCCGAGATCGCGATGCCACCACTCGTTCGCAAGGATGCCTGACTTGGCGCTCGGCTCCCCGGTCCCGATCAGCGCGTGGCCCGGCGCGGTGAGCGTGGCCGCCGAGGGGTGATGACCGACGTGCCACTCGCCCTCGGTGACGATGCGTGCGAAACCCTTCGAGAACGCGCTCTGCTTTTGCTCGAACGACCACTCCGGCCACTGATCGATCACGAGCAAGACGACGAGCTTTGGCGCGTGATTCGGGACGTCGTCGAAGTGCCTGGTGCGATGACCGGAGCACGCCGCCAACAACACTATGCAGAGCACGCGGTTCAGAGCGCCGAGTCTAGCGCGACGTCGCGCTGCTCGGCGACGTAGTGGGACGCTCTCGCACGCGCGAGCGCTTGTTCGTACTGCGCGCGAACGACCTGGGCCGGGTGCTCGGCGAGGCGCGCGCGATAGAAACCTTCGTAATAGTCATCGGGATGAACCTCGACCGTCACACGCGCGAACGCGGCCGCCTTGCTGCGGCCGCCTTGCCACGCCTTCGCGAGCATCCGCTTCTCGCCCGGCGGGATGCGGGTATCCGCACGCTGATGCCAGCCCTTCTTGAAATAGATGTCGCGGCCGATGCGTTGGTCGGCACTGGCCCCCTCGATCGCCACGCCATCGGCAGCGAAGAGCTGGATGCGCAACCACACCGCGGGCGTCGGCGTCGTCGGCAAGTAGTGACCGGCACCGACATTCGCGAGCTGCGCGACCACGCTCGCACCGCGATCGGTGTGACGCGCGGTGACGGTGAGCTCGATGCCTTGGCGAAACGTCGCCGGATCGTGCACACCGAGCCACTGGTGCTCGCGATTCGGCATGTGGCAGTGCTGGCACTGGATGCCGCGCCGCATGTACGGACCTTCGAGCCACTCCTTGTACGTGTTCAGCAGTGGCTTGCCTTCGAGCGCGTTGCGCGGCGGCAGCTGATGACACGGCATGCAGAAATCACCGCGCTCGTAGATTGCGCGTTGTTGCTCGGGATAACCCGGCGCGGCGAGCAGCGAGGTGGAGATGTTCGGTGGTCCGTTGCGCGTCCACGCGCGCAGGTGGCAGCTAGCGCATGTGACACCTTCGTCACGCAGCGATGGCTCGTAGGTCGTGCCTGGCGCTTGTTCGGCGAGCGGCGCGTGACAGCGCCGGCAGGTATCGGGCTGACCGTGATCGAGCTGCGCATAGAGCCCGAGAGATCCGGCGCCAGCGTGCAGCGAGCCGCGCCACTCGCGCTCTTGCTTCGCATGACAGCGCGCGCATTGCTTGGCGGACAGCGATGCTTCGGCGGGTGCGAGCGACGCAGGTGCCGTGCCTTGCGGCGCGAGATGCACGCCCCAGATCTGCGCGTCGCTGCCGGTCCCGGGCCAGATTCCGGTCGCGAGCGGCGCTGCACGATCTGCCTCGATCTGCGCGCGCTCTAGCGTGTTGCGATCTGGTGGCTTCGCGTGCGCGTTGATCGCGACGACGTGATCCGCGAGCGCCCAGAGCTCCACGTCGGGAACCTGCGCATAACCCGGCATCGCGGTGCCAGAGATGCCGCGCACGATGCTGGTCGCGGCCGAGAAGCGTCTCGCATCGATGTCGTCGGTCGCGCGAGGTCGGTGCAGCGGTAGTGCGGTCAGATCGTACGGCGGTGTGGCGGGTGCGGCGGCACCATCACCGCGACCCGCGGCGCCATGACAGGTGTTGCAACCCCACCTCGTCCACAGTTCCGTGCCGCGGTCGGGCGGGGCGGGCGGGGCGGGCGGGGCGCCAAGCCTGCGGAAGAGAACCGGCGTGGGTGGTGCGAACGAAACAAGGACCCGCGTGACGTTGGCGATCTCGCTCGGGCTCAACACGCCATCGAAGCCTGGCATCGAGGTGCCCGGGGCACCGAATCGGATCGTCGTCGCCAGTTCTTCGTCGGAAGTGCCCCACTTGTACGTGCCGCTCGTAAAGGCGCGCGGGATCGCCAGCGTGAAGGGCGCCGCGGGTCCGTGCCCGTCACCGAGCTCGCCGTGACACGCGAGACAATAGCGATCGTATGTCGACCAGCCGATGCCAGTGGACCTACCGGTCGGTCGGTCGGCTGACGCAGTCGCGCCAACGCCGACGCTGAGGCTGACGAGGCTGACGAGGAGGAGCCGCACCTCGAGAGGCTGCAACATGTGTTATCTCAGGTCCATGATTCGTACGAAGATCTTGGGGCTCGGCAGCTATGTCCCGGATCGAATCGTCACCAATGACGAGCTGACGTACCTCGACAACAAGCACGTGCGGCAAGAGACCGTGCAGACCGAGACCAACGACGCGTGGATCCAGCAGCGCACCGGCATCGCCGAGCGCCGCTACGTGCCGAACGATGGCAACACTGCGACGAGCGATCTCGCGCTGCAAGCCGCGACCAAGGCGATCGCGGATGCCGGTCTCCAGCCGGCCGACATCGACTGCATCATCCTGGGTACGCTGTCGCCGGATTTTCACTTCCCTGGCACCGCGGTGATCCTGCAGAAGAAGCTCGGCATCGCCGACAAGAACTGCGCCTGCTTCGACATTCGCCAGCAGTGCTCGGCGTTCGTGTACGGAATGCAGATGGCAGACGCGTTCATTCGCACCGGCATGTACAAGCGGATCCTCCTGGTCGGCGCCGAGCTCCACAGCCACTCGCTCGATTATTCGACGCGCGGCCGTGATGTGATGGTGCTGTTCGGCGATGGCGCCGGCGCGATGGTGCTCGGCCCTTCGGAGACCGAGGATGCGAAGTCGGGAATCATCTACACGTCCGCACATGCCGATGGTAGCGGCGCGATGGATCTCTATCTCAAGATCTTCGAGATCAAAAAGCTGCCGTATGTCGACTACGACGCGAAGAATCGCGACGAGAACCAGACCATGTATCCGCATATGGATGGCAAGCGCGTGTTCTTGAACGCGGTGCGTGGGATGGTGATGTCGACGCAAGCTGCACTCGCGAAGACCGGCTTGACCTGGGACGACATCCAGTGGTTCGTGCCGCACCAGGCGAACTTGCGAATCAACGAGAAGGTCGTCGAGGTCGCCAAGATTCCGCCCGAGAAGGTCCTCAACACGATCCAATTCTACGGCAACACGACGGCGGCGACGGTGCCGCTCACGATCGACCACTGGCGCCAGCAGGGCAAGGTGAAGAAGGGCGACCGGATCCTCTCGTCCGTGTTCGGCTCCGGCTTCACCTGGGGCGCGGCGATCTTTACGATCTAGAATCGCATCGCGAACGCGACGCTGTTGCCATCGGTGGTCACGTTCGCGTTCCTCGAGTGATAGACCCATAGCGCGACTCCCGCACCTGCGAGCACGCCGCCGATCACCGTCGCGCCGATGCCGATGTTGCGCTGGTGGGTTGCATCGCTGCGCAGACGATCGTGATCGTCGAGATAGAACGCGCCGGCGGCCGCGCTCGCCGTACGCCCGGCTTTGACGAAGTAGACCGTACCGATCAGGAGACCGACCACGCCGCCTGCGGCGAGCGCATCGGCGGGCTTGTCGCGATACCACTTGTAGCCGCCAGGGGCGTCGATCACGGGCTCGGCCTTGAGCTCGGCCTTGGGCTCGACCCCGGGCACTCCGCCGCAGTCGTCGATCGCTTTGCGTGCGGCATCGGCTTGGGGCTTGGAGATGTCCGAGTAGAGATACTTCTGGAACAAGTCGACCGCGCGAGCGCAGTTGCCAGCGGCCTTTTCTTGTAGCGCCCACGTGTAGAGCAACGGCACCTCGGGATCGAGCTTGTAGGCGGTCTCGATCTCCTTGCTCGCGGTCTTGTAGTCCTTGTCGTTGAACGCACGATAGCCCGCGATGAAGTGCGAGCGAGCATCCGCCGAGAGTGTGTTCGCCATCTGGACGACGCGCGGATCGAGGTCACTCAGATCTTCGTCCGCATGGGCACGTGTGGCCCAGAGCGAGAGCGCGAGCGCGAGCGCGAGAAGAAGGCGGCGAGACATCTACTTGGAGGGAGGTAGGAAACCAGAAGGATCGGGAGTCGAATCGGGCCTATCCACTTTTTTAACGGGGAGCGTCGAGTGACGGTGAATTTCGGCTGGCGGCACCGTGGTCTTTGGCGGAGTCGCGACGATCTTTGGAGGCGTCGTCACAGTCGGCGGTGTGCCCGCCTCGGGTTGCGCCGGCGGTGTGCCCGAGCCTGTTGCGGGTAGCTGTGCGGATCCAGTGGTAGGCAGCTCGACCTTCATCTCGACCGGCCTGGTCTCGGACTTCATCTCGACCGCAGGCTCGACCGCTTTGCCTCCGACGCTCTGCTGCGCTGGCGAGCCGCCCGTCGCGAGCGCGATCAAAGAGAGCAACGACATTCCGACGATGCCGATCAGCAGCGCGCGCTTGCGCCGCGGCTCGCGCGCGCTGTCGTAGCCGATCTGCTTTGGTGCCTCGCGCCACTCGCGAGGTGCGATCGGGAACTGGCTCACCGGTGCGCCGTCGCCACCGTTGTACTGCTGGCCAGTGATGCCGCTCGAGCTCGGCAGCGATCCGATCGGCGGCGTGGTGCCGCTCAGCGTGCCGCTCGTGCTTGTCGGCATCCGACGCGGGTCGCCCAGCATGTCCACAGGGGCCGAACCCGTGATCGCGATCGGTGTGACGGGTGAAGCGTGTTGCGGCGAGGGCGTGTGGTCGACGCGGCCGAGCATCACCTTCGGCGACACCTCGGCGATGGCCGGCGTGAACGTGTTGCGCGCGCGGGTCTCGGTGAGGGCGCCGTGCGTCGGTTGCTGCCGCGAGCCCTCGTCATCCTCGTCGTCATCGTCGGGTAGCTCGTCTTCGCGCGAGAGCAACGACATCTCGCTGCCGCTGACCGGCGTGGTCATCTCGACGACGCTCGCCGAGACCACGTGATCCGTGAGTGTCATGCCCGAGGCCTGCGCGGACTTCCACGCGCGAATCTCCTCGGCGAACAGCTCGTGCATGAATACCTTGAACGCGATCGTGGATTGCTTGAGCTTTTCTTCGCGCGCGAACTCTTCGAGATCGAGCTGGAGCTCTTCGGCGTTCTGGTAGCGCTGTTCTGGATCTGCGGCGAGCGCCTTCAACACGATGCGCTCGAGCTCGACCGGACACTCGGGCCGCAACGTGCGCGGCGGCGGTGGCCTCGAGTTGATGATCAGCTGGATCGTCGCGAGGTCGTTATCGGCGCGAAACAAGCGCTGCGTGGTGAGCAGCTCCCACAGCACGATGCCGAGCGCGAACACGTCGCTGCGCCGATCGACGGCGCCTCCCTTGGCCTGCTCGGGCGACATGTACGCGATCTTGCCCTTGAGCGTGCCGGTGCGCGTCTTGACCGAGCTCGTCGCGGCTTTCGCGACACCGAAATCGACGAGCTTGATCGCACCGTCGTACGACACGAGGATGTTCGAAGGCGAGACATCGCGATGGACGATGTCGAGCAATGACCCATCGGGCTTGCGTCGCTCGTGCGCGTAATGAAGTGCCGACGCGATCGCGTGGACGATCTGCACCGTGTGCTCGAGCGGGAATAACTGCTCCTGCCGGACCGTCCGCCGCAACATGGCGCGGACGTCTTGGCCATGGATGTACTCCATGGTGAAGAAGTAGTTACCTTCGACCTTTCCCATGTCGTAGACGTGAGCGATGTGCGGGTGATCGAGCGTCGCGGCGAGCTTCGCTTCGTCCAGAAAGAGCCGCACGAACTTTGGATTCTCCGCGAAGTTCGGCAGGATCTTTTTCAAGACCACGACCTTCTCGAAACCTTCGGGACCGTTGGTGCGCGCGAGAAAAAGCTCGGCCATGCCCCCGCGCGCTAATTTGCGGAGAATCTCGTACGAACCGAGACGCGTCGCCTCGGCCCGTTGCGGATCGGCGACCGGCACCACCTGTAAAGCATAGTCGACAACTTCGCGCCCCGCCGAAGGATCAGCCGCCGATCCACTGGCTACTCCTGTCCCCGAGCGATCTGCAACCAGATGTCACCATCGGCGCGGCATCGCGCACGTCGAGTGCACACATGTGTGTGCACTCGACCCGGGTAGCGACCTCCGCGGCTGGCGCACAACGCCCTCGCGATGTAGCAAACTGCGCGCGATGAAGTGTCGCGTGAAGCTCGAGTGGCTGTGGGTGCCACTCTTCTACACGCTGGCGTTGCTGTGGATCTATCGCGAGCTCTGGCACCAGCACGGAGCCGCGACCGGTTTCGGATGGGACACGATCGATACCCATGGCCCCGATCTCGATTTCTTCTCGAGCGATCTCGCACATCATCGGTTCTCGCTATGGAACCCGTACGACAAGGGCGGGTACCCGGTGTTCTGCGATCCGGTATTCGATCGCTACTACCCGCTCAACTGGCCCTTCGCTGCGTGGGGGGCGGTGTTCGGCACATCGTGGTGGTTGGTCCAGATCAAGGTCTTCGCTCACCACGTGATCGCAGCGTCGCTGATGCATCTGTTCTCGCGCACGCGTGGGCTATCGGTGCACGCGTCGCTGATCGGCGGCATCGGCTTGGTGGCGTCGGCGCCGCTGCTCGTGCACAAGGCTTCGAACATCCTGTGGGCTCTCGTATGGGTACCGCTCGTGTGGATCGCGATCGATGCGGCGCTCGCACGACCGAGCTGGCGGCGTGGTGTGCTCGTCGGTGGCGCGCTGTTGTTACCGCTCACCGCGGGCTCGCCACCGGGCGTGGTCTACGCCGCGCTGTTGATCGTGCCGTATGCGGTGATGCGCTCGGTCCAGCGCCTGCGCGCGCATCATTCGCCGACCGAGTTGCTCGCGCTCGCGAGGTGTATCGGTTGCGCGATCGCGATCGCGGGGCTGGTCGCGGCGGTCACGATCCTGCCCACGAGCCAGCTCGTCGCGCTCGGCGATCGCGATCGGTTGGGCACCGGGCCGGAGTTTGCGCTGCTCGGATCGCAGGACCTGCTGACCGCGCTGCGCGGCGTGTTCCTGCGCGCTGGCGGACCGTTCGAGCTCTATTGCGGCACCGCGATCACGCTGCTCGCCGTGATCGGTGTGGTGATAAGGCCGCGCACCGATAGCAGCGCACCACTCTCGATGTTCGGCACCGCACTGTTCGGTGTGATCCTCGTCGCGGGCGTGAGCGCGTACCTGTTGCCGCTGCTCGTCGCGTACGTGCCACCGTTCGAGCTCTTGCGCGTGCCGGGTCGCTACAAGCTGCTGACCTCGTGGGGGCTCGCCGCTGGTGCGGCCTACGGCGTGGCCGCGCTCGAGCAGCGCCTCGCACCGAAGAGGGTCTGGATCGTGGTCGGGTTCGCGGTCGCGGTGGTGATCGCGTGGATAGGCAACCTCGGCGCGCCCGCGACCGCGAAGGATCATCCCGCGTGGTGGTCGATCGCCGCGATCGCGATCGCGGGTGCGCTGGTCATCGCCGCGATCACGTTGCCCAAGCGGTTCTCGTACGTCGCCTTCGCCGCGCTTGCACTCGCCGTGCTGAGTGATGCTCCGCTGTTCACGTTCGTCGAGCCCAACGCGCCCACCGCCGCGGAGCCACGCCAGACCCACGTGGCCGATGCCGCGATCCTGGCGCAGCTCGAGGGCGTGCACGATCGCTGGCGGCTCTACGACGAATTCATCCTCGGCGAGCGCGCGGGCGCGCGGCTCGGGATTCGCGACTTCCGTGGCTATCCGGCGGTCGATCCGATCAGCCTGCATCGCTATGTCGATGTCCTCGACTACGCGAAGCTCGATCCGAAGATCCTCACTGACTTCAACGTGCGCTACGTGCTCGAGCGGCCGCACTTTCGCTATCTGTGGACCGCACAGTTTCTTCGCGAGCCTCTCGACGGGTTTTCACGCGCGGGCAACGGATGGCTGTGGGTTGCGGCTCATCCCGTGCCGATCGTCGCGTGGTACGGCGCGGTCAAGCTCGTCACCGAGAGCCCGCTCCGGGCGATCCGCGCCGAAGAGCAACCCGATGGGCAGCGGCTGCGCGCGATCGTCGAGGCGAGCGACGTGCTGGCCCTGCCACCCGAGGCGGTGATCGGCACGCCCGCGTTTCGCGAGGGTGTGATCGAGAGCTATACGCCTGACCGGATCGTTTACGAAATCGATGCAGCTCGCGCCGGGCTCGCGGTCCTCAACGAGATCATGTTCCCCGGCTGGCACGTGAAGGTCGACGGCGTGCGCACGACGGGCATCCGAGCGAACTATCTGCTCCGCGGGGTCTGGGTCCCCGCGGGTCATCACCAGGTCGTCTGGGAGTTTTCGCCAGATCATTGGCGGCTCCTCGTCAGTGGCTATGCGCTCGCGCTGATCGTCATCTGCATCGCAGTTGTGTACCGTCGCCGCGGTGATGGCATCGGGGATGATCCTGGCGATCCTCGCGGCCTGCGGATCTAGCCGCCGGCACCGCCACGAAGTGATACCCGGCCAGCGCGAGCACCGAGCCGATCAACAACGTCGTGCCCGAACAACAAACCCGATCACGATCAGCAGCCCGAACAGATCGGCCGCGGAAGCAGAGGTCGCAGCGCAGCCGATCGGTGGGATGACGTGCGGTAGCGCAGGGGCGGGCGAGAGCACCCGGATGCTGCCATCGAAGCTCGCGACGACGAGGTTTGCACCGGAGACCGCGAGCCCGGCGAGCACTGGCGTACCGATCGCGGTGCGAAACAGCGGCGCCCCGGATTTCAGATCGAGCGCGGCAAGCTCGCCCGAGGTGTCGGCGATCCACACGCGATCATCGGCGATGATCGGTGAGGATTCGTAGCCCGCCTCGCTGGCGCCGCGATAGTGCGTGGCGCGGATCGGGCTCGGTAGCGCCTGGTGGCGCCACAACTCGGCGCCGGACTTCGCATCGAGCGCGACAACATCGCGATAGAGCGTCGGCACGATCAGGATGCCGTGCGCGTATGCGGGTGTCGCGAGCGTCGCATTGCCCCACTCGAAGCCGGCCGGATCGAGCGGCGCGCGCCATTTGATCTCGCCGGTCGCGAGATCGATCGCGGTGACCTGATCGGCGGCATTCACGACGTACACGGTGTGCTCCGCGATCACCGGTGTCGCGTTGATCGCGACGGTCTCGGCGCCCTCGACCTGCCACAGCGGTTGCCCGGTCGCCCGGTCCCACGCCTGGAGCCCGCCGAACAACCGATTGAACGTGCCGACCACGATGCCCTCGCCAACCGCGACGGCGGCGAGCGATTGGCTGTTCTCCCCTTCGGGTACCGGATCGGTGCGCCAGCGTGGATGACCATCGGCTGCGTCGAGCACGGCGAAGGCCCGTTGCTGGCCGATCATCACGTCATCACCATCGGCGGTGATCGACGCGAACGTTGCCTGAGCTTCGGGTGCGGTGTGCGGGCGGAGCTCGTAGGACCAGCGCTGGATCCCGGTCGTCGTATCGAGTCCGACGACGACGCCATCGATCCGCGGCACCACGACGATGCGGCCGACGACGGCGACACCACCGCGGGTCTGGATCGGCAGCGCGGTGCGCCAGCGAACGGCTCCGTTGGCGAGATCGATCGCGATCACGCCACCGCTATCGCCATCGCCGAGGTCGGTGACCGTCGCGAAGATGATGTTATTGGCGATCACCGGCCGCGCCGACAGAAGATGACCACCGACCGGCGTGATCCAGCGCGTCGCGAGGGAGCTGGTGAGGCCACTATTCGGTGCACCGATCGGAGCCCGGACAGGTTGCACGATGGGCTCGCACACGAAGAGCTCGGAGGTGCGACCGTTGACCTCGAGGCGGTGCGCACCGGGTGCGAGCACCGGGAGCTCGGTGCGCCAATCCCAGCCACCAACCGAGCGCAGGGCGATCGGTGTGCCGCCATCGATCCGTGCGGTGACGGAGGGTGTCGTCGCGGCGACGAGCAGCTCGCGCTGGGCGCAGCGTGGCGTGAGCACCGAGGTGATCGGATGATCGAGCGTGACGCGATGCTGCGAGTGCAGCTCGTCGTGATCGAGCGTGAGCACGCGATACCCCGCCGGCGTGAAGTCAAGCCCCCCCATCAGCAGCGGCTCGGTGTTGAATTCGATGAGGCCGTCTTCATGATGGACCACGCGATTCGAGTGCGCGTGGCCGGTGAGCACGTAGCCGACGTGATGCTCGGCGAGCACCGCACGTACGTTCGCACTCGGTGGCGCGTGCGTGAGTGCGATGATCGGCGCCTTCGCACGCGCGAGGTCACCGCGCAAGAACGCGAGGATCTGCGCCTCGTCGATCGCCATGTTCCACACCACGAAGTGCACGCCGGCGAGATCGAAGCTGTAGTTATCGGGACCTGCGCGCTCGGTCCACGCGACGCCGCCGTCGTACCAATCGTGATTGCCGGGCACGGGAATCCACGGCACGCCGGCGAGCTCGGGCAGCGCTTGCTCGACGAGATCGAATTCGACATCGGTGCCACCTTGCGTGACATCTCCGAGCACGCTGAAGAACGCCGGCGCGCTCTCGGTCGCGTGACGGATCGCCATCGCGAGGTCGTCCGCCCCATTCGAGGTCTGCGCCGCCGAGAGATGCGCATCGGATCCGACGACAAATTGCAGCGGTTGGGTCGCGGGGTGCGCGAGCCTGTGAACCACGAGCTCGGCCGCTCCGGGCCACGCGGCCCACACCGGCCCGGGCCTGTAGCCTTCCGGCACGCGGACCCACACGACACCTCTCTTGCTGGTGCCGATGTCGAGTGTAAAGGCGCCGGTCGCATCGGACTCACCGAACACGGCGCCGCCGAACGCGACCACGGCATGCGCGACCGGATGATTCGCGTCGTCGTGAACGTGACCGTGGATGATCTCGGCGCGCGCGGATGCGCTGGCGATCACGAGTGCTAGGGCCCAGAGACGCAGAACCCGATTCTAGTGGCATGATACCGCCTTGACCAAGCGGTTCCAGTCGATCGCTGCGGATGTCGTCCTCGGTGAGGGCGCCACGGTGCACGAGTTTGTCAATCTCTACGGCTGCACGATCGGCGCGTACACCCGGGTCGGTGCGTTCGTCGAGATCCAGCGCGACGCGACGATCGGCGCCCACTGCAAGATCTCGACGCACGCGTTCATCTGCACCGGCGTCCACATCGCCGATCGCGTGTTCGTCGGCCACGGCGTCACGTTCGTCAATGACAAGCAGCCGCGCGCGTGCAACCCCGATGGGTCGCCAAAGGGCCCCGAGGATTGGCGGCTCGAGGCGACGTTCGTCGAAGAAGATGCCTCGATCGGTTCGGGCGCCACGATCCTGTGCGGCGTGCGGATCGGCAAGGGCGCGATGGTCGGCGCGGGGGCGGTGGTTACCAAGGATGTCGCGCCGGGCGTGACGGTCGTCGGCAATCCGGCGCAGCCGCTGTGAGAAGCCTCTCGATCGTCGTGCCGGCCTTCAACGAGGCCGCGTCGATCGAACAGACGGTCGCCGATGCGTTCGCGATCGGCGCGCGCGTCGCGACGAAGCTCGAGGTCATCGTGTGCAACGATGGATCGAGTGATGCCACCGGATCGCTCGCTCGTGCAGCGGGTGCGCGCGTGCTCGATCGCGCGGTCAATCGTGGCATCGAAGCGGCGATGCGCGTGCTGTACGCGAACGCACTCTACGAGTGGGTGTTCTTGATGTCGGCCGATCGCCAATGGCCGATGACCGCCCTCGAACCGATGGCGGCGGCCGTGGAGCAGGGCGCCGATTTCGTGATCGGCGTCCGTGCGAACAAGCGCGACGTTTATACGCGGTATCGCCGGGTCGTCTCGTGGGGCTACGAGCGAGTCGTGCGTGCGCTCGGCGCGCCGGGCGGCGATCCGGGATCGATCAAGCTCGCGCGTCGCGAGCTCCTGCATGCCGCGGTCGCCGCGCGCGGTGTGTTCGCGGAAGGCGAGCGCGTGATCCGCGCAGCGCGTAGGGGCGCGCGGATCGTCGAAGTTCCGATCGAATTTCACCGCCGCGGTGCGGGCAAGGCGACCGGTGCGCGTCGCGATGTGGTCGCGCGCGCGCTCGTCGATGTGGTCCGGGTCGCGAGCTCGCTCGCCCTCGGCTGGCCGCGTCCCGAGGTTCCCGAGCCCGACGTTCTCTAAGAACACGATCCACCGACCACGAACCAGTCGCCGTCGATCTCGGTCGCATGACCCTCGAGCAGGTGCTCGAGCGGTGCGGCGCTCGGAAAGAAATGCAGATGGTAATCGACGGTGTAGCGGTAGTAGCGCTGCCGCGGCACCACCGCGAGCACGCGCTTGCCGATCCGGCGCAGCTCCCGCACTGCCGCGTAGAGATCGGGGACGTGCTCGAGGACGTGCGAGCACACGACCGTATCGAACGCCGCATCGGCGAACGGCAGGGATGGCAAGCTCGCGAGTGCGACGGTGCAACCCGCGCGCGCCCGCGTCGCTGCTGCGGAGCCGAGCGTGACCTCGAGCGCGATAGTTTCGCGACCCAGTGCGGCGGCAACCGCGCCGTTCCCGCTGCCGACCTCGAGCACATGGCCGCGTGTCGCTGCGCAGATCGCGGCGAGCTGGGCTGGCGTCGTATCGGTATCGCGGTAGCGGCCACCGCCTGCTTCGAGGGCAGCGTAGGCGCCGGCAAATTCATGCGGCGACATCGCGAACGCACGCTCTTTGAAATCGAGATCGAATGCGGGGCCGTGAAACGCCGTCGCCATCCAGCGATTGAGCGGACGCCATTCGCGGACGACCGGCGGGAGATAATCGTCGAGCAGGCGGCGAACGATGGCCGTGACCCGGCGATCCCTGAGCCGCTTGTCTAGCCGGTCACGCAGGCTCACGCGCTGACGCTACCACCCTTGACGCATGCTAGTTGCCATGTGACGGTTTGGCCTACGTGAGCCTTCGCATTGGTGTGATCGGCTTCGGCTATTGGGGCCCCAACCTGGTCCGCAACTTTGCAGCGAGCGCGCGTACGACCGTGGTCTCGATCGCCGATGCGAATCCGGCGCGCCAGCAGCTCGCGCAGGCCACCTATCCGCACCTCCGCGTGCTCGGAGATGCGGCCGCGTTGATCGCGGATCCGGAGCTCGACGCGGTCGTGATCGCGACGCCGATCTTCACGCATTACGAGCTCGCAAAGCTCGCGCTCGAGGCCGGTAAGCACGTGCTCGTCGAGAAACCGCTCGCGCCGAGCGTGGCGCAAGCGGAGGAGCTCGCGGAGATCGCCGAGCGCCGCAAGCGCGTGCTGATGATCGATCACACGTTCGTCTACACGGGCGCGGTGAAGAAGATCCGCGATCTCGTCTCGTCGGGCGAACTCGGTCGCGTGCTGTATTTCGATTCGGTCCGGATCAACCTCGGGTTGTTCCAGCCGGACTTCAACGTGATCTGGGACCTCGCGCCGCACGACCTCACGATCATGGACTTCGTGCTGTCTCAGACGCTCGGCGTCCAGCCGAAGTGGGTCTCGGCGATCGGCGCTTCACACTACGGTCGCCACGAGAACCTCGCGTACCTCACGGTGGGGTTCGAGAACCAGTTGATCGCACACGTCCACGTCAACTGGGTCGCGCCGGTCAAGACCCGCCGCTTGATCATCGCGGGCTCCAAGAAGATGGTGGTGTGGGACGACACCTCGCCGGTCGAGCCGGTGAAGGTCTACGAGACCTCCGTCGACGTCCAGCAGATCGCGAAGGAAGCGGCGTACGAGCTCAACGTGCAGTACCGCTCCGGCGATATCTACTCGCCGAAGCTCGACGGCAAGGAAGCGCTCGCGGTGATGACCCAGACGTTTGCCGCGGCATGCCTCGACGGTGCGCCATCGCCTTCGGATGCGGTGGTCGGCGTACGGATCGTGCGCATGCTCGAGGCCCTCCAGCGCTCGCTCGATCATGCGGGTCAGCGCGTGATGTTGTGAAGGTGCCGTTCGTCGATCTCGCGGCGTGGGCGAAACCGTCCCGCGAGGCGTACCTCGCCGCATTCGCGCAGGTCCTCGATACCGGCGCGTTCGTCGGTGGTCCACAGGTCGCAGAGTTCGAGGCCGCCTTCGCGGCGTTCTGCGGCGCGAAGCACGGCGTCGCGGTCAACAATGGCACCGATGCGTTGCTGCTCGCCTTGCGGGCGCTCGGCGTTGGCCCCGGCGACGAAGTGATCACGGCGGCGAACTCGTTTTTCGCGACTGCCGAGGCGATCAGCCATGCCGGCGCGAAGCCGGTGCTCGCCGATGTCGAAGCCTCCACGCTGCTGCTCGATCTCGACGATGCCGCAAAGCGCGTCACCGCCAAGACCAAGGCGATCGTCCCCGTTCATCTGTTCGGTCAGCTCGCCGACATGCCGCGCGTGCGCGACTTCGCGAACCTGCACGGGCTGCGTGTGGTCGAAGACTCCGCGCAAGCCCACGGCGCGACGCGCGGTGACGACCGTGCAGGAGCCTCCGGCGATGCGGCTGCGTTCAGCTTCTATCCGACGAAGAACCTCGGCGCGATCGGCGAGGGAGGCGCGGTCACCACGAATGATCCAGAGGTCGCCGAACGCGTGAGGCGGCTGCGCGATCACGGCCAAGCTGGACGCCACGATCACGTCGACATCGCGTACAACGCCCGGCTCGATTCGGTCCAGTGCGCGTGCCTCACGATCTCGCTCCGCCGGCTCGCCGCCGCGAACGATGCGCGCCGCGCGCTCGCCGAGCGTTACCGGGCCAAGCTCGGCGATGCGGTGCGGTTCGTCACCGAGGCCGCCCGCAGTGTGCCTGTCTATCACTTGATGGTCGTGCGTGTCGCCGCGGCAAAGCGCGATGCGATTCGCGACACGCTCGCCAAGGCCGGCATCGCGACGGCGATTCACTATCCGACGCCCATCCACCTCCAGCGCGCCTACGCACACCTGGGGCAGGGACCGGGCTCGTGTCCCATTGCCGAACGTGCGGTCGGCGAGATGATTTCGCTGCCGATGTTTCCGGATCTCGCAGTCGAAGCGGTCGATTACGTGTGCGATCAGCTGCTCGCCGCGCTGCGCGGCTGAATTTCGTTTGTTGGTATCGCGCGTGCAGCGCGCAGCATCGAAGAGGGATGCGGCCTCATGTGGTGATCATCGGCGCAGGTTTCGGCGGGCTCGAGACTGCTCGCCGCCTGGCGAAGGCACCGGTTCAAGTCACACTGCTCGATCGGCGTAATCACCACCTGTTTCAGCCGCTGCTCTATCAAGTGGCTACCGCGGCGCTGAACCCGGCCGATATCGCGTACCCGATTCGCGCGGCCGTCGCGGCCCAGCAGAATGTGCGCGTGCTGCTGGCCGAGGCACTGGCGATCGATCCAGAAGCACACACCGTCGCACTCGATGGCGGCGGCTCGCTGCACTACGATTACCTCGTCGTCGCGACCGGCGCGACGCACTCGTACTTCGGCAAGGGCCAGTGGGCGCAGTTCGCGCCGGGCTTGAAGTCGATCGAGGACGCGCTCGAGATTCGCCGCCGGATCTTTCTCGCCTACGAAGCTGCGGAGCGCGAAGCGGATCCGGTCGTCCAGCGCGAGTACCTCACGTTCGCCGTGGTCGGTGGCGGCCCGACCGGCGTCGAGCTCGCGGGCGCGCTCGGCGAGATCGGCTTACTCACGTTGAAGAAAGATTTTCGTTCGATCGATCCCACGCACGTACGCGTGATCCTGTTCGAGGGTACCGACCGCGTACTACGCGCGTATCCTCCAAAGCTCTCGACAGCGGCAAAGAGATCGCTCGAGCAGCGCCACGCCGAGGTTCGCCTGAACACGTTCGTCACCGCGATCGATGCGACCGGCGTGACCGTGAAGACGACCGCGGGCGAAGAGCGAATCGGTGTGCGCACGACCCTGTGGGCGGCTGGCGTAGAAGCCTCCCCCCTCGCCGCCTTTCTCGGTGTGCCGCGTGACAAGACTGGGCGCGTGGTCGTGAACTCCGATCTATCGATTCCGGATCGCCCGGAGGTGTTCGTGATCGGCGATCTCGCCAAGATGAGGATCGCGGCCGGCGCTCAGGAGGAAGTGCCAGGCGTCGCGCAAGGCGCTCTGCAGGGCGGTCGTCACGTCGCGAACATCATCGCGACCGAAGCGGCAGGTAAGCGCTCCGAGCGCGCCGCGTTCCGCTACCGCGACAAGGGCAACATGGCGACGATCGGTCGCGCCGAGGCCGTGGTCGCCACGAAGAGCGTCGCCATCCACGGGCTGTTCGCGTGGTTGATGTGGTGGGCGGTCCATATCTTCTTTCTGGTTGGTTTCCGCAACCGTATGCTCGTGATGCTGACCTGGATGTGGTCGTGGCTGACCTTCCAGCGCGGCGCGCGCCTGATCACCGGGCCGGTCGGGCCGCTACCGCCGATCACCACGATCGACCGGCACGGCCAGATCCGCCTTCCCGAGGGGGGTAAAGCGGTCGAACTTCGCGACTTACCTAGCTGATTTCTAGGAATGACCGGTACTCGGCTGGCGTAGAATGGACCGTGGCGGAGCGCGACCTTCAACAGTCATCCCAGGTCCAGGGCCAACAGAAGCCAGCCGCACCGGCGCCATCGCAGGCGCCCGGCGTGCTCGCGATGGGTCACCAGCTGACGCTCTCGCACGGCACGCTGGCCGTGGCAGGCGCGGTCGATCTCCTGAATCGCTATCCCGAGGATCGCGACGAGATGATGGCGATGCTGCACGACAAGTGCGGCAATGCGTACGTCCAAAAGGTCGTCACCGCGGAGCAGAAGCCGGAGAACCAGCACTGGTGGCAGACCGCCGCGCAAGCGACCGCCGATGGCGGGAAGTTATTGTGGGAGCTCAGCCAGCTCACCTCGTTTCATCCGATCAAAGGCACGTTCGAAGGCATTGTCGATCTCGCCGCGGCCTTGCGGTTCGCGCAGCTGGTGACGCCAGCGGACAAGCTCCCCGCGATCACGATGGGCGCGGTCCCTAAGGGCGCGAACAAGGTCTCGATCTCGATCAGCGTCTATCACAAGCACGCCGAGATCACGGCACAGCAGATCCAGATCGCCGGGTTCTCGAACAACCAGATGATGGCGGGCTCGTGCCTGCTCTCGGGACTCACCGCACACGCGACGCCGACGACTGTCGACGTCGCGTTCGCGAAGGCGAAGTTCGAGCACGTCACGTTCTTCCGCAATGGCCAGCATCTGATGGCGACGGATCTCGAAGTGACAGGGATGAAGGCGACCGAAGCGAACAAGACCGCGGCGGCGCTCTCGTTCACCGGCGCGCACGTGCATGGCCTCAAGTATCCGAATGCGCCGGTTGTCGATTTCGATATGCCAGGTGGCGCGAGCTTCGACGCGGTGTGGAACCACGTGGCCGCCGCGCCGGCCGCCAACGCGCCGGTCGCCAACGCGCCCGCCGATCCGAACGTCGCCGATCTGCCCGCGGTGCCCGACGTACTGCCGAAGGGCTCGAAGATCGCGGTCCAGCTCGTCGGTGCACATGGCGCGGCGGGCGCGAATGCGGCGGGCGGTGGCTTCGAACGCTTTCACGCCGCGGTCGTACAAGGCGCGACCGAGCTCGCGTCGATCGAGATCGATGGCTTCAATGCAGGCGGCACGACCACCGCTGGTGGTGCCGGCTCGGCGACGATTCGCCAGTTCTCGATCACCGGTGATCCGTCGCTCGTCACCCAGCTCGTGAAGAGCCCGCAGATCGCGGAGAACCCGAGCGTCAAGGCGGCGCTCGATCTCGCGCGCAGTGCCGGGCTCTCTCCTACGGTCGGCGGTCACATCAGCGGCCACGACATCACGGCGACGCACGCGGGCGGCACCGATACCGTCAAGGGTGATTTCGAAGGCGAGCTCGATGTCCCGCAGTTCGGCAGCTTGCTCGTCAAGCTCACCGGTGCGAGCGGCAACGCGAGTGGCGCCGAGGCGATGGGCGTGCAGTTCGGGAAGATGACGCTGAGCCTGCGTGGCAACGACAAGAAGGAGCTCGCGTACCTCGAGCTCGACGGTGGTGTCGGCAAGCTCGTCGGCAAGGATCGCCAAGGCTCGGTCAAGAAGCTCGCGGCGCATGGCGATCTCGCGAAGCTCGTCACCGCGGCGAACACGGTCATCAAGCACGCGCCCGTCGATATTCGCGGCGCGCTCGGCGCGGTCAAGGCACTCGGCGTGAGCGGCTCGATCACCGGCTCGCTGGAGGCGACCTCGCACGGCGACCAGGCTTCGTTCGGCGGTGACTTCGATGCGCTCGTCGATATCGGCCCGGCCGGCTCGGTCAAGATCCACGTCGGCGCGATGCACGGCACGGAGGCGGGGGCGCTCTCGTTCGGCACGTTCACGGCCTCGCTCAAGGATGCGAAGGGCCACGACGCCGCGGGCATCTCGATCAGCGGTGCCGCGTCGGTGCCTGCGAAGGCGGGCAACGAGTCCGCGGTCACGGCGAAGAAGATCCAGGCCCACGGCGAAGACGCGACGGTCAGCACGATGATCGCCGCGCTCCAAGCAAAAGCGCCCACGCTGCCTGCGCCGGTCAACGCCGCGTTCGCGATGGTGCGCCGGTTCTACGCGAACGCGGGTGGTGCGCTCACGCTCGACAACGTCTCGACCGGGCAAGACAAGGCCGGTCACACGGTGGCACGCGCGGCCGATGTCCACGCATCGTTCGAGCTCCACGGTGCAGGCTCCGCGGCGGTCACGCTCACGGGCTTCCGTGGCAGCGCGAGCCCGGCCTCGACCCAACTCTCGTTCGGCACCTTCGATGCGATCCTCACCGACACCACGGGCGCGAAGGCCGCGCACGTGCGGGTCGAAGGCTCCCACGACTCGTTCGCCGCGGCCGGCAAGGCGGGCACCGCACCGGACTTCAGCATCGATGCAAAGGCCGTCCATATCGACGGTAACTCGCAGAAGGCGGCGGCCCTGTTCGCGGGCATTCGCACGCACCTCGCGACACTGCCGCAGCCGATCGCCGCATCGTTCAAGTTGATCGAGCAGTACGCCGGCAGCGTCTCGGCCGAAGGCACGATCGATGTCTCGAATGCGAGCGTCGCGTCCAAGCGCGGCGCGCTCGCGGCGCACGGCACGATCGAAGGTCACGTCCAGCTGCCCGAGGGCAACCTCAACGTGAAGCTCGTCAACGCGCGCAACGAGGGTAGCGCGGGTAGCGAGATCGCGTTCGACGCGCTCGATGCGTCGATCAAGGATGCGAAGGGCGCCGTCGCGGCGAGTGTCCACGCCGCCAACGCGCAGACCGATCTGACCAAGAAGACTGTCGATCTCGGCGCGCTGCAGTTCCACGGTGATGCCGCAAAGCTCAAGGGCATGCTCGACCCGGCGCTCCAGCGCGTGATGCCGCCGGCCATCGCCCACGTGCTCGCGAGCCTCGATGGTTCCGCCTTCGAGCTCGGCGCGACGAATGTCACGATGACCAACACCGCGAATGGCGGGCGCCGGTTCGACGCGAAGACGTTCACCGCTGCCGGCACCGTGGAGGTTCACTCGGCGAGCGGTCACACGTTCATCGCGAAGCACGCCCAGCTCGAGCTCGATGGCGCCGATGTGATCAACGATGCGGCAGGCAAGGTGCGCGAGATCGATGTCGCCGCGCTCTCGGTCCGTGGCGTGTTCTCCGGGGCGGGCGACTTCGGAGGCGATGCCACGGTACGCACTGGCGCCGCGAAGGTTCTGTTCGACAACGCCGGCTCGGTCACGTCGGTCAAGGCCGCGAACATCCGCGGCTCCGGTGAGCTCGACCGTGCCGAGAAGCCGAGCAAGGGTCCGGTGAAACCCGCGCACAAGCCGACCAAGGACGAGCAGCTCCAGAACCTCGCGAGCGAGACCGCCACCGCCGAGACCGTCGCGCAATCGATTCGCACGGCCGACATTCGCGCGCGCGTCCCGCTGTTCGCCGGCAAGTACGGCCACGGGCTCGCCACGATCGGCGTCCCCGTGGGCGCCGCGATCAACATCGCGATCGAAGTTCGCGACAATGCGCTCACGAACGAGACCTCGGTTCACATCAATCCCGCGCTCGATCTGCCGCTCTGGCTGACCGGCCAAGGCGTGGATCTCGAGACCAAGGGTCGCGAGGGCGCGCTCAAGGCCCGGATCGGCGGCTTTTTCGATCAGAACATCACCAAGTACGTCGTCGGCAAGGGCCCTCTCGCGCTCGATCTGCCGGGCCTCGTCGAGGAAGTCACCGGTCACATGCGCGAGGGTATCCTCAAGGCCGGCGAACCCAAGGGGGACGATCCGGCCGCCGATGCGCGCGATCCGAGCGACGCCCAGAAGGAAGCCGATCGGCTCGCGAAGGATCACGCCTCGTGGCAGAAAGAAAACGATCGCGATGCCTCGCGCGGAGACGCGAAGCGCCTCGCGAAGGATGCAGCGAAGCAACCGCGCGGGTCGATGGCGGACCTCGCGAGCAAGGGCATCGATCTGCCGCATGCGAGCGCGAGCGCCGATGTCACGCTCGGCGGGGGTACGGGCGCGATCAGCGGTCACCTCCACGGTGCGGGCAATGGTGGCGGTCGGCTCCAGCTCTCCGCCGATGCGCTGAAGGCGAACATCGATGGCAATGCCGTCGAGACCCACAATTTAAACACCGGCGCGGTCGCGATCAACGACACGGGCAGCGCACAGCAGATCGAGTTCACCGGTCTCTCGATCGGTGACTTCAGCTGGTCGCGTAAGTGAATCAGCCGGCGGCGAGGCCTACAACCGCGAGCGCAGATTCGTCCGCTCGAAGTGCAAGCCGAGCTGCAACCCGACCATCACATCACTGTGATGCGCGAGATCCGCGCCGACGATCCCGCCGACCGTCAACACGCGCGTCGCCCACAGATCCAACCGACCGCGCGCTTCGAGCACGCCTTCCGTCTTGATGTCGATGAACGAGCCGTGATTCGAAGGTAGCTCGATGTACCGAATGCCGGGCGCGAGCTCGATGGCACCCGCGACCGGACCCGCCGTCACGCGCGCTCCGGCGACGAACTTGCCGACCGCCAGCGCGCCCGAGGTCTGGAGCTCCATCGGCTGATTCGTGGTCGTGCGAACCGCGTTGTTCGTCGGTCCGATCACGGCGGTCATCGACCCGATGTCGAGCTCGCCACCGATGTAGAACGTGCGATTGACCTGCATCATCGGCGCGAATCGACCGAAGTCACCGCGATAGATGAGGCCGTTGCCGCCGTCGATCCGCGTGGCATTGACGCCGAAGTCGACCCACATGCCGCTGTACGAGACGCGCGGGCTCTGGCGCGCGATGTACGCGTCTTCCATCGGCTCGGCCGTCGCCACCCCTGCAACCATCAAGAACCCGACGACGAGCATGCTGCGCATAGTTGGCATCCTAGCCGAAACCGTGGCGTGAAATGTAAACGATCGTCCGCGCGCATCGGCTTCGACCGATAACCTCGAGCATCGCGTCCGCTGTCGCAGCGGCTAGCTTCAGCGACGACCGAGCGCTGGCGGATTGTACCGCGCAGCCGGCGCCGCAGCGCTGGTGCCGCCCGTGACGAGGACGGTGCCGTCGCAAAGGAGTGTCGCACTATGATTCGCGCGCGGCACGGACATGCGATCGGTCGCGACGACATCGACCGACCCATCGATCGGATCGACGCGCGCGATGAAGGCGGTGTCGGTCACCTCGCCGGTAACCTTGCGCCCGCCGGTGAGCAATACGCGACCATCGGGTAGCGGAGTCGCCGCGAAATCGGTGAGGCCGGCGTTGACCGGGAGCTGGCCGACCGAGACGAACCCGGCATCGAGCGTGAACAGCTCGATCGTCGCGACCGGAGTGTTCGTCGCATCGACGCCGCCGAGGATCAACACGCTTCCATCCGGCATCAGCACGGCGTGATGACCGGAGCGCGGCACGACCATCGCGGTTGCGGTGAACGTCGCCGAGAAATCTTCGCTCAGCGGCTTGAACAGCTCGGCATTCGTGACCGACACACCCGCCGCGTCGCGGCCACCCGCGACGAGTACCGCGGCGCCGACGTCATCGCCGAGCCGGGTCGCGGTGTGGCCGTAGCGCGGATGCACGAGCAGCGCGCGCAGGACGCGTACGGTCGCGGTGCCGTTCGCGATCGAGATTTCATCGACGGCTCTCGACGGGCCGCTCGTGTCGCGACCACCGATCGCGATCACTCGTCCGTCGGTCAGCGCGGTCGCGGTAAGGTCCCAGCGCGCCATCTGCGCATCGTCGACACGCTCGACGCGCCGACCGCTGGGCGCATCCGGCTCGACGAGCTCGATGAACGTGGCCCCCACGCCACCCACGGTCCCGCCGAGCACCGCGATCCGGGTATCGCCACCCGTGCCGAGCAAGGCAGGGACGGCCCCAATGCGCGGGGTGACCTCGGGAGGTGAAGCGAGCAGCGCGAGCTCACCGGTCTGCGGATCGAAGCGTTCGATCTCGCCGGTCGGCGTGGCGGTCCCGGGGGCGACGCCACCGAGGATCAGTCCGGCACCGTCGACATCGGTGATCGCATGGCCGCTCTCACGTGCTAGTGGGACGAGCTCGAGCTCCGCGAATTTCACCGAGCGCGAAAAAAACAAGTGAGGGGTGGGCGCGCCGCTCGCACTGACCGCGACCGGGCACGTGCGGCCGTACGCGACCTCGCTCGTGCCGACGCGACCGGTCATGTGGATCACGAGGTCATCGGCGAACGGCACACCCGGAAGCGAGATTTGTTGGCCCGAGAAGAAGGTCTGCGACACGAGATCAGCTTTTGAACCTCGATGAGCGGCCGACATCACGATCTCGTCGAGTGGAAACGCCGAGGCCGAATCGTTGATGGGCACGTCGATCACGGGCGCGAGCACCACCGCGTTGTCGGCGCACGCGGCACACAGACAGAGCACGGCCACGCGAATCAAAACGCGAGCCCCTTCGGCAGCGTCGGCCGGACCGTCGCATCGGTCGCGCCCGTGTTGCCCGCGATCGCTGCCGTGAGCGGAATCGCGATCGCCGCCGTCACGAGCACCGCACCGGTGACCCACGCCCAGCGCGAGCGATACCAAGGCTCGCGGGCGATCGTAGGTGGAGCGAGCATGCCATCGACGATCGTCGCGACAGCTGCGAGGTCGCCGTGCGCGACACTCGCGCTCCGTCGGTCGCGCTCGCGACCATCGATACCGACGAGCCGTACCATCGCGAGCGCGCCGCGGACCTCGACGACGATTACCGCGCGCGCATTCGCGGCGCGCGCCTGGATCAAGACCTCGGTCTCCGACGGCGCTTCGTACGGTTTGGGACTTCCGACCAGGTGCATGTCGAGCGACGTGAGATCGACGCGGCTCGCCCACGGCTCGTGATCCGGGCACACCACCCGCACGAAGTGCGGCCCGGTCGGACGCAGCACGGCACCCGCGACCGGCTCGCCATCGACAAGCGTGGTGCAGCCCTGCGGTGCATCGAGCACGAGCTTCGCGGTCGGATGCTTGGTCGCGACATCCTCTTGAACTCGCGCGAGCAGCGCCGAGATTTTCGGCGCGTATTGCGAAGGATCGAGCGTGCGCGCGGGATAGATCACGAGCGCCTCGACGAGCTCTTCCCAGGCGGCGCTCTCGTTGCCCTGCGCGGCGCGCACGAGCCCGCGATACAGGAACAGGTCGGAGAGCTGCGCGCGCGTGAGCCCCGCGCCGCCGGTCTTGTCGGCAAGCCCCTTCGCTTGATCGAGCAGGCTCGTCGCTTCGTCGAGCCGGATCACCGTGTACGCCGCGATGCCGCGTGACAAGAACTGCTCGGTCTCGACGGTCGCGGGCGGTGCAGGCGACCGGTCGATCACCGCGGCACCGCGGGCATGGCCGACCACCTCGATCGGTTGGATCGTGGTCCCCGGCGCCCACACCACGACGAGGTCGGCGCCAGGCGCAGCTAGCGCAGGGGCCGCCACCGCCAGAGCCGTCAAGACGAGGATTCGCCTCACTCCCCTGCAGTTTGGCACAGGCTATAGTTCAGGCGATATGAGCCGGGCCCTCGGTCGCTACGAGCTGCTGCGACCGCTCGCGCGCGGCGGCATGGCCGAGGTGTTCCTCGCGCGGCGCCGCGCGGCGGGTGTCGAGAAGTGGTTGGTCGTGAAGCGGATGCGCCCCGAGCGCGCCAACGATCCGCGCTTCCTCGAGTTGTTCGTGCGCGAGGCCCGGCTTTCGATGAGCCTCGCGCACCAGAACATCGTGCCGGTGTTCGACTTCGGGCGGATCGACGATCAGGTGTTCATCGCGATGGAACGCGTCGAGGGTCAGGATCTCGGCTCCAGCCTCGCAAAGGCGATCGTGCCATTGCCTCCACTACTCGCCGCCTTCATCGCGGCCGAGTGCTGCCAGGCTCTCAGTTACGCGCATCTTCGTCGAGGACCCGATGGCACGGCGCTCGGTGTCGTTCATCGCGATGTCACGCCTCGCAACGTGATGCTGTCGTGGTCGGGCGAGGTCAAGCTGACGGATTTTGGTATCGCGTCGCTCGCGGGCGATACCGCCTCGGTGATCGGCACGCCGAGCTACATGGCACCGGAGCAGGCTCGCGGCGAGCAGGTCGATGTTCGTGCCGACGTTTATGCAGTCGGCATGGTGTTGCGCGAGGCGCTCACCGGCAAACGCGGACGCGCGGGCGGCGAACGCGAAGCGACGCTCGCAGCCGCGCGTTCGGGCGAGCTGTTGCCGTGGCCCGAGGGTGCCAACGGTGAGCTCCGCAGGATCGCGGACAAGGCGACGTCGGCGGCTCCGCAAGCGCGCTACGCGGATGCTCACGCGATGCTCGAGGAGCTCGACGCCTTCATCGTCGGCGAGCGCGCCGCGAACAAGTCCGATGCGCCCGCACGACGCCTCGCCGATTGGCTCGCCGCGACGTTCGCGGGCGAGCGCGATGACGATGCAGGCGATGAAGCGATCGAGGGCTCGCATCTGGTGAGCTTTCTCGACGACGCCGGCCTCGATGCGATGGGCACCGGCACGGAACGTTCGATGGCGGCGACCGCGGATGAAGGGCCGTTGCCAGCGACAGACGTCACGCCGCTGCCAGCGCGTGCGAATGCCTTCGTGCGGTTTCGCTGGGTGGTCGTGGGCATCGTGGGCATCGCGGGCATCGTGGGCATCGTGGGCGTCGTGCTTGCGGGCGGTCTCGCGATCGTGATCGCGAAGCTGACCGGAGCTTCGTCGTCATTGCCCCCACGCCCACTGCCGGTGCCGGTAGTATCGACTCCGATCGACGCCGCGCTCGTCGCCGAGACAGCACTGCCCGACGCTTCGGTCTCCGGAGTCGCGCAGCTCGCCGAGGTCGTCGAGCCGGACGCGGGCGTCAAGCGTGTGACGTCGAGGCCACCGGTGCAGCTAGCGCACGCTCGCGAGCTAACCCTGCACACCGTGAAGATCAACTCGAGCCCGTGGTCGTATTTCACCGTCGACGCCGATGCGACAAGGCACGAGACGCTCGAGACGATCCGCGTGACCGCAGGTACACACACGATCCACTTCACGCGCGAGATCACCCATCACGACGTCGTGGTCACCGTGCCCGACGACGACGCGTTCACGGTGACCCAGGATATGAGTCGTTGATCGGGGCGTTCCCGGCGAGGACGTGGCGTACCGACATGTGTGTAAGGGCTCGCGATGTTTGCAACGCCGCGCTCGAGATCGATGCCGAAACGCACGGTAGAGTCGGTGCGTGCTCTACGACAACATCACGCAGCTGATCGGTCGCACCCCGATCGTCAAGATCAACAGGCTCGCTCCGCCGAACGTGACGATGTACGTCAAGGTCGAGATGTTCAACCCGGGCGGCTCGGTCAAGGACGGCCTCGCGCTTGGCATCATCAACGCGGCCGAGCAGAGCGGCGAGCTCAAGCCGGGCCAGACCGTCGTCGAAGCGACCTCGGGCAACACCGGTATCGCGCTCGCCATGGTCTGCGCCGTGCGTGGCTATCCGTTCGTCGCGACGATGGCCGAGTCCTTCTCCGTCGAGCGTCGCCAGATCATGCGCGCGTACGGTGCGAAGGTCGTGCTCACGCCTGCCGCCGAGCGCGCGCAGGGCATGGTGAGGAAGGCAGCCGAGCTCGCGAAGGAGCATGGCTGGTTCTACGCTCGCCAGTTCGAGAACGAAGCGAATCCGGCGATCCATCGCAGCACCACCGGCCCGGAGATCCTCCTGGACTTCGCCGGCCAGCGCCTCGATTACTTCGTCACGGGCTGGGGCACTGGCGGTACGTTGACCGGTGCGGGTCAGGTCCTCAAACTCGCGCGTCCCGGCATCAAGATCATCACGTGCGAACCGACGAACGCCGCGTTACTCGCAGGGGGCGAATGGAAGCCGCACAAGGTCCAGGGCTGGACGCCGGACTTCATTCCGCAGGTCCTCGATCGCACGGTGTTCGACGAGAACCTTCCGATCACGGACGACGAGGCAATCGCGACCGCTCGCGCGATCGCGCACAAGGAAGGCATTTTCGTCGGGATCTCGTGTGGTGCGACCTTCGCCGCCGCACTCCAGGTCGCCAAGAAGGCGCCGGCCGGCAGCGTGATCCTCGCGATGCTGCCGGATACCGGGGAGCGCTACCTCTCGACCGTCCTGTTCGAAGGTGTCAACAAAGAGACCGACACGGTTTGATTCACGCGGTTGGTTTGAGCAAGGAGCGCGCGGCATCGGGGGTTGTCTTCGCCCGCGTCAGCTTGCACTGGCTCATCGCGGCGCCCGGGTGCGTCATGTCCATCGCCGGAACCCGGTTTCCCGACGGCGAATCGGCGAGCACTCCTCGTTCTCGCGCGGCTCTCCGCGATGGCGTGGGACAGGCCGTGAGGTAGCCTGCCAGTCCACAGGTCGCGGGCTGATCCGGTACGCGCTGACCTGGAATTTGTTGCCTGACGAGGGCGCAAACTGCATGCTTTGGGGGCGTCGTGGTGATGAAGCCGTACTCCGTGATCGTCTTGGCCAATGCCTCCTCCGCCAAGGCGCTTGGCGAGGCGAGCCCTCGTCCGTGCGTGCGAGTTCACTCTCACGCAGAGCTCGTCGCACAAAGTGCGATCCGGCGCTTCGCGGTCGCGTTCGTCGATGCCAAGTTGCTGCCGCAGCTCGATCCTCGTCAGCTTCGTCTGCCGGTCGTCGCGATCGTGACCGAATCATCGCGCCAGCTGCCGAGCGCCGTCGAAGCGCTCGCCACCTATCCGTGGCTCTCGCACACGCTCACGGCGAGCGTGCTGGCGAATCCGCCGGCGGCTCGCGAGTATCTCGATCAGTTTCTCGATCGCGTGTTCCAGGGTGCCGAGCATCGCGTGCTCGGTGCGAAGGGCATCGGCCGGCTCGCGATGCTCGCGAGCGCGAATCGCCGCGAGGAGCGCTTTGTCCGCATGCGCGAATTCTTTGCCCGGCACAAGCTCTCGGATCGCACCGCGACCTCGGTGCTCGAAGTGGCGGAAGAGCTGGTGATGAATGCGCTCTACGATGCGCCATTCGAAGCCGGCTACTTCAAGACTGCGGTCCCGCGGAGCGAAAATATCGATCTGCCGCAGGAACACGCGTGCGAGATCAGCTACGGCATCGAAGGTGACGAGGTCTTTGTTCGGCTGCGCGATACGTTCGGTGCACTCGCGCGCTCGCGGCTCGTCGAGGTGCTCGCTCGTTGCAGCACGACCGAGGTTGCGCTCGACGAAACGCGCGGTGGTGCGGGTCTCGGTCTCTGGCGCATCTTCTCGGCAGCCTCGACGGTCTCGATCACCGTGATCGAGGGCCAGGTCACCGATATCATCGTCTCGATGTCGACCCAGCGCGGTCGCAATGCCAAGGCGCTGCGCGCGATCGATCTGTTTTTCACGCCGCGTCCCGCCGTGGACTGGCTCGATGCGGTGGTGCTTCCAAACGATTTCGACATCCTCGATCGGTCCGTGACGCTAGTCGTCCGCGCCTGAATCGACCCGAAGTCGATCTCGATCGAAATGATTCCGTAACACGGTCACTGATCCCAGCGGCTACGGTTCGTTGCGACTCGGCGGGGCCTTTAGCCCGTACTTCTCCATTTTATAGATGAGTGCACGACGAGAAAGGCCGAGGCGACGCGCGGCGCGGGTCTGGTTCTGGTGCTCGGCCTCGAGCGCCGCGACGATCGCGGCGCGTTCGACTTCGGCGAGGTGGCCGCGCATGTCGGCGGCCGAGGCGACGGGCCGGGTGCGTTGCGCGGCATCGCGCAGCTTGTCGGGCAAGTCGCCGGCTTCGATCTGTTCGCCGCACAAGACGAGCGCGCGTTCGATCGCGTTGCGGAGCTCGCGCACGTTACCGGGCCACGCGTAGCCAGCGAGCGCGTCGCGCGCGGACGCCGAGAGCGGTGGGGGTGTGCGGCCTTGCTCGATCGCGGCGGTCCGCGCGAAGTGCTCGGCGAGCGGCACGATCTCCGAGGCGCGATCGCGGAGGGGTGGCACGACCAGCGTGAAGCCGCCGATCCGGAACATCAGATCCTGGCGGAACCGCCCGGCACGGACCTCGGCTTCCAGATCGCGATGCGTCGCCGCGATCAGGCGTGTGTTCGTGGCGACCTCGGTCGTGCCGCCGACGCGCGTGATCACCTTGCGCTCGAGCACGCGCAGGAGCTTGGCTTGGAGCGAGAGCGGCATCTCGCCAATCTCGTCGAGGAACAGCGTGCCGCCATCGGCCGCTTCGAAGAAGCCGATCTTGCGTTTGTCGGCGCCGGTGAAGGAGCCGCGCTCGTGACCGAACAGCTCGCTCTCGAGCAGCGTCTCGGGGAGCGCCGCGCAATTGAGCTTGATGATCGGCTTGGCGTGGCGTGGTGAGCGCTTGTGGATCGCCTCGGCGACGAGCTCTTTACCGACACCGGTCTCACCGAGAATCAGGCACGTCATCGCGGTCTCGGCGATGCGCTCGACAAGCGTGTACACGCGCTTCATCGCGGGATCGAGGATGATCGCGTTGCCTTCTTTGATCGCGATCGCGGGTGTGCTGCGACCGGAGCGAAGTCGACCGCGGAGCTCGCCGATCAGGGTCTCGACGGTCGTGCCGTCGTCGGGACAGACCGCGAGCGCGGATAGCGCGATCGCATTGGCGGCGTGCGCGAAATCGAGCAGCTTCTCGAGCGCGGCTTCGCCTTGTGTGCGATCGAGCTCGGGCAAGATCACGAGGTAGTCGTCGCCGGCATCTTCGGCGAGCATATCCATCGGGCGCAGCGATCGCGCCATCGCATCGATGACGGATTCGCTCGTAACGCGCACGAGGGCGAGCGCGAGCGGGCGGTGATAGCGGACCGAGCGATCGACTTCGGCTGTCAGCCGCGCTTCACCGGTGGCATCGTCGGCAATGGAGCTTGCCGCGCGCAAGCTGCTCGCGAGGCCGACGATCGCCTGGATCGAACCGATCTGGATCTCGTCACCATTGGCGAGCTTGCGCGGGCCTTCGATCTTGTCGCCATTGACGCGGGTGCCGTTGCGCGACCCGAGATCCTCGACCTCGATCACGTCGCCGGTGCGACGCAGCTTCGCGTGCATGCGCGAGACCTTCTCGCTATCGACGTGGACCGTGGCGCTACGCGAACGGCCAAACGTGACATCGACACTCTCCGGGAGATCGACGACGCGCGAGCCGCCGTTCTCGACATGGATGACCACGAATGCGTGGGTCCCGTTGGGAGAGGCCAGGAACGTTCCGGCTTCTTGAGTCAGTGGCTCGGTCACCATCGAATTGTACGGATCGTGCGCAGTAGCCGAACCATGCGCACGCATCGTAGCGCTCGGCGGCGGGATTTCGGGATCTTTGAGGTCGTTCTTATTGGTCTCCTCATTGCACGATGAGTCTCCATGCAGGGTGTGGTCCGCGTGAGTCATTTCCTCGGTAGAGGGTTGCTTGCGTGCGTAGTCGCAACCGGCTGCGGAAATGGCGACTCCGCGGGGCTCTTGATCGATGCACCTGTCGTTACAGGTGATGGTTCGAACAACGCGACGCCCGCGCTGTCGGTGCGGTGGGCGACAGAGCCGGTCGCGATTCCAGGCGATGCTGGCAGCAACGTCATTATCTCGCGCCTGTTGTTTCGCGTCGCGACTCTCCGCATCATCGGCGATGCCGGCCCGGGCGATACGCGCACGTCGGTCGATGCGATCAAGGTCGAGTGGTCGCAAGGCATGACCCCGCAAGCGGTGGGGTTCGCCGATGCGCCGACCGGCCTGTACTCGCGCATCATCTTGCTCGCCGATGGCAACCTCATCGATTACTCGTACGAGATCGCGGGCACGGTGAAGCTCGACAACGTCGTCACGCCCTTCATGATTCACGATCGCTCGCCGCTCGCGATCAGCCTCGACACGACCGCGACCCTCGATCCGGGCCAGGCCACCGCGCTCACGGTCACCGTGCGGATCACTCAAGCGCTGCAGGCGCTCGATTTTCATCAGCTCACGCGCGTCGGTGATGGGCTCACGCTCGATACGTTCGACGACGCGATGAGTGACTTCCATGACAAGATGATGACGACTGTTTTCGAGTCACACGGCGGCGGCGAGCATCAATAGCTACGCGAGCGCGCCGAGGCCTTCGAACGGGCTGTAACGCGCCGCGCCGGAGTATCGGCGACGTGCACTGCCCCAGCCTCTAGCTTCGATCGCGGCGTGCGCGCGCTGTCATCACCTATGCTCCGACGATATCATCACGCTGGTGCGCTTCACGCTCCCGATCCAGGTTACCGCGGCGGACATCGACGAGCTCGACCACGTCTCGAATCAGGTCTACTTGCGGTGGGTCCTCGACGTCGCGACCGGGCACTCCGCGCACCTCGGCTGGGATACGCCGAAGTACCTCGAGCTCGGCGCCGCGTTCGTGGTGCGTCGTCACGAGCTCGATTACCTCGCACCCGTGAAGCTCGGTGACGAGATCCGCGCCGAGACCTGGGTCCCGGCCTGGCGTGCGGCCTCGTGCACGCGCATGACCGAGGTGTTTCGCGGCGATCAGATCGTGTTGCGCGCGCAGACCATGTGGGCCTTCATGGATCTCGCAACTCAGCGCCCGATCCGGATCCCCGAACAGCTGCGCGCGCTGTTCAACTTCGCAGCGTGACGATTGCGCTCGCGATCGCCGCCGCGAGCAGGGCCGGTTGCTCGAGCGTCGGATCGTGACCCGAACCCGGCACGGTCTCGATTACCCGCGCGGGTAGGCCCTGCGAGATCGCGATGTACTTCGCATCGTCGACGCCAGCGATCAGGGCGATGCGATCGCGATGCGCCGTGATGGCGGGCCCGTAGTCCGGCATCGCGCCGAGGCCCATCTGCTCGAGGCTCTGCGCGAGTTGCTCGGGGTCGAGGCGCAGCCTTCGTGCACGCCGCTCGGCCCGCAAGAGGGGAGCGACGCGTTGCTGGCTCGCGAACAGCGGTTGCTGCTCCCACGCCTCGAAGAAACGCTCGAGGCCCTCGGTGCGGAGTATCCGTGCCCACGCCGCATCGAGCCGCTGGCGCTCGAGCCGCGCGGCCTCGGCAATCCCAGAGATGCCAGGGTTGACTCCGATCAACACGCCGAACGCGGCATGGCCATTCGCGATCAAGCCGAGCGCGACGCGCGCGCCAAGCGAATAGCCGACGACCGCATCGCACCCCGCGGTCGCACGCGCGACCGTCGCGAGGTTCGCCTCCCAGCCCGCGAGCACCGGCCCGCCGCCATGACCCGGCAGGGCGATCGCGCGCGGCGGCTCGGGGAGCTGCCATCGATCGATGACGTCGCCCCAGTTTGCCGGGGCACCCGCGAACCCGTGAATCAGCGCGCAGCGCACTACACCACGGTGATCTGCGGCGCGACGACGAGCTTGATAAATTCCTGGCGCGTCGTGGCTTGATCGAGAAACACTCCGCGCACGCCGCTCGTGATCAGCCGCGCTTCGTGCGCGCCGACACCGCGCGCCGCCATACACATGTGCAAGCCCTCGATGTAGACCGCGGAGCCGTGGCTGCCGAGCCGAGTGTGCAGGATCTCGGCGAGGTCGTGCGTGAGATCTTCTTGCAGCTTGGGACCGCGCGCGATCATGCGAGCGAGCCGCGACAGCTTCGAGAGGCCGAGCACTTTGTCGTGCGGGATGTATGCGATCGAGATGCGGTAGATCACGGGAAGCAAGTGATGCGGGCAGATCCCGAAACACGTGTTGTGCTTCGAGATCACCATCTCGCTGTACTTCGCCGGAAACGTCTTCGCGAGCAGCGCGTCGACCTCGGCACCTACTTGGTTCTGGTCGTGGACGAGCTCGTGGAAGCCTTTGGCCGCGCGCTTCGCCGTGTCCTTGAAGTTGTCGTCGCCGGTGGTGTAGCCAAGGCGGGCGAGGCCTTGGAGGATCTTGTCGTAACCCTCGGTGAAGAGCGAGAGCGCTTGGGGATCGAGCTCGATAGCCATGGTGTGTCCTCGTAGCGGGTCAGGATCGCGTTCGTAGCAGCGGCGATGCCGAGGTTCAAGACATTCGAGAGCGCGACGCGAGTCACCGCGTCGTAACCTGGAATGATCCGGCCGACAAGGTTTGCGGGCATCGCGCCGCGGAACACACGGATGCGTAATCTGCGATGGCTCAACGTTTGATCGTGATACGCGACCGGTTCGTGATCGACGCGCGTAACACCGAGCGCGCGAGCGACATCTCCGATCGCATCGCCTTGCGGCAGCTCCCACAGCCCGCCGAACAAACCTCCCGGTGACCGGCGTGCGAGCACGAGCTCGCCATCGCTCGAGAGCCAGAGCGCCTCGCGCGCGAGGATAGGTAGCTCGCTCTCTTTCTTGCGAGCGGCGACGACGGGCAGCTCGGTCTGCCGGCCTTGCCGTGCGGCGGTGCAGTCCTTCGCGAGCGGGCAAAGCAGGCACTTCGGCGAGGTCGGCGAGCACAACGATGCGCCGAGCTCCATCAACCCTTGATTGAGATCGCCGGGGGCCAGCGCCGCCGGCAACGCGATGACCAGCTCACCGGCGCGTTGCCAGAGCGCGCGCTGACCCGCAGTCGATTTGATGTCGTCGGTGATGCCATAGACCCGCGCGAGCACGCGCGCCACGTTGCCATCGACGAGCGGCGTGCGCTCGGCGTACGCGATCGAGGCGATCGCACCGGCGGTGTACGGCCCGATGCCGGGTACGCCGCGGAGCTCGCTCGCCGTGCGCGGCAGCTCGCCACCGAAGTTCGTCGTGATCGTCTCGGCGCCCTTCTTCAGATTGCGCGCGCGCGAGTAGTAGCCGAGGCCGGCCCACGCTGCGAGCACGTCGTCGAGCGATGCCGTCGCGAGCGCGTTCACGGTCGGAAACTTCGCCATCCACCGCTCCCAGTACGGGATCACGGTCTGGACCCGGGTCTGCTGCAGCATGATCTCGCTGACCCAGATCGCATACGGATCGCGCGACCTCCGCCACGGCAGGTCGCGCTTGACCGCCGTGTAGTGCACCACGATCTTGGCGCTCAAGGCTGCGGCGGCTGCGGGATCCACCTCCCGCTTCTACCTCAGTTGTAGAGGTGAAGCATGACCGTCACGGTCGGACTGAACTGGAGCGCGAAGTTCGTGACCGAGTCCTTCGTGCTCGTCGTCGCGGTCGTCTCCTGCTTCGTGCTGGTACTTTCGAGGATCGAGTTCGTCGCGGACATGCTGAGCTGGAAATGCGGCGTCAGCCAGTAGCCGATGCCGATGCCCCAACCGATGCCGAAGCTCGTCGTGGTCTTCGTGTTGTTATCGCCCCTCGGATCATCCTTGACGACATCGAGGCCGATCGATCCGAGGATCTCGAAATCGACGCGGCCGTGCCGGATCACGGGAAAGCGGATCAACGTCGCGAGGTCGAGCCTGGTCACGGTCTCGGTCGTATCGGTCACGCCGGTGTTCTCTTCGACCGAAGAATTCCCGATGATTGCCGTGGGCTCGAAGGTGATGCCCGAAGACAGCCGCAACCGGACGCTCGCGATGTTCGGCATCTGTAGATCGACGGTGCCGCCCGGCGCACGCGCGTAACCGAGGCCGATCGCGAAGGCGAGCTCGCGCGGCCGGATATCGCGCATCTCGGGCTCTCTCTCCTCGTGCATCACCGGCAGCGTGGTCGGATCGGCGCGAGGCGGCTGCGGCTGCGGGGGCTGTGGGGGCGGTGGGGGTACGGTCGGCGATACGTCGGTCGTACCTCCAGGCCCCGGTTCCGTCGGTTGTGCCGTGGCAACTCCGCCGAGCAGCCCACCAAGAAGTCCTATGCTCACCAAACTCGTCAGCCTCATGAAAAAATGGTCGGCTGTGGCGAGAAGGGTCGCAACTTTATTCCGTGGCGAGCGGCCAGACTTGCCACGTGGTCCCGCCCCCACCATCGCGAACCACCACGACGAGCTCGCCGGTGCACGCCGCATCGAGGCGCAGGATCGCATCGGGCTCCTGGCTATCGCGCAGCGTGCCGCACGAGGTCAACCAGCTGACCTTGGTGGCGGTCGCGACCAGCAAGAGATCGCGATCGCGCGGCAGAACCAGCGACGCACCCGGTGCCGCACCACCGATCGTGATCGGTGGCAGGGTCGGGTTCGCGGTGCTGGCACCGAACCACATCTCCTTCTGCGTGATGATCGGATGCGCGACCGTGCCGAAGTACACGCTGATCTCGAAGCGCACCGGATCGCCCGTCGCGAGGCCCAGCTGCGTGCGCGCCGCGGCGAGCTCCGCCTCGTCGGGCGCGATCACTTCGTAGTGATCGAAGATGAAGTTGACCGCGAGCGCGAACGGGGATGTCGCGGGTGAGGCGACCACCACTCCGGGTGCGTCGACCGTCGTCGGCCGCCCGCCATGCGCGAGCAGACCGTCGACGATCGCGTGCTCGCCGGCCAGGATACGCGGTGGCGTCACGCGCACGGCGATGGCGCGGTCCTGATCGAGCTGCCACTGCTCGGGCTCGATCGGATCCTGGCACGCGACCAGGGATGCGAGACCTGCTATCGCGAGCCACTTCACAGCTGACCTCGAAGGCCGAGCGTCGGCAGGATCGATGGGCCTTCGATCGCGCGACGCTGCGTGTAGTCGAAGTTGTACGCCCAGCCGATCGCGCCGCGGTGATCGTAGACGTTCGCGACGTCGAAATACGCGGACAATTTCACGCGTCCGCTGGTGAGCATGCAATCGATGCGGAGATCGAGCTGGTGGTGCCACGGCAAGCGCTCCGTGTAGAGGCTGCCGAGCTGTGGCAGGTAGACATCGCGATCGCTGTCGTAGATCGCGCCGGTGACCGGCGTCGAGGGCAGTCCCTCGCGCAGCGAGAAGTGCGCGCCGAAGAGCCACGTACCCTGGCGACGCTGCAGGCGCGCATCGAGCCGTACCGGTTGATCGTATTCGTACGGGCGCACGCGGGTGCGGAAGCGATCCTGGCGTTCGGAGGACTCCAGCGCGACCGAGAGCTCGCCGAGCCAGTGGCCGAGGTGCTCGCTCGCGAGCGCAAACACGCCATAGGTCGTGCCGGTGCCGGTGTTCGCGAGATTGCCGAGACCATCGTCCTCGATCAGGCGCGTGCGATCGTCGTAGTAGACCCGCGCGTAACCCTCGAAGCCGCGCTCGTTGCCGCTGCGGCCCTGACCGATTTGAAATGCGATCCGGGTCGTACGTTCGGGATGCAGATCGTGCTCGAGCTCTTCGCCGTGCTCGGGCGCGCGGCGATACGCCCCCGCGAGCAGCTGCGCGTTGCGCAGGTGGCCGAGGTCGAACAGCAGCACGCCGCGTGGCTCGAGCGTAAGATCGGTGCCGAATGCATCGAGGCGCAGGCCGAGGTAGCTCGTGATCTTCGACGACAGATGCGCGACGACGGCGGTCGAGCCCGCGAAGTCGGGTGTCCACACGATGCCTTCGAACACGTGCGAGGCATCGTCGAATGGCGTCTCGACCACGCGCGGGACATTCTCGCGATCCTCCGGCGCGCCCACGATATCGAGGTCGTAGCGGCGAAGATGGGCTTCGCCGCCGAGCGACCACGTGACCTCGGTGAGCCCCGCGACGCTGCCCAGGTCTCGACGGAGCTCGTCGCGCGTCTCGAATGCGAGGATGTCCCGATCATCGTGCTGGACGACCCCGCGATCGTGCTCCAACCGGCTCTGACCGAACGCTTGCGAGAGGTCCGCGTGCCACGGCCCGCGGCGGTAGTGCTCCTCGAGCGAGGTCGAGTTTTCGTACACCTCCACGTGGACGCGCTGATCTGCATGCTCGGCGCGATCGGTGTAGTACGTGACGCCGCCGAGCGTGGTCATCGCACTCACCGCGAGCCACAGCTCGGGCGATGCGCGGTACGTGCCGTGAACTTGCAACCCGACCGAGGTCGGTGCGCTCTCGAACGCGAGCTCGCGATCGGCGGGAACGAAGTGGGGGATCGCGAGGCCGAGCGTATCGAACCGCAGCGTGACCGAGCCGAGGTAGAGCGCGATTTCGCGGGTCGAGAGCTCCGCGCCGCGTGGGCTGCGGCCGCTCGACAGATCGAGCGTGCCGTTGTCGCCGTACATCACATCGCCGCTGGTCCTCAGCCACAGCTGCCGGATCGCAGGCGCGGTCACGATCGGCGTGCCGTCTCCCTGGCGCGTGAGGATCCGATAACCGTCGAGGAACAGCGGTGCCTCGCCACCTTCGATCGCGAAGCCTTCGCGCGTGCGGACCGCGAGGTAGCGATCGAGATACGTCGTGATCGGATCGTTCGGCGAGCCCGGCGAGCGGGCGAACATGTCCCAGCGCTCGGCTTCGGGTTCCGCGAGTTCCGCGACATCGTCAGCTACAGCGATGTGCGCGGTCGCCACGATGTATAAGAGCACCCTCCGCAGGTGCCGAGCGTACGCTACGGCGCCGGCGTCGGCGTCGCGGCGATCGGCCAGATTTCCCAGCTCACGCCGCCGACCAGGTCGCGCACGGTGAGCACGAGCTCGCCGCTCTGTGGATCACCGGGTTGCACGTGGATGTACGCATTGTGCAGATCGAAGTCGTGCATCGTGCCGCACGAGCTCAACCAGTTGACGATCATCGTGGCGTCGCTCGCGTCGACGGACATGTGGACATCGGTACCCGCAGGCACGGTCAGTATGTCGCCATCGGCGGGTTGCGTGCCATCGAACGTGACATTCACGAGCGCCGGGTTGTCCGCCGAGTCGCCGAGGTACACGGTCTTCACCGCGGTGAGCGTGCCCGAGGCAATGCCGAGCTGGAGCGGCACAGGATCCGTCGCGGCGAGGCCGAGCTCGGTGCGTACCTTCGCCAGGCGATCTTGGCTCGGCGCGGTCACCGTGTTGCCCGTCAGCGCATCGGCGAGCGACATCGGCGAGACCACGATCGCTCGATCGGGGACTGCCGAGCTCGTGCCGGCACCCTTCATCGCCAGCAAGAGATCGAGCTGCGAGGTCGCGCTAGAGGGAATGTGCGGCGGCGTCGCGCGGACCGCGACGATCCGATCGTGATCGAGCTGCCACTTCGGATCGACGTCACCCGTGCACGCGGCGAGTAGCACGGCAAGCAATGCGAGCTTCACAGCACACCTCGCAATCCGATCGAGGGAATGATCGGGAGCGATTTGAACGCGGCCTTCTGCGAGTAGTCGTAGCTGTAGAAGTACGTCACGACGCTCTCGTTGAGATAGACGTTCTGGACATCGAGGAATGCGGTCATCGCGACCGGGCCGCTGTGCCAGGAGTAATCGACCCGCAGATCGAGCTGGTGATGGATCGGGGCGCGCGCAGAGTTTGTCGCGTCGTAGATCGGGATGTAAAGGTTGCGATCGTTGTCGAACACCGCGCTCTTGGCCGGCGTGTACGGCAGGCCCGAGTACACCTGAAACCGGCCGCCGAGCTGCCAGCGGCCCTTCTGCCACGACGCGGCGGCATTGAGGCTGTGGGGCTGATCGTACGAGAACAACCGCTCGGCCTCGCCCGGTTGATCGACACGCGTCGAGTGCGAGTACGAGTACGAGAGCCAGCCGAACCACGGCCCGCTGCGATACGTGGCGAGCATCTCCGCACCGTAGGTCTTGCCGCGACCATTGTTGCCGATCGAGCCGTCGGCGTTCGTGGTGATGAGGTTCGAGCGATCGGTGTAGTAGAGCGAGCCCTGCACGCGCGTGCCTTCGCGGGGCTCGTAGCCGAGTCCGATGATGCTCTGGGTCGAACGCTCGGAGTTGAGGTTCGAGGTCAGGACCTCGCTCTGGAACTCCGGCGGGCGGCGATACGCGCCCTCCGAGAGCCGCGCGGTGAGCGTCGGCGTGAGCTTGACCTCGAGCTTGCCGCGCGGCTGGATGGCGACCTCGCCGGTGCGCCCGATCTCGTCGAGCCGCATGCCACCGGTGAAGCGAATCTTCGGATCGAGGTTCGCCGCGATCGAGGCCCACTGCGCGAAGTCGGGCAGCCAGATCTTGCCGCTGAAGGTCCTGGTGATGTCGCGCGGATCGCGCGCCTGCTGCGTATCGCCTTCGCGACGCTCCTGCGGGAGCGCGAGGTCGATGTACGAGCGCCCGATCTGCGAATCACCGCCGAGCCGCCACTCGACATTCTTGAGGCCGAGTGCCTCCTTGTCGGTGTGGATGAGCTCCGCGCGCGGTGTGATCGTCGGTTGCGTGATGTGGATCTTCTGGTATTCGCCGAACTCGAACACGAACTGCGACACCAGGCCCGAGAGTGCGAGGTTCGCACTCCACGGACCCTCGTGATACTTCGCCGCGCCGGTGACGCGCGCGAACGCGGTGCGGTTGAAGAAGCGCTTGCTCTTCGCTTCGGTGTCCTTCGTCGCGTAGAGTTCGAACGTATCGATCGTGCCGACGCTCGAGAGCGTGAGCTTCCAGCGATCGTTGAGGACGTGATCGATGCGGAACTGCTCGTCGTAGTAGCTCGGCACGGTCGTGAGCGAGAGATCCACCGAGGCCGGAATGATCTGCGGAAGGATGAGATCGATCAGCGAGCGACGGAACCCGAACATGTATCGGGTCTTCTTGCCGATGCTGCCTTGCACGAGCAGCCCACCATCGATCACCGAGATCTCGGCTTGCTCCGAAGCCTTCTCGTCGCCAGCACGCGTGGTCACCTCGACGATGCCAGAGCTTGCCCGACCGAAGCTGACATCGAAGCCGCCCGGGATGTACTCGAGCGACGCGATCGATTCAGCCGGCAACACGGCGCGAAACCCGATGTTGTGGAACAACACCGGGATCTCGAAATCGTCGACGAGGATCTTGGAGTCCTGCGGCGAGCTGCCGCGAATCACGACACCGGAGTAGCCGAGCGGAATCTGCAAGTTCACGACGCCCGGCATGATCGTCAACGCCTTGACGATGTCGCCACCGGTGCCTGGAATGCGCTGGAGCTCCTTGCGATCGACAATCGCCGCGCCGGGCGCAGCGAGGGGTGCCTCGCCCTGAACCTCGATCTGCTCGCCGACCGTATCGAGATCGAGCAGCACCGTATCGTCGAGCACCGGGCCATTGACCAGAGCGAGCCCGACCTCGAGTCCGTCCTTCTCGATGATCAACGTCGCACCGACGCGCGCCTCGAGCACGAAGCGACCGCCGCGGTCGGTCTTGACCTGCGCGTCGAAACCCTCCATCCCGACCTTTGCGTTACGAATCGGTTGCCCGAACTTGTCGATCACGCGACCCGCAACCTCGAGCAGCTCGCCACTCGGCGGAGTGGGCGCAGCGGTCGGGGTCACGGCCAGCGCGGGCTGATCTGTCGCGGGAACGGGCGTTGCTTCGACCGGTTGCGCGAGCGCATCCGCCGAAACGAGCAAGGTGGCGGCAACTAAGTACGTGCGCAAAGCAGGAAGCCTGTATAGCAACTTGCGTGCCCGTGAACGGCGGCACAACAGCCGGAACTGCGGCACGAGTCTATACAGACTTCCGACACGTGTCGTCGCGTCGTACGGTTCTTCATCGGCGAGGCCTCGCAGGATCCTTCACCGGATCGCGCCAATTAGATGCACTTCGCACGGTTTATCCTCATTCGGACGCGGAGCCGTACCGGTCTTCTGGATCACCCTCATCCTCGCGTTGCGTGCCGAACTCGAAGTCGAGCTTGGCGCTCTGCAGCAGGCGCTTGCCTTGATTGCCGATGTAGTTGTCATCGACGTTGAGCTTCACGTGAGCAAACGCGCGCTGGACCGCGAACAGCCGAGCGATCGATTCGTCGCCGAGCGTGCCCATCTGGAGGTCGAGCTCGGCGAGCTGCGGCAGGATCTTCGAGCTCGCGAGCGGATCGATCAGCTTGTGGGTCTCGTTGAAGTTCGTGATCCCGAGATGCGTGAGTCGTGGCAACCCATCACCGTCGAGGATCGGTTGGAGGTGGCTCGTCTTCACCGAGCTTCCGCCGTCGCCCGGGCCGATCTGGGTCGAGAGCTTCTCGAGGCTCGGCCAGGAAGCGTTCGCGATCGCGGTCGCGGTCTTCGCATTCATCCCACCGGTCACGAGCTCGAAGTGCTTGAGGTGCGGAAGCACGATCGATCCCACCTTCAGCGAGCCCGATTTCAAGCGCAGCGTCTCGAGGTTCGGCACCGCACCCCAGATCGGTTCGAGGTTCCCGAGATCGCTCCAGTTGAGCTCGGTCTCTTCGCCGTGAAAGTCCCCCAGGTAGAGCGAGCGCAGCGCGGGGAGGTAGTGCTTGCCGATGATCTTGGCGACGTTGGTGTAATTGTTCTCGTCGTCGAGCTCGACGATGCCGATCGTGAGGTCGCGCAAGAACCTCGCGCTCGGCGAAGCGAGCAGCCACTCGAGCACTTTTTCGACGTGAGGCGGCTTGGGCGCTTCCTCCTCATCAGCGTCGCCATCTTCGTCGGAGCGGTCGGCGATGCGCGCCTTCGTGATGAAGCCAGCGTGCCACGCGAGCTCGAGCCGACCTCGCGTGTCTGCGAGCTTGCCGAGCCACGTGTCGCCGTGTTTCCGGAGGAGTGCCTTCTCGATTTTCTTCAGCGCTTTATTCTTCGGATCTTTCGCGAGCTGCAGCTGGATCTGCGCGAGCTCGCCGCGCGGATCGCCGGAATCTTGCAACCAGTCGGCGTAGATCGCTTCCGCGCCCTCGGCGCCTTCATCGACGGCGGCTCCGAGCTTCGGATTTTCGTCGGGCTGTTTCGTCGACCGATTCTTCGCGGCGATCCGCGCGTGATCGGCCGCGGCGGCCTTCAGCAGCTTCGCGTACGCGGCTTCGCGCTGCGCATCGGTCCGGCCCGCGACCGGCGTGAACTGAGGATCCACCTGTGCGGGCGCGGGCGCGAAGCGATCCGTCGTGCCCTTCCAGTACGGATCGTTCGGCGCAGCGAGTGAGAACAGGCCGAAATTCCCCGCCAAAAAGGCGCCGTCACCCCAGCTCGTGATCGACCACAGCTTGCGCGACCCCTTCATGGCGATCGGCTTCCACGTCTTGCCTTCGTCGTCGGATCGCCGCACGACCGATGCCCCATGGTTATGGCCACCGACGGCGAACAGCGCGCCCGCCACATAGGCGCAGTCTTCGAGGTCGTCCGTGGTTCCGGACTTCGTCTTGGTGAACGATTTGCCGCGGTCGTTCGAGAACGCATCACCCGGATCGTCGAAGGGCCCCATGGCGGCATCGCGCTCCAGAATTTGCTGGAACCACCCTCGGAGAGCTCGAATCGCTTCATCACAGCGAAGCGTAGCCGAAAACGCAAACGGGCCGGCGGTGAGGCCGACCCGTTCGCGTCGCGAGAGCTAGTGGTTAGTCGAAGTCGTGGCCGTGACCTTCGTGGCCACCGCCACCGCCCGCTTCCTTCTTGGGCTTCTCGGCGATCAGCGTCTCGGTCGTGAGCATGAGTCCCGACACCGACGCCGCGTTCTGGAGCGCCGTGCGAACGACCTTGGTCGGGTCGATCACGCCAGCCTTGACGAGATCTTCGTACTCGAGCTTCGCTGCGTTGAAGCCGAAGCCGTCCTTGCCTTCTTTGACCTTCGCCGCGACGATCGAACCGTCGACGCCAGCATTGCCGGCGATCTGGCGAAGCGGCTCTTCGAGCGCGCGGCGGACGATGTTGACGCCGTAGCGGCGGTCATCCTCGAACGTTAGCTTGTCGAGCGCCTTGATGCCGCGAATGAGTGCGACGCCGCCGCCGGGGACGATGCCCTCTTCGACAGCCGCGCGCGTCGCGTACATCGCGTCTTCGACGCGAGCCTTCTTCTCCTTCATCTCGACTTCGGTTGCCGCGCCGACGCGGATGACCGCGACGCCGCCGACGAGCTTCGCGAGGCGCTCTTGGAGCTTCTCGCGATCGTAGTCCGACGTGGTGTCTTCGACTTCGCGCCGGATCGTCTTGACGCGCGCTTCGATGACTTCCTTCTTACCGGCGCCTTCGACGATCGTCGTGTTGTCCTTGCTGATCTGGATCTTACGCGCCGTGCCGAGGTGCTTGAGCTCGAGGTTCTCGAGCCGGATGCCGAGATCCTCGGTCACCGCTTCGCCACCCGTGAGGGCCGCGATGTCCTGCAGCATCGCCTTGCGACGATCGCCGAAGCCCGGCGCCTTGACGGCGCAGACGTTCAGCATGCCGCGAAGCTTGTTGACGACGAGCGTCGCGAGAGCGTCGCCATCGACATCTTCCGCGATGATCACGAGCGGCTTGCCGGACTTGGCAACCTGCTCGAGCAACGGGAGGAGATCCTTCATGTTCGAGATCTTCTTCTCGTGGATGAGGATGTACGGGTCGTTCATCACGCACTCCATACGCTCGGCATCCGTGACGAAGTACGCCGACAGATAACCACGATCGAATTGCATGCCCTCGACGACGTCGAGCTCGGAGGTCATCGTCTTCGCTTCTTCGACGGTGATGACACCTTCCTTGCCGACCTTGTTCATCGCTTCGGCGATCATCTCGCCGATTTCGGTGTCGCCGTTCGCGCTGATCGTGCCGACCTGCGCGATGTCAGCCTTGCCCTTGGTCGGGGTCGAGAGCGACTTGATGTGCTCGATCACCGCGACGACCGACGCGTCGATGCCGCGCTTCAAGTCCATCGGGTTGATGCCAGCGGCGACGAGCTTCGCGCCCTCGTTGTAGATCGCCTGTGCGAGCACGGTCGCGGTGGTGGTGCCGTCGCCAGCCACGTCGGAGGTCTTCGACGCGACTTCCTTGACCATCTGCGCGCCCATGTTTTGGAACTTGTTCTCGATCTCGACTTCCTTGGCGACGGTGACGCCGTCCTTGGTCACCGTGGGCGAGCCCCAGCTCTTCTCGATGACGACGTTACGGCCTCGGGGTCCGAGAGTCACCTTGACGGCGTTGGCGAGGAGGTTGAGACCCTTAGCGATTTCGCTGCGAGCGCTCGACGAAAAAATGATTTCTTTAGCGGCCATGTTGATATGTGTCCTTTTCGCGAAACGCTGAGATCAGTCGAGAACGGCGAGGAGGTCTTCCTCGCGCATGATGAGGTGCTCTTCGCCGTCGATCTTCACTTCGGTGCCGCTGTACTTCGAGAACAGCACCTTGTCGCCGGCCTTCACGTCGAGCGCGATGACCTTGCCGTCCTTGTCGCGCTTACCGGCGCCGACAGCGACGATCTTGGCCTGGATCGGCTTCTCCTTGGCGGAGTCCGGGATGAACAGGCCACCCGAGGTCTTGGTCTCTTCGTCTAGACGCTTGACGAGGATGCGGTCGTGGAGAGGACGAATCTTCATGGCGGTACCAGTAACAACCCGGGGGAACGTTGGCAACCCCGGATCGTGAGTGCTAATAAATCTTATTTTCTCCCTGTAATTACTAATACTTGAAAACGCGCGATCGAGCTGTGGTACATCGCTGCTCGCATGGCGCTGACGGACTACGAAAAGTACATCCGGACCGAAGAGCTGCTGGGCCTTCAAAAGGCTCCCGAGACGCTCACGTGTCACGACGAGATGCAGTTTCAGATCGTGCACCAAGCGCACGAGCTCTACATGAAGCTCATCGAGCACGAGCTGAGCAACATGGCGACGATGCTTTCTGCGGATGAGGTCGCGCGCGCGGTGACCGCGCTCAAGCGCGTCTCGATGATCCAGCGCGTGCTGCTCCAGTCGATCGACCTCCTCGACACGATGGCGCCGACCGACTACATGACGATCCGCACCGGGCTCGGCCGCGGTTCGGGACAAGAGTCGCCGGGCTTCCGCATGATGTTGAAGCTACCCCAAGATGTGGTGTGGCCGGCGTTCGCGAGCTTCCTCGAGCGCGAAGGCGTCACGCTGCGCGACCTCTACGAGCATCCGCACGATCATCACGCGATCTTCCAGCTCGCCGAAGGCCTCACCGATTACGACCAGCTGCTCCAGACCTGGCGCGGTCGTCATTTGATGCTCGTGTACCGGATCATCGGCACCGGTACGCCGTCGCTCAAGGGCAAGCACTCCGATTTGCTCGCGCACGGCATGAAGACCCGGTTCTTCCCGGCGCTGTGGGATGTCCGTGACGACATCTTCGGCGACTGGACCAAGGCGCAAGAAGCCGCGGGCAACGAGCCCGGGTACCACGGATGAAGAAGGTCGTCCTCGGCGTGGCGCTGGCCGCGCAGCTGGCGTGCACGAATCACCCGGCGCTCACCGTCGGCGTGGGCGCGGGCTCGATCGGCCTCTTGTCCTGCGAGATCCAGGGCGCTTCGCAAGGCACGTGCGGAATTATCACGGGCATCGCGGCGGTCGGCCTCGGTGGCCTCGCCTGGCTGGTCACCCACTTCGCGGACACCAGCGCGCACCAACTTCCCGACGACGACGAGACGATGTCGGACGGGATGGTTCGCTTGCACACGCACACGCCGGTGCCGCCGGTGCCGCCGGTGCCGCCGGTGCCGCCGGTGCCAGATGACGGTGGCGTGATCGACGCTACTTCGCCGGTACCGCCGGCGTCGGTACCGCCGGAGTGGGGCTCGGGTTCGCCGGCGGTACAAAGCCCTGGTGGCTCGGCGGCATCTTCTTCTTGAACACGCCGATGCGATCCATCGCGTCGCGGAACTTGGGCTCGGCAGCGCACTTGGTCTTGATCTGGATCTCGTTGTCCTCGAGATCCTTCATCGTCTTGCCGGTCTTCGCGAGCTCGGCCTCGATGCCTTTTTGAACCTCGTCCTTGTGCGGCATCAGCCGCGCGCGGAGCGCCTGCTCGTCGACGTTCTCGATGTTCATGCGGATCTTCTTCACGAGCGGCTCGAGCGTGAGCAGCCGATCGACCTGCGTGTCGCAGTTGCCATCCCATGCGAGGAAGACAGGGACCATCTGCATCGTGTAATCGCGCATCTCGCCGAACACCTCGTCAAGTGCGGACGAGCCCGACCCGAGCCCGCCGGCCGGCGTGGCGCCCGCCGGATCGATGTCGAGCTTCGAAGGGTTATTCGTACAAGCAGCCAGGATGAGAGCGAGCATCAACGCGATACGCATCGTCGCTCTCTAACATGATAAGCCAGGCGCATGGCCGACCCTGTCGCCGATAGCCTGCTCGAGTACCGCTCGAAGTTCTCCGCGCTCGAGGACTGCGTGCACCTTATCTCGCACTCACTCGGGTGCGTGCCGGACCAAGCGAAGGAAGACCTCGGCCAGTTCTTCGAGATCTGGCGCACCAAGTCGATCACGGCCTGGAGCGAGTGGCTGCCCGAGGTCGATCGCGCGGCGGAGCGGATCGGCAAGATCATCGGCGCCCCGGCCGGCACGGTGGTCATGAATCAGAATGTCTCGACGATCATGGCAGTGCTCGCCTCGTGCTTCGAGTACACGCCGCAGCGGAACAAGATCGTCTACGAGTCGCTGATGTTCCCGACCGTGTCGTACGTCTGGCAGGCCGAGGAGCGGCGCGGCGCGAAGTGCGTCCTGGTGCCTCCCGCCCCGAGAGTGGAAGGACCGGGATTTACTCCCGGCCCTGGGGATGTCGGGATCACGATCGACACTCAGGCGATCTGCGACGCGATCGACGAGCACACACTCGTGGTGCCGCTGCAGCACGTCGTGTTTTCCTCGGCGTACATCCAGGATGCAAAGAAGATCATCGCGAAGGCCAGATCGGTCGGCGCGCACGTGATTCTCGATTGCTATCAATCGATCGGCACGCTACCGATCGACGTCATCGACCTCGGCGTTTCGTTCGCGTGCGGCGGCTCGGTGAAGTATCTGTGCGGTGGCGCCGGCGCGGCGTGGCTGTACGTGAAGAAGGAGTTGATCGAGCAGTTCGCACCGCGCGCTACAGGTTGGTTCGGCAACGAATCTCCGTTTGCGTTCACGATGCCCGAGCAGTCGTACGCGGACACCGTGTGGCGCTACATGGGCGGCACGCCAGCCGTGGCAGCGCTGTACCAATCGCGCGCGGGTCAGCAGATCGTCGGCGAGATCGGTGGTCGCAAGATCCGCGACAAGAGCCTCGTGATGACCCAGAAGATCATCGAGTGGGTCGACGAGCTCGGCATGAAGCTCAACTCGCCGCGCCCCGATGCACAGCGCGGTGGCTCGGTCGTGTTCGATTTCGTCGGTTCCGCCGATGTCTGCCGCGAGCTCAACCGGCGCAGATTTTTCTGCGATCACCGCCCCGGCGTCGGGATCCGGATCGCGCCGCACTTCTATACGAAGATGGAAGAGATCGAGCTGTTCTTCGCCGAGCTCAAAAAGATCCGCCACGGCGGCGGAAAATAAGCCCGACGGCCAAGATGATCGGGACCGCGCCGCCGGGTTTGTTCGAGTTGCAGCTGCACGCGTAGAACGTGGTCGAGCCCGGGTTCGCCGAGCCGTTGCCGGCGTCGGTGCCCGGCTGGGTCTCGGTCACGCCGTTGCCGACGATGATCACCTGGAGCGGCGCGCCGTGGAGCTGCGGCGAGCTGATCGCGAGCGTGTCGGAGTAATCGCCAACCCGCGTCGGATGGAACCCGACCGAGAACATCGCGGTCTCGTTCGGCTCGAGCGTAGTCGGAAAGTTCGGGCTGTCGATCGAGAACGGCGCCTTGATCGTCGGGGGATCGAGCTCGAGCTGCGAGCCGTTACAGTTCTGGATGATCACGCGCTGACCGTTGTTGATGTAGAGGTGAACGGGTTCATTGCCGAAATCGAGGACAGGAGGTGCGATCGCGCCACCGGTATTGATGAAGCGCGCGATGATCGAGGTCTGCGCGGTTTGCTTCGTCGCGACATCGGTCTGCCACGTCACGGTGGTCATCAGCGTTGTCGCCGCGTTCTGGCGCTGCGGTGTGACCGAGATCGTGGCGGCACGTGCGGGCGGCAGGATCGCGGGGTACAGGGTTGGCGAGGTGAAGCCGATGTCGAAGCCGGAAGTCGCCGGCACGGTCGGTGCAGTCACCCCGATCGTGGCCGTGCCGCTGGAGGTCAACGCTACGTTCGACGATGCGGTCGGTTGGCCGACGCAGAACGTGCCGACATCGAGCACCGTCGGCACGTTATATGAAGCAGTGACGATGCGGCCCGAGATCGGGACGAGCAACGAATCGCCGGCCGAATCCTCGATCACGACGTGGGTCTTGAGCTCGCCCTCGCTCTGCGGCGTGACCGTGACGTCGATCGAGGCTGGCGTCGTCGTCATCGTCGGCGTGCCGACGGTGAGGTTCGCGTTCGCACTCTCGAGATGGGGTGCACCCGCGACCGTCTGCGGCGTGCTGTTCGATTGCAGCATCACGGTCTGGGTCACCGGCGCGCCGTCGATCCGGACCTCGCCGAATGAGAGCGAGCTCGGCGTGGTGTACAGCGGTGTCGTCGTCGCCAGGCAGGTCGTCGCGATCGCGAGCGAGGTCGCGGTCAACGTGTCGGTCGTTGCTGCGGTGATGGTCGTCGAAGCCATGCCGGGGCTCGTCGGGGTGCACGTCGCGGTGAGCTGGGCGAGCGCGGTCGGTGCGACCGCGAGCGTGGGTGACGGCATCAGCGAGAACGGGCCCACCGGTGACACCGCGACCGCGGCATCGGTGCTGCGATTGCCGGTATTGAAGAACTGCAGCGTCGCGCTCATCGATTTGCCGAGCGGCACGCTGCCGAGCTCGAGTAGCGCTGTCGAAGCGAACGGTTGGAACGTCGCCCCAGCGCCGACACCGCTGAGCGGGATCGAGCGCGTGCGATCGATCGTGTCGTAAAAAGAGATCAATAACGACGCGTGTCGCTGAGCGATCAGGCTCGGATCGAAGGCGAGATCGATCGCGACTTGCTGGCCGGCCGAGATGCTGCACGGCACGCTCGTGCAGGTGCCGCCGAGCGAGAAGGCCCAATCAATCGCCGCGCCTGGATCGCCATCGACCGGACGAAGGTCGGTGATGCTCAACGTGCCGGTGCCGAGGTTCGAGATGTATGCCTTCGTATGAACGGCGCCGCCCAGCACCTCGGCTGGCATCGCGATCACGACGACAGGCGGCTCGACCCCCAGCACGGGAATCGCGGAGGCCGCTCCCGAACAGGTCAGCGTGATCTTTGTCGCCGTGTGTTGGCCCTGATCGCTCGCGATCTCGAGATGGGCGGTGTGGATGCCTGCCGAGTGCGGTGCGCACTTGATGATCGCTTGCTTGGCGACGCCGCCCGCGAGCGCCGCTATCGTGCCGTCACACGCCGGCGCATCGGGATTGCACGGCAAAGCGATCTCGAAGTTGTCGTCGAGCGAATCGGTCTGGAAGAACAACTTCGTGATCGGCGTGGCACCGTTGTTGGTGGTCGCGAGCGGTAGCGACGAGCTCTCGCCGATGACGACGGTGCCGAAATCGAGCGTGGTCATCGCGGGCGTCAGCGTCGTCGAACTCGTGCGCTCGCACACCGCTTGGAGATCCGCGAGCGGCGCGAGCGTGTTCGGATCGATGGCGTGGACGAGGCAGCGCTCGATGCCGATCTTCGTGGCGGTGCAGCTCAGCGTGATCGTCTTCGACGAGCTCGCAGGCAGCGAGAACGGGTTGCCTCCAGCGACCGAAAAATCGACCTTTGGATCGCACGAGGCATCGCGCACGAGCTGGACATTGAAGCCGCCCGCACTCGTGTTCTGCAGCGAGGCATTCGCACTCGCCGTGCCGCTCGCCGAGCTGATGAACGTGACCGGCGGATTCGCGACGACGTTGCCGGCGTGCGCTGTGCCCGCGGTCAGCACCACCACCACCACGAGCGCTCGCACTACAGCCGACCGATGACGCCGATCGTAGGCGCGAACGTGGTCGCCTCGAACGTCTGCGAGTTATAGATGATGCCGTTGACGTTGAAGAAGTGCTCGACGCCGAGGTCGGCATTGACGCTGAGGTGGCCGTTGATCCGGAGTTCGAGCCCGGCGGCGAGCCGGCCGCCGATGCTGATCTGATTCCTGTTGTCGTCGTCGGTGAAGAAGAACAGCGGAATGCCGGCGCCGAGGTACGGACGCAAGAGGCTCGTCGAGAAGATGTAACGCCCACCGAGGTAGAGGCCGTAGACCTCCGACTTCAAACCTGCAACCTCGATCTCGAACGTGTCGGACGGTGCGTACTCGATGCCGAGCCCACCCGCGAAGCCCTTGCCGTGGTTGCCATCGATCCGAGCGATCGCGAGCACGCCTGAGGTGAGTTGCTCGGGTGGGTCGGAGAAATCGGGGGGCGGCGCATAATCGAGCTCGCCATTCGAGACGTACGGTTTGACGTCCTGGTTTGTCGCGACGTCGTGGACGCGGCGCTGGCGGCTGTTGCCGTCACTCGTACCGTAGGTCCGGCCCGCGACGAGCCAGCCCTGCACTTGATCCGGCGGCCGCACGGCGGGCGGTGGCGCCGCGACGGGTTCGGCGACGGCGAGCTGGATGTCGCGGGCCTCGCCTTCGAAGCTGTTCAGATCGCTCTCGGCGATCGCCGTGCCGTGGCGCAGCCGCACCGTGTGGGTGCCCGGGCGAACCCGCAACTGCAGCGAGCTGCCGACGGGCACGAATGGGCCGGCATCGATCGAGACGTCGGAGCCGTGCGGCGTGACGTGAACGGTGAGGATCGTGAGCTCGCTATCGAGCTTGATCAGGAGCTCTTTGACCTCTCCGAGGCGCTCGGGTCCCGTCGCTGGATCCGCGAGGTAGCGCTGGTAGGTGTTGGCGGAGTCCGCCTTGCGACCCATATCGTGCAGCGTCGACGCGATGTTCAACAGGATCTTCGGACTCGGGAACCGGTTGTACGCCTCGAGAAAGTTTGCGAGCGCCTGGTCGTACGCCTGCATCGACAGCCGGTGCACGCCTTCGGTCATCAATGCGCGTGCGGTCGCGACCGCCTTCTCGTCGTCGACCTTGATCGCCGGGTCTTGCGTGATCGCGGAGATCGTTTCGGTCAGCTGTTGATCGTCTTGGAGCTGCGCGAGCGGCGCGTCTTGTGCGGTCGCGGTCGCGGAGAGCAAGAGGAGGAGTGCGAGCTGCTTGATCACGGTGTGGTTTCGATCGGTGCACACGACGCGGTGTGTGGTCCCACATGATCACACGGCGGCCGGTTCTGTGGAACTTTCGGCGACGTGTGCGAGGTCACGGTGTGATGGCCAGGTGGGGCGACGATGATGACCCCGGCATCGTGTACCCGCACCTCCGAGCGCGGTGGCGCTGGAAGAGGCGCGGCAGTGAGCATTTTGACGGGAGCGGGCGCCGCGGGGGTCGCCGGTGGCGTCGAGGGGCGGGCGTTGCGCGTGACCGCGAACGCGATCGCGCCGGCGATCGCGCCGGCGATCGCGAGCGCACCGATCGCCGCGATGAACGGGAGCCCGAGCTTGCGGTCGCGCACCGTGCGATCGTCCGCGAACGCCAAGGGTGCGACGAGGTGCGTGCTCGGCGGTCCGGCGGTGAGCGGCAGGGGCGTCCGCCACGCATCCGCCGGTGCCTGTAGCGCCGGCGCGACAGGCACCGCGCCCGCTGACACCGCGAGTGCTTGGGCGAGCTCCGCGGCATTCGCATAGCGATCGCCGGGCTCTTTCTGAAGCAGCCGCATCACGATCACCTCGAGCGCGAGGTCGAGACCTGGCACGCGCTGCGACGGTGGCTCGACCTCGCCGAACAAGTGCATCGCGATCACCTCGCCGCTTCCGCCCTTCGGAAACGGCGCTTCACCGACGAGCATCTCGTACAGGATACAGCCGAGCGAGTACTGATCCGCGCGCTGATCGATCGTGCTCGCCGAGCGCGCTTGCTCGGGCGCCATGTAGCGCGGGGTGCCGATCAACGTGCCGGTCATCGTGTGCTTGCGCCCCCGCGGTGCACCGCTCGGATCGACGAGCTTTGCGATTCCAAAATCGAGGATCTTCACGCGCATCCCGAATGATTGTTCGAGCTCGGGAACCAAAAAAATGTTCGCTGGCTTGAGGTCGCGATGCACGATGCCTTTGGCGTGTGCCGCGACGAGTGCCAACGCGAGCGAGCGTGCGATGTACGCGGCCTCTCGCTGGGGCACGCCCGCCGGCTTCGCGCGTTTGAGCCGAGCGTGGAGAGTTTCACCCTCTAGAAACTCCATCACGAGGTACGCCTCGCCTGCGGGCGTATAGCCGAAGTCGAAGATCTCCGTGATGCTCGCGTGCCGCACCGCCGAGGCGGCGCGCGCCTCGGTAAAGAACCGATCGGCGAGCTCGTTGTCCTCGGTGAGCTCCGCGCGCAGCACCTTCACCACCGCGACCCGCCCGAGCAGCTCGTGCTGCGCACGATAGACCGTGCCCATGCCGCCGCTCGAGAGCTCGTCGGTGATCCGGTAGCTGCCGAGCAGCGCGCCAACCAAGCTCATCCCACCTAAAGGATGCCACGGCGTGTAATCTTGTGGGAGGTGGTGAAGACTCTCGCACTCGTGGTCCTGCTCGCAGGCACCGCGCACGCCGAGCCGCGTGATCGCGCCGAGGAAGCGGGCGGCGAAGCGAACCTCGAGTCGAATGCACCGCGCGCTGGCCTCACGGTCTCGGGCGCGGTCGGCGCCGGCGTGACGATGGGTGATGGAGCGGGTCGCGGTCCGGCGGTCTCGTTCCGGCTCGGCCATGTCGCGACCTCGTCGACGATCCTCACATTCGAGATCACGGGCGGTTTGTTGCAGCACCAGCGCATCGGCGATAGCACGGTCCTGCACAACGATTTTTTCGGAGTGATGGTGGGTGGCCTGCACTACGTCAGCGGCTCGATGTGGCTGCGTGGCGCGGGCGGTCTCGTCGGGTATACGATCGACGCCGGCGATACGATGTCGAGTACCGTGCACGGCGGACTCGGCGGGCTCGGTGGGATCGGCGTCGATCTGGTGCGCTGGCACTACCTGGTGCTCGGGCTCGAGACGTTCGGTCAACTCGCTGCGGTGTCAACACGCGGCGTGATGTTCAACAGCGGCCTCTGCCTCGGCTTCACCTACTATTAGGCGAGTACTTCGGCAACGACAGCGGTGATGTTGTCCTTGCCACCGCGTTGATTCGCGAGCGCGATCGCAGCCTCGGCACACTCTTCGAGCTCGCCATCGCCACACAGCTCGGCGACTTCGTTGTCGTCGTTGAAGTAGCCATGCAGCCCATCGCTGCACAGAAGGAACCGATCGCCTGTCGCCGTATCGATATCGGCGGTGTCGACCTGGACATAATCCTTGTGACCGACGGCGCGCGTGATGACGTTCTTGCCCGAAGCCTTCTCGGCCTCGGCCTTGGTCATCATCCCGTGTTTGACCTTGTAGTTGATCAGCGTGTGGTCTTCGGTGAGCTGGCGGACCGTGTTCTTACGAACGCGATAGACGCGCGAATCACCGACGTGCGCGGCGAACGCGAGGTTCGCGCGGATGAGCAGCGCCGACAGCGTGGTCGACATGCCCTTCTTTTCGGGGTCGAGCTCGGCCATGCCATAGACCATGTAGCAGGCGTTCTTCACGCCACTCTCTAGTAGACGGCGGATCTCCCACACACTCTCGGAGTCACCGGACATGACGCGCTCGACGAGGCGGTCGAGGTCGCGGGCCGCGCCATAGACCCACGAGGTCAGCGCTTCGACCGCTTCCCGACTCGCGATCTCACCTTTGTTGTGGCCACCGACGCCGTCGGCGACGACATAAAAACCACGCGCATCGTCACGGAAGAAGGCATCTTCATTGCCTTGTCGCTTCCGACCCACATCCGTCCTGGCCACCGACAGCAGCTTCACGCCATTCGGATCGTAACATGGCGCCGCACCGAGCGCCTTGCTACGGTGATCCGTGGTCGAGGAGAAGACGGGGCAGCTCGCCACCGAGCTGCGAGCGCGTGCCAGCGAGATCCTCGCGGCATGGATCGTTCGATTCGAGCGCTCGCCGTTGCGTTTTCGGCGCTCCGAGAAGGCCGAGACCTACACCGCGCAGGTCGCAAACCTGATCGAAACCCTGACCGAGGCCGCCTACGGGGGCGGCGAGGCCTTGGTGCCCGGCTCGGATGCGACGCGCGAGCTCGAGCGGAGTGCCGCGTTTCTGGGCGCTCAGTTCGCGAGTGAAGGCGCTACGGGGTTCGATATCGCGGCCTTGTTGCTCGAGCTCCGCGAGGTGGTCGCGGGAATCGCGCCGAGTGACGCCTCCGCGCTGACCCGCGTGTTCGAGTGGCTCACGGTCGTCGCTCTCGACGGCTTCGCGACCGCGGGCCTGCAATCATTACGCGAGCAGACCGCCGAGCAGCTCGAGGCCGGTACACCGATCGTAGAGATTCTCCCCAAGGTCCCGGCGGTGCTCCTCGTCGGTGCCCCGACCGCTTCGGTGCTCGATAACGTGCTGGCGCGAGCCTGGATGCTGGCGGTCGGGACGGGAGCACCCTGCTTGATTATCGACTGCAGTGGTCTGGCAGGTATCGGAGAACGCAACTTCGAACGCGGCTATCGGGGGTTTCTCGCGCAGGCGGAGGGCTCGGCGTTACAGGTGCTGCTGGCAGGGGCTCGTCGGAATGTTTCGGAGCTTGCAATCCGGCTCACCCGCGAAGCCGGCCTCACGATCCAGACCTTCGAACATCTGGACAGTGCCGTGGCACACGCGCTGGACCGCGCGGGCCACTTATTGATGCGACGTGGTGAAAGATGACCATCTGCGTCGTCGTGATACGCTGAGGTTCTAGTGGCGGAGTTCCCCGTCAGTTTCGGGCGCTACACGCTCGTGGAGCGTCTCGCCATGGGCGGGATGGCCGAGCTGTTCATCGCAACAGCGCCGGGCGAGCACGGCTTTCAGAAACGCGTCGTGATCAAGCGTTTGTTGCCTCACCTCGGCGGCGACGACACCTACAAGAACATGTTCATCGACGAAGCGAAGCTCACCGCTCGCCTCGTCCATCCCAAGATCGCGCAGACGTTCGAGCTCGGGCGTGTCGAGAACGATCTGTTCATCTCGATGGAGCTCGTCGATGGCATCGACGTTCTCGCGCTGCTTCGCGAGTTCGCGCAGCGCCGGCGTCGCGTCGAGCCCCACCTCGCGGCGTGGATCGCCCACGAGGTGCTCGATGCCCTCGACTACGCTCACAACGCGAGCGACGAGCACGGCGGCACGCTCGGTGTCGTGCATCGCGATATCTCGCCGTCGAACATCCTCTTGTCGTCGCGCGGCGACGTGAAGCTCGTCGATTTCGGCATCGCGCGCGCGACCGATCCAGATCGCACGCACAAGAGCAAGACCGGCACGCTCAAGGGCAAGTACGGCTACATGTCGCCCGAGCAGGTGATCGAGCTCCCACTCGACGGTCGGAGCGACGTGTTCTCCGTCGGTGTCGTGCTCGCAGAGCTGCTTACAGGTCGGCGCTTGTTTGCCGCGGCCAACGAGCTCGACGTGCTGCTGATGGTGCGCGATGCGCGGCTCGCGAGGTTCGACAAGTACGGCGCCGACATCGAGCACGGCTTGCAAGGCATCGTTCGCAAGGCGCTCAAGAAGCCGCTCGACGAGCGCTATGCGAGCGCCGCGGCGTTCCGCGATGCGCTCTCGGAGTGGTTGTTCGAGAACCGCCATCGGATGACGAACAAGGCAATCGCCGATGTCGTCGCCGAGCTGTCGCCAGCGGTGCTCGCGCGTCGCCAGAATGGCATCCGGACCGACGCGACCGCCGAACCGATCACGTCAGTCGGTGATGATCTGGGGCTACCGGGACCGCGCCCACCGAGCTCCGGCGACAGCGACGGCGCGCCGCAGATCGTGATCGAGCCCGGCGAAGAGCTCTCGATGCCAATGATCTCGGTTTCGTACGAAGAAGAGGGCAAGCAGCCGCTGCGCTCCACGGTGGGCTCGTCCCCGCCGCCAGCTTCCCACTCTGGGCCTCCGATCATGCCGCCTTCGATGACGCCGCCGGAGCTCGCCGCGCTCAATCCGCCGACCCAGAGCCGGTCGTCGTCGCGCGCCGAGACCGTGCCGGGTCGGCCGCCACAGGTGATCCAGATCCCGCCCGCGAAGCAAAAGATCGCGAACATCCCGAACATTAGCGAGCGGGTGACGATGGTGTCGTCGCGCGCAGAGGTCGTGAAGCGTTCGATCGGGAGCTCGCCGCCGCCGCAAAGTGCCGCGTCCCTCCCGATCTCGCGGGCCTCGGATCTCTCGGGTGTGATCCAGGTTTCGATCGCCGATACGATCAGCGCCGCGGTCGAGGCCGCGATGGTGCCGGGCGAGAAGCTGTCGCGGCTGCCCATCGAGCGCGACGAAGATTCGCAGATGCGCGCGTTCGACGACCTCACCGAAGAGCCGCCTCAGCGCTCGCGCGACCTCGATCTGCCGTCGCCCGAAGAGCTCGCGCGCAAGAAGCCGCCGACGCCACCCGCACTCAGCGATATCGCCGAGGAGCCGGACGACGTGGGCGATTTCGCGAACACGTCACCGCTGTGCGTGCTGTTTCGATTGATGACCGCGCGCGCGACGGGCCTCCTGCTCGTCGCGGTCGGTGGCATAAAAAAAGAGATCTACGTTCGCGATGGTCAGCCGGAGTACGTCTCCTCGAACGTCGCGAGCGAGCTGTTCGGCAACTACCTCGTCACGAAGGGCGTGCTCTCCGATGGCGAGCTCGCGATGGCGCTCGCGATGATGCCCCACTACGGCGGCAAGCTCGGCGACACGCTCGTTGGCCTCGGCTTGCTGAAGCCGCTCGAAGTATTCCGCCACCTCACGCGTCAGGTCCGCACCAAGATCATCGACGTGTGCACGTGGAACAAGGGCGGCTTCGCCTGGTACGCCGGCCGTGAGAACCAGCGCGAAGCGTTCCCTCTCGATTTCAACGCGTTCGAGATCCTCGGCGCAGGAGCGATGGGGCTGTCCGACGAAGTTACCGACACGTGGGTGGCCAAGCACGGCAGCCTGCGCTTGCGCGCCTCGCGGACGCGCAGGGTCGGTCCGGAACGTTTCGAGGTCAAAGGGTTAGTCGAGCTGTTCGATATCCTCGACGGCAAACGCACGGTCGGCGACCTCGTCGAGGTCCAGAGCGACCGCAACGATCAGCTGCGGATCGGTCGCATGCTGTGCCTTCTTGAAGCCTGCGAGCTCGCACGTCCTGCGTGATACGCTCGTTCGCGTGTGTCGCTGGTGCATCCTGCTCGCTCTCGGGGGTTGCTATCACCCGGATAGCTTCGCGACCGATGTGCCTTGCACCGCGGATCTACAATGTCCTGGTAGCCAGGTCTGCGACACCTCGCAAACGCCACCGTCGTGCGTGAACCAGCTCGGTTCGGGCGCGCCGTCCGACGGCGGCGTGACTTCTCTGCCGGACGGTGCCGCCGCGACCCTTTGCGGCACCGCGATGTGCTCGGGCATCACGCCGATCTGCGGCACCAACACGGTGTGTCGTGGATGCCGGAGCGACAGCGACTGCGGCAGCCACATCTGCGAAGAATTCACCGGCGAGTGCAAGCTCGATGCGGAGACGCTGTACGTCAGGACGTCGGGCAACGACGCCAATCCATGCACGCACGATGCTCCGTGCGCGAACGTGTCGCGCGCGCTGCAGCTCGTCAACAGCACGCACGCGTTCATCCGGATCTACGACGGCAACTACGACGACGCGTTTCAGACCAGCCAATCGTTCGTGCTCTCGGGCGAGGGCAATCCCGGAACGACAGCGTCGATCACGTTCAAACAGCTCGGCCACGATCACGTGGTCGAGATCGATGGCGGGACCGCGCTGGTCGAGGGCGTCTCGCTGAACGGCGGCCAGACCGAGACCGTGTACACCAGCGGTCCGATGACAAACGTCACGCTCTTCAATGTCGAGGTCGCGGGCAGCTCGGTCGGGGGCATCGTGTCGCTCGCTGCGACCCTGAACATCGAGAACCTTTATCTTCACACCAACATGGGCGGGACCGAGGCGGCTCTAGCGATGACTAGCGGTCATCTCACGCTGAAGCGCTCGATGATGAGCTCGATCTTCGGCTCGTGCGTGAAACTCAACGCGGTCAAGTTCGATATCGAGAACTCGTACTTTACCGGCTGCACGGGCGATGCGCTCACCGTGACCGGCAACCCGACGAACATGATGATCTACAAGTTCAACACCGCCGCGTTCAATACGGCCGGCGTGAACAGCGCGCCGCTGCTGATAATGACGAGCTCGATCTTTGCATTCAACACCGATGGTGCGACGCCGAACGAGCTCGCCGGTCAGGCCCGGGCGAATTACTCGCTGTTCACCGACGATGCACCGCTGTTCGGCACCGGCAACGTGGTCGGCGATCCGCTGTTCGTCAACGGTGGCCAAGACCTGCACATCCAGAGCACGTCACCGGCGGAGGACAACGGCGACCCGAATTCGACCGTGACGATCGACTACGACGGCGACGCGCGGCCGAACGGCAACGGCTACGACATTGGCGCCGACGAGTACTAGGTAGGGCTCGCGCGGCGGACACATGGGCCGTCCGGGCGGTCCCGAAGCGCAGGAGCAACGAGAGGCCGAAGCGAAAAAGGTCCGGCCGGCGTTGCCGGAGACTACGTCATGCCGCAGGCGGCGAGCGCGGCGGTGAACCGTGCGGGCAGCGGTGCGACGAGCTCGAGCGTGGTGCCATCACCGAGCGGCAACTGCATCTTGTGCGCGTGCAAGAAGAACCCGGGATGGCCTTCGAGCGGCTTGCCCTTGTAGAGCGTGTCACCGGTCAGCGGCGCGTTCGCGAACGCGAGGTGGGCGCGGACTTGATGCATCCGGCCGGTCGTCGCGATGCAGCGGATCAGCGCGTACTCGCCGTTCGCCTTTTGCGGCTGGAACATCGTGTGCGCCGCGAGCCCATCGGTATGGTCGATCGCGACGTGCGTGCCGCGCTGCGCGAGCGGCGCATCCATCTCGCGTGATACCGGTGCACCGTCGGTGATCGCGAGGTACTCCTTCGAGATGCCGCCCTTGCCGAACGCATCTCGCAGCGTGCGATACGCCTCGGCGGTGCGGGCCGCGACGAGCAAGCCCGACGTGCCGATATCGAGGCGATGCACGAGCCCGCCATCGCGCGGATCCGCACCGATCGTGGCGCACTCGGGAAACTTCGCGGCGAGCGCATTCGCGACCGTGCCGAGCTCGCCGGCCTTGAGCGGTTGGGTCGGTACGCCCGAAGGCTTGTTGATCACGACGAAGTCGGACCGCTCGACGAGGATCTCGAGCGCGATGCTCGGGTCGGGGAGCGGACGCAGGGCCTCCTTGGAGACCGGTTCGAGCGTGAGCTCGAGCTCGTCACCGACCGCGCACATGTCGCCCTTCTTGGCCTTCTTGCCGCGCAGCTTCACCTCCCCGGCGTCGAACAGCTCGCCGAGCTGTTTGCGACCCGCAGTGGGATAGTGTTTCGCGAGGACTTTATCCGCGCGGCCGGCTTCATCTGCAGTGAGCTTCATATCGCCTCCAGAAGGATCGCTTGCATGTGGCTGTTCGGAGAAATCTCGCTCGCCTCGGCGGGCAGCTCGACGAGCGCGTTGGTACCGACCATCGAGCTCAAGATTGCCGAGCCCTGCTTCGGATGCGGATGCGCGACGAGGTGCTCGCCATGGCGCTCGACGCGCGCGCGAATGTAGTGCGTGCGACCGACGCTCTTGCGATAGCCGCGAACCAGACTGACAGGCGCGCGCGGGCGCTGGGTCTTGGTCGCGCCCTGCATCGTGAGCAGGGCGGGGCGCACGAACAGCTCGAACGCGACGAACGCGGAGACCGGATTGCCGGGCAAGCCGAACAGCGGCACGCGGCCGTTCATGCCGAACGAGAACGGCTTGCCGGGCTTCATCGCGACCTTCCACAGCTCGAGCTCGACGCCTGCCGAGGCGAGCGCGGCGCGCACGTGGTCGCGATCACCGACCGAGACACCGCCGGTGGTGATCACGCAATCGTGATCGAGCGCGCTCGCGATCAACGCGGCCATCGTGAGCGGATCATCCTTCGCGATGCCGACATAGGTCGGAATGCCGCCGAGCTCTCGGATCAAGGCGGGGAGCATGTGCGCCGAGGAATCGACGATCTGGCTCGGCCCGAGCGGCGTCGAGACATCGACCAGCTCGTCACCGGTCGCGATGATCGCGACGCGCGGTGCACGCGCGCACGGCACCACGGAGACGCCGAGCGCCGCGAGCAAGCCGAGCTCGCCCGGACCGAGGCGCGAGCCGGCGGTAACCGCGACCTCGCCTCGCGCGATGTCTTCGCCGACCTTGCGGGTGTTCTCGCCCTGCTTCTCCTCCGGGAGCTTCACGTGATCGCCTTCGATTTCGGCATGCTCCTGGATCACGACGGTGTCGAGCTCGGCCGGCATCGGTGCTCCCGTGAGGATGCGAACGACGGCGCGCGGCGGCACCGGTGTCGTCATGAGCTGCCCCGCACCGACAGTCGCGACGACCTGGAACGTGCCGGGGAGGTCTGCCCAGCGCACTGCATAGCCATCCATCGCGGAGTTATCGAAGCTCGGCACCGAGCGTGGCGCGATCACATCGACCGCGGCGAAGCGCCCGTGCGCATCGCGGAGCGGCACATTTTCGGTCGCGAGCTTCGTCATCCGCGAGGCAACGGTTGAAGCGGCGTCTTCGACGGAATGCATGAGCATCTTGGTATCACAGCTAGGCCGATCGGCTACGCTCGCGACCATGCGACGTCTGTTGCTGATCTGGGTGTGCGCGAGCTGCTGTCCGACGGAGCCCGCGAAAACGGCGACCACTGCGGTCGCGAAACCGAATGCCGAAGCAAAGAACATGGCGACGCTTGAAGAGCGCCATTTCAAGAACCTCAAGCAGATCACATTCGGCGGCGACAACGCCGAGGCGTACTGGTCGTTCGGCGGCGATCGCTTGATCTTCCAGACCAATCACAAGCCGTACAAGTGCGACCAGATCGAGATGATGCCGGCGAACGGCGGGCAAGCAAAGCTGATCTCGACGGGCAAGGGCCGCACGACCTGCTCGTACTTCTTGAAGGGTGACCAAGAGGTCATCTGGGCTTCGACCGAAGAGTCGTCCGCGGAATGCCCGACGCCGCCCGACATGTCGAAGGGCTACAACTGGGGTCTCTTCGAGTACGACATCTACAAGGCGAACGCCGACGGTACAAATCGTCGCAAGCTCACGAACACGCCGGGCTACGACGCCGAGGCGACCGTGTGCGGCGTCGACGGGTCGATCATCTTCACCTCGATGCGGAGCGGCGATCTCGAACTGTGGCGGATGGATGCTGATGGCGGCAATTTGCGCCAGCTCACGAACCTCCCGGGCTACGACGGCGGCGCGTTCTTTTCGCAGGACTGTTCGAAGATCGTGTGGCGCTCGTCGCGGCCGCAAGGCGCGGAGCTCGAGAAGTACAAGGAGCTGCTCAAGCAGAACCTCGTGCAACCGACCAAGATGGACATCTGGGTCGCGAACTCCGACGGCACCGAGGCTCACCAGGTCACCTACTTGCCCGGCGCTTCGTTCGCGCCGTATTTTTATCCGAGCGGCAAGCGTGTGATGTTCGCTTCGAACTATCTGCAGCCGCGCGGCCCCGAGTTCGATCTGTTCGCGATCGATACCGATGGCACGCACCTCGAGCGGATCTCGACGGCGGCGGGCTTCGATGGCTTCCCGGTGTTCTCGCCCGATGGCAAGACACTCTCGATGTCGTCGAATCGCCGCGACGTGATCAAGACCAACGCTGGTGATGTCTATCGCGTCACCGGTAGTCCTGCCGGCGAGCACGACACGAACGTGTTCGTCACGCCGTGGGACGACAACCCGCCGGGCACCACCACGTATCAGCCCGAGACCGCACTTGCCGACGACTACGGTGCGCTCGTGAAATGGCTCGCTGACGATGCGCGCGAAGGCCGTGGCATCGGCACGAAGGGCCTCGCCGATGCGACCGCCTATGTCGAGCAACGACTGACAGCCGCCGGCGTCGAGCCCGGCAACGACGGTACATGGCGCCAGCAGTTCGAGGTCACGACCGAGATCAAGCGCGGCGCGAAGACCTCGCTCGCGATCGATGGCACCGCGATCGCGGCGACCGAGTTTGCACCGATGCCGTTCTCCGGTCAGAGGTCGATCACCGGCACGCTCGTCAACGGAGGCTGGGGCATTGTCGACCCCGAGTCCAAGCGCGACGACTACAAGGGTAAGGATGTGAAAGGCAAGATCGTCCTCGTCCATCGGTTCGCGCCAGCCGTCGATACGAAGCTCGATACGAAGCTCGACCCGAAGGCCGATCCGCTCGTCGCGGCCAGCCTCGGCGATCTGCGCAGGAAGGCCTTCAACGCGAAGCAAAAGGGCGCGCTCGCCGTGATCGTCGTCGACGATGGCGATCTCAAGCAAGACGAAGCCGCGCTCCCTGAGCTCGTGCCGGGTGGCGTGGGCGAGGTCAATGGTGCGGCTAGCGATGCGGGCATCCCGATCATCGTCGTCAAGCGCAGTGTCGCGGCGCAGCTCGCGAAGGGCTCGCACAAGGCCGCGATCGCGGTCGAGCTCCAAGCCGTGAAGTCACCAACCTCGAACGTGATCGGCGTCATCCACGCCGGCGCCGCGAACAAACAACCGGGCGTGATCGTGCTGGGCGCACACCTCGATCACCTCGGCATGGGGGGCGGCTCGAACGCGCTCGATCCCAAGGTCCACGCGGTCCACAACGGCGCCGACGACAACGCGTCGGGCGTCGCGGCGCTGCTGCAAGCCGCGAAGCTGCTCGCCGCGAAGAAGGGCGAGCTCCAGCGCGATATCTACGTGATCGCCTTCTCCGGTGAAGAAGAAGGCGACCTCGGTTCGGACTTCTACGTGAAGCATCTCAAGGATCCAAAGAGCATCATCGCGATGATCAACATGGACATGGTCGGGCGCATGCGCGCGAATCGTCTCAGCATCAATGGCGGCGATTCGGCCAAGGAGTGGAGAGAGCTCGCCGAGCCCGCGTGTGCCGCGGCGAAGGTCGATTGCACGATCGGCGGTTCCGGCTACGGCCCGTCCGATCACATGTCGTTCTACGTCGCGGGCATTCCGGTCGTGTTCATGTTCACCGGCAACCACCTCGACTATCACACCGCGACCGACGATGCCGACAAGATCAATGCTGCGGGCGGCTCGCGCGTCTCGATGATCGCGGCGGACCTCGCCGCACGCGTCGCGAATCGCGCGGGTGCACTGACCTACGTCAAGGCTCCGCCGGAGCACACGTTCGGCGATGTTCGCCACGTCGGTGCATCGCTCGGCACCGTGCCCTCGTACTCCGAAGATCCGAACCAGCTCCCCGGTGTCACGCTCTCCGATGTCGTGCCCGAAGGTGCTGCTGCCAAGGCTGGCCTCAGGGGAGGCGATCGCATCATCAAGGTCGGCGAGGTCGAGATCCGTGGCATCGAGGATCTCATGTTCGTCTTGCAAGGCGCGAAGCCCGGTGCGGCAACGAAGCTCACGTTCGTGCGTGCGAGCAAGCAAGAGACCGTCGACGCCACGTTCGGCGTCCCGCGTGGCAAGCGCTAACCGAAGCCGGGCGCGTCGCGGTCGGTCGTCATCTCGCCCGGTTCGTCCGGAAAGAAGTCACCGCGCGCACTGATCGCGGCGAGGTTCGTCGCGACCTTTTGAAGCGCGGCGGGCGTCGCACTGTGACCTGCATCGGTGAGCATCGCGCTCGCGCGTTGGCGTAGCGAGGTCGTCGCTTCGCGATGCGTGGTGGTCGCCGAGAGGTCGCCTTTGCGCAGCGTGGTCGCGGCGGCGAGCATCGCGTCGAACACATCGCGCGCGTGCCAGTAGAGCTGATTTGTGACCCACGCCGAGACCGAAGGTCGCGGTTGCTGGCGGAGCTTCGCCCCGGCCTTCACCTCGCCGGCAGCACGCAGCTCGTTCGCGAGGCGCGTTCGTTCTTTAACGAACTCCGCGAGCGGTGCTTGGTACAGCGCTCGGCGAGCTCCCTCGAACGTCATGAACCCGATGCTACCCTCGCGCAATGTCGCGCGCGTGGATCCTGATCGTTCTGGCGGCGAGACGGAGGCGCCGCGCGATGCGCTGAGCGAGACGATGCAGATCTTGCTGCACCACAAGGCGGTGCTCGATGCGTGCGTGCATGCATGGCGAAAGGATCTCGTTGAAGATCTCGGTCTCCCCGGTCGACGGCGCCACGCTCACCATCCCCGTGAAGTGATTGCGGGAGTGGGTGAGGGATCGGCGTCGCCGTGCGGTTGTCAGAGCTGCCTGGTACTGAACGGATGTACATGGGCCCCGATCTCGAACGCTTCCTCGCCACCGCTCGCGGCTCCGTTGGCTCCGCGGCAGCGGCAAAGGTCGGGTACCTCGATCGCATGGCCGGCGGGCCTGATCGTTTGATCCAGCAAGCGTCGTCGGCGACGTGGGAGCTGAATACGTTGCGCGGTCGGCTCGTCGAGCTCTCGGCGCGCGGCGCGACAGCCACGTTGACCGCCGCGATCGAGCTCGTCTCGGAAGCGCAGACTCAAGGCGAGCCCGTCGCGTGGATCGCGCCAACGGCGGGCACGTTCTATCCGCCGGATGTCGCAGAGTCGGGCGTCGATCTCGCGGCGCTCGTCGTGGTGCGCGTGCGCGATGCGATCGCCGCAGCGCGTGTTGCCGAGCGTCTCTTGCGATCGAGCGCGTTCGGCTTGGTGGTGCTCGATCTGTGCTCGCCGTCGGGCGGCTCGGTCGAGCTCGCCATCGCGAATCAAGGCCGGCTCGTCACGCTCGCGCAGACCCACGATGCCGCGATCGTGTGCATCACCGATAAGACTACCGAGACCGCATCGCTGGGATCTCTCGTCTCTCTGCGGGCTGAAGCGCTGCGGCTGCGCGATCGAGACGACATCTCGATCACCGTTCGCGCGCTCAAAGATAAGCGCCGCGGACCGGGCTGGCAGCACACCGTTCGTCGTCGAGCCCCCGCAGGCCTGTAGCGGATTTGCCCACCTGGTAAAATATCGGGCGCTATGACGATGCTCGCGATGATCGAGCAAGGGCTTCGAACAAGCTCCTAGCAACGGCGCTGAAGAAACAGCCGCGGCTCCTTCGTGGTCCGCGTGATCTAACGCGGCGACGAGAAGAACGGCGGCGCACTTTCCATCTCGGTCACATCAGCTGAAGAGTAGTAGACCTTCTGGAGGTCGAACATCTGCGGGCGCGTGAAGGTCTCGGCGACCGGCTTGTCGATCGCATCGGCGATCACGATTCCGACTTCTTCGACGGGCTGAGCGCCGGGCAGCTGCCGGCTGTCGTAGCCGCCGTAGAGCGCGTTGTTCCCGAAATCGGTCGCGACGACGCCCGGCATCACGGTCGTGCAGTGAATGTCGGGATACGCGGCACGCAGCTCCATGCGTAGGGTGCCCATCAACAAGTTCACCGCGGCCTTCGACGCCGCGTAGATACTGCGCGGCGCGGCGAGCGGGAACCGCGCGAGACCCGAGGAGATCGTGATGATCTGGCCGCGCTTGCGCTCCTTCATGTGTGGCAGCACGGCCTGGATGCCGTAGACCACCGACTTGATGTTGATCGAGACCATGCTGTCGATATCTTCGTCCGTCAGCTCGGAGACCATGCGCGTGATGCCGCGCCCCGCGTTATTGACCAGCACGTCGATCTGACCGAAGCGCTCGAGCGCGCGATCGCGCAGCTGATCGATGTCGGCGCGCTTGGTGACATCGCAGACCACGGGCAGGGCGTTGGGACCGAGCTCCTTCGCGAGGGCCGCGAGCTCCGCTTCACGTCGCGCCGCGATCACGACGCCCTTCGCACCGCGTTTGGTGACCTCGCGGGCGAGCGTCGCGCCGATGCCGACGGAGGCCCCGGTGATGACGATGACCTTGTCCTTCATCCGCGAACGGTAGGGGATCTCTCCGGATTAACTCATTAAGTTGACACGGCTAAATGAATAGCTGAACACTCGTGCAGTGCCAGCGATCGCGTGCCTCGATCTCCCGGCGTTGCCGCTCCAGCTGGCATGGCGAGACGAGCCGGAGCTGCGCACGCACCCGGTCGTGGTGATCGACGAGGATCGCCCGCAAGGCACCGTGTTGTGGGCGTGCGAGATCGCGCGCGCCGCGGCGGTGTTACCGGGGCAGCGCTACGCGCACGCGCTCGGCTTACTTCGCGGGCTACGCGCACGCGTGATTCCACCCGCGCGGATCGCAGCTGCGCTCACGGAGCTGCGCGAAGCGCTGCACTCACTCTCGCCGCGCGTCGAACCGAGCGACGAGCCCGGGACGTTCTGGTTGGATGGTGACGGGCTCGACCGGATCGCCTTCGAACCTTCCAGGCGCGGTCGGGCGATCGCCGCACGTCCGATCGCCACCGATCGGTTGGCCACGCATGCCGCGGCTGGATCCGCCTGGGGCCTCGCGATCCAGCGCACGGTCACGTCGCTCGGTTACACCGGCGCGGTCGTGGTCGGCTTCTCGCGATTCGCGACGTACGCGATCGCACGCGCCACACGCACCGGCATCACGATCCTGCGCAACGATGCCGATGAACGCGCGGCCGCTGCGGCCGTGCCACTCGCGCGCCTCGATCTCGATCCGAAGCTACGCGATTCACTCGCGCGCCTCGGCGTCACCAAGCTCGGCGAGATGGTGCGGCTGCCGGGCGGTGGCATCCTCGAGCGGTTCGGCAAGGAGGCGCATCGCATGTACCAGCTCGCAGCCGGCGAGCGCTGGGATCCGATCGTGCCGCTCGCGCCACCGGAAGCGCCCGATGAACGGATCCTTCTCGACGACGATGTCGAGGATTCCGAACAGCTCGTGTTCGTGCTGCGCCCCGCGATCGATCGCTTGCTCGATCGGCTCGCCGCGCGCGGTCGTGCGGTCACCGCGCTTCATGTCGAGCTCGTGTTGCGCTTTGCCGTCGGAGAGACCGAGCTGCGCGCCGAATGCATCAAGCCTGCACAGCCCACGCTCGATGGCCGCGCGTTGTTGCGGCTCGTCCATCTCCGGATCACGGGCACGCCACCCGCCGCGCCGATCAATGCGGCGCGGGTTTGGGCCGACGATGTCGCCGCGACGCGCGAGCAGCTCGCGATGTTCGTGCAGCGCCCGCGTCGCGATCTGCGGCTCGCGAACGAAGCGATCGCGAGTGTGCGCGCCGAGCTCGGGGATGAAGCCGTGGTGCGCGCGGTGCTGCGCGAAGGTCACTTGCCCGAGGCCACGTTTGGCTGGGAGCCCCTCTCGGTCGTGGTGCCCGCGTCGCCGCAACCGAAGCTCGTGCGGCCGCTCGTGCGGCGCATGCACACCAGGCCGCAGTTACTGCCGCCGCAAGCGCGCCAGGTGCGCGATGATGGTTGGTTACTCTCGGGGCTCGAGCACGGGGCGGTGGTGCGCATCCTCGGGCCGTACGTGGTCTCTGGCGGCTGGTGGGCGCACGAGCAGCACCGCGAGTATCACTTCGCCGAGCTGCGCCGCGGCGATTGCTTGTGGGTCTATTACGATCGCAATCGCCGGCGCTGGTTTAGCCAAGGCGCGGTCGAGTAGCGCTAGCCGAGGCGCTGGTCCCTCGGCAGTGCTTCGCGACACGCTCGGAACGACATCATCAACTTGTAGAGCGGATCTCCTCGAGCCGCCGCGTAACGGCTTGCTCGGACATATCAGGCTCAAGCTTCGTCTTCATCAGTACCTTCGAGCGTTGCGAGGTCAGCGAGATCACGCGGCCGGCCCGCGATCCGCTTCATTGTAGCAAGACCCACCTCGTGACGACCGCGATCATTCGTCCGCGCCAGGGCACGGTCATTCGCGTTTGGAACACACCGATCAGCTCTTCGCCGGCACGGAGAAGGTCGACCGTGAGGTCGAGCGCCACGTGCGGAGCATACGCGATGTGCTCAGTTCTTGTTCCACGTGCCGCCGCCGGGACCATCGGTCCAGTCGTAGCGGACGGTCGAATCGGACGTCGAGATCGTGATGCACCCACTCGTGCAGATCGTGTAGTCGCCGACCGGCAGCTTGATCTGATAGACGCCCTGACCGTCGCTCGTGATCGTGGCGTACGCACCGCTCGAGGTCGCGGCGTACACCGAAACTTGTTGGTTCGCTGCACCCACACCGCCGGAGCTGAGCAGCCCGTAGACCCCCTGATCGATCGTGACTTTCCCGGCAATATCGTCATTGAGGCCGCAGCCAGCCACGAGCAAGAGGACCACCAGGTACTTCATCTGGTGCTGAATAGAGCAACACGCGTGCCCGCGCAAATTGCGGACAACACTCGGCCGTGGTGTGAAAGCGCCCGTACTTTCAGACAAAATTGTCAGAGTTCGGGCAAGAGTCACATCGTGACGGACAACCAAGGTGACACCAGCTCCACGGGGTCGCGTTAGTGCCGCGGTTCACGCTCGACGTGGACGAGTGGCAGATCGAGCAAGATGGCGCGCGCTTGTTGCTCACCGCTGGCGGCAAGGAGAACGTGCGCAAGTTCGTCTCGCCGGATCACGCGGCCGTCCAGTACGGAAAGTTGATCGCGGCGAAGCAAGCCGAAGGCTGGGCGCTCGCCGCCGCCGCATCGAAGAAGGCAGTCACCGCCAAGGCCGAACCGATCGAGCCCGACCTCGAGAAGGCGATCGTCGCCAATCCGTACGACCGCGACGCGTACGCGGTGTACGGCGATTGGTATCAAGCGCAGAACCATCCTCGCGGGGAGCTGATCGCGCTCCAGCTCGCCGACGATGACGATCGCAAGATCGCCGAGGCGACCAAGCGCCACCTCGCGCGTCACAAGGCGCAGCTGCTCGGTCCGCTCGAGAAGTACGAGGGTCTCGGCACCGAATCGCCGCTGCGATGGCACTGCGGGTTCATCCACGCGATCGATCTGAACCTCGAGGGCGAGAGCGTCGATCTCGGCGAGCTGGTGCGCGAGGTGGTCGCGCATTCATCTGGCCGATTTCTCGCAGACGTCACGATCCGGGATGTCCGCCAGGACGCGATCGAAGGTGCGCTCGCGGCGCTGCGCCCCGAGACGCTGTGTTCGCTGAAGATCGTGACGACGGCGCGCCTCGAGCGGATCGATGTGATCGCAAAAGCACCGTTGCGTCGGCTCGTACTGAAGTTGCACGACGGGCCGAGCAACGAGGCACTCGAGACGCTCACGCGGATCCGGCCCACGATCAAAGATCTGCATCTCCGCCTCGAAGCCACCCGCGATCAGTGGCCGGCGCTCGCGCCGTTGTTCGCGCGCGCGGACCTCGGGATCAAGAAGCTCGCGATCCGTACGCCCCACCTCGTCGACCAGATCCTCGCGGGCCTCGGTCAGCAGCCGATGTCGCGCTCGCTCGAGCGGCTCGATTTCGCGCTCACCGATCCGGAGACCGGCGTGCGCGATCTGATCGCGCAGCGCGAAGCCTTCCCGAAGTTGATCGAGCTCGCGTTCGGTGGAAATCGCGTGATCGCGCGAGCAGTTGCGGAACTCAAGAAGCTCGTGAAGAAGGTCGTCGACGTCCGCCAGGATTCGGATGACCGCATCTTGATGCTCGATGACGATCAGGATTACTACGACGTCCAGGAGTAGCCGAGCGTTTCAGCTCGTTCCGTGATTGCTCGCTCACCCTGGCGAGCGGGTGGGCGACAATCCCGCGCGGCATCGAACGACGATGTTGCGCTCGAGGACCGCCAGGACCGCCGGCGATGGCATGACAGATGCTGTTGTTATCGGCATGACCACGCTCATCATCATCGTTCTTGTCGTGTTCCTCCTCGGCGGCGGTGGTTTTTATTTCCGCGGTCGCGGCAGGTAGCTAACCACTCGCGTCGTCGGCGACGCCAACGCCTTCGTCGCGGGCGCGGCGAAGCTTGTCGAGATCGGACGGTGCCGGTTGCACCAGCACCGTGCCAGCCGTCGCGTCGAGAGCAAGCAAGTCACCAGGGCGAGCCCAGCCGAACAGTCCCGGCACGTCAGTCACGATCGGTAGCGCCGCTGCTGCGAGGATCGCAAGCGCCGCGGGAGAAGCACTCGAGCTCGTGACGATCGCCCCGGCACCCCTCGCGACGGCACCGATCGCTATCACCGCGCCGATCCGATCCGCGATCCAGACCGCGCCGGGGCGAACCGAAGCGCGCGTATCGGCGGTGATCCCGACGAGCACGCACAGCTCTTCGATTTCGGCGCCGCGGTCCTCTCCGCCAGTCTCGGAGCCAAGCCGGTGCTGTGCGCGCGCGTATTCCTTGGCCACCGAGCGTAGGCCCTTGGGCCCCATCGCGCCCTCGATCAACTTCTCGCGCAGACGTTCATCGATCAGCCCGAGCGCGACGCGATCGAGCGCCGCCCCGACGCGAGGATCCTCGGCATGCTTCAAGCGTTTCACGGCGCGGCCCATGTCGTCGCGAATGCGGCCCAGCGCGCGATCGACATCGGTCGGTGCGGTCGCTTGCCACGTCAGCGCGGTCGTGGTCGGTACGACGCCCGCACGCCCGAGCACCACACCACCGCCGTGACCTCGACCGTGCAGCCGCGCCGAGCGAAACGCCGACATCCGGCGGCGTTCGATCGCCAGCGTGATCGGCGCGCCGAGCGCGGTCGCGAGCGTCACCTCGTTGACCGCGAACGGCTCGGCTGGACGCTGGAGCACGAGCACGCCGACCGCGCCGCCGCCGCTGATCAACGGCACTCCGACAAACACCGGATAGCGATCTTCACCGAGCCCGGGCACCGCCTTGTACGAAGCCTCGGTCGCGGCGTTCGATGCCGAGATCGGGCGCATGCATTCGGCGACGAGTCCGGTGATGCCTTCACCGACCGCGAGCGTGGTGCCGAGTGCACTCGGCCCGAATCCGTAGTTGCCGCGCATCACGAGCGCTTCATCCTCCGCCACGTACACGCTCGCGATCGCGACGCCCGTGATCGCGGCGACCTGATCGCACATCGCGTTCAGCATTGTTTCGATCTCGCCATCGTGACTCGCGAGCTCGATCAGGCGCAGGATGCCGTCGACCCCCGAGCCGATCTCGCCCTTGTGATGAACCTGGATGACGCGGTCCGTAGGTAGCTTCTCGCCCACGACTCACCGTGCCACATCCCCACGACGGCGGTGTTTCCACGGGATTTCGTCTGACCAACTCTTTGGATTGACAAAGCTTTACCAATAGCTGAACGTCTGAACAGTATGTATGCGCCGTTGTGGTGCAAGTCGAACTTCTCGTTCCTCGAAGGCGCCAGCCACGCCGAAGAGCTGATCGAAGAAGCGCATCGTCTCGGCCTGCGATCGATAGCGATCACCGATCGCGATGGTGTGTACGGCCTGGTTCGCGCGCACAAGAAAGCCAAAGAGCTCGGCATCCAGCTGATCTGCGGCGTGCAATTCACGGTCGCGCCTCCCGCTGCACAGCTCGCGTTCTCTTCGGTCACCAAGCCTCGCGTTGGCTTGCACGGCGAGATCGGCAAGATCGGTCGCGGTCCAGGGTGGGGTGTCGATACCGATGATCTGCCCCCCGCGATTCCCACGACCGGTCGGCGCGGTCGCACGAAGCGCTCGCAACCGCGGCAAGCCGTGCTCGGCTATCGCGAGGGCGCGGCGGCCAATGTCGAGATCGCGGGCCACCCGAATCCCTCGCGCCTCGTGTTGCTCGCGATGGATCGCACGGGTTGGACGAACCTCACGCGGCTCGCGACACTCGGTCGGCGCCGCTGTGACAAAGGCGACTCGCTCGTGTCGTGGCCCGAGGTCTGCGAGCACGCGCAAGGCACGATCGCGTTGTGGTGCGACCTGCTCGGCGACGAGCTCGATCCGTCGCCCGATCTGGTCGGGTCCCTCAAGACCGCATTCGGCGATCGCCTCTACATTCCCCTGCCGCGCCATCGCCGCGCCGACGACGTGCCGCGCGAAGTCCGGATCCGCGCGCGCGCGCACGCATTCAGCATCCCACTCGTCGCCGCGAACGAAGTGCTCTACCACTCGCGTTCGCGACGCCCGCTACAAGACGTGCTCACGTGCATCCGCAACGAGGTCACGCTCGCTACAGCGGGGCGGATGATCCGCGGCAACGACGAATACGATCTGCGCCCACCGCACGCGTTCTCGCGCCTGTTCTCCGACGAGCCTGCCGCGCTCGCCCGCTCGCTCGCGATCGCGGAGCGTTGCACGTTCGGGCTCGAGGAGTTGCGCTATCGCTATCCCTCCGAGCGGCTCCCCGATGGTTCGACGAGCGCGGCCTACCTGCGTCGCCTCGTCGCCGATGGTGCCGCGTGGCGCTACAGCGGTGGGCCGCCACCGAACCCGCAAGAGTGGCGCGATGGCGTCGGCGCGGGCGACGTGCCGGCCGATGTCCGCACGCAGCTCGATGCCGAGCTCGCGGTGATCGAAGAGCTCGACTACCCGGGCTACTTCCTCACCATGTTCGAGATCGTCTCGTACTGTCGCCGCCGCGACATCATGTGCCAGGGCCGCGGCTCGGCCGCGAACTCCGCGGTGTGCTTCTGCCTCGGCGTCACCGCGGTCGATCCGGTGCGCATGGGCCTGTTATTCGAGCGGTTCCTGTCGCGCGAACGCGCCGAGCCTCCCGATATCGATCTCGATATCGAGCACGAGCGGCGCGAGGAGGTGATCCAGCACGTCTACAACGTGTACGGCCGCGATCACTCCGCGATGGTCTGCAACATCATCCGCTACCGGCCGCGCTCTGCCGTGCGCGATGTCGGCAAGGTGCTCGGCATTCCGGAGACCGCGCTCGATCGCGCCTCGAAGCTGCTCTCGAAGTACGGCCTCGTCGAGCAAGAAGCGCTCGCGCGCTCCGGCCTCGCCGAGGGCGGCCACGCCAATGCACTCGAACATCTCGCGCGCCTGGCCGACGAGATCCTCGAATTCCCGCGCCACCTCTCGGTCCATCCCGGTGGCTTTCTGCTCGGGCACGAGCCGGTACACGACATCGTCCCGATCGAGAACGCGGCGATGCCGGGCCGCACCGTGATCCAGTGGGATAAAGACGACCTCGATGATCTCGCGCTGTTCAAGGTCGACCTGCTCGGGCTCGGCGCGCTCCACCAGCTCCACCTCGGACTCGATCTCTTGCGCGCGCATCGCAACCTCGATCTCACGATGGCGACCATCCCCGCCGAGGACGCCGCCACCTACGACATGATCTGCACCGCCGACACCGTCGGCACGTTCCAGATCGAATCGCGAGCGCAGATGTCGATGTTGCCGCGGCTGAAGCCACGTACGTTCTACGATCTCGTCGTCGAGGTCTCGCTCGTGCGGCCGGGCCCGATCTCCGGCGGCATGGTCCATCCCTACCTGCGTCGGCGCGGTGGTCTCGAGCCGGTCGAATATCCGCACCCGTGTCTCGAGCCGGTGCTCGCGAAGACCCTCGGCGTGCCGCTGTTCCAGGAACAAGTCATGCGGCTCGCGGTCGTCGCTGCCGACTACACGCCGGGCGAGGCCGACCAGCTCCGGCGCGACATGGCGGCGTGGCGACGCTCCGGTCGGATCGAGAAGCATCGCGAGCGCCTGATCGGTGCGATGGAGCAAAAAGGCATCGCGCGTGAATTCGGCGAGCGCGTGTTCGAGCAGATCCGCGGCTTTGGCGAGTACGGCTTTCCCGAGTCCCACGCCGCGAGCTTCGCGTTGATCGCGTACGCGACGTGCTGGATGCGCAAGCACTACCTGCCGGAGTTCACGGCGTCGCTGCTCAATGCCCAACCGATGGGGTTCTACTCGGCCGCGACGATCATCGGCGATTCGCGCCGGCACGGCCTCGAGGTGCGCCCGATCGATGTCCAGGAGAGCGCGTGGGATTGCACGCTCGAGGAGACCGAAGACGCCCACGGCTTTGCGGTTCGCATGGGGCTGCGCTGGGTCAAGGGCCTGCAGCTTGCCGAAGGCCAGCAGATCATCAGTGCCCGCGTCACACGCAGGTTCGAATCGATCGAAGACTTCGTGCGGCGCAGTCGCGTGCCTGCGAGGATTCACACCGCGCTCGCCGAGGCTGGCGCGCTCGGCGCCTTGCTCGAGAGCGGGCACGGCAGGCGCGATGCGCTGTGGCAGACCGCGGGCTGGGTGCGGCGGCAAGACGAGCCGCTCGATCTCGGTGGCGACGTGCACGGCGATGTCGGGTTCACGAAGCTGACCAAGCTCGACGAAATCTTCTGGGACTACGCGTCGAGCGATCACTCGACGCGGGGGCATCCATTGCAGCCCTTGCGCGGAGAGCTGCGCGCGAAGGGCTGGCCCGATGCGAAGACCATCTCTCGCGGGCGTGATGGCCAGCGGCTGGAATACGTCGGTATCGTGATCTGCCGGCAGCAGCCTGGCACCGCGAGCGGCGTGGTGTTCATGACGCTCGAGGACGAGACCGGGTTCGTGAACCTCGTCGTGTGGGCGCAGGTGTTTGCGGATTACGCGACGATCATCAAGACCACGTCGCTGCTGGGGATCACCGGCCGGTTGCAGGTCCAGGAGGGCATCGTCCACTTGATCTGCGAGGAGGTCTGGCATCCCGAGCTGTCACGACCGGTGATCGACGTGGAGAGCCGCGACTTTCATTGAGAACCTGCTCGGCGGACGGTTCGTCGCGCGCGATCGGTTCATGCGGTCAACCCGAAACCAAACAAGCTCGCGGCGCCGCAGATCAAGAACATGATCCAGGCAGAGCACCGCCACGATGGCCGCGCGCTGGCGCGCTGCATACATCGCCGATGGCGGCAGTTGAAATTGTCGACCCTTGAATTGTCGACGATGAGAGAGACCGGCGGTCACGCGCAGTCGCTGAAACTCTCGATCTCTGTTCGTCTGAAGCAAGCGTAGCAACGCGCTGCGACACGCCGATGATTCCTCGGAAACTTCGCGGTGACGAAGCGGTGAATCATACGGTGACAGTCGTGTCACCGTCCGGTTGCAAGGCCGCCGTCGTCTCTTCACCTTGGTTGCGTAGCGTTACCCGTGCACGTGACCGAGCAAGCGCTTTCTGGAAGCTCCGCCGCCGACCCGCAACAGCCGATGGTGACGATCGTGGCCGCGGTGGTGTCGTCGGCGACCCACGATCTGGCGGCCGAGCTCCGCCGGGATTCGCTTCGCGTGGATGTCGCGAGCGCCGATGTTCTGCGCCAAGATCCGCTTTCGGCAGTCTACGTATTCTGGTTCGATGCCGCGCTCGGGGTCGTGCTCGCCGATCGGATCTGCGAGTGGGCCGCGACCGGCGAGATCCGCGCCGGCCTGATCGGCGTGATCGAAGACGGCGGCGGTTACGAGCGCGAGGCGCTGCTCGCCGCGGGCTTCGATGACGTGGTCGCCGGCAAGCTCGGCGCGCGCGAGCTCTCGGCGCGTGTGCGTGCGGTGCATCGCCGGATGAACTGGAACGCGTCGCGCCACGGTCGGCTGCGGTTCGCGGGCTTCACGCTCGATCTCCACAACCACGCGCTGTGGATCGATGGCGCTACGATCTCGTTGACCTCGATCGAGCTCGCGGTGATGCGCGAGCTCGTCAAGGCGCGTGGCAAGCCGCTGTCACGCGCGGCGCTGCTCGATGCAGCGTGGGGCGACGCGGATCTCGAGATCTCGGAGCGCGCCGTCGATAACGTGATCCTGCGCCTGCGCCGCAAGCTGCCCAAGCCGGATGCGATCGAGACCGTGCGCTCGGTCGGCTTCCGGATCGCGGGCTGATTACTTCTTCTTGGGGGGAGCGCCCATCGTGCGTGCCGATTCGAGCACCGCATCGATGTGGCCCTTGACCGCGACCTTGGGCCAGGTGGCAACGACCTTGCCGTTGCCATCGATCAAGACGGTCGAGCGGATGATGCCCTTGGTCTTCTTGCCGTACATGTTCTTGTCGCCCCACGCGCCGTAGGCCTCGATCATCGTGCCGTCCGGATCGCTGAGCAGCGCGAAGTTGAGCTTGAACTTCTCGCTGAACTTCTTGTGCGACTCGATCGAGTCCTTGCTGACGCCGAGCACGGTGACGCCGAGCTTGGTGAACTTCGGCATCGCCGTGCGAAAGTCTTCTGCCTCGGTCGTGCAGCCCGGCGTGTTGTCGCGCGGGTAGAAGTAGACGACGACGAGCTTGCCGGCGAGATCCTTGAGGCTGACCGTGCCGCCTTCGGACGATTCGAGGCTGAATGCGGGGGCTTTCTTACCAACTTCGAGCATGGCAGCGTTGATACCCCGGTCTGCTACAATTTGGGCATGCGCTTCGCGTTACTTGCCGTGCTGCTGGGCGCCTGCGCGGGCTCGTCGCACGAAGCAGCCTGGCCGAAGGGCCACACTAGCGAGACCGACGGCGGCGAGAGCCTCGCACCGCACGAAGCCAAGGTCGTGGTCGCGGCAACCAAAGCCGATGACGAAAAGCCGGCGGCGGTCGCGGTGACCGCGACACCTGCCGCTACCGCCATCAACGCCACGCCCGCAGCGGTGACCGCGCCGGCAGCTGCGACCGAAGAAGTGATTCAGAGCGAAGAGATCATCATCGAGATCGATGACTAAGTTCAGCGGCTCGATGTGGGTGTGCGGCGTGGTTGGATGAAACGTGGCGAGGCACGGACCGCATCATTCTCTCGGCGAAGTTAAGCAGCTCGTGAGATCATCATCGAGTCGATGACTGACCTCGCAACTTAGTGACACGGTAGCCATGCCAACGGATTGTCAGGCCCGCTGCTGTTGGTCAGGCGTGTCGCGTTCGAGCCGTCGTTGTTTGCGACGTAGACGTGGGCGCCTCCACCTTCACTTTCTGACCACGCGATCATCGAACCGTCGGCACTAGGAACTACACTCTCTTGCGAGATTGAGGTGGTGTAAACCGCGTGTTGATTCGTGCCGAACGGACTCGTTACGTAGAGTTGGAGCGTCGACCCCACCGAGTGCGAGTGGTAGATCTTTCCGTCGAATGACCACGCCGGTTGTGTGTCCGTGCCTGGGGTAACCATCGCTAGAGCCTGTCCCGAACAAGGCAAGCGTGGACGTACAACACGATGCCGGGTTGCGCATGCGAACCAAGCACAACGCCGACGCCCAGACTGATCTTGGAGCGAGACGCATCGTCTCTCGACACGGTCGGTTGCGCACAAAAAATCGCCGGGTACGTCCTTCGGGGTGAGACCGCACCGACGGTCAGTTCACCACGATGCAGCTTCCGTTGTACTGGACATAGAATTTAGGGCCCGTAGCGGGGAAGAAGTAGCCCGTCGCCATGCACATCTCGTCGGTTGTAGCGTGCGCCCCGGCGTAGATCGTCTTGGCCGAGTTATCGGGTAACGCGGTCTCGCCGTCGTTCTTGTAATGGCAGGTCCACGTCACGCTGTTCGACGCGTACGTGAAGAAGGAACCCGTGTTCCAGTTCGTGACGCTCGGGTGTTCCCAGTCCGTGCTGTCGACCACCATGGCGGTGCCGTCCGTCACCTTGGTCTCGAGCGACTGCTTGTGCGAATGCGTCGACATCGTCCAGAACTTCGCGCCGGCCGGCGTCGGGCACGTCCCGGTCGCATCCGTGCCGGTCGAGCCCGGTGGAATCGCGATGTCTTGGTTGTACGTGACGTACGCGTCGGTCTCGGTGTACGGCGTGTTAGCTGCCATCGCGTAGGCCGATAGCTTCACGTGTACCGTGAGCGGACCTTCGGTGGAGTTCAGGTAGTGCATCTGGAATGCACCGAGCGTGTTGGGCGCGATGATCTGCGCCAGCGGCTTGCCGGTGCCGTCATCAACGGGGAGTGGCTGGTCGAGGTGCTGCGTCTGCGATGCGAACACCCACTTGGAGATGCTCGTGATGCTGCCGCCGATTCCGCAATCGTTCGACATGTCCAGGCCGTCCGGGTGGTCGGGACCGCCCGTGAAGAAGATCATGTGGTGACTGCCGGGCGTCATGTCCGAGACCCAGCGGTTCACCGCGATGTTCGCGGTGTTCGGCGTGTGGAAGTAATAGCAGTACGTGACCTCGGTGCCGGCCGGGATCACGGTGTCCGTGCTCTGGATCGTGAAGGCCGCGCTGCCCGAACCCGCTGCATCGACACCGGTCTGGCCCGCGTCGTTCTGCTTGCAGCCGGTGATCGCGAGCGCCGAGGCCAAGAACATGATCGAAAAACGCATAGATGAATCCCCCATCCTGCCGCGCAGGGTAACAACCCCCACGGTCGTGTCTAGTGTTTATTGAACTCGAGTTCGGATTCGACCTGACTCTTGTCACGTACACTGCGCATCAGCATGACTACGTACGACGTCGATCTCTTCGTGATCGGTGGAGGTTCGGGAGGTGTACGGGCCGCACGCATCGCTGCGAACCACGGTGCTCGCACAGCGATCGCGGAGCACAGCAAGTGGGGTGGCACGTGCGTGGTCCGCGGCTGCGTCCCCAAGAAGCTGATGGTCTACGCGAGCGAGGTCCGGCGCATGCTCGCTGACGCACGCGGTCAAGGCTGGACGATTCCCGAGGAGAGTTTCGACTGGTCGACCTTCATCGCGAAGAAGGACAAGGAGATCGCTCGGCTCTCGAAGGGCTACGCCGACCGGCTCACCGCCGCGGGCGTGCGCATGATCGAAGGTAAGGCGGTCGTCGTCGATCCACACACGTTGGAAGTGAACGGCCAGCGCATCACGGCCGCGAACATCTTGGTCGCGACGGGCGGCACCCCCAGATACCCGCATACCGGTACGTGGATCAGCTCCGACGAGGCATTTCACCTTCCCGAGCTGCCGCGGCGGATCGCGATCATGGGCGCCGGCTACATTGGCGTCGAGTTCGCGCACATCTTTGCGGGCTTCGGTTCGAAGGTCACGCTCGTCCATCGTGGTGGCGTGCTCAACAGCTTCGATCCGGACATCGCGGTCGAGGTCACCAACGGCATGACCGCCAACGGCATCACGGTCGTCGAGGCCGACGGTGTCGAAGGTCTCGAGTACGACGTCGCGATGGCCGCGATCGGGCGCGCGCCCCTGTCGGGTGGCCTCGGTCTCGAGCAGATCGGCGTTCACGTCGATCCACGGGGCGGCATCGTCGTCGACGATTACTCGCGCACGAACGTGCCGCATGTGTTCGCAGTCGGTGATGTCACCGCGCGTGTCGCGCTCACGCCGGTCGCGATCCGCGAGGGCCACGCGGTCGCCGACACGCTGTTCGGTGGGCGGCCCACGCCGGTCCATCACGATCACATTCCGACCGCCGTGTTCTCGCAACCACCCGCTGCGACCGTCGGCTTGACCGAGCCGGCTGCACGCGCTGGCGGCCGCGACATCACCGTGTTCAAGGCGCGGTTCCGGCCGATGCGCTACGCGCTCTCGGGTCGCGACGAGCACGTGTTGATCAAGCTGATCGTCGAGAAGTCGACCGATCGCGTGCTCGGCCTTCACATGGTCGGCAGCGACGCCCCCGAGATCGTGCAGTCCGCCGCGATCGCTATCACCATGAACGCGACCAAGGCCGATTTCGATCGCACGTTCGCACTGCATCCGACGACGTCCGAAGAGCTCGTGTTGATGCGCTAACGATGGGACGCCGGTGTCCGAGCTCCGCCGGACTACGAGAGGCGATCGCGGTAGTCGCGATAGCCGAACCGCTTGTGCACGGTGATGAGCTTCGTCGCCGGATCGTGGGTCGCGATCGAAGGCAGCCGCACGCCGTTGAAGGTGCTGGTCTTCACCATCGTGTAGTGCGCCATGTCGAGGAACACGAGCTTGTCGCCGACCTCGAGCGGGCGATCGAAGCTGTAATCGCCGATCACGTCGCCCGCGAGGCAGGTCATCCCGCCGAGCCGGTAGGTATAAGGCTTCGCGCCGGGCTCACCGGCATCGACGATCATCGGTCGATACGGCATCTCGAGGACGTCGGGCATGTGAGCGGTCGCCGAGGTATCGAGGATCGCGATGTCCATGCCGTTGTGAAACGTGTCCATCACCTGCGCGACGAGCACGCCAGCCCCGAGCGCGACCGCTTCGCCGGGCTCGAGATAGATCGGGACGTTCCACTTCGCCTTGAACTCGGTCAGGATGCGAACGAGGCGGTCGACATCGTAGTCGGGCCGCGTGATGTGGTGACCGCCCCCGAAGTTCACCCACTTCATTTGCGGGATGAACTCGCCGAACTTCTGCTCGAACGCCGCGACCGCACGCTCGAGTGCATCGCTGTTGGTCTGGCAGAGCGTGTGGAAGTGCAGGCCATCGAGCCCGTCGAGGTCTTCCGCCTTCAAGTTCGCGCGCGTGGTGCCGAGCCGCGAGCATGCACCTGCCGGATCGTAGAGCGCGATCTCGACTTCTTGATGCTCGTGGTTCACGCGCAGCGCCGCCGAGCGACCGGCACGTTCGATCACCGCGCGATGGCGACGCCACTGCGCGGGCGAGTTGAGCACGATGTGATCGGCGAGCGTGACGAGCTCCGCCATCTCGCTATCGGAGTACGCCGGTGCGTAGGCATGGACCTCGCCACCGAGCTCCTCGCGCGCGAGCCGCGCTTCGGCGACCGACGAGCTCGTCGCGCCGGCGAGGTACTTTCGCACGAGCGGGAACGTCGACCACTGCGCGAATGCCTTGAGCGCGAGCAGGATCGTGCAGCCGCTCCGGTGCTGGACCGAGCGTAGGAGCTCGAGATTTGCTTCGAGTGCGCCGAGGTCCGTGACGTAGCTCGGCGTCTCGAGCTGCGAGATATCGATGCCGCGAGCCATCTGCTCGCCGAGGTTCGCGCCCTTGGACATCTAGCGCTCTTCGACGTGCCAGGGCAGGCCGCGCTTCGCGAGATCCTCGAGGAACGCGTCGGGATCCATCTGCTCCATGTTGAACACGCCGTGACCTGTCCACTGCTTCGTCACCATCATCACGGCGCCCGTCACGGCCGGCACGCCGGTCGTGTACGAGATGGCCTGCGCGCGGACCTCCTTGTAGGTCTCCTCGTGATCGCAGATGTTGTAGATGAAGTAGCGCTTCTTCTCGCCGTTCTTGAGGCCTTCGCACAGGCAGCCGATCGAGGTCTTGCCGCTGTAGTTCTTGGCGAGCGACGCCGGATCCGGCAGCAACGTGCGGAGGAACTGGATCGGCACGATCTTGTGACCGTTGAACTCGACCTCGTCGATGCGAGTCATGCCGACGTTACCGAGCACTTCGAGGTGCTTCAAGTACGACTCGCCGAACGTCATCCAGAACCGGATCCGCTTGAGGCCCTTCAGGTTCTTCGCGAGCGACTCGAGCTCCTCGTGATAGAGGAGGAAGCTCTTCTTTTCGCCGACGCCGGGATAATCGAACAGCTTCGATTCGCTGAGTGGATCGGTCTCCTTCCACTCGCCGTGCTCCCAGTAGCGACCGCGCGCCGTGATCTCGCGGATGTTGATCTCGGGATTGAAGTTCGTCGCGAATGCCTTGCCGTGCGAGCCGGCGTTGCAATCCATGATGTCGACGTAGTGAATCTCGTCGAGCAGGTGCTTCTGGACGTACGCGCAGAACACGTTGGTCACGCCCGGATCGAAGCCCGAGCCGAGCAGCGCCATCCGGCCCGCCTGCGCGAACCGCTCCTGGTACGCCCACTGCCAGCTGTACTCGAACTTGGCGACATCGAGCGGCTCGTAGTTCGCGGTGTCGAGGTAGTCCACGCCGGCCGCGAGACACGCGTCCATGATGTGGAGATCTTGGTACGGCAGCGCGACGTTGATGACCACCGCGGGCTTCTCGGCGAGGAGCAACTTGGTCAGCGCGGGGACATCATCCGCATCGATCTGTGCGGTGCGGATCGTTCTGCCATGCAGCTCTTTGATCTGCGCGGCGATCGCATCACACTTGGACCGGGTACGGCTCGCGAGGAGCACGTCCGAGAACACCGTTTTTTCCATCGCACACTTGTGTGCGACGACGCCGCCGACGCCGCCGGCGCCGATGATCAGGACCTTCGACATGAGGTTCCTTCTAGCAGAAAAAGCTAGTCGGTAACGCGCGCTGCGGAATCCGAATCCGGCTCGGCCGTCTCGTCGGAGGGCGGCGCGAGATCCTTCTTCACAGCCTTGGTCAGCCGGCGCTCGAACCTCTTGGGACTGCGGTCGAAGACCGACTTGCCCGCGGTGCGCGAATCGCGCATCAGCTCTTCGAGCTGGTGATCGAGCGCGCCGATGAGCTGCTCGAACGCCTGAGGGGCGATGCCCTGGCCGTAGGTGCGAACGAAGTCGCGCACCATGACGAGGTCGACGGCCGGGCCGGCCGTATCGGTGACGGTCTCGATCTCGTGCTGGAGCTCGTTGACGTGGTGCGCGGCGAAGCCGGAGAGCACCTCGAGCGCATACGTGAGCTCTTTCGAGCGGCGACGCCACGAGTGAAACTTGCGCTTGCTCGTCTTCGCGGATTGTCGTGCATCGCGCGCTTCGGCGTAGATCGCGCGAACACCCTCGGCGACGGTCTTCCACGCCAGCTCTTGCGGTAGCGCTGCCTCGAGTGCTTCGACCTGCGCGGCGGCGCGAGCCGCACCCTCGGCGAGCAGCTGCTTGATCTCGGCGGCAGGCGGCATCGCCGCGGCAGCATTCGTGATCACGGCGTTCGCCGCTTCGCGCGCGATTTCATCGAGCGAGAGGCTGTTCAAGACCTCCGGGGCGACCGCTTGATCGCGTGCACCTGACACCGCGCGACGCGCTTCCTGGAGCGCGTGGCGGACTGCGCGGCGCTCGCTCCTGGGCAGGGCGCCATCGAGCAGCGACAGCACCGCGCGCGCGCGGCGCAGCGCCTTGCGATAGTCGTGCACCGCGGTGTGGAGGTTCGAATCGACCTTCGAGGCGGCTTGCCGCGCCGCCTCGGTCGTCGCGGCAAAGGCACCGACCAGGGCGCGGCGCAGCTCCAACTCGCTCTCGAGCACGGACGTCTTCGCACCGAGGAGACCGAGCTTGTCGTGCTCCGCGAACCGGGGCACGGAGTGCGATGAGGGTTCCAACGTCGACGGCGCCATCCGACCTCTATACATCGTCACCTCCGGATTACCGCAGCGTCACCAAACATTGTTTGGATCTGCCGAAATCGTCACAAAGGCACGGGGTATCGTACGCCGGCATGGCCAAGCCGATCCTATTCGATCCTGTCGAGTCGCCGTTCCTGGTCCCGTTCGACGGCTCGTTCAAACTCTCAAAAGCTGATACCGAACCGAGCGAGACGCACGCTGACAAGCACGCCAGTCAGGACAAGCTGGCCAGTACAGTCCACGCGCTCGCGAAGCTGCAAGGCCGGTTCTACGCGGATAGCCGGTACTCGTTGCTCCTCGTGTTTCAGGCGATGGACGCCGCCGGCAAGGACGGCACGATCAAGGCCGTGATGAGCGGTGTGAATCCGCAGGGCTGTCAGGTCACGGCGTTCAAGTCGCCTTCGAAAGAAGACCTCGACCACGATTTTCTCTGGCGGATCCAGAAGTCGCTGCCGGCCCGTGGCCAGATCGGTATCTTCAATCGCTCGCACTACGAAGAGGTGCTGGTCGTGCGCGTCAACCCCGAGTACCTCGATACGGAGCGCCTCCCACGCCGACCGAAGGAGCTCGAGGATCTGTGGGTCGAGCGATTCGAATCGATCGTCGAGGCGGAGCGGCACTGGGCGCGCAACGGATGCGTGATCCTCAAGTTCTTCCTGAACGTCTCGCGAAAGGAACAGCACAAGCGCTTCCTCGCTCGGATCACCGATCCGGACGACAACTGGAAGTTCAACAGCGGCGATTGGCAAGAGAGCGCGAAGTGGGACGATTACCAGGATGCCTACAAACACGTCCTGCGCGAGACCAGCAAGCCGTGGGCGCCCTGGTATTCGATCCCCGCGGATGACAAACCATTCATGCGGTGCGCGGTCGCCGATATCGTGGTGAAGACGCTCGATTCGCTACCACTGATGTTCCCCGAGCCCGACCTCGAAGATCGCAAGGTGATGGAGAAGATCCGTGTCGAGCTCGAGGCCAAGCACAAGCACTGAGGGAACATGTCGATCTCGATCGCAGTTTAGTGCCCGCCGGTCGCGAAATCGGCGCCGGCCTTTTTGCCGGCCTCGCCGCTGCGCATCAGCATGATCCGCAAGATCACCGGTGCGACGCACTCGTTGAAGCCGACGACGCCAAGCAAGATGATCGCCGCACCGTTGCCGAAGGAATCGGCGAAGTTATTGCGGAGCACGTTCGCGAGCGCGAGCGCCAAGCCTGCCTGCGGTACGAGGCCGAACCACGCGTACTTCGCGACGATCGGCTCGGCGCCGGAGATCTTGCACGCGAGGCGCGAGCCGAGAAAGAAGCTGGTCGCGCGGGTCATCGCGATGATCGCGACCGGGATGATCGAGGCCCATAACTTGTAGATGTTGAGGTGGCTGCCGGCGAGTGCGAAGAACACGAGGAACACCGGCAGCTGTGCGGTCTCGAACTTGTGCAGCAGCTGGGTCGCATCGGCCTTGGAGAAGTTACGCAGATAGATGCCACCGGCGAGCAAGACGATGAGGACATCGAGGTGGACGCGCGGCGCGATCTCGGCGACGACCACACACACCATCAGCGCGAACAGCGGCGCGCCGTTCTTCACGTGGATGAGATAGCGGCCGATCAAGGCGCCGATCATCACGCCGAACACCATCGAGCCGAGGAGCTCCCAGCCGACCTCGAGCGCGGTTCCGGTGACATCGATGTTGCCGCCGATCACGGCACCGGTGATCGCGAGGACGATCGAGAACACGGTGATCACCGTGAGGTCAGCGACGACGACGGACGCGAGCATCGTGCGACTGAGGGGACCTTCGGCGCGAGTCTCCGACAGCATCGCCATCACGACCGCGGGTGATTGCGCGGAGAGCGCGACGCCGATCGCGAGGCAGACCACGAGGCTCGTCGTGAATTCGAGCTTGCCGAACACGTCCGGGAGCCAGGGGCGCATGATGAACAACGCCGTCGCGATCGTCAGCATCGAGCCGATCACGGCAAACAGCGTGATACCGCGCAGCGTCTTCATCAGAGGCTTGATCGCCTTGAGCTGGAGCTCGGCGCCGGCCTCGAGCGCGAGGATCGCGGTTGCGGTATCGCTGACCACCTTCAGCGTATCGGTCATCTCGTGGCTCACGAAGCCCATGACGAATTCGCCGGTCAGCACGCCCGAGATCAAATAGCCGGTGAGCTTCGGCAGCCCGAAGCGGTTGACGATCTTCGCGGTAAAATATGCAGACAGCAGCAAGAAGCCGAAGGCGAGCTCGGTGCCCGCGAGTGACGTATCAGTCGTGAAGCTACGCGCGGCCTGCATGAGGCCACCGACAGCGAGGAGCAGGATCAGCGGAATCATTTCGAGCCTGTTTTCGTGGGACCGCCGGGCTCGTCGCGATAGATGGGGCCGGCCTCGACGTCGCCGTCGTCTTCGAGCTCGTCGATCGGGCCCGAGTCCTCGAGCTCGTCGATCGGTTGGACGATCGCGGCGGGTTGGGTCGCCGCACGCCCGGTCTGGGGCACTGCCGGATCCTTCGTTCGCGAGACGAGGAATTCGGCGACGACGGCGCCACCGATCACGGCCGTGATGATCCACGGTAAGCCGGCGTCTTTGTAGTAGCCCTGGAGCGAGATCACGAGCGCGATCGAGAGCCCCGAGAGCGGCGTGACGAGCGATCGCTGATCGGCGAACGAGCTCGGTAACAGGCTACCGAGCGCAGTCTTCGAGGCGATGACGCCGGTCCACTTGCCGATCACGCGACCCGCGACGAACAGCGGCACGAGCGCCCAGCCGCGCCAATCAGTGATCGTCCACACCGCGCCGGCGATCATCAAGAACAAAAGATGCACCGGTCGTTCGAGGTGATTGAGGATGCGGAAGACGCTGTCGCGTTGATCGTTCGGAAAGTTCGTGACCAGCACGCCGGCGATGGCGCAGATCACGATCGGCGAGAGGTGGAGATAGCCGGCGAGCCCCGATGCGAACGCGATCGCACCGATCACGACGGCGAGGAACTCCGCGTTCGAGACCGGCACGCGGATCATCGCGAAGATCAGGATGCCGATCGCCACGCCCAGGCCGAGCGAGACAAACACCCACGCGGTGTTCGGCAGGTGCCACGTGCTCGCGCCGTCGCCTTCGCGGAAGTACGCGGTGATGAACAAGAGGCCGATCACGCCAACCAGCTCGTCGAGCTGGCCGAGCAAGATATCGACACCCCGGCCCTCGTGCCACGTGCGGTTCGCGAAACCGCGGAACTTGCGCGGCGCGGTCATCGCGGCCGCGGTCCCGAGGAGGATCATGTCGCGCCACGTCGCGCCGTCGCTCAGCGACATGCCCGCGACGTTGAACGACACCATCAAGATGCCGCATGCCGCGGCTGTGATGCCGAACGGACCGAGTGCCTCGACGAGGATCAGATATGCGGTGCCTTTCGGAACGCGGTCGAGCACGCGAATGTCGAGCTGGGCGCCGATGATAAAACCGACCCAGCCCAGGCCGAAGTGCAGGATCGGCCGCAGTAGCGCGATCACCTCTTCGTTGAGGATGCCGACCGAGGGCAGACTCGCGATCGCCCCGAGCGCGACAAACGGAAAGCCCGCGGTGATGACACCGCTGATGCCCAGCTGCTCTTGAAACCGAACGACGCGGCGATTGCCGCCGAGGTACGCGAGCACGAGAAGCGCGACGAGACCGCCGATGACCTTGATGGCGAACCACGTACTCGTGACGGTCTTGTTCTCGGCGTGCTCGCCCTGCTTCGCGATCGCCTGTTGCGTGCCTCGATTCGTACCGGCGACCGGATGATCGACGGGCATGGCTTTGCCGGGTGTCGCGAGATCAGGCTTCGCGCCCGAGCCTGCCGAGCCGGCTGCGTCCGGCGGCGGCGGGGTGGCGACGGGCAGGGCCGCCGGCGAGGGCGACGCGGCCGGAATTGGCGCGACGAGCGGTGGAGCTGGCTTCGGCACCTCGGTCGGTGCTGGCGCGACCGGCGTGGCTGCAGGAGCCGGCGGAACCGAACCTTGCGCGACGACGATCGCGGGCAGGGCGATCAACAGCAAGATCACGATGCGTTTCACGGTTCACCCAGCAAGTGATCGATCGCCGCCGCAAACCCCGGATCGTTTGCGCACGACTTCATCGGTGATGACGCAGCGATCGCTTGCGCCGAGGCATCGAGCTCCACTTGGTGCGGTTCGAGCGCAGCGCGCAGCTTCTGGATCTTGTCATGACCCGCGTGCAGCACCCTCGCGGTCGCGGTGACCGCATCTCGATTCGCGGTCTCGATCGCGTCCAGCTTCGCGGCGATCGCGGCGCAATCAGCGAAAGGCTCGGCGAGCGTGCTCGCGATCGCCTGATACATCGCGACGGCGCGCGCGGCGAGCTTCGGCAGATCTTCGTCGAGCGCCTTTTTGGGAGCGCTCTGGGCCGGAGCGCTGTGAGGAGCAGGCTGGAGAGCTCCAGGAGCCGCGGTGTCCGCTCCAGCCGGAGCCCCGTGACCGCAGCTTGCGCAGCTGACGAGCGCCGCGATCGCGAATCGCCGCAACATGCGTGATCAGTTTACACACGTCGCACTCACGGCATACACGTGACGTCGGTATTCGCCGCAGGGGCGGCGAGGGCCGCATTGTTCGGCACGATGGCGATGCCCTCTCTCGCCGTGACGACGATGTCATCGAAATTGTCACCATCAAGATCGCCAACTGCGAGATCGCTGATGGTCAGCACGACTGATCCAGAAAGCGCCTCGAGATTGTCGGCACCCACTTGACGCGCGTACGCGATCTCGAGCGACGTCGAGCCCGTGCGGCTGGCGAGATCCCAGATTAGATCGGTGCCGGTATCACCATCGGCCTGGGCCGCGATGATCCGACCCGGAATCGAGGCAGCCGGCAGCCGCGCTCGCTCGACCGGGGCATTGCTCGGTGAAAACACGACCTCGACCAACACGACGCCGGTCGCATCGACGGTAGTGGTCACGAGCCGTGGCTCGCTGCCACCCGTGAACCCAACCCCTGCACCGCGCGTTAGCGTCACGCCTCTCGAGCGCTTGCAGGCTCTCGAGGCCGTGCAGTTGAACAGGAGCGTGTCGCCTGCGATCGTACCGAACGACGTCTGCAGCGTCGCGATCTGGATCAATTGCGGAGTCCCGGTCTGCGAGAGTCGGGCAACGCACCCCGCGCTGTCGGGCGTGATCTTCGTCTGCGCGCCCGTGATTTCCGTCATGACGTCCACGGGATTGCCACCAAGTGCATCGATCTGCTTGACCGTCATCAGCGCGCCGCTGGTGATCAAGATCTTCGCGGGCGATGAACCGCAGGAGGGCACGTACAAAGCGTCGGTGGCATTGGTCACCAGATTTGTCTGCGTCGTCACCGCGGCCGCGCCGAACAGTGGCACCAGCACGCCGCGGTCGGTGATGGCGTAGACATCGCGGTCCGTGCCCGTACCTGTTGGTTCCGAGACGAGCGCGACGACCGAGGTCTGACCGAGAGGAAGCGACGCTAATGCTGCGACCGGCCCGTCGACCTGCGTGACGCTGGGCTTGCCATTCGTGACAGCGACCGAGAACTCGAACACCTGATTCATCTCCGCGGGCGTCGTCCCCGTGTCGAAGACGCAGACGAGGTGATGCGTCGTCCCTTTCATCTTGATCGCGCAGTAGCGCTTCGCCGTCATCGAGATCGTCTTGGCGCTGTCGAACGTGACAATGTCGAGGATCGTGGACGAGAGTGCCGTGTATGCAGGCGGTTCTTCGACGGCCCATGCGGCGCGAATCTGGACCGCATAACCGCCGAGCGTCGACGGCGGGTTGGGGTGCACGATGACGTCGCCAGAGCTCGCGCAGCTCGGCAACCTCGGTTCCCACACTCCGTCCGAGACCGCGGTGACGTTTGTGGGCGTCGCCGCCGACGTTCCAGCGGGGCCGTATGCGGTCCACGTGACCTGGCGTGGATCCGCGAGCGAAGCACCGAGCGCGTCGGTCAGCGAAACCGAGGTTTCGATCGAGTCAGGCGTGGTATAAATGGAGACCAGCGCGGCGATCAGGGTCGTGATCGCGACGCCATCGTGACCAACGACCTCGCCCTTCTCGCTGCAGCCCGCACTGATCAGCGTGCCTCGGGCGTCGTACCCGCGAGCCACGATGACCTTGTTGCCGGTGCGCGAGATTCCGGACAGGCCACCGTCGGCCGCGTCGTTGATATCGGTCGAGGTCACGGCAAGCGCTTCGAGAGCGGCCGTATCGAGCCGCGAGAACTCGACGTCGGTGCAGCGCAGAGACTCGGATTCGTAGACCGTGACGGTCGTCTTCGCGACGGTTAGACCTGTCGGGTGAGTCACCGAAACATCGAGCGACGGATCGGTCGAACAGGCCGCGCTCGCGGCGACGCACACCACGAACACAGCCCGTCTCATCGACCGGAGCGTATCCCAGATTTTTATCTGCACCGATTTCCCGTATCCTTTCGAACGTGACATTCGAGCGGCGCACGCTGATCCAGACCGGTCTCGCGACGAGCTTGACCAGAGGCCGCACCGCGCCTCGATCGTACAGCCTGCAGGTCGTAGGCCATGATGCACCGCCGGTTGCCCTCGGTGCGCGCACGATCACGATCGGCGCTCATCAGACGTGCGATCTGGTCCTCGTCGGCGCGCAAGTCTCACGAAAGCACGCGGAGCTCGCGCTCACACCCGACGGCATTCGCGTCAAAGACCTCGGCTCGACGAACGGCACCTGGTTCCAAGGCACGCGCATCGGCGAGGTGGTGGTCTCACCAGGTTCCACCATCCGGTTCGGCGATACGTCGGTCCAGATTGCCTCGGCCGATGCGCCGAGCCTGCCGCCGAGCGGGCGCGATCACTTCGGCAAGATGGCGGGGCAAAGTGTTGCCATGCGCGAGCTGTTCGCCGTGCTCGAGATGGCGTCGCCGACGGATGCGACGGTGCTCGTCGAAGGCGAATCCGGCACCGGCAAAGAGCTCGTCGCCCAGGCGATCCACGATGCTTCACCGCGCTCGGCGCAGGCCTTCGTCGTCGTCGATTGCAGCTCGATCTCGGAGCAGCTGATCGATTCCCACCTGTTCGGTCACGTCAAAGGCGCGTTCACTGGCGCGGATCGCGAGCGCAAGGGCGCGTTCCTCGAAGCGAGCGGCGGCACGCTGTTCCTCGACGAGCTCGGCGAGCTCCCGCTCGCGGTGCAAGCGCGCTTGTTGCGCGTGCTCGAAGCGCAGACCGTGCAACCGGTCGGTGCGGACAGGCCGATCAAGATCGACACGCGCGTCGTCGCGGCGACTCATCGCAATCTCCAGCGCATGGTCGCCGCGAAGGAGTTTCGCTTCGATCTGTTCTACCGGCTCGCGGTCGTCCACGTCGCACTGCCGCCGTTGCGCGATCGGCTCGAGGATCTGCCGCACCTCGTCGCCACGTTCTATCAGCGCAAGGGCATCGCACCTGGCCCGATCGATGGCGAGAACCTGGACAAGCTCCGCCACTACGCGTGGCCGGGCAACGTCCGCGAGCTACGTAACGCGCTCGAGCGAGCGTGGGCGCTGTCGGGTGCGAACAACAAGTTCCGTGACCTCCGGCTGTGGCTCGATCCCAGCGCCGCACCAGCACAGAGCTCGGAGGTGATCGATACGTCGCTGCCGTTCAAGGATGCCAAGGAGCGCTGGAACGATCAATTCGAGAAGCGCTACGTCTCGATGGTGTGGTCGGCGAATTCGCACAACGTCACCCACGCCGCTGACCGCGCCGGCCTGTCGCGACGGCACCTTCGCGAGCTCCTCTATAAGCACGGTCTCGTCGAACGACCCGCAACAGGCGACGACGCTGAATAGCGAGTATCGTTTATTGGTTACGTGATCACGCGCTTCGGATCCTACGAGATTCTTTACGAGCTGAAGAGCGGCGGCATGGGAGCCATCTTGCTCGGCCGCCGTCGAGGACCCGGCGCGTTCGAACAGCTGGTAGCGATCAAGACGATCCGGCCCGAGTACGCGCAAGCGCCGGCGCTGCGGGCGATGTTCCTCGACGAAGCGGCGATCCTGGCGCGCCTCAACCACCCCGGGATCGCGACCGTGCACGATTTCGGCGAAGAGGGCGGCACGCTCTACATGGTGATGGAATATGTCGCTGGGATTCCGATGCGCGACCTCGGCAAGCACCGGATGCCGCCGATCGTCACCGCGCGTGCGATCGCGGAAGCGAGCCGCGGGTTGCACGCGTCGCACGAGGCGCGTGATCCGAGTGGGGCGCTGATGGGCCTGGTCCATCGCGACATCAGCCCCGACAACTTGATGATCGGCTACGACGGCCACGTCAAGATCATCGACTTCGGCATCGCGCTCATCAAGAACCGTCAGGCACCGGTCACCGAGTTCGGCACCGTCAAAGGCAAGCCGCCTTATATGTCGCCAGAGCAGGTCAAGAACGAGCCGATGGATCGGCGCAGCGACGTGTTCTCGCTCGGCGTCGTGACGTGGGAGCTGATCACGGGCAAGAGCCTGTTCGACGGTGATTCGATCTACGCGATCGCGTTTGCCGTCGACAACCAGGAGCTCGTGCCGCCGTCGCAAGCGCTCGGGCAGCCGCTGCCTGCCGGGCTCGATGCCGTGGTGATGGGCGCTTTGACTCGCGATGTCGAGCGCCGCACGCCGACCGCCGCTGCTTTCGGTGAGGCCCTCGAGCAGGTGATCCAGAGCGCGAGCGGCGAGACGATGGCGGCGTGGGCCGAGCGCGAGCTCGAAGGCGAGCGGCTCGCTCATCGCGAGTGGCTCGCGCGCGTCACCGCGGGTTCGCCGACGCTGCCGCGCGCGTCGAGCCGGCCGACGAATCAACCGACGCAGGTTGGCGCGGTTGCGAAAGCGCAGACCGCCGATGAAGCCGCCGCCGTGCCACCGCCTGGAAGGCTCGCGGATGCGCCGGTCCAGACGTCGCTCGGTACGGACGACGACGACAACATCGCACCGGTCCCGCCGCGCAATCGCAAGCTCCTGCTCGGCGCGGTGTTCGCGCTGCTGATCGCGAGCACCGTGATGTACGTCGCGACCGGCAGGCACGACAAGCCAGTCGCGAAGGTTGCGGATGCGGCGCTCGGACACTCGGATGCCGCGCTGATCATCCAGCCCGGACCGCTCGATGCGCAGCCCGCACCCGTCGTCGATGCCGAGGTCGCGATCGTTTTCGATGCCGGCGTCGTCGATGCTGCCCGCACGGTCTCGAAGCACCGTGACGCGGGTGTGATTTCGGTCAAACCCGACGCGGGGCCGATGATCCTTGCCCGGGCCGGCGCCGGCACCGTGACGATCCGCGCGAGCGCTGGCACGAACTACCTGACGATCGACGGTGGTAACCCGTCACCGTCGCCGCTGAACAAGAAGAAGCTCGGCGCGGGACCGCACACGATCCGGTTCTTCGACGGAAAATCGGGCGACGTCCTCGATACCCAGGTCATCGAGTTGCACGACGGCGAGCACATCAACGTGCTCGAACAGAAGTGATGTAGGCGCTGTCGCACCGGTTGCTGGAGACACTTGACCTCACCAATTCTCCTTGGTGGAGACCCAGTCAGTTCCTTCCAATCCGAGGAGGAACAGCTAGAATTACCGTCATGAGGGCAAAGCTTCTTGGCTCGGTGTGTCTTGCGGCGGCTGCGTGCGGACCCGCGCATCACACCAGCCAAGACGAGTCGACCGCAGTGCTGACGATCGACCCGCCGAGCAGCGAGCTGACGATCACGAACACCGTCCCGGTCACCGAAGACTTCACGGCGACGCTCACGTATGCCGATGGCACGACGAAGGACGTCACCCCGCAGACCAACTTCGCCGTCGACTACGGCGGCAACTTCACCGAGCACACATTGACTGCACTGGGTGCAGGCAAGCTCGATGTCTCGGCGGCGTACAGCGCGAAGGCTGCATCGGCGACCGTGATCGTCCACGCCAACAGCGTGCGCGTCGATCCGACCTTGCCGGCGAACACGCAGGATCTGTTCAACGGCACCGAGGTCGCCGCCCTCGCGCCAACGGTCGTGTATCCGC
>JAYVLQ010000063.1:0-29323 GCA_043759355.1 Kofleriaceae bacterium
TCTTTCTCGTGCTCCGCGTAGCCCTTCACGGTGGCCACTAACCGCTTCGCGCTGGCGAACCAGGCCGTTGTAGCGGCTGACGCCGAGCAAGACCAACAGAGCGACAATGCCGCCGACGACGGGTCCGACGAACGTTTCGTGCAGTGACGAGCTCGATCATCTTCGCTTCGTCCTCGTCGGTCAGCGCTGGCCGGAGGTGCGCGGGTTTGGATCCTCTCGGCGGCGTCGATCTCGGCGAAGGCTCGACCTCGAGCCGACACCCATGGCCATGATGCTCGGAGGCGGCCGCGCGCAGTGTGCGGGCGCGCCCGCGACACACCCGAGCGCACACGTCACGGTACCAGAGCTCCAGATTAGGCAACCAGCCGCGCAGGTGCAGCGCGGCTGGCATCGGGCTTTTCCGGAGCACTATCGCAGCAGACGCCAGCGACGCACGATAGGGGCAGCAGGCACTCCGCCGACGTGGTGCAGCCTTGCGCCCATCCGCAAACAACGTCGCATGTCGGGCGCAGTTGGGCATGCGTGTTGCTCTGTCCAACCTCATGAAGACCCAAGCGCTCACGAAACAGCTCGATCATCTGCGTGATCACCTCGCCAGTGACATGGCGAACATCGCGAGCTCCACCGGAGCTCTCGTGGCTCACAAAGCCTCGGGTGCGAAAAACCTCGTGGTCGATCGCGGTGGCGATGTCATCACGGCGCTGTCGAAGGTGATCAAGAAGAACCCGCTCGCTGCGGTCGGAATTGCATTCGGCATCGGCTATCTCGCGATGCGGTTCGTGCCGCTCCTCGGTCGCAGCTCTTCGCCCAAAGACTCCCGAGTCTAGTGCCGGCTAGTTGATCGTACGCGAGCCTGTTGACTGGCCCGTGGGCAGGTCGCAAATTCGACTCGGACGACCGCGCCGAGCGTCACTTGGCGAAGTCCTCGAGTGCGGTGAGCGCCGCCTGCAGATCGGGGCGCTCGGTCAGCACCGGCAAGATGGGGTCGGCCTTCCAGCTCGTGATGCGCTCGAGCGCGTTGCGAAGATGGAACTGCTTCGGATCGAGGTCTGGCACGACCTCTTCCCACATCAGCGGCATCGACACCGAGGCCCCCGGGACTGGACGCACGCTGTAGGGCGCGACAAGCAACTGGCCGTGCGCGTTCTGGCCCCAGTCGAGGTAGACGCGCCCTCCGCGCGCCGAAGGATTGCGCAGCGTCGTGGCGAGCCTGGGAAACTGACGCTCGACAAGCAGGCCGATCAGATAGGCCAGGGTGCGCGCTTGTTCGAACGTGCATTGCCCGCCGAGCGGAATCAGCACGTGCAATCCGGTCTGGCCCGAGGTCTTGACGTAGTTCGGGAGCTTGGCCGCTTCGCACAGCTCGTGGATCGCGAGCGCGAGCGGCACCACGTGTTCGCGCGGTGCGCCCTTCGGATCGAGATCGACGATCGCCCAGTCCGGCTTCTCGAGATCGACGACGCGACTCGCCCACGCGTGGAGTGGAATCGACCCTAGGTTCGCGACGTACGCGAGGCCGTCGGCGTCGTCGATCAAAATATAGTGGATCTCGCGCTGGCTGTGCTCGCTCCAGCGCAGCGTCGTGCGCAGCCACGGCGGCGTCCAGTCGGGCATGTCCTTCTGATAGAACATCTCGCCGGTGACACCGTCGGGATACCGCGTGAGCACCGTCGGCCGATCCTTGAGGTACGGCAGCGCGTACGGCGCGACCGAGCGGTAGTACTCGACGAGCTCGCCCTTGGTGATGTCCTTTACCCCACCAGGAGCTTGGTCGGCGGGCCAGAACACCTTGTGGAGGCGGGTCAGGCGCAGCTCGCGGACCTGCGAATCGACCTCGAGCGGCGCGGCATGATCGGGCTCGCGCGGCACCGGGCCGCTGTCATCCGATGTATCGCGTTCGATCGCCGCGATCGTCGAGACTGGCGCCGGGTCTTCGGCTCGGTCTTCTCGTTCGGTGGTCTCGCCGGTGTGACGCAGCGGCATGCCGCACTGCTTCGGGGTCTTGTCGCGGCGCAGGCGCTCGAACACCGGGAATCGCAGGGACGAATCGATCGGCCACTCGCGATAGCGGACCTGGACGACGAGCTCGGGCTCGATCCAGCGTGCATCGTTCGAGGCTTCGGGTCGCGGAAAACTCGGTTTCCAGGTCGGCTTCGCATCGAGCTCGGCCTTGATCGCGACGAGCTGCTTGTCGTCGAAGCCGGAGCCGACCTTGCCGGCCCACTTCCAGCGATCGTCGACCCAGACGCACACGTGCAGCGCGCCGATGCCATTGCGGGAGCCTTTCGGCGGCGTGTACCCGCACACCGCAAAATCGGCCTCGGGATCCGATTTCATCTTCAGCCAGTCGCGCGACCGCGTCGAGCGATACGGGGAATCGGCGCGCTTCGCGACGACGCCCTCGAGCCCGCGCGACACGATCTGCGCGAGCAGGGCTTCGCCCTGGGTCGGAATGTGCTGGCCGTAGCGCAGTGGCCCCACGGTCGGAACGATGCGCTCGAGCAACGATTTGCGGACGAGCAGCGGCAAGCTGCGCAGGTCGTAGCCCGCGGCAGCGATCAGGTCGAACACGACGTACGTGACCGGATCGGCGAGCGCCGCGCGCTGGATCTCCGAGGTCTTGTGCATCTGCCCGCGGAACGACAGCTTGTGAAAGTCCGGTTTCCCTTCGGCGTCGAACATCACGATCTCGCCGTCCATCACGAGCCCGGGGATGGGCAAGGCGCGCAGCGCGCTGGTCAACTCGGGGTAACGCTCGGTCGAGTCTTGTGAGCTGCGATAGCGCAGCGCTGCCTGGCCCGCGCCGCCGAACGAGACCATGCGAAAGCCGTCGTACTTGAGCTCGAAGATCCATTCCGGCGACGAGAACGGCGCTTCGGCGGTGTGACACAGCATCGGCTCGAACGAGCCCGGTGGGAGCGGCCGCTTCGGTGCACCCATCGCGGCGAGCTCGCGGATGACCGCGGCGTGATCCGGTGCGCCGGCTTCGAGCTTCGTGATCGAGAGCCCCGAGAGCACCGAGGTCTCGGAGAGCGCGGCCTCGCCCGCGAGATACGCGAGCGCGTAATCATCGCGCTTCTTGATCAGTAACCAATCGTTCGACCCGCGCCCCGAGTTGCGACCGCGCGTGCCCTTGCCGGTGTGAACGAGCGTGAACGCGCCGCGCAGCTTGTAGCCATAGAGCTCGAACTTGAGCTCGCCATCGAGCACGCCTTGCGCCGGATCGCCGAGCGGGCGAAACAAGCCGCGGTCCCATGCGATCATCGGGCCCGCGCCGTAGTTGCCGGGTGGAATCACGGCTTCGAAGTGGACGTACTCGAGCGGGTGATTCTCGACCTTGACCGCGAGGCGCTTGTCATCGGGATCCATCGAGGGCGCTTTCGGCACCGCCCACGAGCACAGGACGCCGTCGATCTCGAGGCGAAGATCCCAGTGCATCCGGGTCGCATCGTGTTGATGGACCACGAACATCCTCGGGCCCCTACCGATCGTCGCAGCAGGGCTGCTGGTCATCGGTTCAGGTGTCGAGCCCGCCGTGCGTTTCTCACGGTAGCGATCCAGGCCCTCATCGGGAGAACCATCGTCTTTGGGATCGGGCGCCACGGACCGGTACAATATTCCGCATGCCCGCACGCTCGATCGGCACGGCCACGATTTCGTTTGGTTTGGTCTCGATTCCGACCAAGCTCTACACGACCAACGAATCCGGCAACGACATCCACTTCAACATGCTCCACGACAAAGACGGGAGCCGGCTCAAGCAGCAATACGTCTGCACCAAGTGCGGCGAGGTCGTCGACCGCGAGCACACCGTGAAAGGTTACGAGCACGCCAAGGGTCAGTACGTGGTCCTCAACACCGAGGAGCTCAAGGCCCTCGACGCGGTCGCGTCGCAGACCATCGCGCTCGAAGAGTTCGTGCCGGCAAGCGCGGTCGATCCGCTGTTCGTCGAGAAGAGCTACTACCTCGGCCCCGACAAGGGCGGCGAGCGTGCATACAAGCTGATCCGCGACGCGATGGTCGAGACCGGCCTGGTCGGCATCGCGTCGTACGCGGCACGCGGCAAGCAGTACATCGTGTGCCTGCGCCCGTTTCAGGAGGGCTTGATCGTCCACCAGCTGCGCTACGCCGAGGAGGTCAAGCCCTGGAGCGAGGTGCCGATGCCGGACCTACCGGAGCTCAAGCCGGCCGAGATTGGCCTCGCGAAGCAGATCATCCAGCAGATCCAGCACGAGACCTGGAACCCCGAGAAGTACAAGGACGAGGTCCAGGCTCGGATGATGGACCTCATCAACAAGAAGGTCGAAGGCCAGGAGATCACGATCCAACCGGAGGCGCCGGCCGGCAAGGTGATCGACCTCATGGCCGCACTGAAGGCCAGCCTCGGCATGTCGAAGGACAGCGACGCCGAGCGCAAACCTGCGATCGCGGCCGGTGCGGGTGACGAAGAGGAAGCGGTGGCAGTCGCGCCGAAGAAGAAAGCGGCCGGCAAGAAGAAGAGCTAGCGGCCGGAATTGTCGCCAATGCGCTCGGCCACGCGGCGAGGGCGAAGACACGCGTCGCGATCGAGCTCGCCTTCGGCCCGCGCGTGCCCTCCGTGGCGCTTGACGATCCCCGGTGCCCTCGAACCCGGCTTCCTCGTGGAGCAGCACCGATGCGCAGCGCCGGTCGCGAGTCGCTCGAACAGCGTGCGATAGGTTTCCCCTCCGACTGCAACGCCCAGTTTTACTGATTCGCCACGCCCACACCACGCGAACGTCGCAGGTCGATCGGATACGCTCGCGCCATGGCAAGTGTCGGTTTCTTTGGTCGGATCGCAAACCTGTGGCGTGGCTTCGTCGGCATCTGGATCAGCGACGTCGAGAAACAGCATCCAGAGATCGCGTACGAGAACGCGATCAGCTCGATGATCGAGAAGTACACCCAGCTCAAGAAAGCGACCGCCTCGATCATTCGGCGGCGCGAGGACATCGGCGGACGGCTCAAGGCCAGGTCGGCGGAGCTCGTGCAGGTCACCGCGGATCTGCAGACCTCGGTCGAGCAGAATCAGGCGGATCTCGGCATGGTCCTCATCCAGAAGCAGAAGGCGCTCTCCGACGAAGTTGCCGGGCTGGAGGCCGATATGAAGAGCGCGGTCAGCGATGCGGACTCGGCAAAGTCCTCGCTGGTCCAGGTCCAGTCGGACATCAAGAGCCTCAAGGCGGAGAAAGACAACATGCTCGCCAAGATGGCCTCGGCCGAGGCGCGCAACCGGATCCAGCAACAGCTCGACGGGCTCTCGGTCGACAACGAGGTCAAGGCCCTCGAAGGCGTTCGCGAGCACATCAAGAACACGATCGCCGAGGCGAACCTCGGCAAAGAGCTCGGCGAGAACGACCTCGATACCCGCCTCACGGCGCTGCGCGAGCAGACCGGGCAATCGACGTCGAAGTCGGAGTGGGAGCGCTTGCGCAACGCGGCGGCCGCCAAGGCCGGCCAGAAGACCATGTGATCGCACGTGGCAACTCTCCTACCTGACTCACCTGAACGGTCCGACTGGCCCCTCTGGGCTGAAGAGCTGAAGCGCCGCTACCTGCGCGGCGAGGCGAGCGTGTTCGTCGTCCACGGCAACGTGCACGACCTCGTCCTCGATGGTGGCGCGCTGGTCTCGATGGCCGATTATCTGGCGACGCGTGTCTTCGAGAAAAAGGACACCGTCATTCGCTATAACCTCTCGACGGGCGCTCGATTCGTGAAGAAGGGCGCAGCGATCGACAGCGCGGACCTGCTCGAGCGCACACCGGAAAAGGTGTTGCCCGCGCTCGAGAAGGTGTTGTTCTCGCAGACCAATGTCGGCGTGGTGATCGAGTACGCGGAGATGCTCGCGCCGGCCGGCGACGCTTCGTTCGCGAGCGAGAACGATCGGCTGAGCGTGGTGATGCTGCAGCGCTGGTCGCTCGCACCGCAGCTCGAGAACGCAGACAACATCGTCATCCTGATCACCGAGCTTGCCGGCGACCTCAATCCCAAGATCGTCGCGAACCCGCGAGTCTCGGCGGTCCGCATCCCGATGCCGACCGTGGACGAACGGCGCGCGGTGATCAGGCAGGTCAATCCCCAGCTCGAAGCGACCTGGATCGAGCGGCTCGCCGACATCACCGCCGGGCTGAAACTGATCCAGATCAAGTCGATCCTGCAGCCGCCACCGCAAGGCGACTCCGATGACGCGCGCTATCGTTTCATCAAGACGATGGTCAAGGACGACGCCCGTGCGAAGAAGCTCGCCGCCGTGACGCAGGGAATGCCGCGCGAGGAGATCGAGCACTTGATCGGCCAGACCGCGCCGCCCGAGGTGCGCGACGAGCCGCACGAGGAGATCCTTCGCTTGATCGAGAAGCGCAAGCGCGAGGTCATCGAGCGCGAGTGCTTCGGGCTGATCGAGTTCGTCGATGCCAAGATTGACTTCTCGGTCGTCGGCGGCATTCCCGAGGTCAAGCAAGAGCTGATCTCGGTCGCGCGTAACATTCGCGAAGGACGGACCGCACGCGTGCCGATGGGCATGCTGTTCACGGGACCGATGGGCACCGGCAAGACCTTCGTTGCCGAGGCGTTCGTCAAGGAATCGGGGCTCACAGGCATCAAGCTCAAGAACTTCCGGTCCAAATGGGTCGGCTCGACCGAGTCCAACTTGGAGCGCATCCTCGGTGTCATCCACGGCATCGGCAACGTGATCGTGATCCTCGACGAAGCCGATCGTTCGTTCGGCTCTGGCTCTGGCGGCTCCGGCGGCGATGACGACGGCGGTGACGGCGGTACCGGATCGCGTGTCGTCGCCCGGCTCAAGGAGTTCATGAGCGACACCGCGAACCGCGGGCGCGTGTTGTTCATCTTGATGACGAACCGCCCCGACAAGCTCGACATCGACATCAAGCGAGCGGGTCGCCTCGACAAGAAGATTCCGTTCCTCTATCCGCAGACCCCCGAGGACATCGAGGGAATTTTCAAGGCCTTGATCAAGCGTCACGGGTTGCAGACCACGATCGAGTTCCCTCGTGATCGCGCCGCCGTCTCGGCGAAGATCGTCGGTTATTCCAACGCCGATTTCGAAGCGATCGCATTGCTCGCGAACAATTATGCGGTCGACGAAGCAGGCAAAGAAGGAGTGATCAGCGTCCAGCACTTCGAGAGCGCGGTCGCCGACTATTTGCCTTCGCGTGACCTCGAGATGATCCAGTACATGGAGCTGCTCGCCGTGTTCGAAGCCTCGAACCGGCGAATGCTCCCCGACAAGTATTCACAGATGTCTGTGGATGACCTCCAGCGGCGGCTGGCTGACCTCAAGCTGCGTTGTGGCAACAGGAGATGACCATGAGTGATGACTTTCTTCCCGAGATCGAAATCCGTGCCGACCAAGCCGAGGCCATTGCCCGTGGCTTGTTTGCCGTCGCGCGAGCCGATGGTGGTGTGCACGAGCGCGAAGCGGCGATGATCAGCGAGTTCTTCAACTCGACCACCGATCACGCCTCGCACCTGGCCTCGCTCGAGCGCCAGCCCGTGCTCGAGCCGGCCCACCTGGCAGCACTCCTGCCATCGCCCGAGCTGCGCCAGCTCTTCATAAAATCGGCGCTGCTCCTCGCCTATGTCGACGGCAAGTACGCGCCGAACGAGAAGCAGCAGATCCACGCGTACGCGGCTGCATGTCAAATCGACCCGGCGGCGCTAACGAACCTCGAGTCTTCGGTGAAGGACTATCTGCTCGGCCATCTGTCGCACTTGAAGAATGTCGATGCCGTGGTCGCGGTCGCCAACGAGCTCGAGCGCTAGCCGCGCAGGGCGCCGAGCCGTCGGCCGGTGATCGGGGAACACGGGGTGGATTAAACCGCTATAGTCACGCCGATGCCCGAGCTTCCGGACGTCACGGTGTATGTCGAGCGGCTCGCCGCAAAGGTGATAGGCCAGCCAATCCGCGGCATCCGGATCCCGAGCATGTTCGTGCTCCGCACCGTCGAGCCGGCACCAAAGGATCTGATCGGGGCCAAGGTCACCTCGGTCGAGCGGCTCGGCAAACGGATCATCATCGGCGTCGAGGGCGATCGCTTCATCGTGATCCATCTGATGATCGCGGGGCGGCTCCGCTGGAAGCCGAGCACGGCAGGCGACGAGATAGCCAAGCTGCCCGGCAAGCTCGCGCTCGCGGGCTTCGACTTCCCGACCGGCACGCTGGTGTTCACCGAGGCGAGCGGTAAGAAGCGCGCCTCGATGCACCTCGTGCATGGTCGCGCGGCACTCGCGGAATTCGATCGCGGCGGCCTCGACGTCCTCGCGGCGACCACCAAGCAATTCGCCGAGCGCATGCGGAGCGAGCGTCACACCGTGAAGCGATCGCTCACCGATCCGACCCTGTTCGACGGCATCGGCAATGCCTACTCCGACGAGATCTTGTGGGCGGCGCAGATGTCGCCGTTCCGCATGACGAGTGCGCTCGACGATGCCGAGCTCAAGGCCCTGCACACGGCCGCGAAACACCAGCTGATCCTGTGGACTGATCGGATGCGCGCCGAGGTCGGCGATGGCTTTCCCGACAAGGTCACCGCGTTTCGACCCGAGATGGCTGTTCACGGCAAGTTCGGTGAGCCGTGTCCGCGCTGCGGTACGAAGGTCCAGCGCATCGTCTACGCCGACAACGAGGCGAACTACTGCGCGACCTGCCAGACGCAAGGCAAGCTGCTCGCCGATCGCTCGCTCTCGCGGCTACTCAAGGAAGACTGGCCCAAGACTCTCGAAGAGCTCGAGAACCGACGAACCAGCACGAAATGACATCGGTGATGTGACGCACGCCTCGACAACCGTGACGTCCAAACGCCAAGCGCCTCGGGCCGTTCCCGGAGTGGTAGCTTGCAGCCATGGTCCGGATGTTGTTGCTCTCGATCGCGTTCTCGGTGGTCACCGCTTGCGGTGACGACGGCGGCAGTCCCGGCGATGCCGCGATCGATGCGGCCCACTCGATTACCGCCTATACGGGCGAGGTCGTCGACTGGGACGAGAGTGATACTGCATTCTGCGGCGTGTTCGGCGCGAAGCTCACGGTTCACACCGATGCGACGCGCACCGCCACCACGAACCCGAACGGCCGGTTCAACCTGATGATCGGCGCGGGCGCTTCGACCCAGATCGATGTCGTGCCGCCGATTGCCGTGTCGCAATGCGCGATCGGCATCGGCCCGTACCAGCTGCCCGGCATCATGATCATCGGTGACGCGGTGCTCGCGACGGGCAAGCCGAGCTCGTATCGGATGATCGGGTCGGAGCGCATCTCGCCCTTCTTCGCCGGGCTCGGCTCCACGGCCTACGACACGAGCAAGGCGATCGTGTTCGTTCACATCGAGGGCACGCCCGCGGTCGCCGCGCTGACCGGCACGCACGATACGCCGGTCGCGTGGAGCGGCGCGGCATGGGCGAAGAGCAACCTCGGCGTCGATGTCGTGTTTCCGAACGTCGTGCCGGGGCCGGTCGGCGTGAGCCTCCAGGATCTGCCGAATGGCATCGGCGCGACGATGGTGCCCGCCGTCGCAGGCACGATCACCTACGTGACGCTCGTCGATCCGACCTGAACGTACGCGTTGTACTCGTGTGGATCATGCGCGCTGAACAGATCGAGATCCTTGTAGCTCGCATTTAGCTGGGCGAGCGCCGCCGCAGAAGCCCGCCGCGCCGCTGGATCGATCTGCATCAGGTTCTCGAACGTGCGCAGGCCGAACGGCACTGTCTTGCCACTGCCGTCGACGGTGTGGTGATGGAAGTACGCATCACCGGCGTGGACGCACCAGCGATCGCCTGTCTTGACGATCACGGCGGAGTGACCGCGGGTATGGCCGTGCATCGGTACGAGACCGATATCGGCATCGAGGCCGCGCAACTTCGTGATCGCGGGGAGGCCGCGCCACGTATCGCCTTGTTCCGCGTAGACCTCCCACTTCGGGCCGTGTGCGATGTGAGCAGGCAGGTAACGCCGCTTCTCCTTGCGGGTTGGCCGCGTCGTCGCGGCGATGTGCTCGAGCGCGTGGAGATGAACCTTCGCGTTTGGAAAGTCGGCGATGCCACCGGCGTGATCGAGATCGAGGTGCGTGACCACGATGTGGCGGACATCGTCGGGCTTGAAGCCGCGCGCGACGATCTGCGCGAGCGCGGTCTCGGCCATATCGAGCTTCGGGTTGACCAGCATCTTGAACTGGCTCGGCACTCCGGTCTTTCCCTCGATGTCACGCGTGCCAAAGCCGGTGTCGACCAAGACCAGGCCGTCACGTTCGGTCTCGACGAGCAAACAGTGCGCGATCATCAGCCCGTGCCAGCCCTTGGCGCCGATCAGCCAGCCAGCGATCGGGCACATCGTGGCGCAGTTGAGGTGATGGACGGCTTTGACAGTCATTTTCGTTCCGCGTTTCTCATCGCGACGCCGTCGGCGAAGCGTGCATCGGGGCAACTTTCACGTGTTGGAGGTAGTCCGCAGAAGCGAGGATCGCGACGAAGCCAAGAGCCGCGACAAGGAACGGCACGGTGCGTGGCCGGAGCCAGGTCAACGTCGAGAGTAACCAGCGCCGAAGATCACCCACGAGGACACGCGCTTGGATCTTCGGATCGCGCGAGCGTAGCGTCGCGACCGGAAACTCGACGGTGCCCGTTTGAAACAAGACATCGGCACACGACGGGCGCAATTCGATCGGTGAGCGCGGCTTCTTCCCGGTACGACGACGCACGCGGGTATACGCCAGGACGCGGTTCTTCATCCGCAGCGGCCGCGTGGGCAACCAACCCGGCCCGATCACGTGCTGCCTTCCCGGCTCGGCTCCAGGTTGGGTGCGGCTTCACCGCGTTCGGTGAAGGTGCCGTTCTGTTGATAGGTCTTGCCACCGAGCCGGTTGAGCGCGACACGCCCTTTCCACCCGAAGTAGCCACGTCCGAACTGGATCATGTTTTTCGGATCGAGGAACGGGTTCTTGAGCTTCCCGATCTCGACGAGCGCGAGCACCTGTTCGGCCACCGAAACGGGGCAACCTTCGAGCCGGACGACCTCGCCCGCGATCTTGCTCTTCGCGCCGGCTAGCTTGACGAAGATGTCGGTCTGCGTCGCCGTGTGGGGATCGAGCGTCGAGCGATCCTTGTAGAGGTTCGGGATCGAGATGGGCTTGCCATTGATGTCGCCTTCCCAGTTCGCGCAGTCACCGATGAACACGACCTTCTCGCCAGGCTTCGCTGGAATCAGACCGTCGTACGCGCCGAACACCACGTGCATGTGCGGCATCTTCTCGTCGGTCGCTTTGTCGAACTGGCGCAGGATCTCGATCGCTTCTTCGATCGCACCCGGGCAACCGCCCCAGCAGTAGTCGCCATGCTCGGGCTCCGGCGGCGAGCCGGCATACGCCGAGATGTTCGTACCCTCGAAGTACTTCTCGACGCGGATCAAGCCGACCTTGAAGCCCTTCGCGCGCGCCTTCGCTTCCTCCAGCGTCACGTCGCCGGTGATCTGGATGCGCGCGAGGTCGGTCGTGCCGAAGCCGTGCTCCGCTGCGAGCCGGATGTGATCGACGGTCAACGGATCGACGTTGATGATCGCGCAGCACACCGCATCGAAAGCGACCTGACTGTTGCCCATGATGATGAGGCCGAGGTCGAACGGGGTCGGCGTCAGCATCCGGCCCTCGCCAGCCGTGATGCCATCGATCGCGATGAACGACGGCTGGATGATGTGCTGGAGGTCGGCGATCTTTTCGTTGAGCTTGTGATCGTGATCGATCAAGCGATGCCGGTCATCCTGGATGCCGATGTAGTTCTTCATCGAGAACGTCACCGTGGTCCACGGGTGGGCCTTGAACTTCGGGCAGTTCACGAAGAAGTCAGCGCGCGCGACCGGCTCGGGCGTGAACACGTAGTCGCGCAGCCGGTTCGGGTGAGTGAGCGCGATCTCTTTTTGCTGGGTCTCCTCGAAATAGTAGCGGGGCAGCTTCAGGCGATCGAGCATCGCTTCCCAGCCGGACTCGCGAAATGCGACGCGACTCGGCACCGTGATCCCGCAGCGCTCGCCTACGGCGAGCTCGGTGATGTTCGAGCCGCCGGCATCTTGGAGCGCGCGCAGCACGCCTTCTCCGAACTCGGGCCGGGTGTACGCGTATGGGAACTGCGGGCCCGCCGCGACGAGGTTCGGCTTGAGCAGCGTCCGTCCGTGAGGGGTGAGGCCGAGCTCTTCGAGGCCTTCGCGAATGATCTGTTGGATCTTCGCTGGATCGTAGTCGCGACAACTACGGATGATCACCTTGGGGGCCGGGATCCTCATTCCCGGATCATAGCGCCGATCTTAGCGATGCGCGGGAGCGACGTCGTCGCGGTCGATCGGAGTCGGAGTCGGAGTCGGAGTCGTCGGCATGGCAGCCTTGGCCGCCTCGGCATAGCCGAGCCAGTTGTCGGCGACGTTGAGCTCGTTGGTGATGACCCGCGTTCCGACCTCGAGCTTCTCCGACGCCTCGTCGTTGATCTTCGCGAGCTCCGCGAGGTTGCCATCCTTAGCGGCGGCATCGGCCTGCTTCTCGAGCTCGGATTTGCCATCGGCGCCCTTCGAGACGAGCGAGCGCAACTCGGCGAGCTGCTGGCCCGCCATCGTGATCGCCTTGTTCGCGGCCTCCCCGCCCAGATACGAGATCTTGAGCTTGCCACCGCGCTCGACGATCGCCCCGCCGCGCGCGGTCAGCGCGACGACGACGGGCTCGTAGTATGCACCGATCGCGGCGGTGTCGGCGCGAAGAGCCGGCAGGTCGTTCGGCTTCGCGCAGCCGGCGACCGAGATTGCGACAAACAGGGTAAGAAGGCTGGAAAAGCGCTGCACGGCGAAGGGATCGCAGGTTCGCGGCGCTAAGGCAAGGGCTCGGCGGCGTCGCTCCACGCGCTCCCGTGACCATCGATCTCGTCGAGATACGCGAGGAGCTGCGCGTAGTACGGATGATTGCCGAGGGTTGAAGAATCGGCGACCACGAGCAAAAACCTCTTCGCACGTGTCAGGGCGACATTCATGCGGCGGGTGTTCGAGAGAAATCCGATCTCACCCGAGTCGTTCGAGCGCACGAGATCCACGATCACCGCTTCCTTCTCGCGACCCTGGAAGCCGTCGACGGTGCCGATCTCGAGGCCGGCCGCTCGCTCGTCACGCAACAGGTCGCGCAAGCGCCGCGCCTGCGCCGAGTACGCGGCGATGATCGCGATGTCGGACGCGGCCATGCCGCGCGAAAGCAAGCGCCGTGCCTCGGCCGCCACGCGCGCCGCATTGCCGGAGTTGAACGTACTCGGGTCGAGGTGAAAGGCGGGCAGGTTCTGGTTCGAACCGCCAGGCTCGAAATCGGTGCGCTCCTCGAGCCAATCCTTGCCCGCCGTGTCGATCAGCCATACCGAAGCGCCGCGCGCCGGGTCATCGGTGATGCCGAGATCCGCGAGCGTGCGCTCGGCGACTTCGGGCGCGGCGACGAGCTTGCCCTCGTACATCGAGCGCGATGGGAACGTCATGATCTGGGTGTTCATCCGGTGCTGTTGCGTGAGCATCACGGTCTCGGTCGTCGCGGCGAGCCTCTCGAAGATCGTGGTCGCGAGCACTGCCTCGACGCTCGGTCCACCAACGACGACCGGGCCGAGTTGATGAGGATCGCCGGCGAGCACGGCGACCTTCGCGCGGCCCAAGGCGACGAGCGTGAGCGGATCCGAGGCCTGGGTCGCCTCGTCGAGCACGACGCAATCGAACAGCGTGTCGCGGACCAGCGGATGGTTCGCGCCGACGCAGGTCGCGAGCACGACGTCGGCACGATCGACGATCGCGCGCTCGGCATTCGCGATCTCGCGATACGCGTCGCGATCGAGCGCGCGCGCTTCGCTCCACGAGCTGCGACTTTCGGCGCGCGCGGCGTTCACATCGGTGCGGCTGCCGCGTGCTGCCTTCGCACCACGCGACGCCATCGCGGTCTTGCGAATTGCGCGTGCACGATCGCGCCAGTCACGTGCGAGATCGAACGCGCCATCGGCCTCGACTTGCGCATCGATCGTGAGCGCGACCAGCGCGGGCGAGACCCGGGCTGGATGACCGAGGCGAACTGCCCGCAGGCCGGTCTTGGCGAGCCGGATCCCGAGGTTGTCGACGGCGGTGTTCGACGGTGCACAACACAAGACACGCTCGCCACGCGCGACGCGCTGGCGCACGATCTCGACGAGCGTGCGGGTCTTGCCGGTGCCGGGAGGACCCCAGACCAGCGCGATGTCGCCACTCCGCAGCCCGGCGTCGACGGCGGCGCGCTGGTGCTCGTCGAGGGCAGCATCGAACGGCATCCAGCTCACACCGGCGAGCGGACGGGGTGGGCGAGCGAGCGCCGCGACCTCGCGGACCCGGGCCAGATCCGAGGTCCCGATCGCGGCCTTCGTGCGCTCGATCGCCGCATCACCGCGATCGAACGTGACCTCTGGCGTCTCGGGATCGAGGTTGTAGTCGCGGTCGACCTCGTCGACGGCGCGATCGAGCATCAGCCACAAGCTCTGGTCCTCACGGCGCTCGTACACGCCGCGCACCGCGCTCGGCTCCTCGGGGTGCTCTGCCCAGAACCGGATCGGGTCGCCCGGCGAGAGCCGGATATTGTCGAGGTCCGTCGTATCGGGCACCGAGACCCGCACCCGCACGCGTTCGCCGTACGCCGACCTCTCGTCGATGATCCGCAACCGCGCGATCGCCATGCCGAGCGCAACTCGCTCGGCTAGTGGTCGGCCACTGCGCTCCATCGCGATCCGCGCACGCGCAGCGCCGCGCTCTGCTCGCCATGCGGTGGCGAGGCTGTCTAACCATTCGGTCGCGGTCGCCACACTAGCCCTCGCCAGGAGCCTAGCTCCGATCCCAACGCGAAGGAATTGCGGCATAGTCTCGGCGATGCCCGAGTCAGTCGCTCCCGAGCGGTTCGTCAAGAAGACCACCTCGATCGCACAGCTGTTCGCGAAGCGGGTGCACGACACTCCGGACCGCGAAGCGTTCCGGTTTCCGGTGGGTGAAGACTGGCGTTCGATGACGTGGCGGCAATCCGGCGAGCGCGTCAAGGCGATCGCTGCGGGCCTCCTGGCCCTCGGTCTCCAGCGCGAAGACCGGGTGGGACTGCTCTCGAACACGCGGCTCGAGTGGCTGCTGATCGATCTCGGGATCCTGTCGGCGGGTGGCGCGACCACGACCGTGTATCCGTCGAGCACCGCCGAGGAGTGCGCGTACATCCTGCACGATTCGGAGACCAGCTACGCGTTCGCCGAGGACGGCAAGCAGGTCGACAAGCTGCGCGACCACAAGCCCGAGATGCCAGATCTCAAGAGGGTGATCCTGCTCGACGGTTCGCCCGACAAGAAAGATGGCGACTGGGTCCTCACGCTCGCGGACCTCGAAGCGAAGGGCGCCGAGATCCTCGCCAAGGATGCGCGCGCGATCGACGACGTGATCGATGGCATCGAGGAGCACCATCTCGCGACCCTTATCTACACCTCGGGAACGACTGGCAAGCCCAAGGGTGTGCGCTTGCTCCACTCGTGCTGGGCATACGTGGCCGATGCGATCGATCAGACCCGCCTGTGGTCCGATAGCGACGTCCAGTATCTCTGGCTGCCGATGTCGCACTCGTTCGGCAAGGTCTGCATGGCCGGCCACATCTCGTCGGGCTCGGTCACCGCGATCGATGGTCGGATCCCCAAGCTCGTCGACAACCTCGCGATCGTGCGGCCGACGCTGATGGCCGCGGTGCCGCGGATCTTCGAGAAGGTCTACAATCGGATCATCGAGAAATCAAAGCAGGGCAGCCCGATCAAGCAGAAGATCTTCGCGTGGGCCATCGCCGTCGGTAAAGAGGGCTCGAAGCTGCGCCAGCAGGGCAAGGAGCCGAGCGGCCTGCTCGCGCTCAAGTTGAAGCTCGCCGACCGCCTCGTGTTCGACAAGATCAAGCAGACGTTCGGCGGTCGCGTGCGTTACTTCATCTCGGGCTCTGCCCCGCTCTCCGGTGAGATCGCCGAGTTTTTCCACGCGTGTGGCGTGTTGATCCTCGAGGGCTATGGCTTGACCGAGACCAGCGCGGCATCGTTCGTCAATCGCTCGAGTAAGTACTCGTTCGGTTCGGTCGGCATGCCGATGCCTGGCACCGAGTGCAAGCTCGCACCCGAGGACGGCGAGATCCTGATCAAGAGCCCCGGCGTGATGCAGGGCTATCACAACCTCCCGGATGCGACCGCCGAGACGCTGACCGCGGATGGTTGGTTGCGCACCGGCGATATCGGCGAAGTCGATCCGAAGGGCTTTTTGCGGATCACCGATCGCAAGAAGGACCTGATCAAGACCTCGGGCGGCAAGTACATCGCGCCGCAGCACATCGAGGGCAAGCTCAAGGCGAATTGCCCGTATCTGTCGCAAGTGATCATCCACGGCGACAAGCGCAACTTCGTCACCGCGCTCGTCACGCTCGACGAAGAGGCGTTGATGAAATGGGCGCGCCACAAAGGCCTCACCAAGAGCTACGCCGAGCTCGTCAAGGGCCCGGAAGTCAAAGCGTTGCTCGCGCCGTACTTCGACGAGGTCAACAAGTCGCTCGCGAAGTACGAGACCGTGAAGCAGTTCTCGATCCTGCCGACCGACCTCACCGTCGAGGAAGGCGAGCTCACTCCGAGCCTCAAGGTCAAGCGCAAGGTCGTCGAGAAGAAGTACGCGCCACTGCTCGATAAAATGTACGAAGGTTCGATCGCTGCGGAATGAATTTCCGCCTGGTCTCACGCGTTCCAGGGGTTCGATGAAGCTCGCACTTGCCGCGCTGGTCCTCGCCACGTCGATTATCAACGCGAACGGTGCCCACGCCGACATCGTGGCGAAGGGTGAAGACTTCATCGGCGACGCCAAGCTGCTCTATCGGATCGCGGCCTGTGGTGGCAGCGATCCGGTCGACGCGAGCGTCCAGAAGATCGTCGATCGTCACTGCAAGTCAGTGATGGATCGGATGGAGAAGTTCCGCACACTCTACTTCGTCAAGGGTGCGGCGTTCTTCACCAAGCTCGAGCCAACGGATCTTCCAAGGACCGTCGTCTATCCATTCGGCGGTGGCGACTTACTCTCGGCGCTCGTTGCCTTTCCCGATGCGACCGAGATCACGACCATCTCGCTCGAGCTTGCCGGCGATCCTCGCCGGATCAGCAAGCTCACGCCGAAGGAGCTCGACAACAGTCTTGGCGCACTGCGCGCCGAGATCGGTGGCTTGATCTCGGTCGGTTCGAACACGAGCGAGAACCTCTCGCACCAGCAACAAAACGATCTACCCGGTCAGGTCAGCTCGTTCTTGCTCGGCCTCGTCGCCGGTGGCTACGAGCCGGTGGCGATGCGCTACTTCACGCTCGACGATGCGGGCGAAGTCCACTACCTCAGCCAGACCGAGGTCGATGGCGCCGACAAAGAAGCGCTCGCGCACAAGCCGAAGAGCCTCAAGCACGATTGGCAGAACCCGAATTTCTCGTCCGCTTTCGGCAACGTCGAGATCCAGTACCGCAAGATCGGCGAGACCGCGCTGCGCACGCATCGCCACATCGGTTGGAACCTCGGCGACGACTATCTCAAGACCCATCCGCAGCTCGTCATGCACCTCGAGAAGAAGGGGCAGGTCGCGGTGCTCGTGAAGGGTGCGAGCTACTTGCTGTGGCGCGGCGACTTCAAGCGCGTCCGCGATTACCTGCTCGATCACCTCGCCTGGATGCTGTCGGACTCCACGGGCATCCCGCCGAAATTCGCCAAGAAGGCGGGCATGATCCAGGAGACCTTCGGCAACTACGAGGGGGCCTTCCTCGAGAGCGTGCGCGACAACCCGTTCGAGCAGGACATGCTCGATCTGTGGAAGGATCAGCGCAAGCGGTCGATCCCATTTCGGTTCGGCTACGTCGATGCGAACAAGCAAGCGCACCTCATGGTGACGCGGCCCAAAAAGTAGCTAGCCGAACCAGTAGCTCAGCTTGATCGCGAGCGTATGGATCGCTGGCTGCGTGAACGCGTCGCCGATGGTGCCGTGGAGCGGTTGCGCTACCGTGACGGGGACGCCGCCGCGATCCTGTTGCCAGGCAACATAAAGCGTCGAGCCTGGACGGAACTCCCAGCGCAGAACCGCGGTCGAGCGCAGTGAAGCGACCGAGTAGTTCGGCTCGTCGATCTCGAACGCGCTCGAGCCATCGAGGATCGTGCGCAGCGCGGGTGCATGGAAGGTCTGGGCGTACCAGCGCACGTCGGCACCACCGGCATGCGTGAGCTCGCCGATCTGGTCGTACTTGCCGACCGAGACGAACGGCTGCGCGTACAGCGTGATGACGAGGTCGGGAGACAGAGACCACGTCGCGCGCAGCTGGAGCGCGGCCTCCTTGCGATGGAGGTGACCGAACAGGTAGCGCGCGCCATATGTGTCCTCGCCACCACCCGCAATCGTCACGGTCTCGAGGTACTGCCGCTTGGTCTCGATGACCTCGACGCGCGGCGTGACATCGAGACGCAACGCCGGGCTCACTCGCGTCGCGAGGGTGAATTGCGCCTCGACGCCGGACTCGAGGGTCGGACTCCCGTGCAAGACGACATGGGTGCTGAACTGATTCGTACGGCCCGACGGCGAGCTCACATTCCAGAACGCCTCGGCCGAATATCCGACGTGCATCAGCGGGCCGCCGCGCGTCAGGTCTGGGAGGTCGCCTGGCGTGGTGCCACCGAGTAGCAGCACCGAGGACCAGAAGCTCGGTCGCGTCGCGCCGATATTCGCGTTGATCGTCGCCGGCTTTTGCTGGCCGCCGAACGTGAATTCTTGATCGACGTGACCGCCGACATGCCACGCGTAGAAGTGCTCGGTCGGAATCGTCTGCATGCGAGTGAGCTCTGCCTCGAGCTCGATGCCATCAGCTTGATGCAAGACGCCGAGGTCGTTGAGCTCCCAGCCAGGCGACTTCATGCCGACCCCCGCATCGCCGATCCACAAGCCTTCGCGCTTCGTGATGTACGCGCCGCCGTTCCATCCCATCAAGCGATGTGCCGTGGTGTCGAGATGGAGATAGCTTTGATCGGGGCGCTGGAAGTAGTGCGCCGAGGTCTCCTCGATCGTGGTGATCGCTGCGGCGCTGCCGAGCACGCCGGAGATCCCGAGCCACGGAAAGAATTCCCATTCGCTATCCCCGGTGCGAAGGAGCGCATTCGCGGCGGTCGAGAACGCCGTATGATCGAGCAATGGCTCGAGCCCCGTGCCGCCGAGTGCGCGCTGGACGAACGTCGCGGTGACCCCGGCGATCGAGGTGTCGTTCAGCTGCTGCTCGATCCGACCTGCACTCCAGAACGTGAGCGGCGAGACGATCAGGTCTTTGTGGCGACCCGCGACGATCGCGCTCGCGCTGGTCTCGTCGGTCACGGCGGTGACCGCGACGAGCGACGTCCGCGGCGCGACGTAGCCGCCTGCCGCGGCGGCTCCGAGGATGCGGACCGAGGTCGGCAGCTCGATCGCGTCGTAGGTCGGCAACCGCGAGGGCAGCCCACCGATCCGGCGGCTGTAGAAGTACGTCGCTTCGTAGTTGTGAAACTGCGAGTTGTTCTCGACGAAGAACGGCCGCTTCTCGTCGAGCTGGACCTCGTACGCGGTGAGGTTCACGAACGCTGGATCGGCTTCGACCTGGGCGAAATCAGGATTGACCGTCGCGTTGATCGTGAGCCCGGGCAGGGGCCGCAGCTTCGCGTCGAGGCCTGCTTCGATGCCGGCGAACGCACGGTGCATCGGCGGCGCGACCTGTGCTTCATCGATCGACCCGCGTGCCGAGATGTAGGGAAGTAGCTCGAGGTTCAACCCGGGGTGTAGTGGCGGCAATGCGACGAGCTCGCCGAAGTAGCTCGCCCACGCGGTGCGGTCTTTGGGGACCGCGCGCCAGAACACATCTTCGTTGCGGCGGGGAAGGTACCAGTTGAAGTTGATGCCCCAGCTCTCCGTGGCCTCGCGCGGCAAGCGCACTTGCGACAGCGGAACCGCCATCTCGGCGGACCAGCCATCGGGCAAGAGCTCCGTCTTCGCGATCCACACCGGGTTCCACGACATGTCGCGATCGCCCTCGGTGTCGTCGGTGTGGATCCAATCGGCGCGCACGCCGCGCGCGGTCACCGCGAACGAGTACGCGAGCCGCTTGGTATGCATCGGATCGATCGAGACGATGAAGCGCTCCGCTTGATCGGTGACATCGCGCTCGGTCAGCGCGTCGTCGATATCCTCGGGCCCAGCCGAGAACATGCGCGCCGCGATGTAGAGCGTATCGTGGTCGATCGCGACCGCGACCTTGAGCGGGTGCGTCGGCTTTGCACCGTAGGCCGGCGACTTCTGCTCGAAATCGCTGACCCAGCACGCGTGCTGCCAGACCTCGTCGTCGACCCGCCCGTCGATCTTCGGCGTGCCGCGCGCGGCCCGGATCTGCTTGCTGCTGTACTCGCAGCTCGCGTGCGCGAGCCGCGCCGCGATCGCGACAAGCACCAGTGCCCACCTCATAAGCTCCGCAGCTTATCGCAACATCTCGACGACTTTGAGCGCTGCCCAGACCAGGGTGACCAAAACTAGTCCACCGACCACGATAGTTTCGATCAGACGACGCTTTGGTGGACCGTGGCCGACATCACGCCGCGCGACCTCCGCGATGCGCGCCGCGCTCGTCGAATCGAGCTCGGGGGGCGCCAGGCCTCGCGCGAGCTTTGCAAGCTCGGCTTGGTCACTCGGCGTCGTTGTCGGCGTCGTTGGCGTCGTTGGCGTCGGCGGCGTCGGCGGCGTCGGCGGCGTCGGCGGCGTCGTTGGCGTATTCGTCATCGGTGTTCTCCCATCAGCTCGGCAAGCTGGGCTCGCGCGCGGGCAAGGCGTTGGCGGATCGCATCAGCACGGACGCCGAGGATCTCGGCGACCTCGGCCGGTTGTAGCCCTTCGATGCCGACGAGCAAGGCGACTTCGCGATACGTGGGTGGCAGCGCCGCGAAGGCGCGCTCGAGTGCGACCTGGGTCTGCGAATCGGCGAGCGCTTCGAGCGGAGAGCGCTCGGTGCCGGCCGGTTCCTGCGCGGGCAAGTCACCCGCGAGCTGCGCGCGGACCGCCTGTGCGCGCCCCCAGCTCTGCACCAACCGATGGGCGACCGTGAACAGCCACGCGCCGAGCCGGGTGTCGGGCTCGAGCCGCTTCGCGTGCTGGGCGAGCCGCAAGAAGGTCTCCTGTAGCAGATCCTCCGCGACCTCGCGCCGCCGGGTCATCCGCACGAGGTAGCCGTAGACCCGGCGGCGATAGGCAGCGAACACCGCATCGAACGGTGCGGTCTCGCCCCTGCGCAGGCCGGCGACCCAATCGCTCTCGGATGTCGGTTCCACGCCGCTACAACGCACGCCCTTCGCAACCGTGACAACTTTTGCATGTCACGCGGCGCGCTCTCGCGCGTTGGCTCTCGCGATGCTCGAGTTTTTTGTCGCCGGAGGCTGGATGATGTTCGTGGTGCTCGCCGCGGGCATCCCGATGCTCGTGACCGCCGCGAAGTTCGCGCGAGATGCGAGCACGCATGGCCTGTCACTCGTCCGCACACTTGGCAAGGCGGTCGCGTTTGCCGCGATCACCGGTGTGATCACGGATCTCGCCAGCACGGCCAAGTCGATCGCGACGACCCCCGAATTTAGCAAGCAGCCACTCGATTTCCTGCTGCTCGGCTTCGCCGAGTCTATGGCTCCTGCCGTGCTCGGGTTTTCGCTCATCACGCTTGCCTGGATCCTCGTCGCATTCGGCGTGCGGCGGATGCCTGCCCCGTAGCCGTGGGTTTGTTGCCCGAGTGGATCTCGCGTGTTACGCGTGACAACCCGCGTGGCAGATTCTCCGACGAAGCCAACTGGGACCTCGGCCGGCGCCGGCGTCCTCTACATCGCATTCGCGAAGCTCTATTTCATGATGGCGGGGCTCATCGTGGTGTTCCGCCTGCCGGCGGTGCTGAGCCAGGTCCAGTGGGGCAGCTACAGCTTCGTGAACTCGCTGGTGTCGCCGGTCAACAACGTCTTGAACACCGGCACGATCCAGACAGTGTCGCGGTTCGCCGCGCAACAACCCGACAAGGTGCGGCTGGTCCAGAACGCGGGCATCCGCATGCACCTTCGCTTCGGCCTCCCGCTGATGGTGCTCTACGTCGCCGCCGCGCCCGTGATCGGCTGGATCTTCCTCGACGCGTCGAAGGTCGCACCGGTGGCACTCGGCGGGCTCATCCTCGGCGGCAACGCGTTCTACACGGTGTTCGTCGGCACCGCGAACGGCCAGCATCAGTTCCGCAAGCAAGCCGCGTTCGACATCACGTTCGCGACGCTTCGCACGATCGGATTGATCGGCATGGCGATGATGGGCCTCGGCGTCGTCGGCGTGATGGGTGGCTGGGTCGTCGCCGTCGGCATGATCTTGATCATCGCTGCGGTCTCGGTCGGCCTGCCGGGTCGCGTCGCGAAGGCGGATCGGCTGCCCGTCAAGCCGATGCTCGCGTTCTTCCTGCGCCTCGCGGTCTATCTCGCCCTCTTTAACGCCCTGATGTTCGTCGATACCTGGTTACTGAAGCGGTTAACGACCTCTTACTACGAAGCGCATCACCTCGAGTACGCCTCCGCACTCGATCATGTCGCGCCCTGGGCCGCGAAGGCGACCGGCTTCCATCCGAGTTCGAGCATGCTCGCCGATGTTCAGGTCGGCTATTACGCCGCGGTCCAGAACCTCGCGCGATTGCCGTACCAGTTGATCATCGCGGCGACGTTCGTCGTGTTCCCGCTCGTGTCGCGCTCGACGTTCACCGAGGACAAGGACACCACGCGCCGCTACATCGAAGTCACCGTGCGTTACTCGCTGATCTTTGCCTCGACGATCGCGGTCGCGATGGCGGCCAATCCTTCGAACGTGCTCGGCATCGTCTACGCGCCGGAGTACGCGATCACGGGCGGCCGTGCGCTCGCGTTCCTCGCGCTCGGCAATATCGCATTCTCGGTGTTCGCGATCTCTGGCACGATCCTCAACGGTGCGGGCTTCACGCGCCACGCGACCGTGACGGCCGCGATCACGCTCGTCCTCGCAGCCGTCGGCAATTTCATCGCGATCCCGATGGCGATGAGCTCGGGCAACGTGCTCGAGGTCGCCGCCGCGGTGACGGCGGGCGCGATGGTCGTCGGCGCGGTGCTCACGGGGCTGGTGGTGAGAACGCAGCTTGGCGCGTTCCTGCCACTGCTCAGCCTCGCGAGGATCGTAGTGGCGGGGTCCGTCGCGATGGTCGTCGGTCACTTCCTACCGCTGCACGGCAAGCTGATGTCGCTCATCGAAGCGGCGACCGTCGCGGTGATCTTTCTCGTCGTGCTCGTCGTGACCCGCGAGCTGGGGCCACGTGATCTCGAAGCCATCAAGGCCGTGCGCAAAAAGCGCGCGCCCGGAGGAGAACCCACATGAAGTCCGCGCTAGCCGTCCTGATTCTTCTGAGCGCCTGTGGCGCTGCCCCGGCCTCCGACACGCTCGCCGAAACGGTGCGCACCTACAACGAAGGGGTGCGCTGGGGCCGGTTCGAGGTCGCTGCGGTCCACCTGCCGGCCAAGGAGCGCTCGAAGTTCGTTGACGAGAACGACGAGCGCGCCAAGGACCTCAAGATCACCGAATACGACGTGGTCAACGTCGACCAGAAGGGCTCCAAGGAGGCCAAGGTCCACATCAAGATGAGCTGGTACAGCGACCGCGAAGGCACGCTGCACGAGACCCACGCCGTCCAGACCTGGGAGAAGAAGGGCAGGGAGTGGCTCCTCGTCGACGAGAGCCGTACCAAGGGCACGGAAATGCCCGGGCTACCAGAGCCTTTGATGACCGATGCGGACCATCCCGACGCCTCCGCGAAGGCGGACTAGGCATTCGCGGTGGCCCCCGGGATGGCGTAACATTCTTCCCGGGCAGTGTCGCAAAGCGACTTCGTAAGCCGCGGTCAGGCTCTGGTCGCCGCGGGACAGTATCAAGAGGCCGTGAAGGTCTGCCGGCTGGGATTACTCGGCCGGCCGACTACGGTCGAGGGCCGCGTCGTGCTCGGATCGGCGCTGCTGGCGCTCAAGCGCTACGACGAAGTGCTCGCCGAGATGCGCGTCGCGCTCGAGCTCGATCATACGGCCGTGCCGGCACATTCGCTCAAGGCCGAGGCGCTGCTCAAGAAAGGCGACACCGCGGCGGCGATCGAGGCGCTCGCTACCGCCCAGCAGTTGTCGCCCTCCGACGCGCGCGTGCAGCAGCTGCTGTTCGAAGCGCGGAGCGGCATCCGGCCTCGCGCCAACACAGCGCATCCGGCGGTCGGCTTTGTCGGCGGCGGTGATACGGGCGGCGATCTGGGAACCGACGATCCAGAGGATCCGGCCGCGACGGAGCATTTTACGAAGCCCACGTCGCTGTCTTCTCCCGGCGCACCCCGCCGAACATCGTCACAACGCGTGGGCGAAGGCCCGCTTCCCACGCCACGCGATCCGACGCCGCCGCCGGCGGTGCTCGCGGTCGGTGACAAGTCAGGCACCGTCGAAGTCGATCCGGATCTCGAGGGTGTCGAGCTCGATAACGATCTCGACTTCGATGATCTCGCCGCGCCTCCGTCGGCGACGGCGATGCCGCCAACCCAGACTGCCGCGAGCGCGCGCGGCATGGTCAAGCCAATGCTAAGGCCCGCTGCGGCCAAGGCCGCGAGCGTGCCGCGCGCGATCGCGCCGCGTCCGCAACCGCTGATCCCGCTCGACAAGAAGACGCCGACAATGGATCTCGTCGTCGAGGACGACAGCGATATTCACGAGGTCAACGAGACCAGCCCGGTGACCAAGCAGGGCGGGCGCTCGGGAGGCACCGCCGTGCGCAACGCCGTCGCCATGCCGTCGGGGCCGATCGATATCGGGCCCTCCGACCGTCCGTCGTTGAGGGTGATGGCCGCGCAGCCGTACCATGTCGCACGGCTCCCCGGCTTGCCTCCGCAGCCGCTGCCACCGCCGCCGCGCCCGTCCTTTGCCTCGGCCCTCCCGACCGTGGCCGCGATGGAGCCGCCGCGACCGAATGGCGGTGGTGCCGTGCCGCCGCCGAACCAGCTTCCGCCTGCGCAGCGCCAGACGATGATCGCGAGCGCAGCGGTGCCACCTTTGGGCGGGTTCCCGCCTCCGCACCCGAGCGCGACGGCACCAAACTGGAGCGCGCGCGCGTCGGATCCGCGCTCGCTCGCGGCAGCAAACGAGCCGACGGCAATCGCGCAAGCGAACGTCATGCCGCAAAACCAGCTGGCGCCGCAGCTGGCGTACATGCCGCAGCAGCAGCAGCGGCCGCAGCAGCAGCCGATGGATCCGGCGCTGCATGCGATGTTGAACGCAGTGCCGGGCGACGAGAATCCGATGCACAAGCGGACCGGCACCCGCAAAGCGCGCTCGAAGCTGCAAGTCACGCTGTGGATCTTCGTCGGCATCATCGTGATCGGCGGCGGCGTGTTCGCGGGCTTCCAGATCCGTGCACTCCGGTTGAAGAACCAGGTCGCGGCGGCGCGCCGCAATGCGATGGAGCTCGCGAAGAACGACACGTACTCGGGCTGGGCCGCGGCGCGCGACGAGCTCTCGCGCATCGTCCAGGCGAGCGGCACAGCCGAGAACCAGGCGGCGCTCGCGCGATCGCGCGCGCTGATCGCGTACGAATTCGACGATGGCCTCAGCGATGCAAAGATCACGGTCGACTCGCTCGCCGACAAGACCAGCGTCGAGGCGAACATCGCGGCGGCGTATCTCGCGCTCGCGCAGAGCGATGCGAAGGCCGCGCAGATGGCGGCGCACAATGCGGTCCGCGATGCACCGAACAGCGCCGAGGCAAATTACGTGGCCGGGCAGGCGGCCTTGCTCGCCGGCGACCTCACGGCCGCCGTGAAGGCCGGCAAGATCGCGGTCGACAAGGAATCGCGGCTGCTCTATCAGATCGGCCTCGCGCGGATCTACGCGGCGGCGACGAACTGGGGCGAGGCGCTGCCCGCACTCGACCGCGCCCTCGGCGTGATGCCGGATCAGCCGTCGGCGGTGATCGAACGTGCGATCGTAGTCTCGGATAGCGGCAAGCTCTCGACGGATAGCAAGCTCGCCGATCAGGTCCGCACCGAGCTCGCGAAGCTCCTCGGCGACAAGAGGGCGGGGCTGTCGCCGGCGCAGATCGGCTTCGGTCATCTCGCACTCGCGCAGATCGATTTCGATCGCGGCGATGCGACGGGCGCGAATACCGATGTCGGCGTGGCGGCCGCGCTCGGCCTGGACGATCAGCGGTTCGCCGAGGAAGCGGTCGAGACGCTTTACATGATCAATCAGCTCGCGCACGCGCAGAACTACGTGAAGTCTGCGCTCGCCGCGTATCCGCAGAGCGCGCGCCTGCATCTGTCGCTCGCGCTGATCGATCTGGCGCAGAGCCAGGCCACCGCGGCGCTCGCCGCGCTCAAGGGAATTCCCGATGCCGACAAGCTGCCGGCGGTACGCGCGACGCGCGGTGCCGCGAAGCTCGCGGTCGGCGACATCGATGGTGCACGCGTCGATCTCGAAGAGGCGCAGAAGGCCGCGCCGAAGCTCGAAGCAGCGCTCGTCGGTCGCGCATGGCTCGAGCTCGCGCAAAACGATGCGGACGCGGCCAAGAAAGCGCTCGGCGACCTCGCCGGCGAGAAGCAGAGCGCTTCGCCGGCGGTGATCACGGTGAATGCCGCGATCCTGCGCCGCGATCCGGCGACCCGCGGCAAGGCCAAGACGATGCTCGAGACGCTGCTCAAGGGTCCTGCGGGTCCCGACAGCGCGCGTGCGCAGCTCGAGCTCGCGCGCGTCTATCACGACAACGGTGATTTCAGCGCGGCGCGCACCGCCTACGCGTCCGCGAGTGCGACCGGCAACTTCGATGCGCAGCTCGAGAGCGGCTTGTTGCTGATCGAGAACAGCGATCCGAACGGAGGCCGCGAGACACTCGACATGCTGCTCAAGGAAGCCGGCGATCATCAGGGCGCGCAGCTCGTGCTCGAGACCGCGCGTGCGCGCATGCTCGCGGGGGATCACGAGCGCGCGGCGGCCTTACTCGCTTCGGCCGACAAGCTACCGAACGTGGTCAAGTGGAAGGTCCAGCGTGAGCGCGGTCGGCTCTATCTTCGTCGTCAGGACTTCAAGGCGGCGCTGACCGAGTTCGGCACTGCGCTCGAGGGCTGTGGCAGCGATGCCGAAACGTTCCTGCTTGCCGCCGATGCCGCCAGCTCCGACGAGAAATCGGGTTTGACCGACAAGATTCGCACGCTCCTTCCGACGCGGCTCAAGGGCCAAGCCGAATCGCAGATCGTAAGTGGTAAGCTCCTGCTCGCGACCGGCACGCTGCCCGAGGCCGAGGCCGCGTACAAGTCCGCACGCGACCAGCTCGGCACCGAGAAGGCGTCGCCACGTCGGCTCGCGCAAGCGAACTATGGACTCGCGGTCGTCGCGTACGGTAGGCAGAAAGATGCCGAGGCGCTGCAGTTCCTTGCCCTCGTGATCACCCAGGACCCGTCGATCTACGACGCATATCTGTTCGCCGCCGATCTCGGCAAGGACAAGGTCAAGGCGTTCGAGATGGCGAAGCAGGCGGTAAAGTTCAACGCCGATTACCCGCGTGCCTGGCACGTGCTCGGCAAGCTCGCCGCGAAGAACAACGACAAGGCGACGCTCGCGACCGCGATCGACAAGCTCGGCAAGCTCGCGCCCGGCAGCGAAGAGCTCGTCGAGCTCCAGAAGACGAAGCTAAAGTAGCCGGCGCTGCGTCACGTCACGTCACGTCACTTCATTGCGAAGACGACCGCGACCGCTGCAGTTGCGGCGAGCACGGTCATCACGATGATGATCAGCAGCCACGGCATGGGCTTGTCGGCTTTCTTGCCGTGCATGCCCGTGCGGTCGGGCTCGAGCATCTGCTCGAGCGACTCGACCTCGCCACCCGTGGTCGGGGTCGGAGTGTTCGGGATCGTGTTGCGCGGCTTGTTGGCCGGCGGCTTCGTCGGCTTCTTCACCAGCGGTGCAGCGTGTGCGCCCTGCGCATTTTGCTGCAGGCCCATCTCGCCGGCCCATCCCGCCGTATCGACGAACGTGCTCGGGTCGAGGCTCGTCGCGCCTTCGCCCGGATTCGAGCCGCCCGCTTCTTCGGCCTCGACGAGCGAGGTCATCTTGTTCATCTCGTCGCTGATCAGCGCGTCGATGAGCGATTCCTTCGGCTCGGCGGAGCGCTTGCGCATCTGCTCGACCTGGGTGTCACGGACGAGCGTCGCGATATCGCGCGACGATACCTTCATGCGGTGCGAGAACAGGTGCTGAGTCAGCGCGTCGCCGAGATCGGCCGCGCTCTGGTAGCGATCCGCGACGTCGCGCGCGAGCGCCTTGCGAATGATCTGCTCGAGCTCCGGATCGATCTCCGGGTTCAGCGCGCCGATCGAGGGCACGCGCGCCTGGCGAACGAGCTCGACGGTCTGGTAATCGGATTCGCCGTAAAACAGGCGACGACCAGTGAACATCTCCCACAGGATGATGCCGACCGCGAACACGTCGGCGCGATGGTCGACTTCGAGACCGCTCGCAGCCTCGGGCGAGAGGTAGCTGAACTTTCCCTTCACGACGCCCTGGTCGGTCGATTCGATCTGGGTGTTCGCCTTCGCGAGACCGAAATCGACGAGCTTGATCTCGCCGTTCTTCGATAGAAGGATGTTCGGCGGTGAGATATCGCGATGAACGATGCCGAGCGGCTCGTTAGTCTCCGGGTGCTCGAGGAAGTGCGCGTAGTTCAGCGCCTTGCAGCACTCGGTCATGATGTAGATCGAGGCAGCGACGTCGATCCGCTTGTTCTTCTGCTTCGAGCGCTCGATGAGTGCTTTGAGGTTGCACCCGTCGACGTACTCCATGACGAGGAAGTACGTGCCGTCGTCGGCTTTCGAGATGTCGAAGACCTGGACGACGTTTGCGTGCTGCAAGAACAACGAGAGCCGCGCTTCGTCGAGAAACATCGCGACGAACTGCGGATCCTTTGCGAGGTGCGGCAGGATGCGCTTGATGCACACCAGCTTCTCGAACCCGCCATCACCGTGAAGGCGTGCGAGAAAGATCTCGGCCATCCCACCGGTCGCGAGCTTCGCGACGAGCGTGTACTTCCCGAAGCGTCGCGCTTCGGAGGCCATGGCCGCCTCCATCGAACGATAAGTATAGCCGCCTACAGGCCAATCCAGTAGTTGGCCTTGACCATCACGATGTTTTCGCCGG
>JAYVLQ010000064.1:0-6353 GCA_043759355.1 Kofleriaceae bacterium
ACCACCTGGTCCATCGTCAGCGTGCCGGTCTTGTCGGTGCACAGCACATCCATCGCGCCGAGGTTCTGGATCGCGTTGAGCCGCTTGACGATGACCTTCTTCTTGCCCATCGCGACGGCGCCCTTGGACAGGCATACCGTCACGATCATCGGCAGCATCTCGGGTGTCAGGCCGACCGCGACGGCGACGGCGAAGAAGAACGCTTGGCTCCAGCTGCCCTTGGTCAAGACGTTGATCACGAAGACCACCGGGACCATCACAAACATGAAGCGGAGCAGCAGCCAGGTGAAACGCGAAATATCGCGATCGAAGGCCGTGGTGCTCGGTTGCTCCACGATCGCCTGCGCCATCCCACCGAGGTACGTCTCCTTGCCGGTCGCGGCGACCACGGCCACCGCAGAGCCACTCTCGACGCTGGTGCCGAGGAAGGCGATCGTCGTCCGCTCGAGAGGCGCGGCGGCCGGCGCGCCGACCTCGGCGGCGTACTTCTCGACGGGGAAGCTCTCGCCCGTGAGCGAGCCCTGGATCACGAACAGGTCCTTGGCCTGGACGATCCGCACGTCGCCCGGAATCATGTCGCCGGCGGCAAGCTGGATGACGTCGCCGGGCACGAGCTGAGTGACCGCGATCTCCTGCGGCTGGCCGTCGCGGAACACGGTCGCGCGCACCGAGATCATCGCCTTGAGCCGGGCGGCTGCGCTCCCAGCTCGCGCCTCCTGGAATAGCTTCAACCCGACGCTCAGGGCGATCATGAGGAGCATCATCGAGCCCGCGCGCGGATCCGCGGTGGCGAACGACACCGTCGCGAGCACCGCGAGCAGGATCACCAGCGGATTGAGGACGGCGCGCCAGAGCAGCTTCGCGAGGCTTGGCCGCTGATCTCGCGCCAGGACGTTGGGTCCGTGCGCAGCGAGCTGCGCCGCCGCCTCGGCGGACGTCAGTCCTTCGGCCCGCGTCGCGAGGCGCGCGTACACCGCCGCAGGCTCGGCGGTCGCCACCTCGAGCAGAATCGCCGACACGCGGATCGCGGCTTCGTGTTGCTTGCCGGTGAGCGCGCGCTTCGGCAGGACGATGGACGAAACGCGAGTCATGGGAGCCGAGACTCTATCCTCGATCGCCGTCCAGCTCGGGGGCGCCTACGACAACATGTTCGCGACAGCGCGCGACCTTGCACACCGCGGCGACCGAGGCGTCGAGTCGGTCGAATTCCTGTTCGCCTCGGCGCAACGGCTCGATCGCAACGGCTACTCGGATCGGCCAGTCCGGGCCGCGCAGATCCCGAACGCCGCGAACGCGATGTTCGTCGATGTCGAATCCGCGGATGACGATGCCAACGTGATCGCGACTACGGTGCGACGACGGTATTGTTGATCAGCGTGACCGCGGTCTGCGCGAGGAGCCGGCCATGAACCGAGGCCGCCGCCGCGAGCGTGATCGCGGTCTTGGCGAGCACGATGCCTTCGAGATGTGACGTCGATCCGAGCACGACACCGCCGCTGACCTGCCAGAAGATGTTCTCCGCCCGCGCCCCGCCTTGGAGCGTGATCGCCGTGCCGCTGCTCAGTGTCAGGTTCTGAGCGATCTCGAAGATCCAGACGTCAGTCGAGCTGCCGCTGAGCGTGACGCTCGTCGGCACCAGGACGCTAGAGCTCCACTTGTAGACGCCAGGGATGAGCGTCATGCCGCCGATGTTTCCGGCGCCGAGCTCGGTGACATCCGGTGCACGGCCTGCCGCATCCGTGAAGGCGCGCTGCATGTCGCCGATCGCGGTCGTCAGGTTGGAAGGGGTGGGGGAGGTGAAGTTGGCCGCGTAGACCCGGCCGGTCACCTGCCGTGACGTGGAAAATCCGTTCGTCGCGTCGGCAGTCAGCGCCAGTCCCGTGATCGCCGTGGCCGCGATCGGGCTCGTGCCGATATCGCCGGTGATCGCCGCCGGCGGGACCGAGGTGATGCCGGCCTTGGTGAGGATCGCGAAGTTGCCGGCCGTTCCGAGATCGATACCGACATTGGCGGTCAGCGGATCGTCCGTGGTGCCGAGTTGCGATGCACACGCGGAAACCGAGATCAAAGCGCAAGCGATCAAATTGCTGTTCATGGCAGTACTCCAAGCGGCGGATTGCAGTTCCGCCGACCGTTGAACTCGCTCGAGAGCATGATCGCTCTCGAACATCGTCGAGGCTCCGTCGCCGAAGTCTCAATACGTAGTTGAGATCAGATGCTGTTGAATAGCCAGCCGACGAATATCGGTCACCGAATGGTTTGAGCTCAAACTAACCGGCGTCATCCGCCGTGCCACTCGCGCGACAGCCGCTGCGGCTGCTCGTGAAGGAACGCGGCGGAACACCCAGTGTCACATCGCCCGATCGAGCACGAGCGCTCGGTGAAGCTCTCGATTGTTGCGAACTGTGATGCTGTGCAAATGCGCGATCCTGAACACGAGATCGACTGCCGTGTGGAAGATCTGGAGAGCTTGCATGGTCCAGAGCCTCGAAGTCGCGGAGCCTCGAAGCCCTCAGAAACGCATACACTGCGAGGCCATGTCGCACGACATCCTCGATCGCGCAGCGCTACCCGGTGGCGAGATGCTGCTCGTGCGCGCTGGCAAGCATGTGGTGATCCGTGTCGGCAACCGGCCGCTGATGTCGAGCGATGTTCACGACTCCGAGGACGCGTTCGGTCGGATCGTCGCGGAGTCCGTGACCGCCGTCGCCAAGCCGCGGATCCTGATCGGCGGCCTTGGCCTCGGATTCACGCTGCGCGCCACGCTCGATCTCGTGCCTCCCACCGCACGTATCACCGTGGCCGAGCTAGTCCCCGAGGTCGTGCGCTGGAACCGAGGCGCACAAGGTCGCTACGCGGGGCGCGTGCTCGACGATCCGCGGGTGCGCGTGGTCGTCAGCGATGTCGCCGCCGTGATCGCGCGAAAAAAGAGCGCCTACGATGCGATCTCTCTCGATGTCGATAACGGACCGCGCGCGCTCACGCATCCGGATAACGAGCGACTGTATCGTCGTGCAGGGCTCGTGCGAATCCGCCGGGCACTGCGACCGGGTGGTGTGCTCGCAGTGTGGTCCTCGTTCCCGTCGCGGGCGTTCACCAAGGCACTCGCGTCCGTCGGCACGGTCGAACTCGTGCGTACAACTCCGACGTTCCCCGGCGGCCCGAGCTACTACATCTGGCTCGCGCGGAAGCGAGCGCCGCTCGCGAAGCTTCGGTGAAGGCCGCGGACTCGGCCACCAGCGGCCCATCGTAGCTGCGAGGCCGAGGGCGTCGAGAAACGTCTTGCCCTCGTCCGCGGCGCGACGTCGATCCGCGCTGATGCCCTCGTCCCCGAGCCATCGCTCGCGGCTTCGTACCGGTTGCCGGCCGTACGTCGCGATCTGCTCGCGAAGCTCGGCCGTGACGCGCGAAGCGCATGCCGAATTCGCGCGTGCCGCCAAGCTCACGCGCAACGATCACGAGCGCACCGTGTTGCTCGCTCGCGCGACGAGTAAGCTGCAGGCGTGAACGCATGGATCTTCTGGCCGCTCGCCATTGCTGCCTGTCACGGCGCACCCAGCTCGCCACCGACACCCCGAGCGAGCACGTTCGGCTACTACCTGCTCGCGATGACGTGGTCGCCCGCTACGAAAGATCAGTGCACGCGCTCGCCGGCCTTCACGCTGCACGGCCTGTGGCCGAACTACACCGAGGCGCAGGCGGCGGGAATGCCGCAAGCGTGGCCACAGTTTTGTGGTGGCTTCGCGCATTGCGAGGCGAGCGAAGATGCGAGCTGCGCGCCGAGCGTGGTGGTTCCGTCCGAGCTCGCGGCGCTCGCGCCCGCGTACGTCAATGGCACGCTCGCGACGCACGAGTGGTCCAAGCACGGCAGCTGCACGAGCATGACGCCGGGCGAATTCTTTGCTGCCGAGCTCGCGGCGATCCATTCGATCCCGCACGATGCGACTCCCGAGGCCGTGCGAGCGGCAGCCGGTCACGACATGTCGCGCGGAGAGCTCCAGCGTGCTTTCGGCGTCGCGCCAGAGACGGTCGTGCTCGGATGCACCGCCACGTGCGAGCTCACCCAGGTGGCATTCTGCATCGCCAAGGATGATCGCGATCGACCCACCTCGCCAACGCCGTGCACGCCATCGGTGACGAGCTCCGAGTACGATAACGGGTGCAACGTGCGGAGCTGCGAGCACATTCGGATCCCCGCATCCTGCGGACCGTCGTAAGCGCCTCTCCATGACGGTTCACGTGCTCTTCATCCAGGGAGCCGGGTGGCACCGACGACTTCGTCGTCAATCTCGACGGCCAAGAGCTCGACGCAGGCAACAAGCGCGCGTACGCGTCGCTCGACGTGTCACCCCGATGGCGATACCTGCGAATCGGGCGCCGATTGTTGCACCCGGCAACACGGTGCTCTCATGCGTCGATCAACCGAGCGCGAGCTCGAGGAACAGCGCATCGGGCAGAGGATTCGGCGTGTACGCCGCGATCTCGCGAAAGCCGAAGCTCTTGTAGAGCGCGACCGCGGGTCCCATCGAGGCGGCGGCCGTATCGAGCCGCATGATCGCGTAACCGCGCTCGCGCGCGGCCTCTATGATCGCGGCGACTAGCGCCTTGCCCACTCCGTGGCCACGTGCCTCCGGATCGAGAAACAACCGCTTCATCTCGCACACCCCAGCCCCGAGGTCGCACACCCCAGCCCCGAGGTCGCGCACCCCAGCCCCGAGGTCGCGCAGCGCGACACATCCGACGGTGCGACCCTCGCGATGTGCGAGGAGCAACTCGCCGCTCGGTGGCGCGTACTTGCCGGGCAGCGTCGCCTGCTCGTCAGCGAAGCCCTGAAAATCGAGATCGAACGTCAGCGAGGCGAGGTACGCCTCGAACAGGCGCCGCACATCCGGGAGTTGCTCGGGCTTGCGGACGGGCGCGATCGTCATCATTCGTTGCCGGGTCCATGCGAGTGGTGACAGGGGGTAAATTCTCAGATTCGGTTCCGAGCCATCGCCGAGCTACGCGGCCGCGAGGTCCGGCGTGGCCTCGACGGCCTTGCCCCACCGGGTCGGTCCCGCGAGCCGCTCGATCTCGGCCGAGAGCTCCGGCGCGAGGCCGATGGCAAACGCCGCTTCGGCCATCAGGAACAACGGGCCGTCGAGCAATCCTTTGATGTCGTCCATGAACGCGGGCTTCTTGCCCTCGAACAGGTGGCCCACGAACTGGAGCGCCCAGCCGCCGACGAACAGGCCGCCCGCGGTCCCGGCCCACAACGGGAACGGCATCGCCGCGATCGCGTTACCGGCCGCGCAGCTGGCGCCGAGGACCGTGGTCATCGCCTTGCCCCACTGCGGATCGATCTTCTGATAATAGCGCGAGGCGAGGGCGGTCGCGCCGACCGAGAGGTTCAGCGGCCCGAAACCGAACCTCGCGAGCCCGGCTTGCGCCCCGACGAGGATCATCGGAATCCCGACGAAGTGGGTCGCGATGTTGCGCTTGTCGCGGTGGTACGAGGCGTAGGACGCGAGGCGATCGACGAGGGAGCTCACCCACCGAGCATACCCTCCTGGGCTATGCTCGGAGCGGAGAAGTAGTCCGATGCTCGACCGTCCCAGCTCATTCGAGTTCACCCTGAACGGCAAGGTCGTGCGGGTGGCCGGCGAGTCGACGAACAAGTCGCTGCTGACCTACCTGCGCCACCACGGGCACACCGGTAGCAAGGAGGGCTGTGCCGAGGGTGATTGCGGCGCTTGCACGGTCGCGATCGTCGACCACACCGCGAGCGGCCAGCCCACCTATCGCGCGATCAATAGCTGCATCGCGCTCCTGCCGATGCTCGCCGGGCGCGAGATCGTGACCGTCGAGGGCGTCGGCACGCGCGAGGCGCTGCACCCCGTGCAGGCCGCGATGGTCAAGCACTACGGCTCGCAGTGCGGCTACTGCACGCCGGGCTTCATCGCCTCGATGTTCGAGGGCTACTACCGCGACGACCTCCGCGAGTCGTGGCAGATCAATGATCAGCTCAACGGGAACCTCTGTCGCTGCACTGGCTATCGCCCGATCCGCGATGCGTTCGCCGAGGCGCAGCGTACGCGCACGGCCGACGACGTGTTCCAGATCCGCTTGAAGCGCGAGGTCCCGCCGCTGCCGGCGGTCGACTACGCGGCGGACGGCACGTTTCATCGTCCGACCACGCTCGCCGAGCTCGTCGCGATGCGCGCGGCGATGCCGAACGCCGAGCTGGTCTGCGGTGCGACAGAGATCGGGGTCTACATCAACAAGCTCGGACGCCGCTTCCCGGCGCTGATCGCGACCGATGGCGTGCCGGAGCTCGTGCGGATCACGAAGACCGCGTCGCATCTCGTCGTCGG
>JAYVLQ010000065.1:0-25664 GCA_043759355.1 Kofleriaceae bacterium
TGGCCTGACCGGTCTTGGTTCGAGACACGATCGGGTCACGATGATCCTCCCGAGATCCATCGTCAAGCGTGGATCACAGGCTGCGCGATCCTGTTTAGCTCCGATGTTGCGCTCGGGTGGGCGCGCGTGGAGCGGCGGCGCTCCCGAACCGATATGCTCGCGGCCGAGCGCCAGACCACCGATAACGATCTGACCGGCGAGCGAGCCAACGCAGATACGTTAATCGTCGACTTGCGCGAAGCGAACGAGCAGATGGTCGCTGCAACGATTCGGGCCCAGGAGTCGACGGAGCGAGCAAACTCCGCGCGGTCGAGTGCGGAGACAATGACGAACGAGCTGCGGGCGAGCGAGGAGCGCTATCGCACCTTGTTCGATTTGTGTCCCGTGGCCGTCTATTCCTGTGACGCCTCCGGGGTGATTCAAAAATTCAACCACCATGCCGCGGAGCTGTGGGGCCGCGCGCCCGCGATAGGGGACCTGGAGGAGCGGTTCTGTGGCTCGTTCAAGATGTTCCGCGCAGACGGAAGCTTCATGCCCCACGAGCAGTGTCCGATGGCCGAAGCGCTGAGCGGCACGATTTCGGATGTACGGGACGTGGAGGTGAGCATCGAGCGGCCCGACGGGTCGCGCGTCACCCTCGTCGTGAACATCCGTCCACTGAGGGACAAGGACGGAGAAGTCACCTCGGCGATCAGTTGCTTTTACGACATCACCGAGCGTAAGCAGGTCGAAAATCGGCTGGCGGTCTCATTGGACCGAGAACGCGAGCTGGCGGAGTTCCGGGAGAAGTTTATCGGCATCCTCGGACACGACCTCCGTACCCCGCTGGCATCGATCGTCATGGCGGCCGGGATGCTGCTCGAGCGCGGCCACCTCGACGAGCAGGACGAAAAGTCGGTCGCGCGCATCATACGAAGCGACCAACGCATGAGCGAAATGATCACCCAGTTGCTCGATCTCACGCGCGCACGTCTTGGCGGTGGGTTGCAAATCGAACGAAAGCCGACGGACCTGCGCGAGGTCATCCAGCACGTGGTCGAGGAATTTGGCGCGACCATCGAGCAGGAGGTTCATGGCGACGTGGCAGGCCTCTGGGACGGAGGCCGCTTGGCGGAAGCGCTCTCCAACCTCGTGGGCAATGCTATCGAGTACGCCACGCGGGGAACGACGGTGGTCGTCAAGGCCCACGCCGAGCGAGGGGATGTCGTGATCGAGGTCGGCAATCACGGGGAGCCAATTCCCGCGGACGTGCTCCCGTTTATCTTCGAGCCCTTTCGCCGCGCGCGACCGCTCGAGAAGTCACCAACCGGAAATCTCGGGCTCGGCCTCTACATCGCCCATCAGATCGTGGCTTCACACGGCGGTACGCTCGACGGGCAATCTGCCGACGGAGTGACCACCTTTGTGTTGCGCCTGCCACGCTGGCCGGCAACCGAGTCGCTCTCGTCCTCGTAGCTACCCGAAGTTGTCGCCTCGCTACAGGGACGTGGGTGCACCCCGACAGCGACAGCGAACTTGTGGGACGGCCTGTACCATAGGATGGTATGGCTTCAACGGTGGCGACGGCATTCGCACAACCGACCAACTGCAGGAGTCGAGTACGTAGTTATACGCACTTTCGTTTCCTGTGATCGGTCCCGCTCGCTATCAGGCACTCCACCGTATGTCGATCTTCAACCGGTGCTGCGTTTGAAACTTCTCGCATTCATCCGTCTCGGTCGACCGTTGTATCTCGGTGGTGGGTTTATCCTTTTCGCGCTGGGCGCGGCCATTGCTCGACGCGCAGGCCATACCTTGAATTGGCCCTGCTATCTGCTGGGTCAAGGCACTGTCACCGCACTGCAGTGGATGACGCATTATTCTAACGATTACTTCGACTACGCCGCAGACGTCGCGAACACGACGCCGACTCGTTGGTCGGGAGGGTCTCGTGTGCTGGCCAACGGCGAGCTGCCTCGCGGTGTCGCCCTGGTCGCAGCTCTCGTGTTCGGTGTGATCGGATGTGGCCTCGGCGGGGTGCTGGCATCGATGTCACCGCACGGCGCGCTGGTAGCGGCGATGGTGGTCTCGATGGCGGTGCTGTCGTGGCAGTACAGCGCACCGCCACTTCGGTTCTGTGCCACGGGGTGGGGGGAGCTCGACACCGCCGTCGTCGTCTGCGTACTCGTACCGTTTCTAGGTTTCATCGTGCAGGCGCGGGATTTTGTCGGTGCGCGCCAACTCGCGCTGGCGATCGTTCCGCTAGCGCTGTTACAGTTCGCGATGCTCGTCGCCATCGAGTTCCCCGATGCGGTTGGCGACGCCGCCGAGAACAAACGCACGCTCGTCGTGCGCCTCGGCACCGGTCGCGCGGCCAAGGTGTGGATGACGGCCACGCTTGCCGCATTCGGCTGGCTGCCGATCGCGTGGAGGCTCGGCCTGCCCGGTTCGATCGCCGTGGCGGGATTGATTCCATTTCCCTTCGCGGTCTTGCGCCTGACGCGCGTCCGCGACGTTTACAATCCGACCGCTTTCGAGCGAGTGACACTAGGCGCGGTGGCGCTGTTGATCGCGACCTCGGTCTGCGAGCTCGTTGCTGCACGCTGGTAGTCGTTCCGTGACGCCATCGCACTACGTCGCAGGAAAGACACGCAATGATCGTTTTGTTTGAGAAATGTGCAGCTGCTCGACGGACCGAGAACTGCACGCACCCGACGCGATGCTAGCACTGCTTTCACGCTTTCGTTCCACACGTCCTCGATACGAATTTACGCAGCAAGCTGGCTTGGATTGGCTCGCGGCCGCACATGCCGAGGCAGAAGCAACGTTGAAGGGACTTGATGAGCGACAACGAGCTCGATTTGAATTGTCGATCGCGCGCGTCCTTCGACGCGTGGCGTGCCAACCGGACAAGATCAGCAAGCGGGGGCACTCCGTCGCCGACATCGGCGCCGCTTCATGGGACGACGGTGTGCTGTACAACGTGCGTCACGAGCCTCGGGGTCGAGGGTCCGAGGCACGGACCAAACTATTCGCCGAGATAACGGAGGCTTACTTCGAGGCCGAGTATTCCGCCGAACAAGTCCTGCCGGATGATCTTATTCACGTCACATGCACCGGGTACGCGTCACCGAATGGTGCGCAAAAGCTAGTTGCGAATCGTGGCTGGGGCGTAACTACGCGGGTCACGAATGCCTATCAGATGGGTTGTTATGCAGCAGTGCCCGCGCTTCGGATCGCGAGTGGATTCGTGGCCACGTCATCGCGTCGCGTTGACATCGTGCACACAGAGCTATGTTCGTTGCACTTTCACCCCGAGGACCACTCACTGGAGCAGCTCGTCGTCCAGAGTTTGTTCGCCGACGGTTTTATTCGGTACTCGATGACGCCAGACCACGGCGGCGACGGACTGCGCGTGCTGGCCGTGCACGAACAGCTGCTTGCAAACTCATCGAATTCGATGAGCTGGGTCGCCGGTGATACCGGGATGCAAATGACGCTCGCGCGCGATGTCCCCACCCAGATCGCCGAAGGGGTGCGTCAATTCGTGCTCGACCTCTACGCGCGCGCTGGGATCGGACTCGAGAAGCTGCGCGCGAGCACGTTCGCGGTTCACCCGGGCGGACCGAAGATCATCGATCAGGTCAAGAAGGTCCTCGAGCTCGACGAGGCGCAGATCGCAGAGAGCCGCAGCGTACTGTTCGACTACGGCAACATGTCATCCGCGACGCTACCTCATATCTGGATGCGGCTTCTCGCCGATCCGCGCGTTCCCGCCGGCACGATCATTCCGAGCCTCGCGTTCGGACCAGGTCTGACGATGTGCGGAGCACTTCTGGAGAAACGGTGAGCTGGCTCCCCATAGTGCCGGTGGCGTTGCAAGGCGCAGCGATGGTCGTCGATGAAGGTTTTTTTCATCGCCGTCGTGGCTTGCCACGCTGGGAGCGCCTCGGTCATCCACTCGACACGTTGACCATCATCGTGTGTCTCGGTTGGCTCGTCACCACCCCGTCGCATGACGAATTCTCGCTGTCGATCTACGGCGTGCTCGCGGTGTTCTCGACCTTGTTTGTCACAAAAGATGAAGGCGTTCACGCGAAGTTATGCACGGCCGGCGAGCACTGGCTGCACTCGATCTTGTTCGTGTTGCACCCGGTCGTGCTCGCTGCTTTCGCGTGGCTGTGGTGGACCGGGCATTCGTCGTTCTTGATCCTTCAGCTCGTCGCGACGATTGCATTCCTTGGTTATCAGTTCATCTACTGGAACCTCCTACGAACGTCCGCAGCGATCAATAACGAGTGGTACGGCCCGCTCGGCGCACAGTGGTACGAAGCCGAAGACACCCCGATCGCGCTCTTGCGCGCGGAGGCTCGTCATCGCAACCCGTGGATCGCCGACCGCATCGGTTCGAAATCGAAGCGAGTGCTCGATCTCGGGTGTGGTGCGGGCTTCCTCGCGAACCATCTTGCCAAGTGCGGTCACGCCGTCACCGGGCTCGACGCTTCTGACGAGAATCTTGCGATCGCGACCCGCTACGATCACACCTCGAGCGTGTCATACATCGTCGGCGATGCGCGCGCGCTGCCATTTGTCGGCGCGAGCTTCGATGTCGTGTGTGCGATGGATCTACTCGAGCATGTCGAAGACCCGGCATCCGTCGTGGCCGAGGCGTCGCGCGTGCTTGCCCCCGGTGGGTTGTTTATTTTTCACACGTTCAATCGCACGTGGCTTGCGAACTTGGTTGTGATCAAGGGCGTCGAACTGTTTGTCGCCCACACCCCTCCAGACCTGCATGTGTTTCGCATGTTCATCAAGCCCGAAGAGCTCGCCACGATGTGCGAACAGCACGCACTTGAAATGGTGGAGCTCCTCGGTTCGCGCCCGCGATTTCGCTGGCCACTGTGGCGGATGCTTGCCACCGGTAATGTCGGCGACGATTTCGCATTCACATTCACGCCATCCACCAAACTCGGCTACACCGGCACGGCGCGCAAAACCAGTTGATCACCTGGACGGCGAACGACCTGAAAATCAGAAGTCGCAGCGGGGCGCTGCGCGCAGTGGCGATCAAAACGTTCGAGGGTCGACTCGCGCACCTGTCGCGGACCACGAATCTCTGCATGGCGCGTTTACATGGGAATCAACAGACAGTTCGCCGAGGAGTCTGGCCAGTTCCGTTGGCTCGGCCGGCTTCGTCAGGTGCGCGTCGAAGCCCGACCGAGCAGCCTTGTCGCGATCTTGCTCCTGCCCGAAGCCGGTGAGTGCGACGACGATCACATCGCGTCCGAGCTCGCGACGGATTCGAGAACAGGTCTCGTAGCCGTCGAACCCGGGCATGCCGATATCGAGCAACACGATCTCCGGCCGGTACGCCAAGACCTCCTGAACGCCCGATATGCCGTCGTACGCGATCCTGCATTCGCCGCCGAGCGCTTGGACCAGCATCGCCGTCACATTCGCGGCATCGTGGTTGTCATCGATAACCACGACGCGCCGCGCGAGGGTTCGGCCGCTGACCTGTTCGGCGCTCGGTGGCTGCAGATTTGTGGCGGAGTGCGGCAGCCGGATGACGAACTCGCTCCCTGTTCCAGGTCCGGCGCTCCGCACGTCGATTCGACCGCCGTGCATCTCCACGAGCCGGCGCGCCAGGGCCAACCCGATCCCCAGTCCGGGCTGCGATGATCCGCGTTCCCCCTGCGTGAACATTTCGAAGATGTGCGGCAGCAGCTCCTCGGAGATGCCGATGCCCGAGTCGATGACCGAGAGGCTCAACTCCACGAGCTTACTTCCATCGGAGCCATCGACGTGCGCGGAGACGCGAATGGACCCACCAGCATCGGTGAACTTCGTCGCGTTGTGCAACAGGTTGGAGACTACCTGGATGAAGCGCGTCGGATCGACATCGAGCACGCACAGCGTCGGCGGGAGATCGACGCTCAACTCGATCTGCTTTGCCGCAATCGCGCCACGGTTCGCCTCGATCGCGCTGTCTACCAACGTGTTGAGCGGTGTGGGCTCGGGACGCAGTTGAATCTTGCCCGCGGAGATCCGCGAGACGTCGAGCAGGTCATCGAGCAAGCGGACCATGTGCGCGACTTGCCGTTCCATCATCTCTCGAACCTGCTCGACCGCACCGGATGTATCGCCGGCGAGGCGAATCAACTCCAGACCGATGCGAATGGGGGCGAGCGGGTTCCTGAGCTCGTGCGCCATCATGGCGATGAATTCGTCTTTTCGCCGGCCAGCGTCCCGCTCGCTGGCGCGCAGAACTTCCTCGGCGCGAACGCGATCGATCCGGGCGAAGACCCGGTGGCCTAACTCCACGATGAGCGTGACCTCGTCGGGCCGCCAGTCGCGCGGCTCGGGGGTGAAGACGGAAATAAGGCCCGGCCACTCGCCATCTTTTAGAATTGGAACGGCGACGAACGCGCGCTTGCCGATGGTCCGGTACGCCTCCGTGTCGACTCGAGGGTCGGTGGCCGTGTCGCAAATCACGACGGGCTCACCCGCGCGGGTGGCGCGCAGGAACTCCTTGCTCAGGTAGTCGCCCGCCCGGTAAGTGCCGCGGGGACTCGCGAGCCCGTCCCGCTCCCAAGCAGAAGCCACGGTGAAGCGCGCTTCCGCCGGGTCGTCCCCGGGGGCTAGCTCCACGTCCACGATGTTTAGGAAGCCGACATCGAGGTGGGCGCGGAGACGCTCGCCAGTTGCACGGACGATGCCCTCGAGACTGTCGAGCAAGCTGAGCGCTTGGGTGAGCCTGTCCAAGAAGGCCGCGTGGTGCTCGCGGCGCTTGCGCTCGGTGATGTTGGTGAAAACGACGGCGACGACATGACTGCCCTCGCCGCCGACTCGCACGGCGTATGCGTCGAACCAGTAATCCCAGACAGCCATGTGCTCTTCGAACCGCACCGGCTCGCCCGTGAGCGCCACTCGCCCATAACGCTCGATGATGCGGTCTTCGATCGTGGGAACGATCTCGCGCAGTCGCTTACCCAGGAGGTCGTGCGCCGCCCCGCTGAGCCTCACGCACGCGGGATTGATCTCGAGAGTGATGGCGTCGACGGGTCTACCCCGCTCATCAAATAGAATCTCCAGCGTCGTGAAGCCTTCGTCGATTGAATCGAACAGCGTTCGGTACTTGTCCTCGGACGTGCGGAGCGCTTTCTCGGCGACGGCATGACGGGCCGCAGCCCACGTGCGTTCGGCGACTTCCTGCACCAATTCGATCTCCGATGGCGTCCACTCGCGCGACTCGACGCACTGGACCCCTAATGTCCCCACCCATTCGCCCTCTTTGACCAGCGGCACGGCGATGTAGGCGCCGATGTGCTGGCCTTGCAGCATCTGGCGTTCTTCTGCGCTGAACACCGGGTCGGTCGCGGTGTTGACGGAGACCTGCAATATCCCGGCACGGTAGCCGTCCATCGAACGCTTGCCAAAATCATCCGCGTGAAAGTTCCCAATCATCGACGGCAATCCGTCGGCATAGGAGTGGGAAATGCAGACGTATTCGCCTCGCACTTCGCCGTAATGGCAGTGATCGACGCGGAGATGTGCGCCGAGCAGGTCGGCCGCGACCGCCTGAACTTTCTCCGGGTCGGCAAGCGGTCGCAGCGCGTCGCTGAGTTTCAGCAGAAACGCGTGATAGTCCTCGCCCCGCTTGCGCTCCGTGATGTCATCGAACAAGACGCCGATCCGCCCGTGAGGCCGGTCATCGATCCGGAACGCGTAGACGGACCACCAGCGCCCGAGCGGCTTCGATTGCTCTTCGAAACGTGCCGGCTCTCCCGTGCGCGAGACGCGTCCATAGATCCCCAACCACTGCTCGTGCTGGTCCGGTGCAATCTCTCGCATCGAGCGGCCCGCGCCGTGCTCGATTCCGGTTAGTCGCGCGAAAGACGGGTTCACCTCGACAAAGCGAATGTCGGTTGGGCGATCGTCGAGATCAAAGGCGACATCGATCGTGCAAAAACCCTGATCGATGAAGTTACTCAGCGCGGAGTAGCCGTCAGCATTCGTCTGCGATGCTGCGGAACCGGTGGATGCGTTGCCTTGATCGGTCAAATGAACCTCGCCAGCGAACCTTCTCGGTGATCTCAAGTCGGCGTCGACTGCGCGGGCAATGGCCCGACGTCTCTACTCGGACGTTGCGAGAAGCAAACCCGCGATATATTTCTGCAGCTCGGCGACGTCTGGCGGCTTCGTGAGGTGCGCGTCGAAACCCGCCTCTGTCGCCCGCCGCTTGTCTTCCTGCGCACCCCAACCAGAGATAGCGATCACGGTCATCGCGGTCCCGAATGGTTCACGACGGATGTTCCGGCACACCTCGTACCCATCTATGTCAGGCAAGCCAATATCGACGAACACGAGACCAGGTCGAACCTCGCGGATGACGCTCAGTCCGCTGAGCCCATCGTGAGCAACATGAGCCTCACCGCCCATGACGCTCACCAGCACCTGCAGAGCCTTCGCGGTATCCCGGTTGTCTTCGATGATCACGATTGACCTGCGGCGACTCGCGACGAGCGCTGGGTCATCGGTTCCATTCGACCCGGTTGAAAGCCCGCCACCAACGGTCGGTTCACCTCCCGCAAACAGCTCGAAGGCTCCGATCTTCTGCTCCTTACTCATGCCGGCGCCAACATCAATGACTTGCGAGGTTAGGATCCGTATCGGGGCGTGTCAACGAGTGCCCTCTCGACCGCCAGGGCGCATCACCATCGTGACGCGTTTGAGTACGTGTTTCTACGTAGGAACTCGGAGTTGACTCGCGGACACGAACTCGAACGAGTGCAAGACGCCGAGACCTGCGCCGGATCGCGCACGCACAGAGTTCACTAGAAACGCCCCCCTCTTTTTCTCTCCACCATCACAGAACCATCGGGGAGCGGTCGGCAAGGCGAGCATCGACCGTCGCGATGACCGCTGATGATGCTGCCATGATGTAGTCGCGACAGATGAGCGACGCAGACCGTCTCCTTCGCCGGGGGCTCGCCTTGGAGTACGTGACCCTCGCGTGGAATGTCGTGGGATCGGTGATCGTGATCACGGCTGCGATCGCCGCGGGGTCCGTTGCGCTCGCTGGGTTCGGTCTCGATTCTGTCGTCGAGATCGGCGCGTCCACCGTCGTGATCTGGCAGCTCAAGGGAGTGGATCGAAAGTCGCGCGAGCGGACCGCGCTTCGCATCATCGCAGTGTCGTTCCTCGCGCTGGCGACATACATCCTCGCGCAGTCGCTGCGGACGATCGTGCTGCAGGTCCGGCCTGACTCTTCTGCGCTCGGCATCATCTGGCTCGCCGTGACGTTCGTGGTGATGGTCAGCCTCGCCCGAGGCAAAGGCAGTCTCGGTATCAAGCTCGATAACCCGGTGCTTCAGACCGAGGCACGGGTGACAATGGTCGACGCGTACCTCGCGGCGTCGGTGCTGGTCGGCATCGTGCTCAACGCGGGGTTCGGATGGTGGTGGGCCGACCCGCTCGCGGGTCTCGTCATCGTGTTCTACGGTTTCAAGGAAGGCCGGCATGCGTGGCACGAGGCGACTGCGCTTCGCCCTTCGGAGCTCGATTGACGCCGGTCTGGCGCGAACTTGTCGCTTGACCCTATCGATCGCCGCATGGTCAGGTCCGTGGCGTGTTGCGTATCCTGCTGGTCCTGATTCTTGCGGCATGCTCGTCACCGTATGATGCGAATGTCGACGCTCTGCCCGGTGGCGATCGACATGATGCAGCGGCGCTCGACAGCCTTTTGGGCGACCCAGGGACCTCGTTCTCGTTTGTCGTGATCGGCTGTAACCGGCTCGAGAAGGCCGATATCACCTCAGCGGATCCGAGCACCGCAAACCTCGCCGAGCTCGATCGGACCTTCGCAGACATCGCCGCGCTATCGCCGCCTCCGAAGTTCGTCTTCTTCGCGGGCGACATGGTCTACGGCTACGAGAACGCAACCGCGCTGCAGCCCGAGCTGACGGCGTGGCTCGCGCACTATGCGGCGTCACCGTTGCCCGCCGCTGGGGTCGAGCTCGTTCCAGTCCCTGGCAATCACGAGATGCAGAACAAGTCCGGGAGCGTCAAGCTCGCCTACGTGCAGGCCGAGACGACCTGGGTATCCGTCATGGGATCGAAGATCCGCGGGTCGAACGGCCCCACGGCGGGGGGCCCCGACCAGCTGCAGACCGATCAAAGCAAGCTCACCTACTCGTTCGACTATCAGGGCACGCACTTCATCGTGCTGGACACCGATCCGGTCGGCGGAGACGGCTCGGCGCCGGCGCGGTGGATCGCGTCGGATGCAGCGGCAGCGCACGCAGCAGGCGCGAAGCACATGTTCGCGGTCGGTCACAAGCCCGCCTATCCGTCGCCGCTCTCGAGCGAGGGCGGGTTCACAAGTTCCGCGAATCGCGACGCGGTCTGGACCGCGCTCGAAGCGAACCACGCCGAAGCGATGTTGTCGGCGCACAACCATCTCTGGTTCAAGACCAAGCCGAGCAAGACCTGGCAGGTCGTCGCCGGTAACGGCGGTAGCTTGCTCGAGTCCAACGTGACCGGCGCCGACGCGTACTACGGCTTCACGCTTGTCCACGTGGGCGATGCGGTCACGGTGACGAGCTATGGCCGCAACGTGCCGGTTGCAGGCTACCTCGGGGACGTGCCCGCGGCGCAGTACCCGACGACGATCCGCGACACGTTCGACGTGACCTGGCAGTAGCTCACGCGTCTGGACTCGGAGGCCGTGTCGCGCGTCGCGCCAGGTGGATAGCCGCCAGCACGAACGGAATCCCCGCGGCGAAACCTGCGAGCACGTCGAACGTCCAGTGCACGCCCAGGTAGACGCGAGAGAACCCGATGGCGACGATCAAGAACGCGGCCGTCGGGATCACGATCGAGCGCAGTCGAGGCCGTAGCACGATGAGCACCGTTGCGATCGTGCCGTAGATGACCGTGGCTGACATCGAATGCCCGCTCGGGAAGCTGTAGCTGTCCGGTCGAGTGATTTCATCGAACAACCTCGGACGCGGTCGCGCGAACGAATGTTTCAGCACGAGGTTCATGGCGTATTCGGCGATCGCATTCACGACGAGCACCAGCGCCAGCCGTCGTTCCTGGCGATAGACGCAATAGGCCGCGAGTGCCGCGACCGCGATCGAGAGCGTCACCCCGGAGCCGAGCGACGTCACAAAGATCATGACGCGGTCGAGCGCGGGGAAGTCGATCCGATGGATCGCGAGCGAGATCGCGCGATCGATCGGGTCGGCATTGCCCTCGATCACGTCTTCGGCGACCTCGACGAACGCAACCGTTGCGACAGCTGCGATCGCAAGCAGCACGACGACCCGCCACGGTAGCGAATGCCACGCACGCGAAGCAAGGGCTGCAAGCTTCTCGCGCATCATGGTGATCGGTCCGGCCGGTCGCAGCCCGTCGCCACGGCGACCGTCAGGACCGCAGCCTGCGGGTCAGCGATAGACCCTTCGGCCGGTTTCGCGAACAGCTCGGTAAAATCGTAGCCAAGGCCGGCCAGCGCCAGGGTCATTAGATACAGACGCCGCCGGAATGGCTTGATCGCTTCTACGTTGGTGGCCATGGCTGTGCGTACCGGGTCCAGGCTGCGCGCGCGCGTCGAAGCGCCAGTACCGCATCGTCGTACACGCGGCCGACCTCGACGAGCCGGTGCGCCTGCAACGCGAACGCTCCCAGCTCGATCCCTCCCGCGCGCAGCGCCTTGTCCAGGAGTTGAAGCTCGCGGTCGATGATCGTGGGGACGTCGGACGCCGCGTTGACGGCATCGACCGCAGCGGCGAGCCGAGCTCGGGCTTCCGCGATACCGCGTCGTGCATCTGCGCGAACGCCGGCGAGTCTCGCCTCGGCGCCGAGCACGTCCGCGTCGGCGCTCGCGCGTGCAACGCGATTGCGATCGAAGACCGGCAGCGGAACGCTGAGCGACACGGCGATCTCCCATTCGTTCCAGGCACCGGTGAGTGCGGGCATGCTCGCGAAGGCGCCCGCCGGGATGTCGTGGCGGGTGCGGCCGGCCTCGATGCCGAAGGTCACGCCGGGCCGCGCAGCTTTGTGCTCCGCCTCGGCTACCAACCGCGCCGCATCCAGCTCTGCCGCGGCGGCCTTGGCGCGCGGATCGCGCGCGACCAGCTCGTCGATCGCCGCGCGTGGCGGCGCAGCGGCCAGATCGAGGTCGTCGGTGACCGCGATCGTCGTCTCGCGTCGGCCCAGCAGTCGGCTCAAGTGCGCGCGTGCCGATTCGAGGTCGCCGCGGACGTTCGCTGCATCCACCTGCGTCGCTCTGAGGTCGAGCATCGACGCGTCGAGATCGAGCTGATTCCCGCTTCCGGTCGTCCGCAAACGGTCTGCCGCATGTGCGGCCTGCTCTCGGAGCGCGACCATCTGGGTCGACCTCGCCACCCGCCGCTGTGCGTCTGCTACCTCGGCGTACGCGATCGCAACCTCGACGTCGAGATCGACGAGCGCGCCCGTTCGCGCGAACTGCGCGGCGACCAGGCCCGAGTGCCCGGCAGCGCCGCGAGGGCGCCACGCGCCGGAGAGATCGACCGTCCATTCGAGGCCGACCGACCACGCCCGATCCTTGCCATCGGTACCCGAAGGGGGCTGCTGGTATCGACCGATCGCGATCGGATCGTGGGTGAAGCGGCGGCCGGCCGCCGAGGCACGAGCATCCGCACCGGCGACGGCAGCGTCCGCCGCCACACGCTCGGGTGCGTGCTGCCGGGCCTCCGCTTGCGCTTGCGCGAGCGTCAGTACGGGCAGCGGCTCCGCGCGTATCGCCTGAACGGTGATCGTGATCGAGACGACGACGAGCAGAATTTGGATGCGCATCATGTAGGCGTCGCCTTTCGCGCACGGCGTCGCGCAAGCCACACGTAGACCGTGGGAAGCACGAGCATGTTGAGCATCGTCGATGTAATCAGACCACCGCACACGATAACGGCCATCGGCGCCTCCAGCTCGCTGCCGGCGGATCCAAGCGACAGAGCGAGCGGCAACAGGCCGAGTCCGGCCGTGGCTGCCGTCATTACGATGGGCAAGAGGCGCTCTTCGGCCGCACGCAGGACGCGATCTACGGGTGCCTCGTCCGGTGCCTCGGTCTCGAGATGCCGGGTGTGCGCGACGAGCATGATCCCGTTGCGCGCGATGATGCCGAACAGCGTCACGAACCCGACGAAGCCGGCGACGGACAGTCCCTCGGGCAGAAGCAGCGCACCCGCGACACCGCCGATCAAGCCGAGTGGGAAGTTCAGCATCACGATCGCAGCATCACTCGCACGTCCGAACGCGATGGTCAGCAACCCGACGATGCCGACAATCACGAGCAGACCGACGATGATTAACTGTCGGGCGGCGTGTGAACGCGCGACCGCTTCGCCACCGACCGCGATGCGATAGCCGGCTGGCATCGACGTGTCACGGGAAGCATCGTCGATCGCCGCGCTGACCTTGGAGACTGCCGACGGATCGGCGTCGACGCCGATCGCGATCCGGCGCGCGCCTCCGACATGCGTGACGGCGGCGGGCACCGCGACATCGTCGATTCGTGCGATCGCGGAGAGTTGAACGGCTCGGCCGTCGGTGGTCGAGATCAACAGGTCGGCGAGCGCCGCCCGATCACGCAGCGCTGCAGCACCGGCCACCTCGATCGCGATCAGACGGCCATCGGGCTCCAGGATATCGCCAACCTTGTGGCCCCCACGCCACGTCCGGACCTGTTCGGCGACATCCGCCGGGCTGAGGCCGTACGGCGCGAGCGCGAGCGGATCCGGTCGAACGCGCAACTCGGAGATATCGACCTGTGCCACGACGGAGACACCGCTCACGCCCTTCAGGTGCGCGATCTTTTCCGCGAGCGTCGCCGCCAGGCCGCGCAGCGGCTCGAGCTCCGGCCCGACGACCTCGACGACGATCGGCGCGGTCTCGCCACCGAGGATCTCGTGCACGCGCTCGCCGAGGAAGCCCTCGACCGCGAAGCTGATGCCCGGGACGCGCGCGAGTTGCTTCCGCAGGGCCGCCACCTTGGCTTCGAGATCATCGCTGCCTACGACGACGTCGAGCTCCAGCCGATTGACCGGAAATGGATCCTCGCCCAGCTCCGCACGTCCTGCGCGTCCCGCGACGTGGGACGCCAGCTCGGGTCGGACGAGCGCGTCGAACCGCGCAGCAATGCGAACGGTCTCCTCGAGCGATGTTCCCGGTGCAGCGTTGACGTGCACGATCACCGATTGCTCGTGAAAATCCGGCAGGAAGCCGCCGCCCAGGAGCGGGATTGCGACCGCTGCGCCGACCGCGAGCGCGAGCGCTGCGCCGACAACGATGCGTGGATGTTCGATCACCCGTCGCAGGATCCGGGCGTAGCGGGCGGTCATCGCCAGCGCGAGCCGACTAGGCCGCGCTTCTGCAGTCGCGATGCCCGGAAGCAGCCACGCGCACATCGCGGGCGTCACCGTGAGCGCGACGAGGAGCGATGCGCCGATTGCATAGACGTAGGTCACTGCCAGCGGCGAGAAGATGCGGCCCGCAACGCCGCCGAGGAGCAACACGGGCACCAGGACGAGACACACGATCGCGGTCGCGTAGACGACCGACGAGCGAATCTCGCGCGAAGCGTCGTGCACGACGTCGAGTGCAGGGCGCGGCTCGGACAGCCCCGCGTTCTCGCGCAGCCGACGCCACACGTTCTCGACGTCGACGATCGCATCGTCGACAACCTCGCCGACCGCGATCGCGAGCCCACCGAGCACCATGCCGTTGATCGACGCCCCCCGCAGGACGAGCACCGCGGCGGCAGCGATGATCGAAAGCGGGATCGCGGTCAGGCTGATCGCCGCGAGCCGCGCCGATCGCAGCATCGCGATCAGCACGATGACGACCAGGAGCGCGCCGATCGCCATCGATCGCGCCACACTCCGCACGGAGGTCTGGACAAACGATGCCTGGCGAAAGACCGGCGGATCGATCTGGATCCCGGGCGGAAGCTCGCGCGCTAGATCGGCGAGCGCCGCTTCTGTCGCCGCGGTCGCGGCGATGGTGTCGGCCCACGGAAGCTTCATGACCTGGATGTAGACGCCCGTCCTCCCATCGCAGGTCGTGTCGCCTACCGCAAGCTCCACACCGGGACCGAAATCCGCAACGTCGCCGAGCCGGATCGGAGAGCCGTGCCGGAGCGCGACAACCGCAGCGGCGAGGCGCTCCGGTGCCGATGCCATCGTGAGCCGAGCTTCGGTCGTCACGTCCGAGCGCATCTCTCCCGACGTCATCGGGCCCGCGCCGATCGACGTCTGGCTCCGGGCAGCCGCACGTTCGATCTCCTCCAGCGAGACCGCGTGCTCGCGCATCCGTCGCGGATCCGGTCGAACCTCGAACCGCTCGACGAGGCCACCGTGGATGATCACCTGGGCGATGCCGGGGATTCCACCGAGACGCGGTTTCACTTTCCACTCTGCGAACGTGCGCAGCTCGGTGCGCGCTCGCGCCGCATCCGGCTGCGAGCTGGTCACACAGAACTTGAGCAACGCGCCGATCGGCGGCGCGATCGGTTCGAGCTTTGGCTCCGAGCCCTCGGGCAATGTCCCGCTGGCGAGCTGGAGGCGTTCGGTGACGAGCTGTCGCGTGCGAAACAGCTCTGCTCCATCGCTGAACGTCATCGTGATCACGGAGAGACCCGCGATCGACGACGACCGAATCGAGGTCGTCTCGGGCGTCCCGAGCAGCACGCGCTCGAGTGGCCACGTGACGCGCTCTTCGACATCGGTCGTTCCCCTGCCCGGCGCCTCGGTCTGGATCACCACGCGAGGCGGCGTGAAGTCGGGAAGCACGTCGAGCGGGGCCTGGCTCGTGATGTACGTTCCGCCGATCGCCGCCACGGCAGCGATGATCAGCACGATCGCGCGGCGTCGGATCGACCAGGTGATCAACGCGTCCAGAGGTGAGGCCATGATCAATCCGTGTCTTCGCCGCCGAGGGACGATCTCAAAGCCTCGCCGCGCAGCGCGCTCGCACCACGCACCACGACGGGCTCGCCGACCTTGACCCCCGTCGTCAACCGGACGCGACCACCGAACCGCGCGCCGATCCGCACGAGTCGAAGCTCGAAGGTGCCGTGCTTGGGCTCTACGTACACGACGTCACCGCCGGCCGAGGGCAGGACCGCCGATTCCGCGATGACCACCCCGCGCGCGGGGGCGGCCGCGAGGCGAACCGCCACGACAGAGCCCAACAACGCACCGGTGCTCGCGTCGAGCTCGAGGACATCGTGACGGTTGCCGTCCTCACCGACGGTCGTGCCTCGCGAGACCAAGCGCGCAGGTAGCCACGCGTCCGCGATCTGAACTTCGTAAGCACTTGCACTTGGATCCGACGCGCTGACCGCGAGATCGATCCGGCGAGGACCTGCGCGAAGGACGCGGGCGACGGCTTGCCCGAGGTCCACCGTGCCGCCGCTCACGGCCTCGAGCGAGACCAGCGTTCCATCCGCAGGCACCGTGAGCGTGATGATGCGTCCGAGTGCCCCCGCGTGCGCACTGCGCCCCTGGCGAGACGCCTCCAGTCGCGCACGTGCGCTCGCTGCCGCTGCCTCTGCCTCTGCAAGCTTTGCCTGACTGACGATGCCATCGCGCGCGAGATCTTTCGCTCGCACCAGCTCGGCTTCGCGCAGACCGACCTCCTGCTGTGCCTGCGCGATCTGTGCACCGATCTCCGCGGTTTGCACGCCCGCGGAGGCGCGCTCGGTGGCATTGAGCACAGGACTGATCCTCGCGATCTCGGTGCCGGCCGTGACGTGGTCGCCGATCGCGACCAGCGAGATCTGCGTCACTCGTCCCACCATCGGCGAAGAGATCACCAGTTCGTCTCCGGGACGCGAGATCGCTTTGCCGTAGCGGAGCCGGATGTCTGGCAAGTCGGCCTCGGTTGCCGGGGCGACCGCGAGATCGATCGCGGCGCGGCTCGTGTCGTCGAGCACGATCTCGCGCCCGTGCACGCGCGACGGCGATTTTTTATCCTCGTCGTCTTTGTCGTGCCCGCCACAGGCGGCGGCGAACGCGAGCATCGCGAGAAGCGTCACACGCGTCATCGCATCACACCGGGAAGCCGCGCGATCAGCTCCTCGCCGTAGACGAATCCGATCACCGCTGCGGTGAGCAGTCCCGAGCCCACGATCGCAGCAAAGGCGATCGAACGACCCGGGCGCTCGCGAGGCCCGCTCTCGAGCAAGCGCCCGATCCGCCGCTCGATCGCGTGCAACCCGGTGAGCGCGGCGCCCGAACCCTGTCCGGCGAGGCGAGCGGCACCGATGATCGCGGCGGCGAGGTCGTCTGGATGCGCACCGTCGCAGATCGCTTCGTCGTCGCGTGCCTCTTCCAAGGCCTCGCGCCACGAGGCGAGTCGGCGGCGCGCCTGGGGCCATGGCCATTGCAGGTCGACCGCGAGCTGCGCGAGCGCGATCCGGAGAGGATCGCGATGGCGCCGGTGCGCTTCTTCGTGCGCCAGCGCCGCGCCAAACGCATCGGCGTCCAGCATGTACGAGAGCGCTGGATCGAACACGATGCGCGGCTTCATCAACCCGACCACGGCGATCGGCAGCGCCGGCCGGCGGGTCAACGAGCGGCCAAACCGCGCGAGCGCGCGGGTCCATAGCGCGAGCACGATGACGACCACGAACCAGGCCACCAGCGACAGGCGCTCGTCGGTGAGCTCCGGTTCCTGCAGCGCCCATCCAAAGAGCGTGGCAGTCCCCATCGCGATCACGATGATCGGCGCGACGAGCAAACGCCACGCTCGTCGCTCGCGTACCCATGCCGGTCCCGTGGCGCCTCCGTCTCGGACCGGGGCGAGCAGCCATGCGAGCGTGCCGCCCACCAAGGCCACCAAGCCGAGGAGCAACTGCTCACGACTCACGGCGTGCCTTTCGGCGCGAGGCCACCACGCGAGCCAGCTCGTCGAGCAGGTCGGGGTCGACAGCCTCGACCGCATCGACGAGCGCCGCGAGCGCTGGACCCGGTTCGTCACCGAGCAAGCGGCTCACCGACGCGCGCGCCGTGGCCCGCTCGACCTTCTGGCGAGCGACAGCGGCGGCGTACACGTAGACCCGACCCTCACGACGGCGGCGGCACAGCTTCTTTGCGACCAGCCGATCGAGCACCTTCGCGATCGTGGTGTACGCAAGGCCGCTCGGAGCTCCCACGCGATCATGCACCTCGCGTGCGGTCGCGTTGCTGAGACCCCACACCGCTTCGAGCACGGCTCGTTCGAGGTCTCCCCCAGGCAGGGCTGGCCGCTCCATCTCGGCCCAAGTCTACGACGCGCGTAGTAGAGCTACCAGTGAGGCGACACCAATCTTCGCTCTCCACGACCGCGCCGAGTGCCTACTCGACGAGCGGTGCTCCGTTCGAGCGGCGCAGTCGATGATCTACGGCTCAAGCGAACGATCGCCTTGGTGCGGCACGACGTTGATCTCGAACGCTGCGGCGAGCGAGGCAAGAGCAACTCGAAGGTCACACCGGACACCGTCCGGGCTTTGGTCCGTCATGGTCATTAACCTGCGAAGTCGTAGCTGGCGACCAACGTGGCTTCATGCTCTTTCCAGAGCACACCGCGGGTATGCCTGCCAATCGCGCACAGGATCTGAAGCATGGCGCGCCAATCTTCGGGGTCACTGGACGTCCGGTACCAGGTCGAGAACGACACCCACAGCACCTCTTGCGCGTCTTCCACGCCGAGCGTCGAAAGGGTCGCCGCATAGAACTCACGGTCACTCCCCATCGCTCTAAGACAGATGCCGTGACCGAGCGTCGCCGCCCATCGTCCGCCGTCTGAAAAACCAAACTTTCCCTTCACGCCCACTGCCTTGACGACTGCGGGGAACTTCACCGTGATCGGGTCTCTGCACCCCAGCTTGTAGGGAGCTTGCTCGCGGCCAAAGCGGGCTTCGACCTCCTCCGGGATCGAGCCGTCGAAGATCGTCTTCGCGATCTTCTTCGTGGGTTTTGGTTTCTTGGTCTTTGGAACCGGAACGTAGGTCAGCAAAGACCCATCCTCGCGGAACACCACGCCACCGCAGTCGAGAAGCAGCGCTTCTCCGACGTCCTCGAGGGTGTCACACGATCTGCCGACCAAGCAGACGACACTGACGGGAGTAAACGGTTCCTTTCGCTTCGCGCCGAGCATCCTGTTGAAGAGCGCGCGAAGCTGACGATCGAGACGCGCCTTCTTGATCGAGAGACCCGCGCATTCGAGCCCCTCCGTCCAGTCTCCCGTGACCCCGCCATAGGTTTCGAGGAGCTCGGAGAGACGAGCTGGTGTCGGCAGCGCCCCGCGCAGCACCGCGTAGCTATCAGGAACGGACATCGCTCGCCTTTCCAGCTGCACCTTGCACGGCGTCCAAGTCGACAACGTCGACGCACGGGCCTCGATAGCCAGGCAGCGGTTCTGCCGAGGGGCCGGGGCGCCAATAGAATCCCGCCACCGTATAGGTGCCTTCGCGAAGGCCGCGTTGTTCTAGCTCGTGAAAGAAGCTTCCTCCGAGCCGAACACGCCCGAAGTTCGGCCGCTCGAAGGTCGCGTTGTACTGGCCTTTTGCGACGACGAATGAGCCCGACGGAACCCTGTCATCGAGCTCGTCGGCCGAGACGATCACGGGCTTGCGCGGCAAGTCGAGGCGCTTCTTCAGGAGGTCCGAGAAGGCGACCGCATCTACCGCCGACACGGGCTCGAGTTTCACGTATCGAGGACGCGCCACGTCAGCGAAATGACCAAAGAAGTGGAGCGAGGCGAGGTCCTCAGCTGAGGCCTCTCGGCACCGACGACGGTACGCAAACGTGCATACATGGACGAGCTTCGCGCGCGGGAGGTAGAGCGCGGTCGTCGAGGCCGGCTGCGCGAACGCTTCGTTCGATGGGCGCGTGAGCACGAGCATCGCGCCGCTGTCGCCGGCGCGAAGCGTCGCGCCGCTATAGAACGGTAGCGGGGGCGGCTTCACGACAGCCTCTCGGCAACGAGGAGCACGGGACTTCGGTCGTGGCGCCGACTCGCTTCATCGAGCACCAACTGCTGCCACAGTCTTTGGTCATTCCTCAGCACCGAGCGATCGATCGCGACATCTGCCATCACTCCCGAGATGATCGACCGCGGAGCGAGGAACACTAGATCGCCTTCCGACACCAGGATCGCACGTACATCGGGCTCAGCGTTCGAGCCACCGAACCAACGTGTCATCACGTTCGCGAGCTCAGCTTCGAACTCGCGAACGACCTGCTCCTCGCGAAGGCTTTGCAGTAGCGTGTGGTCTTGGGTCAGCTCGACCGGAGCAAACTCGTCGCGCGGGCCTCCGACCGCGACGACCACATTGCCGAGATGTGCGCAGAAGGCGTGCTCTCCCGCGAGGAGCACGACGGCGAGCGATCCTCGGAGCGAGCCCAGCGCCACGCCAAGGACGCGGGCATTCGCGTCGATCAGGAGGTCCATTAACCATGATGCTTCTCGACCCGTCGGAGGCTCGCCGAAGGTTCGTACGGCTGCACCGAGTGCGTCGAGGATCAGCATGCTGGACGTGGTCAGCGGATGGAGCTGCCCAAGATAAGAGCACGCAGCTCCATCGACGAGCACCAGCAGGACGGGGCGGTCGGTGTCGAGGCGCATGTCGAGCGGCCCTTCGAAAGACGTCCCAACGCCGTGGGTCTCGCCGCTCGGGACCTCGATCACCGCCGCGGCGATGTTCTTGAGGCCGCCTCCGGAGATGTCCCGACTGTCCGCCCGAACGTGAACGTGCGCCATCACTGCAGTACGTACCATGTCATTGCGGTCCGACGCGCCCACTCTCTTTGGGGTCGCGCTCCGTCGACGATGCGGTCACGCGTTGGAGCGAAGATGCCACGCGGGGCCACTTCGCGGCGATGGAGGAGCCGGAGTCACTAGCGCAGGACCTTCGCATGTTCTTCCAGCCCTTCGGCGCGTAGGAAGAGGAACTCCCGCCCTCGTGCGAGTATGTCATCGCACGCATGCTCCGCCATCAACCAGCTTTCCCATCGCCTCATACTCGGCGCGCGCTCCTCGGAACAAATGCGCATTGCTGATCGGCGTGCCTGCATCTGCAGAGAAAAAAAAGGCCGAACGAAAAACCGTGTTCTTGATGTAGCCGCCACTCATTGCGAATCCCGAGGCGAGACGCGAAACATCGAGGTCTGACAATCGTTCGGCGCGCTCCGGCAGCATGCCTTCCCAAAGTAGAACGCGTTGATCTTCATCCGGCATCGGAACGCGAATATGGAACGTGAGCCGACGCATGAACGCTGGATCGATGGCGGTTTCGTGGTTCGTGGTGAGGATTGCAATTCCGGTGAACGCCTCGATGCGCTGCAGGAGGTAGTTCACTTCAAGATTTGCGTAGCGATCGTCGCTGCTTCGCACCTCTGAAAGCTTCGCGAAGAGCGAGTCCGCCTCGTCCAACAAGATGATTGCCTGCCCGGACTCGGCAGCATCGAAGGCCGCCTGCGTCGGCAGTGATGAAGAGTTCCGTCGCATCGGGGTAGCGCTTACAGCCCATCCGCTTCCACCACGCTTCGATCGAAACGACAGCTCCTTCTTCTTGGTATCAACGGAGATGATCGGCACGCCGCGCTCGGCACAGCGCTTCGCATGTTCTGCGATGTGCTCGAACTGCGCGTTGCGGTCAGGATGCTGCTTTCCCTCGACGGTCTTCTTCGCCGCTTGAAGGCTGTAGCCGAGCTTGTGCAGCAGTTTGCCGACGGCGCATTGCTCCGCTTGATTTGCTACCGAGCCCGGGTCGTTGCCTCACCGAATCTGCTACCCGCGGTGGCAGGCCTCAGGATGCAACGATGGCCAAGAGAATCAGCGTGGATGCTCGTCGGGAATTGGTGCGAGCGATCCGTGAAATACGCACCCGAAGCGGCCGAACGTCTTCTTGGCAGCCGCAACGAGTCCGCGCGAACCGTGGCGGGTGATGAACGAAGCGTCGACCGACGTACCGCTTACTAGCCAGGTCGCAAGCTCGTTTACGATCGCATCCCGCGTCCACCCGCTCTTGCGACTCGATGCCTCCTCCTTTGCGATCTGTGCCAAGGACACTCGATGACATGTGACGAAGCCGCACGCGCAAGCACCGCTAGTTCTTGCGGGCCGCGAGGATGTCGTCGAGGAGCGCTGGTTGATTCGGGATGCGCTCCAGGTGCGGGTAACGCAACCCACCGTGATAGTCGATCCGAACCGTGAAGACGCGCTCGCCGTTCTGGAGCACGAGCGAGATCGGATCCTTGCTGGTCTTCGCGCGCTGGATCGTCAGCTTCAGGCGCGCCGCCTCGTACGCGACGCCATCGACCGAAAGGATCTTCGAGCCCGCGATCGCGCCAGCCTTGGCCGCCGGGCTCTCCCACGCGACCGTCGACAGTACGTCGTCCTTATCGACCACGACCCCGATCGAATACGAGTGGTCCACGCCCTTCAACCGCGTATCCTCGATCGACGTCCAGTACTCGCTCGGCTGCTCGGTGAACACGAGCCTGTAGCCACCGCGTCGCAAGCCGTCGAGCGGCGCGCCAGGCCCATGACCATCCAGACGCGTCCGCAGAAACGTCGCCCAATCGTTCGCGTAGACGTTGTTCAGCGCCGTCACCACGTCAGCGAACGTGTACACGACCGGCACGAAGCTGCCGTTGTCGATACCAAAGAACGCCTTCGCGAAGTCATCCAATGACTTCGCGCCGTTGGTCTTCTCGCGGATCAGCGTATCGGCATCGAGCCAGATCAGTGCGCCTTCCGGGTAGTACGCCTCGAAGCGCTGCCAGCCTGGCCATGACATCGGCCGGCGTGGATTGATGATCTCGTCATTCGTGGTGTCCTGGAGCGCGCGCCAGGTTCGCCCCGGTTCCTTGTCGAGCGCCGCGACGGTCATCGCGAGCGAGTCGAGCGCCTGCTGTTTGGTCCACACGCCCGCACGCGTCGTCACGACCTCGCCCCAGTACTGCGTGCCGCCTTCGTAGACCCATAACAACGAGTCACGCATGGGCACGTTGTAGGTCGGCGTCCAGAGGTCGGCCGGCCGGCGAAACTTGCCGTCCCACGAGTGCACGTATTCATGCGCGAGCACGTCGCGCCAGGCGGACGTCTTATCCCAATCGATGAAGTCGGTCACGGGCTCGCCGTACTCCGCGCTGCGATGATGTTCGAGGGTCGTGTTCCAGCCGACCTCATCGCTGAGCGCGAGAAGAAAATCGTAGTGGTCGTAGTGGTGCGAGCCGAACAGGCGAGTCGCCTGCTGGACGACCGCGCGCTCCAGTTCGATCAACGCCGGCTTGATCTCGACGAGATCGGGATGATCCGCCATGACGTCGAGAAACACCGGCGTCTTGTCGGCGGCGATATCGTAGCGCTTGTAGTAGTGGCCGGCGTGGACCGGTGAGTCAGCGAGCGTCTCGAGGGGGACCGTCTTGAACGTCGTCACCGCGCCTCGCGTCGAGGCGACCTCGAGTGCCGTCGCAACGCGCCAGCCTTCGGGGACGTGCACGCTGGCGTCAACGGGAATCTGGCGCGTGAAGTAGCCCGCCGGATACACGAACACCGCGGGCCAGTCGAGCACGAGCAACTCGCGACCGACTTCTTGCGGCCCCACTCCGTGATGCGCCGCAGACAAGTATGTGAAGTCGACGCTGATCGTCTTGGTCCCCGCCGGCACCGGGACGTGGAACGCGAACACGTCGACGGTATCGCGCACCCACTCGAGGCGGGTCGAACCAGCCTTCACGACGAGCCCGGCAAATCGGTCGATGCTGCCCTCGGGCGCGTGCGTGCCCGGCAGCCAGCGCGGATACGTAAGGACCAGATCGCCCGCCGCCGTGACCGAGATGTCCTCGTGGACCTTGTAGACGCGCCGCTCGATATCGGTGACGTCGACCGCGAGCTTCAACGTGCCGGGATACGCCTCGTCGCGCGGGGTGGGAAGCGGCGGCGGTAACGGCAGCGGCTGGGGGCCTGGGCTGCTGTCCGCAACGCTAAAGCTCGCAAGGACCAGACCGACGACGAAGACGATTTTCACCGCCGCATCCTACGCCCGTCGGGTGCGATCTTACCACTCGTCGTCCCGGTAGCGGCACCGTTACCATGCGCGCGCTCGCGACGTTGGTCGGCGCTGCCGCGTATTCACAAATCATGCGCCTTGCCATCGCCGTGATCGCGTGTGCCGGCTGCGTGACCACCATCGCCTCGTGGTAACCGGCGCCGAGCCTCACACCGGGCTGCCAGCGCTTCGAGCCCGAGGCATCGCGGAGATGAACGCGACCGATGTCGGTTCGCGATCCTTCAGGCTTCGCTCCGAGTATCCGCTATTCAAATGCCGTTGGCACGTCGCGCGTCACGATCGTGAAGGAAGCTGCCCTTGAACGCAGACCTCGACCTCGAAGCAGAATTCAAATTCCCATTTGACGAGCAGCTAGGGTCTTTCAAGTAGTAACCCGAGGACAGGTCATCTGTCGTGGTTTCGTCGCACGCGAGCTCTGCAACGTGCCTGGACAGCAGACAACACCGCGTTGTTCATCCGGTCTTCCACGGGTATCGGAGATCCGCGCTTCGCGACCGTCTACTCCGGCGACCATCCTTCGGCGGTAACTGACACTGCAACCAACAGCAATTGGTTTGCCGACTGTTCACCGACATGGACGAAACGAACCTTGCCATCAAGCAACGCTTGCCGGAGTTCATGCGTCGTAATCTTTACGGTCGCGATCGCGTCGTCACCGAAGGGATCCGCATCGGTGAGCATAACCGTTAGCGGGGCGAGTGCTGGCCGTTGCTTGAGCAAGTTCCAGGCGTTGAAGACTCGCATGGATCACATGGTTGCGACGAAGAAACACTCGGACGATCTCGTTGAGACCGTTCAGACTGCGTTTCACATCATCGTGAATACCGTAACCGCGGCGTCGTGAACGATCGTTCGCTGAGAGTTCGCCGCCTAGCTCCTCCGGAGCCAAATTCGCGTCTTCTCCATCAGCTCTGACTTCTGCGCCTCGAACTGCGATCGACGGTGACCGTTAGCACCGGAGGGATGAGGAAACCCCATCAAGCATCGTCGCTCATCGAGTAGATTCCTGGAAACAAGGTCCTTGATCACGCCGGACACGAATCCTCCCATCGGGACCACCAACGCCTCGGGCAGGGCATCCAGTTCGCTGACGAACAGATCTCGAATACACGCCTGGCCGAAGGCGCTGCGCTCCAAATGTCCCCCGTGGCCCGTGTAGTTCTTGCCTCGGATGAACACGGGATGACGAAACACGGACGTTGAATGGACGTGAGCCCTATCGGCGGCGAACAGCCGCTCGGTGGACCGGACATCTAGTACTTCCGCCACCCCGATGCCGTCCAACATCGAAACCAAGTTCTTTCGCATCGACCCACCAAAACCGGCGACGTAGCGCGCGCTCATGCGCGCATCGGCTGCGGACATTCCAGCTTCCAGCGGGGTGTGGATCTGATCCTGAGCAGCGTCGACGAGATCCGGAACGCGGCGTAACGGAGCGCGTGACTTGAAAGGCGGGCAGAGCCGTGCCATCGAGGGTTTTCCAAGACTCACTCGACGGAAGGATACCCCGTGACTCGCATCGTGATCGAACTGGCGGATCAACACAAGCACCTCGCGTCGGCGCTGCAAGCGCTGGCCG
>JAYVLQ010000066.1:0-62697 GCA_043759355.1 Kofleriaceae bacterium
ACGGCGCCGCGGAGAACCTGCGCTTGCTCTGCTCTGCGCGGAGCCGTGGCTCGACGCTCTCTCGATCTCGGGCGAGGAGCGCGGCCGCGACCAGATAGACGGCATCAACAGGTGCGCGGTTACGCGATCTCGGCTGCTCACATGTTGTGCTGAGGGTCGTGCGCCGGTTGCCCTGCAGCTGGGCCGCCGTGATCTTCCATCATCGGGCAGCGTCCAGACTTCATCATCTCGACATGCGCGTGAATCTGATCGCGCAACGCGGCAAGCGTTGCTGGGTCGTCGGGAGTCAGCACGATGCGCGCGCCATGGTCGAGGTCGTCGACCGACGCGTGCGACGGCACCATGACCATGTGCTCGTGCATCCCGCTGCCGCCCATCATCCCGCTGCCACCCATCATCCCGCTGCCACCCATCATCTCGGTGCTTCCGCCACTCCCCATCCCACCGCTACCCATCATGCTCCCGCCCATCGTCCCGTGCGCCATCCGATCGTGCATCGCGCCCATCTTGCGGACGTGTGCGCGAAGATCCGTGGGGTCCCCCTGCGTCGTGAAGGTGATCGTCACATCGTGCTCTCCGTCGGTCGCCGCGATCTGCGCGTCCTTCATCATCGAGCACATCGGCGCTTGCTGGGCGGTCTCGGCGGGCGACGACGGCGGACTCCGCTTCGACCCACAACCAGCCGCGAGCACCAACACAGCCGATAGATTCATCCAGGCACGTTTTGTCATACGCCTTTCGTCAGCAAGTCCTATGCCCTCGCAGTGCCGCTCTCACGCCGCGCGCTCACGCTCGATGAGCGCCGGCCGCAAATGCCGCGGTCGCCGATTCTCGTTGCAGGATCGAGCGGCGCCAACTCGTCGGACAGCACCGAGGATCACCCACTCCGAGAAGGTGTCGTCGGCTGCCCGGTGAGCGGCGCCGGTGCGGACAGCGGTCCGCGACAAGATCATGGCGGCCATCGCGGCATCGACCGGCACCGACCGGCACCGACCGGCACCGACCGCTGAATCGTTTGCACACGGCCCGGCTCTCACGGCCATGCAAGCTCGCCTCGTCCTCTCGATCCTGATCGGCGTGCTCGCCGGGTTCGGGTTCTATCGCTTCGTCGGCTGCCGCTCTGGGGCGTGTCCGATTCGGGCAAGCCCGGTCGCCTCGACCCGGTACGGTGCTTTGCTCAGCTTCGTGGTCCTCAACGGGTCGTAGCGATCACGCAAGGCCTGCGCGACGACCCGGCGCACACCGCAGATCCTGCGTCAGCGTTTCAGCGCGGCCGGATGTCGGGCTGCACGGTGATGGCGACGCGCAGCGCGTTCGAGATGATGCAGTGCTTCTCCGCGGTGTCGAAGACACGCCGAGCGCGCTCGATGTCCGCGGCAGCCACGGTCATCTCGACGGCCAGCGTGATCGACGTGAACACCGGCCCGGTCGGGCCCTTGTCGAGGACGCCGGAGCCCGTACCGCGCCAGCCCGAGAACTCGAGCTGGTCCTGGCGAGCGTAGGCCTCGAAAGTCGTCCACAGGCATTCGAGCGCAGCGCCGACGAGGAGATCCTCCGGGCTCCACACCTCATCGCTGCCACCGAACTGTGGAGGCGCGCCGACAGCGATCGGGGCTCGCGGCGGTGCGGCGAGCCGCCGATCCTCGAGCTTCACCGTGTAGTGGTGCGGAAACGGCGTGGGCTTCGGCATGTCACGCCGCCTGCTTGCGACCACCGTGCGCCGGGCACGTGCTGATCCCGAGCAGCCGGTAAAGCGGGCAGAACCCGACGATGCCGGTCAGCAGCGGAACGAGCCCGACCAAGCCCCACATCGTCTTGGGACCGATGACTACGAGCGAGAGCACCACAACTCCGAGAACAAACCGCAGCGCGCGGTCGATGGATGACTCATTGGTCGACATGTCCTAGCTCCCTGCGAGATGAGAGCCAAGTGCCGCCCGATCGAGTTCGCACGCGAATCAACAAGGACGAATGCCGACGAGCTGAACCGTGGAGATGGGGCCGTCTCTAAAGCGTCCCTCGTGGATCTCGCGGGTCGCGTCACACACCACGACGAGCTCGAGCGGGTTCAGTTGTTCGCGCAGCTCGACAAGCGTGCTGAGCATACTCCGCTCCTTCGGTGATGCCGACGCCCACCGCGCAGACGGTTCGTGTAGTGAGCCAGAAGCTCAAGAAGGAGGCGAAGGCGCGTGACAGCGAGCTTAGCGACAGGAAATTCACGTACTCCTACGACCAGTACGCCACGATCGAGGCCTGTGCTCCCGCCTCGACGCCTCGCCGATCTTCTCGCTACCTCACCCTCACGCGATTCAAGCACGGCGAGACGCCGGGACTGTACGTGTGGAAGCTCGACCCCAGCTCCGTCACCGATGCGGAAGAAGCGCCAGCCACATCGGGCGTTGAGCCTGCGCCCTCGGTAGGTGCCTCGCCGCCAGCGGGGACCAAACATCCGGCGGGGACACAGCTGATGATCGACTTGGCCGCCGACGGTCGATTCACCTGGGTTGTCAAGATCATCGCGATGACAGGCCTGGAAGACACGCTTGGGAAGGATGGGCCATACACGTTTTTTGCGCCGACGGATGCCAGGCTCGAAGCGGCTCTCAGCAAGTCACAATTCGCGGAGAGCTTCAGTCCGAAGAACAAGAGCGAGCTGCGAGCACTCTTCGAGCACTCTTCGAGCATATGGTCGTGCAAGGCGTCCACCCCATCGACGAGCTGCTTGCCGCCGATAGTTCGGTGCCCGCAACGGACTGATCTTTCCGCTCAAGTAACTTCAGCTCGGCGCGCTGCGAGGCGGACGGCGAAGATCGCGGGATCGAGTGCCGTCGGTGGCGCGCGATCTGCAACGTGGTGGCTGCATGCCGCGGATCGTGTTCCTCGTTATCCTGAGCCTCCACGGCCTCATCCACCTGCTTGGCTTCGCGAAGGCGTTCGGGCTCGCGCAACTCCCCCAGCTGCGGCAGCCGATCTCAGGGTCGTGGGGGATGATGTGGCTGGCGGCGGGCGTGCTGCTGCTGGCCACGGCGGCGCTGCTCATTTTTCATGCGACGAGCTGGTGGTGGGTGGGCGCGGTGGCGGTGGTGGTGTCGCAGGTCGTGATCGTCGCGAGCTGGAGCGATGCGAAGTTCGGCACGCTTGCGAATGTGATCGTTCTACTCGTGGTCATCTGGGGCGCGGCTCACCTCGGCCCATGGAGCCTCATCGCCGAATACGGGCGTGCGCTCTCGCTCGCGATCCCGTTGCGCCCGGTCGACGTGCTCAGGGAAAGCGATCTGCGCGAGCTCCCCGAGCCGGTCCAGCGCTACGTGCGCAGCGCTGGCGTGGTGGGCCAGCCGAGGCCGCAGAGTTTTCGCGCGACGTGGACCGGCCGGATGCGCAGTGGCCCGGATGCTGCCTGGATGACGTTCGCCGCCGACCAGCTCAACACCCTCGAACCACCGCGCCGGTTCTTTCTCATGGACGCGAAGATGAAGGGGCTCCCGGTGGATGTGCTCCACGCGTTCGACGAACGAGGCGCGACGATGCGGGTGCGGCTGCTCTCCGTGAAGACGATGGTCGATGCCGGCGGCCTCGCGCTCACGCGGTCCGAGACAGTGACCTTCTTCAACGACCTCTGCATCCTCGCCCCAGGCGAGCTGGTGCGGCCGTCGATCCGGTGGGAGGCAGTGGACGCGCATACTGCTCGCGCGCACTACACGCAGGGCGACAACACGATCTCCGCCACGCTCCAGTTCAACGACGCCGCGGAGCTCGTAAACTTCGCGTCCGACGATCGTAACTCCGATCCCGAAGGCACGGCGCCGCCGACTCGGTGGACGACGCCGGCGCGCGACTACGGGCAGGTCGGCCCGGCGCGGGTCAGCCGGCGCGCCGAGACGCTCTGGCACCCGCCGAGCGGCGCGTGGAGCTACGGCGAGTTCGCGCTCGAGACCCTCGTGTACAACGAAGCGGGCCGGCGATGAGATGTGCACGAGTGATCTCGGCCGCCTCTGCGCGGCACGCATGAGCTGCGTGACCGACCGCGGTCTCGCGAGCGGTGCGCAGCTTGGGAGGATCATACGTCGGAAACGGGCGCGACTCCTCGAGTTACTGCGTCAGGGAATCGGACAGCGAAGAACAGGTGCGCGGTCTGCGGCCATCGCCACACGTGCAAATCCCGGTCGATGGCGTGCGCGGCGAGCGCGGCGACCGCGAAGCTGAACGGCTCGGTACAGTCGAACCCGGGCTGGCGCGCGCTTCATCGGGAAACGCAGGCATCGACTCCGGGCTAGCGAGAGGCGCAACGTCGACACTGTCGATCAACATCGCCATGCCGTCGTTCTCGACGTGCGCGCGGATCTCGAGGTCTCGCCAGCCCTCCGGGTGCAACAATGCAAGCTGGTCGATGCACCGCGTGACGAGCAGCGGCGTGTGCTCCGACGGCGACAGCTCCGCTGGTGGGCTCGACGCGGCCGAACCCTTGCGAAAGCGGTCGAAGAAGCTCATTCGCCGGAGTCTACCCAAGTTGTTGGTCCAGACATGGGGAATGCCACGAAGACCGTCGAAGGCCGCCTTGCGCATCGATCCGGTGTGCAAGGTCGATGATGGAATTGGTGAACCGCGGATGGATCAGCCGCAGCTGCCCGTGGCGCCGATCGATTTCGGTGCGCTGTCGCTCGGACACTGAAGATCGCAGGTCGAGCCGCCGCTGCAGTTGATCGAGCAGCTGCCGACGCACTTGATGTGACACGTCGCTCCACCCGAACAGTCGATGCTTCCGCTATTGCCGACTGTCATCGCGCAGGTGGACATCCCGGTGCACTTGAGGCTGCACGACGAGCCGCACTCGCCGGTGCAATCGTTGGTGTTCGCGCAGTCGAGCGAGCAACTGCTGTCACAAGTTCCCGCGGCGATGTCGCAGGATTGTCCGGCCGGGCAGCTGCACGACGCGCCGTTGCACTTCGGAGGCGTCCCGCTGCTGCTGCTACACGCGGCAAACACACCCATCCCGACCATCAAGCCAACAATAACTATTCGCATTCGTCCAACGTACGCCGTCGCGAGCTCGCGTGGATGTAACGACCCGCACATGCGGCGCACGATCGGTTATGCATCGCTGGTACATCGTGGCGCCTTGCGGAATAACTGGACCTGCGGCCCTTGATTTAGCGACTTTGCCGACTGCGGCAGATCAGTGAAAGGTGAACTCGTTGCCGATCGAACGACCTGCCGCTGGGCGCTGCGGCGATTCAGCGCTTGCGTGCGACGGTCCCGGCATTGCGAGCGAACTTGTCGAGCTCCTCATCCGAGTGAACTGCGTCGGGCAGCACACCAGCGGCAGCTATCGCCTCGCGCAACGCCACGCGAGCGCGCGTGAGCCGCATCCGGATCGTCGGCGGCGGGGCATCGAAGATCTCGCCGAGCGCGATCGCATCGAGATCCTCCCAGTAGTGGAGCTCGACCAGCGTCTGCTGCTCGATCGACAAAGTCCGCAACGCCGCGAACAGCGTCTGATGGTCGAAGTGGCGCGCCAGCCGTGAGCCCACGCTGGTCGCCAGCTCGGCCACCGACGACAGGTTCGGATCAAAGAGCGCGTTATGCTTGAGCTCGCGCATGTGGCGATAGAGCTGATTGCGCGCGATCGTGAACAGGTAGGTCCGAAAACTGGAGCGCCCGCCGAACTGATCCTTGGACTTCACGATCGCGAGGAACGTGGTCTGGATCAACTCGTCGGGTTCGGTGCACTTGTTCCCGAAGAACCGGAACAGCGGGTCGAAGTAGCGGGCAAACAGGTCGCGTCCCGCCTGCTGATCACCGCTGCGCCAGCGGTCCAGCACGTCTCGGTCTGGGTCCACGGGGCGGCAACCGTAGCACCATGCGCGCTAGAGATGACCGTCGTAGTCCTGCGTGATTTGCGCCCACGGAGCCACCACGGATCCGGAGATCCCTCTCATCAGCGACACCGCACCGCTGCCCGGCGGTCCCTGGGCGAACAGCGCCAAGTCTGGAGCCTCGCCGGGGCCACCGATCGCGAGGTCGAGCAGTTTGGTCGTGTTGCTCGCCGTCGATCCCCCCGGACCACGGCCATCGAACTGGCCGATCGCGAGCGAGGTGCCGAAGCCGTCGTTCGGCGCGTTGTCGAACATCGGGCTGATGTCACTCTGACGGATGTTGGTGCGCGGGCTGAGCGCGCCACCGCGGATGATCGTGATCGCGCCGGCGCCGCTGCTCTGACCCGGGATACCGACCACCAGGTCGACCGCGGACGTGGTCGCATCGACGTTGCCGATCGCCAGTGCAGCGCCGAATCGTTCCCCGTTTGCGGCCGGAAAGTCGACAAGCGTTTTCACGGCCAGCGGCGAGACGCCGCCCGCGAGCACCTTCACCGAGCCGTACAAACCCGGCGCACCGATCGCGAGCTCGTTCCCCGTGAATTCGGATGCGATGTCGCCGATCGCGAGTGCCGAGCCATAGAGCTCGCTGCTGCCACCGCTCAGCGTCGCCGCGTAGGTGACCATCGAGGACCACAGGATTGGACTCTCGGTGGGCTGACGACCGCTATAGGTGTAGACCGCGCCCGCGTTCCCGTTGCGATGCGGAGCGCCGATCGCGACGTCGGCCTTGCCATCGCCGTCAAGATCGCCGACCGCGAGAGCACCACCGAAGTCATCTCCGGTACCACCCCGCGGGTTCGTGACACGCGTTGCGTGCGCGAGCTGGTCACCACAGTTGATGACCTCCTGGAACATGTACACTGCACCGTTGCGCACGGTGTTGGTCGAGAAGAACACCGGGTTGCGGTCGCTCGGCGCGCCGATCACGAGCGCGTTGTAAGGTTTCCCATCGAAGCTGTTGTCACAGCTATCCAGCCGCGTTTGACCCGTGATCGGGCCGGCGGCGAGCACCTCGCCGAAGCGGTCGCCCGCCTCGTCCGTGTAACCAGCCGTCTGCTGCGTCAGCATCCGCTCCGCGGCCGGAACGCCGTTAACGTTACCGAGGAACGTGAACACGGCGCCCGCGTTGCCGTTCGTACCCGGTGCACCGACCGCGAGGTCCGTGATCCCATCCGCGTCGAGGTCCGCCGCCACGAGAGCCGTTCCGAAGTGTCCGTTCGCGGTCAACGTACCCACATAGTCGCGCTCGCTCAGCGTGGTCCACATGACCAGGCCCGCGGACGTGCCCTTGTAGAGGACCACCTTGCCAGCGTTCACGGACGTGACGAGCGGAAAGAACGAGACCACAACATCCTCGTCTGGAATACCGACGGCGAGATCATCGTAGCCGTCTCCATCGAAGTCGCCACTCGCGACGGCCTGACCGTAGTGATCGTTCGCTGCATTGCTGAGCGGCGTGCGCGTGTACATCCGGTACAAGGTGTTCGTGTCCTCGATGCTGAAGCCGGCGGGTCGCGGGCCGGCACCGATCACACCGCCCGGCGTGATGCTGGACAACGACGGGCACAGGCAGCCATCGCCATCCGGGTCCGCAAGGCCAGCCGGGACAGGCACGCAGAACGCGACCGGGCTGTAATGCATGATCGAGGAGAAGTCGTACGGTCCGACGGCGACGGAACCGGTCTGGATGTCGAACTGGCTCGTCTGGCCGCTCTGGATGCAGTTCGTGTTGACGGCAACGAACGTATCGCGGTCGGTCCGGCTCTGCTCGTGCCACAAGCCGATGGCGTGCAGCATCTCGTGCCGCAGCGTTCCGGCATTCGGCTGGATGTTGTAGGGAATCGCCTGCGGCAGCGACGTATCCTGGACGTGGCCGATCGGGAATACGATGGTCTGCTCTCCACCGGCCATGCCGATCGCGTTCGAGGACCCGCCGAAGTTCGACGATGCCGGAGCCCAGTCGAGCTTGACGTAATTGGCCTCCGTGTTGTTCGTGTCCTCGACGAACGTGACCGGCAGCTTCTGCGCCATGGCCGCGAGTGTGGTGCGGACCAGCGTGCGGATATCGGTGCAGTTCGTCATCCCCGTCTGGCAGACCTGGCCGCTGAACGTCGATCCGAACCGAAAGTACACGCGTGAATACGTCCAGCGCCCTCCGAGATCTACCGCGCCGCCGCGGAGGTGCAGCTCGCGCTGGACCTGCTCGATCGTGCCGAGGTCGACGTCGCCTTCGTGGATCGCGTGCCCGCCTTGGACCATGTATGTGATCGTTCGCAGCCCTTCGGGAGTACGCACGCGCAACCTCCCGACGTCACCCTCGTGGGTGCCAATGACATTGTCCCCAGGGTTCGATGCCTCGTCGGCAACACCCGCGTCTGGTCCGGCGGAGTTGGGAAGGTCAGCGTCGGGAAGGCAGCCTCCGACGAGTAGGAGAGAACACAGGAGCTTGGTCGACTTGGCGAGATTCATCGATGGGGTAGAGACGGCTAGTCCTCCAGCGCAACAAGAAATCTCGCATGAGCACGAGATTCATGCGTCCGGATAGCTCGTCTCGGGTCTCGGGCGGTTTGTAGCCAAGGGCGAACTCGAGCAGCTCGGCGCGCGGTGGCCAGTACTCGATCAGGCCGGACGAGCTCGACCAGCTGATCCCGTTCCGAGAGGGCGGTTGCCACGAGGCTAAATCAGCACCGTCGCGGTGGCTACGCTAAGCGCCACGGCTTACTGCATCCAGGTGATCCGGTGCGTCAGCGTGTCGCGAGTCGAGTCATCGCATCGTCGCGAGTCATCGCATCGTCACGAGTGCACGCGGCACGCAATCGCTGGCCGTCGAGGTTGGCGACACCTGGTTTGGTGAGTTCGACCCGATCGCGCAACTCGCACGGCTGCAGTCACGAACCGCACGGTCGCGTAGAACTTCACGGCCACGAGGCCGGTGGATCGGGGCGCGGTTGCGGCACTATCGGTTCCATGATGCTCCGTCTGGTTACCGTGCTCGTGATCCTCGTCGGATCGGCGGCCGCCGATACCGAAACCCCCGCGAAGCTGGTCGAGTCCCACGACGGATTCGACTACACCCGCAAGACCGTCGAGATCGCGATGCGCGACGGGGTCAAGCTGCACACGGTGATCCTGATCCCCAAGGCGGCAAAGCGCGCGCCGATCCTCCTGACGCGCACGCCGTACGACGCAGACAAGATGACGTCGCACGAGGACAGCACGCATCTTGCGATGGCGCTGTCGGGCTACGACCACGCGGTCGACACGATCATCGAGGGAGGCTACATCCGCGTCGTTCAGGACGTCCGCGGCAAGTACGGCTCGGAGGGTGCCTACGTGATGAACCGCCCGCTGCGCGGCCCGCTCAACCCGACCAGGACCGATCACTCGACCGATACGTACGACACGATCGACTGGCTCGTGAAGAACGTGCGCGAATCGAACGGAAAGGTCGGCATCCTCGGCGTCTCGTACGACGGCTTCACACCGCTGATGGCGCTCGTCGATCCGCATCCTGCGCTCAAGGTCAGCGTGCCGATGAACCCGATGGTCGATGGCTGGCGCGGCGACGACTGGTTTCACAACGGCGCGTTCCGCCAGCAAGGCCTGCCCTACATCTACAACCAGGAGGCGACGCGCAAGAACGAATCGCTGTGGCCGGCGAGTAGCTTCGACCAGTACGACATGTTCATGGACGCGGGCTCCGCGGGCGAGCTCGCGCGTCGCCGCGGGCTCGATCAGATGGGCTTCTGGCAGAAGCTCGTCGCGCACCCCAGCTACGATGCGTTCTGGCGCGATCAGGCGATGGACAAGATCCTCGGCGCACGGCCGCTGAAGGTCCCGGTGATGCTGGTCCACTCGCTGTGGGATCAGGAAGACATGTACGGCGCGCTCGCGGTGTACAAGGCGCTCGAGCCCAAGGACACCGCGAACGACAAGGTGTTCCTCGTGATGGGACCGTGGCATCACGGCGGCGAGATCGGCGATGGCAGCACGCTCGGCCCCTTGCACTTCGATAGCGATACCGGCCTCGCATTTCGCCGCGACATTCTGTTGCCGTTCCTCGATCACTTCTTGAAAGACGCAGCGCCGCCGCTGACCACGTCGCCGGTGACCGCGTTCGAGACTGGCACGAACCAGTGGCGCCACCTGAGCGCGTGGCCGGTGGCCAGCAAGGCCACGCCGATGTACCTCGCCGCGACCGGCAAGCTCGTCACGACCGCACCAGCTGGCGACGCCTTCATCGAGTACACCTCGGATCCCGCGAAGCCCGTGACGTTCGTGCCGCGCCCGTTTCCGTTCGGCGAGGACGGGTCCAAGGTCTGGCCGAGCTGGCTCGTCACCGACCAGCGCGATCCAGGTAGCCGCCCCGACGTCCTCGTGTACACGACCGACGTGCTGACCGCGCCGCTCGTCGTCAGCGGCGAGCCGGTCGTGCACCTCACCGCGTCGACCTCGGGCACCGACTCGGACTGGGTCGTCAAGCTCATCGACGTCTACCCGCCCGAGGTCGAACGCAATCCCGTGCTCGGTGGCTACCAGCTCGCGATCGCGATGGACATCTTCCGCGGCCGTTACCGCGAGAGCCTCGAGACCGCGAAGCCCCTCGCGGCTGGCGCGCCACTCGCCTATACGTGGGCGCTGCCCACGGCCGATCACGTGTTCCTGCCCGGACACCGGATCATGGTCCAGGTCCAGTCGAGCTGGTTCCCGCTCTACGATCGCAACCCGCAGACATTCGTGCCCTCGATCTTCGACGCCAAGCCCGGCGACTACAAGAAGGCGACCCAGCGCGTCTACGGCAAGAGCTACGTCGAGCTCCCCGTCGTCGCGCGCTGATCATGTCGGCGCCACAGTTGCGAGGCCACTCGAGTTCTTTTTAGGTACGGGTTCAGTTCCGAAGGCGCGAACACGCCAACGGGTGAAGACGAGCCCAGCCACGTGTTGCCCACGCCCTGAAGCGATGTCCTTGGCCGGTCAAACGTTACGCGACGCTGAGACGTGACGAAGCGCGAGCGACGGCACGAATCCGCAGTAAGCTGCGGCGTGCTCGTCGAGAAACTTGTCGATTCCGGGCTCGTCCCCGAGCCTTTGTTGCGCGCCGGGATTCGCGCGGTGTGTGCATTGCGGCTGCGCGAAGAGCGATCACGCGATCACGCTGCGTTCATTACCTCGCTCGCGACGAGCGACCTCGCGATCGAGACTACCGCGGCGAACGCGCAGCACTACGAAGTGCCCGCCGCGTTCTTCGAGAAGGTGCTCGGTCCACACTTGAAGTACTCGTCGTGCTTCTGGCCCTCGCACGTCACGGACCTCGGAGCGGCCGAAGCCGCGATGCTCGAGCTCTACGCCGAGCGCGGCCAGCTCGCCGATGGCCAGCGGGTCCTCGATCTCGGCTGTGGTTGGGGCTCGTTCTCGCTGTGGGCCGCCGCCCGCTATCCACAGAGCACGTTCACCGCGGTCTCGAACTCGCGCACGCAGCGCGCCTTCATCGAGGCGCGCGCGGCCGAGCGCGGCCTGGCGAACCTCACAGTCCGGACCGCGGACGTTCGCGCGCTCGAGCTACCGGCCGCGGGTTTCGATCGCGTCGTCTCGATCGAGATGTTCGAGCACATGCGCAACTACGAGATGCTGTTCGGCAAGATCGCACGCTGGCTCGCGCCCGGCGGCGCGCTGTTCTGCCACGTGTTCGCGCACCATCGCTTCGCCTACCCGTTCGAAGATGCGGGCGGCTCGGATTGGATGGCGCGCGAGTTCTTCACCGGCGGCATCATGCCGAGCGCGGACCTGTTCTCGCATTTCGACCGCGATCTCGCGATCAGTGACGAATGGCGACTCGATGGCACGCACTACGCGAAGACCTCCGAGGCCTGGTACGCGAACCTCATGACGCATCGGAGCGAGCTCGAGCAGGTGCTCGGCCCGGCGGCCAGCCACAGGATCCAGCGGGCGAAGGTCGAGCGCTGGCGGGTGTTCTTCCTCGCATGCGCGGAGCTGTTTGGCTACAAGAACGGCAGCGAGTGGATCGTCGCCCACTACTTGATGCGCGCTAGGTAAGCGCGAGCGCGAGGAACGACTTCGCGCTCGACGGCCGATCCGCGGGCGACTTTGCGAGCGACGCCATGATCGCGTCGGAGAGCTTTTGCGGGCAATCCTTGCGCAGCGTCTTCGGTGCGTCGGCGGTCTCGGTGCAGTGCGCGAAGCCGATCGCGATCGCATTGTCGCCGGAGAACGGCGGCCGACCGGTGACGAGGTGATACGCGAGCGCGCCGAACGAGTAGACATCGGTGCGCACGTCGACCGGTTTGCCGCGCACTTGCTCCGGCGCCATGTAGTGCGGCGTGCCGAGGATGGCACCGGTCGCCGTGAGGTTCTCACCGACGAGCGTGGTCGCGAGTCCGAAATCGATCAGCTTCACCGCGCCGCGCTCGCCGATCAGCACGTTGCTCGGCTTCAAGTCGCGGTGGATGACACCCGCTTCATGCGCGGCCTCGAGCCCGGTCCCGATCTGCTGGAGGATGTCCTCGACATCTTTGAGCGGCACGACCCCGCGCTGCGCGATCAGCTCGGTGAGGGTTCGCCCGGCAAAGTACTCCATCGAGAGATAGAGCAGGCCCGGCCGCGCTTCGCCGAGATCGTGGATCCGGATCACCTGCGGCGAGCTGACTCTGCGCGCCGAGGTCGCCTCGCGCCGGAACCGCGCGATCAGCGCGTTCTCGTCGGTCGCGAACGCGCTCGAGATCACCTTGAGCGCGACGAGCTCGTGCAGCACTTCGTCATCGGCGAGATAGACCGCGCCCATCCCGCCCTTACCGAGCAAGCGCTGGACGCGATAGCGCCCCGCGAGCACCTGCCCGGGCTCGAGCGACGTACCGATCTGGCGCGGCGCGCTGTCACTCCGAGGTGCGAGCGTCATCGTCGCGTCGAGGCCGATCGCCTTGGCCGGAGCGGTCGCCGCGTTTGCCGGGGTCGCTGGCGTGCCCGGCGCGATCGGCGCCGCGATCGGCTCGCTCGGCAACACGATGCGCGAGCGCTGCTCCTCGAGCAGCTTGACCATCTTCTGGTTGAGCTCGTAGTCGACCGAGCTCACGATCGATTCGAGGTTCTCGATCCGCTCGCGCAGCAGCTTGTTCTCGTCGACGAGCCGCTTGGTGTCTTTGTTGCTGCCATCGCCGTTCCCTGCCTCGAGCTCGAGCTTGCGCGCCTTGAGCTTCGAGTCACCGCGGATCTTGATGATCGCCGGCGCCATGCCGAGCGCCATCACGATCGCGACGATGTCCTCGATTCCCATCAGCTATAAGCATCTACCGGCGGGCACGAACACACAAGATTGCGGTCGCCATACGCGTTGTCGACGCGGCCCACGGGCGGCCAGTACTTGTGAACCCGCAACCACGGCGCGGGATAGGCGGCCTGCTCGCGCGAGTACGGGCGTTCCCACTCCGTGCCGGTCACGGCCGCCGCGGTGTGCGGCGCGTTCTTGAGCGGGTTGTTGCTGCGATCCATCGTGCCGGATTCGATCGCGGCGATCTCGTTGCGGATCGCGATCATCGCTTCGCAGAACCGATCGAGCTCGCCCTTGGTCTCGCTCTCCGTTGGCTCGACCATCAGCGTGCCCGGCACCGGGAACGACATCGTCGGCGCGTGATAGCCGTAGTCCATCAGGCGCTTCGCGATGTCCTCGGCTTCGATGCCCGAGGTCTTCTTGAACTGGCGGCAATCGAGGATCAGCTCGTGTGCGACACGCCCATTCTTGCCCGTGTAGAGCACCGGATAGTGCGTGCCGAGCCGCTTCGCGATGTAGTTCGCACTGAGGATCGCGACCTCGGTCGCGCGGCGAAGACCTGGCTCCCCCATCATCGCGATGTACGCGAACGAGATCGGGAGGATCGAGGCCGAGCCCCACGGTGCCGCCGAGACCGGACCGACCGGCTGCGCGCCCGCCGCGGCGAGCGGATGACCCGGGAGATACGGCGCGAGGTGCTGCTTCACCGCGATCGGGCCCATGCCGGGACCACCACCGCCGTGCGGGATGCAGAAGGTCTTATGGAGGTTTAGGTGACAGACATCGGCGCCGATCGCCGCGGGACGAGTAAGCCCGACCTGCGCGTTCATGTTCGCGCCGTCCATGTAGACCTGACCGCCATGGGAATGGACGATCTCGCAGACCTCGATGATGCCTTCTTCGAACACGCCGTGCGTCGACGGGTACGTGACCATCAAGCACGACAGGTGATTGCGATACTGCTCGGCCTTCGTGCGAAGGTCAGCCAGATCGATCGTGCCATCCGACATCGACGCGACGACGACGACCTGCATGCCGGCCATCACGGCCGACGCCGGGTTCGTGCCGTGTGCGCTCTGCGGGATCAAGCAGACATTGCGATGGTGCTCGTTGCGCGCGAAGTGGTAGCCGCGAATCGCGAGCAGGCCCGCGTACTCGCCTTGCGCGCCGGAGTTCGGCTGCAGCGAAACCGCCGGCAGGCCCGTGATCTCGCCGAGCCACGCTTCGAGCCGCTCGAAGAGCGCGCGATACCCGCCCCACTGCGCGGCAGGCGCGAACGGATGGAGGCCACCGATCTGCGGCCACGTCACCGGAATCATCTCGCTCGTCGCGTTCAGCTTCATCGTGCACGAGCCGAGCGGAATCATCGACGTCGTGAGCGAGAGGTCCTTTGCGGACAGCCGATTGATGTAACGCAGCATCTCGTGCTCGCTGTGATAACGAGCAAACGTGGGATGCGTTAGAAACGCGGACGATCGCTTCACCGTGGTCGGGAGCTCGGGCACATTCGTCGCGACAACGAGCTGCTCCATGTCGAGCTGCTTGTCGCTGAACGCCTCGAGCAGCGCAGAAATGTCGCCGAGCGTGGTGGTCTCGTCGCACGACAGGCCGAGCCCATCATCGTAGCGGCGCAGGTTGAGGCCGCGCTCGATGGCGCGCGCGAGGACCTCCGCCTGGCGATGCGCATCCAGATCGACGCGCAGCGTGTCGAAGTACGCGCCCGTACGCACGGGGATGCCAAGCCGACCGAGGCCCGCGGCGGCGAGCGTGGTGAACGCGCGCACGCGTGTAGCGATCGAGGTCAGGCCTTCGGGGCCGTGATAGACCGCGTACATGGATGCCATCACGGCGAGCAGCACCTGGGCGGTGCAGATGTTCGAGGTCGCCTTCTCGCGACGGATGTGTTGCTCGCGGGTCTGAAGCGCGAGGCGGTACGCGATCTTGCCCTTGGCGTCGCGCGACACGCCGATGATGCGGCCCGGAATCTGACGCCGGAATAGATCCGAGGTCGACAGGAATGCCGCGTGCGGCCCCCCAAAGCCCATCGGCACGCCGAAGCGTTGAGCGGTCCCGACCGCGATGTCGGCGCCGAGCTCGCCCGGCGGCGTGATCAGCGTGAGCGCGAGCAGATCGGTCGCCATCGCGACGTAGCCGCCCGCGGTATGGATCTTCGCGCACAGCGCGCGATGGTCGATGACCTGGCCGTCCGTCGTGGGATAGCTGATCAACACGCCCGCGGTGTTCGCATCGAGGCCCGCTTCGATCTGCGCTAGGCTGCCGACCGCGAGCTCGATGCCGAGTGGCTCGGCGCGCGTGCGCATCACCGCGATGGTCTGCGGATGGGTCGCGTCGTGGACCCAGAACTTCGCGCGCTTCTGATCGGCCTGGCCGAAGCACATGTGCATCGCTTCGGAAGCGGCGGTGCCTTCATCGAGCAGCGACGCGTTTGCCATGCCGAGGCCGGTGAGGTCCTCGATCATCTGCTGGAAGTTGATCAGCGCTTCGAGCCGGCCCTGCGAGATCTCCGCCTGGTATGGCGTGTACTGTGTGTACCAGCCCGGGTTCTCGAAGATATTGCGCAGGATCACGCCGGGCGTGATGCAGTCGTAGTAGCCCTGGCCGATGAACGAGCGCAGGACCTGATTGTCACCCGCGAGCTGGTGGAGCTGTTCGAGCAGCTCGTGCTCCGCGAACGGTTCGCCGAGCTGGAGTGGTTGCTGGAGACGAATCGCAGCCGGCACGGTCGCCGCGGTCAGCTGTTCGAGCGTGGTGTAACCCAGCTCGGAGAGCATCGCGGTGACCTCGGCCTCGTCGGGGCCGATGTGGCGACGCGCAAACGTATCGGAGGGTGCGAGAACGTCGTGCAGCACCGGTGCACCGTAGCACCCGAGGGCTAGGACTCAAAGACGCTGGCGATTCGCGTTCGAGTCGAGGGGCTGCGACTCCAGGCCGCACCCCGGGGCGCCCACGAACACGTGAAACGAGGCACCGCGCGCGAGCTCGGTCGGCTTGTAACGAATGTCGAGGAGAGCGATCACTTCGGTCATCGAATCGGGCGCGAGGTTGATCACGAGCTGATTCGCGCAGGCGTACGCCAGGGGCAAGCCCATGCCACCCTCACCCGTCGCTGATTTGCCCGCGGACAGCCGAGCTCGCACGATCCTCGGATCGAGCGAGCCCCACAGATCGCGAACTTCGATCGCGAGGTAGCGGCCATCGATCGCCCAGCGCAGCGTGACCACATCGCGGTCGGCAAGTGCGCGCGATCTGTCGCGCGCTTCCGTCGCGCGAAATCGGGTGCCGGCCTCGTCGCGCGGCGCGACGAACAGCGCGTTCGCGAGCAGCTCGTCGGCGATCACGCTGACGAGCGACGCGATCCGATCGGGCAGCCCGACGCGAGCGACATCACCTGCGAGGCCCCCGACGACGGCATCCCGCTCGATCGCATTATCGAGCGTGAAGCCGCGGACCTCCGCACCCCACGCCATGTACTTGTCGAGGCCGAACCACTGCTTGCGGACCAGCTTCTGTGCGGTGGCGAGCAGCTCCTCGGCGAGCAGCGGCATCGGATGCGCGATCACGTGATCCCAGCCGGCGCCGACGAGGGCGCTCACAACGGATGGGTCGGCTGGCGCGAGGCCCTCGCCCGGGACCGCGATCCACGCGCGCGCGGGCCGCTGGCAGATCTCGGGGGTCGCGCGCGCGAGCTCGGCATCGACCACGACGATCGTATTCATATCGACCGTCGCGGTCTCGAGCTCGGCAACGACCTCGACAGGACACAGCGTCGCGCCAACGAGGCGCTGCAGCGAACGCTGCGCACGGCGTTCCGGATGGACGACGACCAGCTTGGTCGCGGGGGCGACCTGGGTCACGGCATGACGTTGCACGGCGGCTAGTAGAATACCGCGATCGTGGCCACGCCACCGATGTAACGGTCGGCCGCGCCACCGACGTCCTTCGACGTCGGATCGCCATCGCGGTTGTTCGCCATCGCCCCGTTGCCGGTGAACGCGTACCCGACCTGGGTGAGCTCGCCGCGGAGATCGAACGCGATGTGACGCGCGATCTGGATATCCAAGCCGACCATGCCGCTACCGCCGGTGATCTTGGCCTGACCATACGAGTCGAGGTTCTGGATCGGGCCGGCGGAGTTGAGCAAGATCACCTCACCGCCGACAACGATCGCGACGCGCTCGACCAGTGGCAGGCGAAACTCGAGCGTCGGGTCGAAGCCCTTGTACGCGACATCGGGGACATCGATCGTAATGCCAGCGCTGAGCGCCGTGCGGTTGATCGAGAACGTCCGATTCATGTAATTCACGCCGATCGTGGCGGAGATGCTCGTTGGCGCGTGGCCGAACACGACGCGGAACCGCGGGCCGACTTCGTAGTGGTGCTCGGTGACCGAGAACTTCGTACCCGGCTGCGCCGCGGACTGCAGCGACAGACCAACCGTCTGATCGTAAAAGCCCGCGATGCCGAGACCCGCACCGAGGCCTTCGGAGTTGAACGCGAGGGGATATAACTCGAGCCCGACACGCGCACCACCCGTTGGCTTCTGGGTGTACGTCGAAGGTGCCTGCGCGAACTTGCGCGACGTGAACGACAGCGACCGGTTCTGCACCGAGCCGCCGAGATCGGCTCGGAAGGCATCGCGATTTGCCGAGTGACCGGCGCCACGCTGGGATCCGACCTCGACGTGCGCGGAGACATCGCCGCCGTCGTCATCGCCAGCGTGCGCGATCTCCTTCTTGCTGTGGCGCGGCGCTTCGGCGGCGTCATCGCCCTTGGGCTTGTCGTCGTCGTCGTCGCCATCGCGCTTCGGCGGCGCCGCGACCTTGACGACTTCTTTGGGGCCGTCGTCCGACTTCGACGACTTCTTGGCCGGCCTGGCGTCCTCGTCGTCATCGGACTTCGCGCCCTTTTTCTTTTTCATCGTCGAGAGCGGATCGTCCTCGCTTGCCGCGATCTTCTTCGAACTCTTTTTTTTCTTGCCGTTGTTCAACGGATCTTCGTCATCGTCGTCGTGCGGCTTCTTCGTCACGGCAGCAACGGAGCCATCGCCACTCTCCGCATCGAGCTTCTCGAGCATCTTGTCGTGCAGCTGTTGCTTGAACACCTTCGACTTGAGGCTCGCGAACTCGACCTTGAAGCCCTTCTGCTTCTTGCCGTGCAGGAACACCTTGAAGTGGAGCAGCTTGTGGTCGCCCGACTTCGAGAGCTTGGCCTGGACGACGGCATCAACCTGGAGCTCTTTCGAGAGCTTCTTGAAGTCCTTGTCCGCCAGCGAGGCGGTATCGAGGCCAAGCTTGTCGACCGTGCGGTTGACCTGCTTGGGACCCACCAGCATGACGTCGTCCCCGATGATCTCGGCAACGACGTCCTGCGCTGCGCCACCCGGATCACCCTCGAAGGTGACCAGCGCGACGCGTGGCTTCGCAAATACCCCGGCGGGTGCCAGGCTCAAGCCGATCGCGATCAGAAGGGCGCTTCGCATCCACCAGCTCCTATCCCGACTATAACACCTTGCCAACCCGGCAAAGGCGTTGTCAGCTGCGCTCGTGGACCCCGTCGACCGTCGGAATTTGAAGATCACAGGCCAGCACCCGCGGGTGACGGGCCAGCACCTCGTCGTCGCACCGCACGACGTGATGGTGATCGTGACCCAAGCCTACGGCCCGAAGGGCGACAACCTCGTCGGCATTTCGGACGTCGAGTTCGATGGCCATCCCGCAGTCACCATCAAGATCCGGGTGGACGGCCAGGAAGGCCTGGTCCATCTTTCGCCCATCCACGGTGACGCTCGCAAAGTGAAGCCGTTCGATATCGCGCACGGGACGCGCTGCGAGTTGATCTGTCCGGTCTCGAACCTGCCGCTCGATCTCGCGGGCGAGGTCGAAGATCAATCCGGCGCGAAGTACTACGCGATCTACATGACCCCGCAGCTGTCGAAGGGAACCATGGTCATGCTCTCCGACATCTGGGGCCACTATCACTCGCGGATCGTCGACGACTTCGAGCTCATCTCCGCGTGGGCCGCGAACCACGCCGACTAGAGCTCATACATGTAGAAGTACGCGCGCAGATTCGCATTTGCGAGCGGCTTCTTGATCCGCGGCTTGCCGAGCACGCGCATGAATTCCTGCTCGAGGATGGGATTTCCGACGAGGAATGCCGCTCGCCAGCCGCGAAACCGCTGGCAGGTCTCGGCCATCACGCGATAGAGCACCGCGAGATCGTGCTCCGCGAGCCGCTCGCCATACGGCGGATTGCAGAGCAGCACGCCGGTCGCATCCGCCGGCTTGCCGCGCTCGACGGCGATCTTGCCGATCATCTCGGGCCGGAGCTCGCCGATATCGGCGCGCTGCCACGTGATCGCTTCGCCGACCTTTGCCGCACGGCCGTTGTCGCGCGCGACGCCGAGGACCTCGAGATCGATATCGCAGCCGATGACGACCGGTGCCGCATCCGCGTACAGCGCCTCGGCCTTCGCACCCGCGATGCCGAGGGCGGCGAGCGTCGGCACGCTACGCGGCGTGGCACGCGCCATGTGAATCGCCTCGATCGGAATCGTGCCGGAGCCGCACATCGGATCGACGAGGATCTCGTTGCGCGGATCGAAGCGACACAGCATGAGCAGGACGGCAGCGAGGTGCTCGCGCAGCGGCGCATCGCCGGACTCGCGCCGCCAGCCACGCGCGGAGAGCGAACCACCGCCGAGATCGATCGAGACCACGACCTCGTTGTTCTCGTCGAGCCGCGCGACCCAACGCGTGGTCGGGCGGTCCGGATCGACGTGAAGCTTCTTGCCATGCTTCGCGACGCCATCGATCAGCGCGTTCTTGACCGTGCCCACGACCTGACGCTCACCGGCAGCGAACTCGTCGACGCGGCGAGCCTCGACGGAGATCCCGTCGCCATCGGTCCAAAGTGCGCGTGAATCCGCGGCGATATCGCCACACAGCTCGTCGTAGAGCGGCTCGAGCCGGCCTGCCTTGCTGCGATAGACGTCCCACATCACGCGTGTCGGCGTGCGCAGGTACGTGACGGCGACGCGCGCGAGCTCGGGATCGAACGGATACACGAGCTGGCCCAGCCCCTCCTTGCGCGGCTCCGGCGGCCGGCGCTTGAGTGCGCGCTGGGCGATACGGATCAGCTCCGCAGACATGACCACGTTGGTCTGGGTCGAACCGATGATGCGTAGCTCGTCGATGATCATGTCGGACCGTTCAGCGTTGCGAGCATGCCCGCATCCGCGAAGAAACGTTTGTGAAGATACACGCCTCGCTGATCTGTCCCCGCCGGGCCCTTGGGCCTGTCGTGAAGATAGCGGCGAGCAAGCTGCGCGAGGCGCGCATCCCACTCCAACAGATACCACGACACGATCGTGGCATCGCCACCGTCGAGATCAGCGCGAGCCAGCCACAAGGTGCGCTGGAGCTTCGCGACCGCGCTGCGTTCGAACGCCATGGCGATCGCGGGATCCTCGACGACGCGCCACAACCCGCTCGCATCGATCGCGACGGGCACGGTCTTGATCTCGACATCGCCGCGCCAATCGGGTTCGTCGCTGCCGCGCTCGATCACGCCGACGAGGGCCGCGGCCCGCATGCCCCACGCGCCTTTATCGGCGCCGCGCGTTCCGAGCCGCACGCCGATCGCGCGGTCCGCGGCGGCGAGGAGCTCGTCGATCGAATCGGGCTCGTCCTCGGGCGGTTGCGCGGGCATCTCGAGTGGTAGCGGGCGTGGCCAGCTCGAGCAGCCGGGATACATCCCGCGCGGTGGTGCCTGGATCACGAGATGGCCCCCGAGGATCACGGGGCGCGGCTGGAGCACCGGAACCTCCGGCGCCCCACGGCGCTCGAGCACCGCGCCGCGATCCCACACGAGGTGCCGCAGCTCCGGCACGCTCGCGTCGTCGATCACCTGGCGATGCACACCTTCACGGCGCGCGACCTCGGCGAGCTCGCCGCGGACGAGCGCGTTGATCATGCCGCACAGGTCATCGCGCCAGCGCTCGACCACGCGCGCGTATGCGGTCTCGAGATCGAGATCATAGCTCGCAGGCGCGTCCCCCAGCAGGCGCGGCTCGAACCGCCGAACCTCGAGCGCAGCCACGCGCCGCAGACTCTCGGGAGCGAGGTTGGCAGCGAAGCGTTCGACCGCGTTCACGCCTCCACCATACAGTAAGCTCTCGCGGTGCGAACGCTCCCGCTGATCGCCGTGTGCGCCGTCTGGGCCGTCTGGGCTGCCTGCGCGCCCGACGTCCCGTCGGTGGCCGATCGCGCGAACGCGAGTGATCTTGCCGACCAGCGTGCCCTCGAGCGCCAACTGCTCGCGCTACCCAACGTCACCGGCGCACACGCCCTGCTCCACCGCGCCGTCACGGATCCGCTGACCAATGCAACGTCGCCCGCGAGCGCGAGCGTGGTCATCACGGTCGCCCGGGGCGACCATGTGGTGATCGAGGCCGCGGCCCATCGGCTCGCACCGACTGCCACCGTCGTGCTCGCCGATGCGCCAGCACCGAAGCGCGAGAAGCCGTTCGCGGCGATCGCCGCGCTCGTCGTGATCCTCGGCGCCGCCGGCTACGTCGCCTGGCGAACCCGACCTACGGCCTAATCGGCGCGCGCGGCAGCAACGCCCAGAAGTCGAGCTCGAGGACGATCCTCGGCTCCTTCGTTCCGGACAACAGCGGCAGGATGTTCGGCAGTTCGGCCGCCGTGGTGTTCTTCACGGCCTGCAAGCGCAAGCGCAATGCCCCGACATCCGTGCGAAGCGGCAACTCGGCCTTGTCGACGACCTCGGTGAATGCGCGCAACGTGTCGCCGGCGAAGGTCGGGCTGACGTGCGCGCCACCGTTCCACGCCGCGATCCGCAGCGCGGTGCCAAGGCCATTTTGCGATAACGCCATCGCGATCGAGATCACGTGACCGCCGTAGACCAGGCGCTTGCCGAAGCGCGAGCTCGTCATCGCGAGCTGATCGAAGTGAACCTGCGCGGTGTTGTGATAGAGCCGCGTCGCCTGGACGTGATCGGCTTCTTCGACAGTCATCGCATCCGGATGATCGAGGCGTTCGCCGATGGTGTAGGCGTCCCAGTAATCGCCCGGCGGCATCGCCCACGCGAGGTCGGCGAAGCGCTGCAGGTTCATCACGTCGGGCACCGGCAACCGATCGACGGTCACCACCGACGGCAACGCCGGCACCTGGTTGATGCCCACTGCGGCGGTCTTGTCGCGCTTGGGGATCATGACCCAGCGCACGAACGAGAGGACCTCTTGGCCCTTCTGATTCAGACCGCGCGTGCGGACGTACACGACGCCGGCATCGCCGCTCGAGACTTCGCGCAGGCCGATGATTTCGCTCTCCGACAAGAGCGTGTCGCCGGGATAGACCGGCCGCAGAAACCGCACGTCGGCGTACCCGAGATTCGCAGTCGCGTTGTGCGAGATATCCGGCACCGACTTGCCGAACACGATATGGAAAACCAGCAGGTCCGGCAGGACTTCGCGTTGGAAGCCAAACGAACGCGCGAGCTCGGTCGAGGATGCGAGCGGATGGCGGTCACCCGTCAGCGAGATGTACGTCGAGATATCGCCGCCATGGAGCGTGCGCGGGACCGCGTGGACCAGATGCTGGCCAATCGCGAAGTCCTCGAAATAACGGCCCTTCGAAACCTTCACGGCCACGGACGCTAGTACGCGCTTATTCCGAGAGCAAGATCGGATAGCCAAAGCTCTGCGGACCGCCGTCCCACGCGGGGAAGCTCGCAGATTTGACGGCCGCGCTGACACAATCAGCTTCGGGCTTGCCGGCGAAGGCGCCGTTGACCGTGACCTTCGAGACCTGACCCGAAGGAGCGATCGTGAGCTTCACGTTCGCCGAGCCCTGCATGCCCTTGTAGCAAGCCTGAGCCTTGGCCGTGATCGCACCCATGCCCTTCTTGAACTCCTCGGTGGTGAGCTCTTTCTTGTCGAGCTTCACGACATCCTTCTTCTCTCTGACGCCGGCTTCTCTGAGAAGCGCGTCGAACGAAGGATCCTGCTCTTTGCCCGCGGCTTTCTTACCCTCGGTCTTGGCTACAGATGCATCGGCCGCGATACTCGTGTCGGCCTTGCCCTTCCCGCCAACCGCGCCGGGCTTGCCCGCGTGCGCGACTTTTGAAGGGGCTGGCACGGCCTGCTTCTCGGCGACCTTGGTCTCTGCGACATATTCAGCACCCGTGACCGGGGCCGCAGCGACGGTCAGCGGAGACTCGGCAGCGGCAAGCGCCGCGCGATGGTCAGCTTCGAGCTTGGCCGTAGCCTCGTCGAGCTTGTTCATTTCGTCTTTGTCGACACCGAGATCGGGTCCGCCGCCACGTTGGGCGACCCGCGGAGCAGCGACCTTGTCGTCGGATTTTTGCGTCGCGACGAATACCGCGACACCCGCGGCCGCGGCCGCGAGCACGCCGACGATCGCGATGGTACGGCCCTTGTTGCCGTTCTTCGGCTTCTGCTGGAACGACGAGAACGAAGCTTGATACGCGACGGCCCCCGACGTGCTTGCCGACGCGGCTGCGGCTGCGGGCGCGGCAGGCACCTGGTACTCGGCCTTCGCCGCAGCTTTTTGCGAGGCCTTGATCTCGGCCTTGCTCGGCAACGACTCGATCTCGGGGAGCGAGACCATTCTTGCCGGCTGCGGCAACGCGAGGTTCTTCCAACTCGCGCTCGCGCCAGCGAGCACATCTTGGTCGCCCATCGGCGGTGGGCTCGTGGTCATCCGTTTCGACACGCGCTGGCGCGTCGATTGCGCGAGGCTTCGGATGTCGTGCAGACCGGAATCTTCCTCCCGAGGTGCGGCGGTCGCCGTGGGCGCCGCTGCCTCGACCGCGAGATTCGGATCGTTGAGCGGAGATGCCGCTCGCGTGGCTGCCTGGGCGGCCACGAGATTTGCATCGCGATTCGGAGTTCCAGTCTGTTGCATCGGTACCTCTCCACCCGGAACCAGCTTGGCCAAAACCTGGTCAGGGAGGGCCTCGAAATAACCCGACGGGACTTCATCGTCCAGGGTTTTCATCGCGCTGCGGAGCAGCGGGTCTAAGTCATCGGCCATCGGAGCTATTTACCTGCCGTGCGTGCATTCGGTACGGCTGCATCGAGTCGTAGGCGGAGGAGACGGCGCGCTTCGTTCACGCGCCAGGCGACGGTTCCTTCGGGGATTTCGAGGATCTCGGCGATCTGCTTGTGTGGCAGCTCCTCGATCGTCGCGAGTACGATGGTGACGCGTAGTGACGGCGAGAGCTCGGCGATGGCTTCCATCACCCGATTCACCTCGGCGGCACGCAAGACTTGCTGCGCGGGGTCGCGGGTCTCTTGGCCGAGAGACTCGGGCCGACCACCAACGTGCGCAGCCTCGGTACCGCCGCGCTGCGCGAGCGCCGCGCCGCGCTTGCCACCACGTAGCGCATTGAGCGCGGTGTTCACCGTGATGCGATAGAGCCAGGTAAAGAAGTCGCTGCGCCCGTCGAAGGTCGAGAGACCTTTGTAGGCGCGCACGAAAACCTCTTGCGTCGCGTCGTCCGCGTCGCTGTGATTCTGCAAGATATGGAGTGCGGCTGCGTACACGCGGCGTTGGTGTCGCCGGACCAGGCGACCGAAAGCTTCGTGATCGCCGGTTCGAGCCCGATCAAGGTCGGGATCCTCGTCACCCATGAAAGGTGAATATATGGCGGTCACACCTTGGACAACAGCTTCGCGCCCAGCTTTGGGTCCAGTTTCCACAGGTCCGGAGCCGCCCACGGTCGGCTCCTCACGCTCGCCGGTCGGCTTCGAACAGCTTGCCGATCAGGTTTGACGCCAGGTCGGCGAGCCGTGCCAACGCCCTTGCCGCCTGGGCCTGCGTCACGAGCCGGTCGTGGACCCGCAGGGCACCGGCCTGGCCGGCATCGGAGGCGCGCTGACGGCTCTGGAGGTCGAGGACGTTGAGCGGGTCCGGGCCGGCCATCGCCTGGCGCAACGCCGTAATCCGGGTGCGAGCCTCGTGCAGGGCATCGGCCACGTCGTCGGCGAACGTCGCGATCACGACCTGTGCATCGGCGCTCGCGAGCCCCGCGGTCAGCGCATCGAGCTCGACCAGCGACAGATCGCGCAGCCGTGCGGAGAGCGCTTCGTCACTCTCGGCCACGAAGGGGCGATCCGACGTCGCAGCCGGGCCGAGAGGATTCGTCGAGATGATCACTTCTTGGTTTCGCCTTCGGGGCTCTCGGGCCTCGGGGCTTGGAGTGACTTCTGCTTGGCTGCTTTGGCATCGGCCATCTTCGACTTCAGGGCCGAGAGCGCATCGTCGGGCGCCGCGCTGCCCCCGAGCAGGCCGGCGGATGTCTGTGCCGCCGCGAGCTTCTGATCGAACTCCATCGCATCGGAGGCTTCACCGCGCATCGCCGCATCGACCTCGGTCTCGATCGCTTCGGCATCGATCCGGTCTTCGGCAGCCTTGAACTTGTCCCACACCGACGTGTCGTTACCGAACGCGTCACCGCCAGCCGAACGGCCCGCCGCGATCTGGGTGGCGAGCGTGCCTTTGCGCAACTTGAGGAGCTGCAGCTTGATCTCGAACTCCTTGCGGCTCTTATTGAGCTCGATCGCGTAGCTCGCTGCTTCGTGCTTGTCGCGCTCGATCTTCGTTGCCTCTTGCTCCGCGTTACGCTTCTCTTTGAGCGCGATCTTCGCGGCTTCGTCGTCGCCGGCCCTGATCGCCATCATCGCGCGCTTCTCCCACTCTGCCGCCTTCGCACGGAACTTCTCCACGTCGGCATCGAGCGTCTTCGCGGTCGCCTTGTACGTGATGAGCTCTTGCAGCGCTTTCTTGCGACCCTCTTCCAGATCGATGATCGCCAATTCGAGTTCTTTGGCTGGATCGATCGCCTTGTCGAGCGCGGCGTTCGCCTTGCTCGAGATGCCGCCTTTGATCCGCGAGAAGATGCCCATGGTCCGAGCTTACGGCTTCTTGGGGTCGTTCTTGACCCAGGATTTGCGCTTGTTCGAGATCCAGCCGAACGCGATCATCGTCCCGGCGATCGCCGCTGCGATCGGGTAGTAGGTGCGTTGATCGGTGCCTGGCTGCGTGATCAGCGTGCCGACGCCGTAGCCGGCCGCGGTCAGCACCACGAGCAAGAGCGCGACCTGGATGCGCTGCGCCGTGGGTGCGATCGTGATCGCGTAGATCATTCCGAGCACGAGGATCGCGATGGCAATGGGGAGCATGGCTAGTCCTTTCCAAGACCGTACTTGCGATAGCGCTGGCGAAACTGGTCGTAGCTAATTCCGAGCAACGCGGCCGCTTCTTTTTGTTTGAATCGCGTGCGCTCGAGCGCATCCTTGCACAGCCACGCCTCGAATGCTTCGACGCGCTGATCGAGCGGTAACCTCGTGTCATCGCCAAAATTGGTACCCGGCACCGCCGCTTGGTGCGCCTCTGGTGGCAGCGCCGTATCGACATCGCCGCCGCGCAAGACCTCGCCTTGCGCCATGTAGACGGCGCGCTCGACAACATTCTTGAGCTCGCGCACGTTGCCCGGGTAATCGTACTGGGCGAGCCGATCGAACGCTTCGGCGCTGATCTCTTTGACCGTGATGCCCGCGACGTCCTGTCGGAACCGCGCGAGGAAGTACGTGGCGAGCACGGGAATATCCTCGAGCCGCTGCGCGAGCGATGGCAAATGGATCTCCTCGAACGCGAGCCGATCGTAGAGATCCGGCCGGAACTTGCCAGCGGCCATCGCCTCCTTGAGGTTCGCGTTGGTCGCCGCGATCACGCGGACGTTGACCTGGATCGATTCAGATCCGGCGACGCGCTCGAATCGCTGGTATTCGAGCACGCGCAAGATCTTGGCCTGGAACTCGAGCGACATGTTTCCGATCTCGTCGAGGAACAACGTGCCGCCATCGGCGAGCTCGAACTTGCCCTCCTTCTGCTTGGTCGCGCCGGTGAACGCGCCTTCCTCGTGACCGAACAGCTCGCTCTCGAGCAGGCTCTCGGTGACCGCGGCGCAGTTGATCGTGATGAACGGTTCGGACGCGCGCGGCGATATCATGTGGATCGCGCGCGCGACGAGCTCCTTGCCGGTACCTCGTGGCCCGAGTACCAGCACCGGCCTCGGCACCGGCGCGACCTTCTCGATCTTCGTCATCACGGTGTGCATCAGCTGCGAGTCCCCGACGATCGCCCAGCGCCGGCCCGCAGCCTTGCGCAGCCGCTCGTTGCTCGAGCGGAGCTCGCGGTTCTCGTCCTCGAGCCGCTTGCGATCGATCGCATACTTGAGCATCCGCTCGACCTTGTCGACGGAGATCTCGAGCTTGTCCTCGAGGTAAGGATCCTTCGTGATGAAATCGACCGCGCCGGCCTTCACCGCGGCAACCGCGTCGTCGATCGCACCGTGACCGGTGAGGATGATGATCGGCAGCTCCGGCAGCTTGCCGTGCACGGTGCGACAGATCTCGATCCCGCTGCGCCGGCCCGCGCCCAGATCGAGATCCAGGATCACGAGGTCGGCTTCATTCTTATCGAGCCACGCGATCGCATCCTCGCCATCGTCGAAGCTGACCACATTGCCGCCCTTCGCGCGAAACACGTCGCCTAGCAAGCGCCGTACCTCGGCTTGGTCGTCGACGCAAACGATGGTCCCGATCACGTGCGCTCCATCCACTTCGGCAAGACCGCGAGGCCGTTGTTATCGGTCGGAAGCGTGATCGAGATTGTCGTACCCCGGCCTTCCTCGGAGTCCACCGTGATCCGGCCGTGATGGGCCGAGACCGCGCGCTCGGCGATCGCAAGGCCGACCCCTGAGCCGGTCTCCTTGGTGGTGAAGCCCGGCACGAACAAGCGACCGAGGTGCGCGCGTGGAATGCCCGGCCCGCTATCGGCGACCACGATCTCGACGATCGGCGCGGCGCTCGATCCGGGCGCGGCGATCGCGCGCACCCGGACCATCACACTCCCCTCGGCGGTCGCGCACGCCTCGGCCGCATTCGAGATCACGTTGAGCAGCGCCTCGCGCAGCAGCATGCGATCGCCGCGGACGTCGGGGAGCATCGCGGCTTGCTCGAGCGTGATCGAGACCTGCTGCGTGCGAGCCTGGGCCGCGATCACCACTTCGTGCAGGAGCGGCGACAGCGGTACGAGCTCGATCGTCGGCGTCGGCGCCTGCATCGATCGCAGGTACTGCGCCCACTCTTCATAGAGCGTGGTGACGTCCTTCTCGAGCTCCTTCAAGCGCTCGTAGACCGGCTCGGACTCGGGCGCGAGCTTGCGAGCACTGCGCGTGCGAGCACCGATGATGCCGAGAAGGTTCTTCACGCGATGACCGTGCGCGTACACGCCCGCGAGCACGTCGTGGCGCGCGACCTCGGCGGTCGCAGTCACGAGCCGCGGCGCGACCGATCCGGCCGCCGCGCCCGCACCCGGATTCGCGGCATCGAGCAGCCTGGACACCACGAGCCCGAGGCTCGGCGACGACGCATCGAGCATGCGCGCCGCGTTACGCCACGCCACGCCGTAGCTCGCATCGATCCGCAACGCCCGCTCGATCTCGGCGAGCGCGCCCACATGATCGCCGCGAGCGAGCACGAGCAGCGCGAGCCGGCACGCCGCCGCGGTGTGCCCGGGCTGGAACGCGAGGCCTTTGCGGTATGCATCTTCCGCACGCTCGCGGGTGCGCGGATCATCCTCGTAGAGTCCCGCGCGCAAGAACGCGAGCCGCGCGCGTTCGGCTGCCGCGAGCCCCTCGTTCGCCGACGTCGCCGCGAAGGTATCGAGCTCTGCGACCAGCGCATCGCGCTCGCTCGCCGGGGCACTCGATCGGCGCGCGCGACGCTCGAGCCGGCGCAGATACAGGGCAGCGTGCGCGGTCCCGGTGCTCTCGGCCTGCGCGGCAGCGAGCTCGTCATCGATCATCGTATCGGTCACGGTCTGATCGCCAGCACTCTGGCGCGCGACATAGATCGCCGCGGCACACGCCGCGGCACCGGGCTGACCACGCACGGTCTCGAGGCTCGCGCTCGCATCACCCGTGCGCCCGTGTGCGACGGCAGCGGCGGAAATCTCTTCGATCGTCGCAAAATCGAGCGGCGGCTTCTGCGCGGCGGTCAGCACCGCATCGAACGCGGCGCCTGCGTGCGCCGCGGCACCCGCCAGATCGCGCTGCGCTTCGGCTGCCCGCGCGAGCCCCGAGTGCGCGCACGCGCGTTCCCACGGTCCACATTTCGGCGCGTCGAGGACGACGGAGAACGACATCCGCGCGGCGGCGAGCTCGCCCGATGCGAGCTGCGCCCGGCCGAGCAGGATCTTCGTCGCCGGACCGGGCTCGCGCTTCGCGGCTTCACTCGAGAACATCCGAGCGCTCTGCGCGTCGCCTTGCGCGAGCGCGATCTCGGCGAGCTTGGACGCGGCAGTCGCGTCTCTGCTCGCACCGTGTGCCCGGACCAGCGCGCTCTTCGCGGCTGCCGGTAGCCCGAGCGCCCAATAGCGATCGCCGAGCTCGACCAGAGCGGATCCCACCCGGGAAGCTTATTGCTTTCCGGGGCCGTCCTGACGGCTTCTACAGCAGATTCTTCTTCCGCTGCGCGAGATGCTTGTCCATCGCATCGAGCGCCGCGTTGTCGCCGAGCCTGGCGCGGAGCGCGACGGTCGCGTTCTCCATCGTGATCACGTCGGATTGCATCCGTGTGCGGACGGACTCGTGCATCTCTTTGAAGTTGCCGAAGAAGTCCTGCAGCATGTCGCCTTTTCTCAAGCCGTACACCGTTCCTATTCGGCCCTCGGCCATTCGATCGAAGTACATCGAGACCTTGAACAAGGGCCCAGCGACCTTGTGGGTCATGATCACGAGGTACGCCGAGAGGATGAGCACGAGGCCAACGCCGACGCCCGCCATCTTGTAGACCAGCATCCGATCGTCGTGCGCGTTGTCGGACGCGACCTGACTCTGGACGTCGGAGAACGCGGAATCGTTCAGCGACAGCGCCTCGAGGTCCTTGTTGATCGAGGCCGATGCCGCGTGACGCTGGTGATAGATGAGGTAGCCGAGCGAGCCCGAGATCAGCGCCGAGAGTGCGGTCACGAGCAGCACGTAGCGGAGCTGCAACTTCTTATCGAGCATGAAGTTGCCGAGCTTGCGCTTGTACGGCTGGCGCGCTGGCGCGGTCGCCGCGGTCTTCGGGGTATCGCCACCGAGCTTGCCGTCTTGCACGACCTTCGCGGACGGGACACCTGAGGTCTTGTCAGACAAACTCTTGTCACTCTTGTCAGCCGGATTACTCAAGGGCCTTCTCCTTGCGTGCGACGAGCGCCACGAGCTCGTTGACCGCGTCGCTGTCGCCCGCGCCCGCATCCGTCGCCGCCGCGATCACGGTTTTGAGCTGTTCGATGTCGGTCTTCTCGAGCGTGACCACGCCTGCGTGTGCACCCTTGAAGTGTTCGTAGAACGAGACGAGTTGATCGCCCTTACGCAGGTTCCACACCTTGTCGTAACGGCCATCCTTCATCTTCGCGAGGTACAGCGAGACCTTGAACAGCGGGCCTGCCACGCGGTGGGTCATCTTGATGCCGTACACCGCGAGCCCGATCACGAGCACGAGTCCAGTCCCGACGAGCACCCACAGGATGCGGCGCCGACCGAGCTTGCTATCGTCCATCTTGTCGGCATTGCGATACACGCACGAGAAGTGCGCACCGAACTGCTTCGCGTAGTTGGGTCGAACCGTCGGGACGGGCGCTGCGACATCGGGCGCCGGCGTGATCGTAATCGTGCTGTCGTCGAGCTGGACCTTGACGTGATGCTCGCCGTTCGGCAGCGCCCCCTCGGCGACGCTGAACGAGCTACCGCCGTCGCACTTCACGACCGGGATCAAGGCCGCACGCAACGTGGCGACCGCCACCGGGTCCGCCATCTTGTGCTTCACGTACGCGTCGCACTTGTTGCCGACGATCGAGAGATCGAGTGGCATCGCATTCTCGGGAGTGCACTTCGCATCGAGACACCACGCATTATTCACCGCGATGAGATCGTCGTTCGCATTGTAGTGGGCGACGTCCTGCGGATCGACGCTCGAGTGATGGCGCTTCGATTTTGGTGCGACATCGGAGCCAGCGTCGGCCCCTGCATCGTCAAGCTTCATCGGCACGGCGTTGTCATCGTCGGCCGTGGTTCCGGAAAGGACCGGAAGCTCCGGACACGCGTCGCCGTCGATCGAGCTCTTCGCGACCGCGGTGGCGTCGTTCGCTTCCTTCATCACCCAGATCCCGAGACCCGACATGAGCATGGCGGCGAGGCCGACCATGAACAGCGTGAAACGCAGCTGATACCTCTTGTTGATCAAGAGGTTCTTCCAACTGCGCTTGTAGCCTTTGTTAGGTGGACCAGCCATTACGGACAGCTCGCCGTAGTTTTGGTGCAGATCGTCGGAACGATTTTCTTCGCGATCAAATCTTCCATGACGGCTGACACACAATCCTCGGCCGCGAGAGCTTGATCCTTCTCGGATGCAGCGCCTTGCACGGACGCGCCACCGTTGAGGAAGCCGAACATATTCTTATCGGGGAAATCGGCGAGCAGCATGCTGACCTTGCACGTGACCGTTGCTGTTCCGCCGGACACCTTGGCGGTCAACGAATTAAGAGTACCGTCGACATAGAAGCCGGAGACACTTTTCTGAGCGAGGACCGACTTGGTCGGCAGTCCGCCCGGCCAGCTGGTCTTCATCTTGGAGGCGACCTTGCCGAGGGTCAAACCCGCAATCTTCACCATCAATGCCCGCAACTTGGGGTCATTCCCGCTGCCCGCCTTGGACGACATCGGGCCGACGTTTACATAAATGCCACCAGAACCACCGGAGGTGGTCGGCGGGAGGATGGGTGGCGCCACCCCCGCCTGCCCCGTGATCGCGGTCAGCGCCTTCTGCGCCTGCTGCTTGACGAAGTCGCTCGCATCGTTTTCGACCGCCGATTTGAGGTTGTTCACGACCAACCCTTTGATCGACGACTTCGTGCTCGTGGTCACGAGCAAACTCAGGCCGACCGCGCAGGCACCGCGCACATTCTTGTCACTGTCGTTGAGTAGCGCCTTCGCGAGCGGGAGGATCGCCTTGGGGTCTGCGAGCTTTGCAAGGTTGACGGCGGCCGAGAGGCGAACCTTGTCGGTGCCATCATTGCTGAGCTGATCGATCAGCGTCTCGACCTGCCCCGCGTACGCCGAGCGAACGGCGAACAACGCCAAGAGGACCACGACGACCTGGATCAACCTTGGGTGCTTCACGTCTTTCGAGTGCCTGATCACGGGACGCTTTTCAGCGCCGCGCCATTCAATCTCGAAAGATCACACTAAAAGGTTCAGCTCGCTCCCGCAAGGTACCGACGTGCAAGCTCGACATAATGCTTCGTGCCGTACAGGATCTGCTCCCGTTCCTTCGCGTTGATCTCGCGCTTCACCTTCGCAGGCGAGCCGATCACGAGACTTCCGGGTGGGATGATGGTGCCCGGTGTGACCAGTGCACCTGCACCGACGAACGAACCGCGACCGACGACCACGCCGTCGAGCAAGATCGATCCCATCCCGATCAAGCAGCCATCTTCTACCGTGCACGCGTGCACGATCGCGGAGTGTCCGACGGTGCAGTCATCGCCGATCGTGGTTCCGGAAAAGTCTGACGTTACGTGAATCACGGTGCCGTCCTGGATCGAGGTGCGTGCGCCGATCCGGATCGGCATCACGTCGCCGCGGATCACGGCGGAGTACCAGATGGAAGATTCGTCACCGATCACCGTGTCACCGATCACCGAGCAGGTCTCTGCGAGGAATACCCCGCGACCGAGCTGCGGGGTCTTTCCATCGATGGCGCGAACGAGTGCCATGACCTTACCGGCGCGCGGTGCGGGTGTGCTCGGCCTGCGTGGCGCCTGCGAGGACTTCATCGACCGCCGCGTCGAGGTCATCGGAGTCCGGCGCGATCGGCGTGACCAGCCGGACGATGCCTTTGCAATCGATCACCATGAAGAACGCGCGATCCGGATCCTCCATCGCGAGCGAGCCGAACGTGAGGTTGTCGACGACAGCGAGCGCGACCGGTGACGGAAAGCCTTTGCGCACCGTGGGCATCTCGTCGAAATGATCGCGCGGCGTGACCGCGAGCTCGAACGCACTCGAGCTACGCGCCTTCAAGCCATCTGCGATCCGGTCGAACACGCGCGCGCAACCAGCGCAGCGCTCGGTGAACCAGCCGACCACGTAGGTCTTGCCCGAGCGCTCGCCAAGGTCGTAGCGGCGACGCGGATCGTCGACATCGACGAGATCGGTCGTACCGATCCGCTTGCCGACGCGGCGCTGCACCATCTCGGCGCGGGTCGCGAGCGTCGCGAGCATGTCGCGGTGGACGCCGTTGCGGAGAATGTCGACGCGGATCCGATCGCCTGGCGCGCGGGTCGTGATGATCGCGACGAGCTGATCGCATGGCTGCTTGCGATCGAGGGGCAGCTCGTCGAACGCGATGATCGTGTCCATGGACTCGAGCCCCGCCTCGTCTGCCGGGCCATCCCGCGTGACTTCGGCGATCACGCATCCTTGCGGTCCCGGGCCCATGCTGATGCCGAGAAATGCAGGATTGCTCTGCCGGGGAGCGGCCGGAGCCGTCGCCGCGAACAACAGCGGTACCGCTGCGAGCCACCAACGCATCTGATGGTGAATCTAGCGAAGCGACGGATAGAGGGCCAGACCCATCCCGACCATCGTGTGGACCGATGTGCTGGCATGTAGGTATTTTGACTTCACCTGACTACTACCCCGATCATTATTCTCGTGAAACGACGCGCCCTACCCGACCTCTCGCACGTGCTCGATGATCGTCGGACCCGCCAGCTCTTCGCTGTGGCGGGCGATAATGCCATCGAGAAGCGCATCCATACCCGCTTCGATAAAGCTTTCGTGGTCGTGATCGGCAGCGAGCTCTACGGCGACTCGGTCGCGGTCGGGCGCAACCTGTCGGGTGGAGGGCTGCTCGTCGAGATGTCCTACGCACCCCCGCTCGGGACCGTAGTGACGGTCCACTTCCAGCACCTACGCGACAACGACGTCGTCGACGAGATCGTCGCGCGCGCCGAGGTCAAGCACCACCACTATTTGAACTTCACCGGGTCACGCGGCTGGGACGATGCCGCCAGCACCCGTGCGATCGGGATGCGGTTCATCGAGTTCGTGGACGCCGGCGACAAGATCGACGCTGATCGCATCCACTAGGGAATTGAACGCGCAGCGATCGCGTTCGATCCGCAACTTGCTTCGCAGCCGCCATTTGGGTACAGCCTGGGTCGTGCGCAAGGCTTTTGCCGTCACTGTCCTCGTGGGTTGCGCGATCGCGTTTGGCGATCCCAAGGCTCTGGGGCCCGATGATGCGACCGCCACTGCACTCCTCACCAAGATCGCGACGGGTGATGCGGCCGCTCGAAGGGCCGCGAACGACGAGCTGACCAAGCTCGCGCCGAAAGTGGTCGAGACGCTCGGCGCGTTCCTCGCGCGCAAGCACACCACCGAGCTTGCCGATCGGCGCAAGCCGCTCGAGGCGATCAAGGCGCAGGTTCCCGACAAGAACGGGCGCTTCACCGTGCCCGAGCGCAAGAGCGCCAAAGAAGAAAAGTCCGACGACGATCTCGACTGGTTCGCGCGGCTCGCCGCCCTGCCCGATTCGCCCGGCCTCGGCGACGTGATCGCGGACGATGCTGCGATCCGCGCGCTCGCCGCATCGAACGACACCCACGCCGCGTCGCTCTTGTTCGCGACCGCGTTCGGCGACGACACGATCATCTATCGCGACGAGCTCGGTCGGTACCTCCGCAAGATGGAGCCGTACTCGATCCCTGCGCTGATCGTCGAATCGCAGGGCAAGAACTTCGACAAGAAGCGCTACGCGACCTACCAGCTCGAGCGCCTCGATCGCCAGGAGCCGCAGAAGGCGCTCACCGCCGCGGCTGCCGACGAGGCGCTCACGGTCGCGGTGCTGCAGGCGTTCGAGACCACGCATTATCGCGAGGCCGTTCACGCGACCTGGACGAAGGTCAATGCCGACTCGATTCGCGTGCGCGCCGCCGCGCGCGCGACCTGGACCGCGTACATCACCGGTCCCGCTCCGCCGCCCGCGCCGAAAAAGAAGCTGTCGCTGCCCGGCGGCAAGCTGACCAAGAAGGAGAAGCCGCTGTGGCTGACCTATCGCGAGCTCGCGGATAACGAGCTGCGCAAAGCGAACAACGAGATCTTTCACGAGGACCTCGCGCTCGAAGATCCGGCGCTCGACGATCGCGATGACGAACGCCGTCACTCCAAGACCGTGAAGGTCGACCTCGAGCTCCTGACCAAGAAGCTGTTCGAATACTACGACGAGCAGCGAACCAAGCAGGTCGCCGACGCGTGGGCCGCGGCCAAAGCGCTCGCCGACAAGAGCGACCTCGTCGGCGCCGCCACGGCGATCGATCGCTTGCTCGCGCAGAATCCCGAAGGTCCCGACCGCGCAGGAATGGCGACGGTCTACTTCAATTACGCCAAGCAGCTCGAGCAACAGTCGAAGTGGGCCGATGCGGCGGGCGCGTACTCGAAAGCCGCGGGCCTCGACCCGAAGGGCGCGCACGGCGACGACGCCCTCGCCGCGCATCATTACACGCTCGGCAAGGCGCTCGAAGCGGCCGGCAAAGACGGTGGTCCCGATTATCGACGCGCGATCGCGCTGCGCCCGAACTATGCGCCGGCGAAGAGCGCCGCCGCGCACGCCGAGGCCGCCGGTCAACCGAGGTGGATGCTGTACGCCGCGGGCGGTGCGGTCCTCGTCGCACTCGGTTTGTTCGCCGCCGGCATGCTAAAACGCCGAGCGTGACAGCAGGGCGATTGATCGTCATCGAGGGCCTCGACGGTGCAGGGACCACGACGCAAGCGCGCCGGCTCGCCGATCACCTCGGCGCTGCCGCACACCTCACGCGCGAGCCGAGTGATGGGCCGATCGGCAAGCTGATCCGCGAGATGCTCGCGGGCGGTCACGCGATTGCCGGCGTGACGCTGTCGCAGAGTACGTTCGGCTTGTTGTTCGCTGCCGACCGGCTCGATCACATCCAGCGCGAAGTCGAGCCCGCGATCGCTGCCGGCAAGCTCGTGATCTCCGACCGCTGGTATCACTCGTCGCTGGCCTATCAAGGCACCGACGCGGATCGCGATTGGATCACGAACCTCAATGCGCGCGCGTTGCGCCCGGAGCTCACGATCTTCTTGCGCGTGCGGCCCGAAGTGGCGGCGCAGCGCCGCGCGTCGCGTGGCCAGCCCCAAGAGTTGTTCGAGGCGATCGAGATGCAGCGCGAAGTCGATGTCGGCTATCGCGCGACGATCGCGGAGCTCGCCGCCATTGGTGAGCGGATCGAGACGCTCGATGGCGAGCTGCCTCCTGATCAGGTGTTCGGGTTGATCCTCGCGCTCGCTACGGCGTAGTCACGTCTTCGCGCCTTCACTTCCTCCGTGGCTTCCGCGGCGACCGCCTCACCCACCACACCGAGCCGCATCGGCCTTTTGAACACGATTGTTGCCCCCGACCGCAAGCGGCGTCAGGTTCGAGGGATGCGAGCCGTGCTGTGCATGATCCTCCTGGCAGCGTGTGGACCGAAAGTCGATCCGAAGGGACCGATGGACGAAGACCTCGGCGGCCAGGCGAGCCCGCAAGGTTCCGCCGCACCGATCGAGACCGCCGTGCGTGCCGAAGCACCTCCGGGTAAGGGTGAGCGCAGTGGTACAATTTCACGCGCGAAGCTGCTCGCGGTGCTCGATAGGGGGCCTGGTGTGTACTTGAGCCAGCTCGATGTCACGCCGAAAAAGGATGGCAACCGTTTCATCGGCTGGCAGCTCGTGCAGATCGTTGATCACGCGGGCTCGTTGCACGATGTCGATGTCGTGCCTGGCGACGTGCTGCTCGCAGTCAACGGCAAACCGATCGCGCGCCCCGAACAGCTCCAGACGATCTGGGATTCGCTGCGCACCGCGAACACGATCACCGCGAAACTGTGGCGAGGCAACGCGAAGTTCGAGCTCCGGTTCGCGATCGATCCGCCTGTAACACCAGCGCTTCCGACGAAGCCCTGATCGATCTTCTTCCCGCGAGCTGTAATCGATGAGATCGGGCTCGTCCCCGGCGCATGATGAAACTCATCGGACATCGTGTTCTCGCCGAACGACAAGTGAGGCAGCTCGTCAACGCTCGAACACGGCGAGCGCGTGCGCGGGATCGTTGCAGAACACGCCGTCGACACCGAGTCCATCCAGCCGGAGGAGCTCGGCTTCGTCGTCAACGGTCCACGCGTTGATCACGAGCCCCGCGGTCTTCCATGCGGCCATCGCGGCTGCGGTGCAGAGCGTATTCTGGGGATGCAGCAGGCTCGCGCCCATCAGGTTGCCGACCCAGCCCTTGCGAAGCGGCAGCACCTGCTCGTCGTGAAACAGATACGCGAGCGCGATGTCCGGCAGGTAGGTGTGGAGCTGCACGAGCGCGAACGGATCGAACGAGGACACGAGGATCTGCTCGGCGCGCCCGCTCTGGCGAATGACCTCGCAGGTCGCCTTCACGAGTGCACTCTCGCGGGCGAGCTTGCCGGATTTGATCTCGACGTTGCATTCGAGATCGCCGAGCTCGCCGAGCACCTCTTCGAGCGTCGGCAGGGGGTGACCGGATACTCGCAACGCGCGGCGCTCGAGCGCCGTGAGCTCCGACAACTTGCCGGGACGACCGACCAACCGGTCGAGTGTGTCGTCGTGGAACACGACCACCGTGCCTTCGCCATCGAGCTGGACATCGAGCTCGATGCCATCAGCACCATCTGCCCGAGCGCGATCGAACGCGGCCATCGTGTTTTCGGTGACGACCGCAGACGCGCCGCGATGCGCCCAGATCCGCGGCCGCTTGCCGTGGCGCTTCCACCGTTCGGCGCGCGCGAGCCGCCCCATGTGAGGGAGGAAGCGAGCGAAGGCAGCCAGCGGTGGCGGCCGAGTCTTACGAGCCATTGAGCGCTAGGTTACTCGATGAACGTCTTGTGAAGGGCGCGGACAAGCTCGTCGACGTGTTGCCGTTCGCACCACAGCGTGACGCGCAGCGGAGACACCGACACCGCGTTCAGGGGCACGCCAGCGCCGACCGCGCTCTGACGCGCCTTGTTGATCACGGCGGGGTTGGAACCGATGCCATGGCCGACAATCGTGACGCAGCCCTCTTCGCCGAGCTCGACCTGATCGCCGAGGACATTGTCGAGGCGCTTCCTGACGTCGGCCCAATCGGGGACATCCGCGATCGTGAACCAGCAGCGTAGCTCTTTGCCCTCGAGGTCGAGGTGGGTGAGTGGAATCGAGGCGGCTTCGATGATGAGGAGCGTTTGCTCCACCGCCGCTCCGCCCGTGACCTTGAGCCGGATCAGCGAGCTCTGGCCGGTGACCGCCGCGACTTGACGCTCGCGCTCGGGCGAAAAATCGATCCGGGTACCGCCGCCATCTTTGTTCGTGCCTCGGGCGTACAGCGCGATACCCGACTTGCGCGCGAACTCGACCGACGCGTCGTGCAAGACCTTGGCCCCTTGCGCGGCGAGCTCGAGCATCTCGTCGTGGCTGATCGATTCGAGCAGCTCCGCGGTCGGAACGATCCGCGGATCGGCGGTGTAGATGCCGTCGACGTCGCTGCAAATCTCGCAGTAATCGGCGCGCAGTGCGCCGGCGAGCGCGACCGCAGTCGTATCGGAGCCGCCGCGACCGAGTGTGGTGATCTCGCGCTTGTACGAGACGCCCTGGAAGCCCGCGACGATCACGACCTTGCCGCGATCGAGCTCGTCTTCGATGCGGAACGGACGAACTTCGACGATCCGCGCGCCGGAGTGACGGTCGTTCGTGAGAATGCCGGCCTGCGAGCCCGTGAACGAGATCGCCTCGAGGCCTTCCTCGGCGCACGCCATCGAGAGTAGCGCCATCGCTTCGCGCTCGCCGCACGTGAGCAGCATGTCGAGCTCGCGGCGGGACGGCGAGGCCGAGACCTGCCTCGCCTTTTCGATCAGCTGGTTCGTGGTCTTGCCCATCGCGGACACCACGACCACGACCTTCTTGCCGGCGGCCTTTGTACGAGCGATGCGCTGCGCGACGAGCTTGATCTTCTCGGCATCGGCGACCGACGAGCCGCCGTACTTCTGAACCACGATTCCGGTCGGAGTCACGTCGGAGAACATACACGATCAGAACGACTCGACGATGCTATGTTGTGCGACGTGACCTGCCCCGCGATCGCGGCCGTCGTTGGAATATTTGGCTGCGGTCACGGAGCGAATCGCGTTCTGCATTTTTCGGATGCGCCGGTCCAGCTCGGCGACGATGGCGATCGCGAGCAAGCGATCGATGCCCTGATCCATCGGATCACGACCGCGATCGCCGAAGCGCAACCGTTCGTCGCGGAGGGCCTCACGCTCCAGCTGGCTTCGCGGTGGCAGGCCAATCCTCGAGAGCTCGGTCGTGCGCTCGCCGGACATCTCGCGGTGCTCGAGGATCTCCCCGCGACGTTCGCAACGTCGGGCGCGCTCGAGCCCACGCTGTATGCGCCTTGGATGTCGAGTGCAACCTCACGCGGCTGCACCTGACGCTGCCCTGATGGCGTCGCACGGGCTCGTTCGGTTGGAGAGTTGGGCGGGGACCAACCGGTTACCCGCGCTGTTCGCGCGCGTCCCCGCGCTGGCTCGCTACTCGGTCACCCGGGCAAGCGCCATGCTCGCGCTGTTCGTTGCGGGGGTCGATGTCTCGCGCTCGCTGCTCGGCGCGGATCTCGAACCATTCATCGATCTGGTCGAGCTCCGCGGCGACGACGCGCGTGCGACCGTCGCGGTCTTGCCGATCGGTCGGCGCGTGATCATCTGCGACCGCGCGGATGCCTCGGCCGAGCCCGAGCTCGTGTGCTGGCCCGATGACTCGAGCTTTCACCTCCTGCACGCAATTCCGTACGAGCCGGGTCGCGCGACCTGGCTCGATCTCGGCTGCGGCTCGGCGGTCGCCGCGATCTCGAACCCCGGGATGGCCGCGCAGATCGTCGCGAGCGATCTCAATTTGCGCGCGTTGCAGTACGCCTCACGCGCCGCGCGATTCGCCGGGATGAGTCACCTCGAGACTCTCCACGGTGACCTCGCCACCGTGCCCGCCGATTTGATCACCTGTAACGCGCCGATACCGGGTGAGCGCGGCCCGCTCTGGATGGCCACCGCAACCGGCTTCGTCGCGCGCGTGTTCGCGCAGGCCGCGGCCGCGCTCCGCCCCGGCGGCATGATCATCGTGCACGCCGCCCTCGCGCCGCTCCTCGAGCTCCAACTCGCGGGCGAGCTCGTGATCGTGGCGTACACACCCATCGTCGAACCGCGTGAATTCGGCGTCGCGTGGTGGCGGCCCGATGCGCCGGCGCGGCAGATCCGGGCACGCCGAGGCTTGGAGCCCGCGCGTCCGCATCTCGATGCCAGCGATCGCGAGGCGGCGCTCGCGGGGACCCTCGCGCCTCTTTAGTGTTACCGTCGCAGCCGCGTGGGGCTCGCGCGCGTGTATTGCGTCTTCGTCGTCGTGTTCGCGATGGCGTGCTCCCAGCAGCGCGCTGTCGGCGAGCCACTGCCGGCGCGCGATCCATCGCGGCTCTCGCACGAGCATCACGCCCAGGTCGCGTGCGTCGAGTGCCACACGATGGGCGCGCGCCCCGGCTCGAACGATCACAAGCCGTGCGATCGCTGCCACGCGCAAGCGTTCGTGTCGCAGCCCGGCGAGCTCTGCAAGGTCTGCCACGTCGCGATCGTGCCGCCGCAGCGAGGCGAGCCCCTGACCGCGGAGCTGCGGAAGTATCCGATCGAAGACCTCTGGCAGGCCGAGCCTTCGCTGTTCTCGCACCGCATGCACCTCGACAATACAAGGATCGAGACAGCGGTCGGGTTCCACGTCACGTGCGCCGATTGCCACGTCCGCGACGCGAAGCTCGTACGTCCGGATCATGCAACGTGTACCCGCTGCCACGCGGCCGAGGCCAGCCCGAAGGGGTTGGTCACGATGGCCGATTGCGCGCACTGTCACACCGCGACCTCGCAGCTTCGCACGCGAGCACGGCTGATCCGCGGTGATCTCAAGTTCGATCACACCAGCCATCGGACCGACCGGCGCGGCACGCAGATCAAGTGCGAGCAGTGCCACGCTGCGAGCGCGGCTGCCTCGGATGTCACGAACCACGGGCCGCCGAAGATCGAGAGCTGCGTCAGCTGCCACGACGATTCGGACCGCACGCCCGAGGGTGCGAGGATGCGCGTGTGCGGAACGTGTCACAACGGCCGCACGCAAGGTCTCACCACGCTCGCGCCGCGCAGCCATCTGCCCGCCACGGAGACCCCGATCGATCACACGATCGCGTTTCGCCGCGATCACGCCGAAGCCGCCGAGACCAATGCGGCGCGGTGTGCGACCTGCCACACCCAGATGTCGGGCAATGCGAACGACACCTGTGACGAGTGCCATCAGACGATGCGACCCGCCGATCATCGGATCACGTTCCGCGAGCTCGATCACGGGCCCGAAGCCGCCGCGGATCGCTCGCGCTGCGCGCGGTGTCACGTCGTCGAGTTCTGTACCGCGTGTCACTCGCAGCGTCCACGCTCGCACGGCTTCCCCGGCGAGTTCGCCAAAGGTACGGAACACGCCATGATTGCGAGAGAGAACGTCCGCGCGTGTCTCACGTGTCACGTCGATGGTATTGCCAGCACGTGCAGCGGCGCCGGCTGTCACACGAGCGCGGTCGGAGCGCCGAAGCGATGAAGCAGGTCGTGCTCGCTGTCGTGCTGTGCGCGCACGTCGCGGCCGCCGATGTCGCGCTCGTGCTCGACCACGAACCCGCACCTCGCCACCTCAAGATGCGACGGACCAAGCACGTCGCGGTGACCGCGAAGCCCGCGTCGATGCTGCCGGCGGCGCCGGTCGTGGCGCCGGTAGTGACCACACCCGTCACGGAGTCGCGACCGCAGAAAGAACCCGCGCAGGTGCGCGAGCTCCATCAGCCCGTCTCCGCACAGATCGATCTGGGCTACGTGGTCGATGGCACCCAGTTCTCTCGAACGGCGCCGCCCACGGTGACCGACAATGCGCCCTACGCCCTGATCCGCGCGTACGGATTCGGCGAGGGGTACCTGAGCACGCACGGCGTCGGGCTCGAGAGCCTGTCTTCGTACTTCGCTGGCCGGTTCATCCTCGCGAACAAGGTCACGACATTCGATCCGGCCAAGACGGCCGATGTCAAAGCCGCACCACCGATCGCGACCTGGTACGACCGCAGCACGTTCGAGCCCCGCTCGGCGTGGGCGGAGGTCAAAGACTTTCTCGGTGACCCGGCGTACGCGCCGCTGCGGGTGCGTGGCGGCGAGCAGTACGTGTACGGCCCATGGGTGCTGCACTTCTACGGCGCGAACGCTGCGTGGGAGGGCAAGCTGGTCCGCGCGAACATCTACGGTGGCAGTCGCGTCCCCGACTACACGATCGATCCGAACCTCCCGACCGAGCGGGTCGGCATCGCCGGCGGATCGGTGCGGATCGATCTGCGCGACCTGCGCGCACCGATTCCGATCACGCTCAGCGCCGAGACGATGAAGCTCTCGCAAGGTGAGAGCGCCAGGAGCTCGACCGATAGCCAGCTCGAGCTCGACTGGCGGCCGAGCAAAGAGATAGCGCTGATCGGTCAAGCGCGCGCACGCGACAGCAAGTTCGTTAACGAGCACGCGCAGCTCCGCACGCGCTATCACGAGGTCACGAACTTCGTCGTCGATTTCACTCATCGCTCGAGCACGGATTGGATGTGGGATCCCACGGTCCTCGAACCGGATCCGGTCGCCGCGAAGCGCTATCTCGATCTCGGTCCGGTGCTGCCACAAGTCCTGGTTTCGGCACGGGCCGGCACGCTGATCGCGGAGAACATCGACGTGTATCTGCGCGGCGCGTGGTCGCACGACCTGGCCGATGACAAATCGCGCGATACGTACTCGCCGAGCTATCTCGAAGGTGGTGGTGCCCTCGAAGTGCGCGTACGCCGCACGCTCGCGGTCGGCCTCAGCGTGTTGTCGCGCCAGACCACGCGTGACGACAAGGTGACCGCCGAGATCATGGATACCGCGGGCACGCCCGATCCGATTCCAGTCAACGCGAGCTCGCAGCTCGGCGAGCGTAGCTTCACGGAGGTCGGCATTACCGCACGGGCCTCGCTCGGCGCCCGCAAGTTCTCGCTCCTGCTCGAGGTCTACGGGCGACGCACGCGATACGCATTCGATTATTGCGTGCTCGCGACCGGCGAGAGCGAGTGCCAATCTGCCCTCGACACCGGGGTCCGGACACTCGAGGTCCGCGGCGGTGGGCGAGCGCAGATCGATGCGTGGATCGGCAAGCGCCTGCGCTTGTTCGCGAGCTATGACCTTTCGAGCTCGTTCGATTTCGAACCGAACATCACCGGCTACAAATCGCTCAAGCTGATGATGGAGGGCATCTACTGATGCTGCGGGTGCTTGTCTTGATCGCGCTCGCTGGCGGCATCGCATCTGGCGAGGGCGCGCGTACGACCGCGATCGGCTTCGATCACACCCTGCACGCGCGAGATGTCGAAGTCAGCGGCGCGATGCCGATCGCGTGCGCGCGCTGCCACACCGAGAAGGCAGGCCGGCTCGTCGGGCGACCCGGCCACGCCGCCTGCTTCGGCGCGTGTCACGGGCCCGCTCCGAAAGCGGCAAAGCAACCGCTCGACACAGACCGCTTGCGGATGTGCACGAACTGCCACGCCGAGGCCGCGCTGGTCCCGCCGTACACCGGCAAGCTCGCGGTCGCCTACCCGCCCTATCGCATCGATCGTGATTTCTCTCTCGTGCTCGGCCACGCAGAGCATCGCGAGGTGGCCTGCACGCAGTGTCACGATCCTGTCGTGCACAGAGCGCCCGCACCCCACGCGCGCTGCGCGGTCTGCCACGACGGCACGACGCAGCAGCGGTTCGCGATGGCAAGCTGCGAGAACTGTCATCCGCCCGCGGTCGGGAGGCCGCAGCCGCCGGAGCTCGCGACCGTGCAGAACACGGTAACCGCCCTGTTCTCGCATGCGACGCACGCCACGCGTGGCGGCGCGGGCAAAGACTGCATGACATGCCACGCCAAGATTCGCGATGCGAGCGCGGCACAGATCGAGCTCCCCCGCCCGACGGTGATCGAGTGTGCGAGCTGCCACGACGGCAAACACGCTTTCGGGGTGACGACGGCGTGCACGAAGTGCCACGCAGCACCGACCGGCAAGTTCGAGGTCGCGCGGCCCGAGGCCCGCTTCCGTCACGACACTATGCACGTGCCGCTCGTCGCGAGCGAGCCGTGCACCTCGTGTCACGTGCTCGACACGAAGACCGGAGAGGTGACTATCGCGGGTCACGCGGCGTGCACGCAGTGCCACGCGAGCGATTTCGGCGAGCGCAAACCGGAGAAGTGCGGCGCGTGCCACAACGCGACCGAACCGTGGCGACACCTGCGTGCGGACCGCGCCCCACCCGAGCGCACCGAGTTCGGGGCGACGATCGATCACGGCATCCACAAGGGTGCATGCGCTGGCTGCCACTCGCTGCGCACGACGACCACGCAACTGCGCACACCGCGGGGACACGCGGCTTGTGTGGCGAGCGGCTGCCATGCCGTGACGGGCGGCCCGGCGCCGCAGCTCGCCGAGTGCAGCGCGTGTCACCGCCTCGGGCTCGCGGCCGAGCGCCTCGCGAAGCGCATCGCACAACCGTGGTCGGTGCGACTCGCGTTCGATCACGTGACGCACGGCAAGAGCAGCGACGGCAGTACGCTCGCATGTACGAGCTGTCACACGTCGCTCGCCGGGCCGGTCTCCGATCTCGCCGCACCGGCGAAGGCGACATGCGCGGGTTGCCATGACGGCGGGCTCGCGTTCAAGCTCACCGGCACGACGTGCCGGCGATGCCACTCGTGATGCCTCGTTACCAACGCGCCTTCGTGATCGTCGTTGGTGCCTTGATCGGCGCGGGCTTCGCGTATGCCGCGTGCGACTGGGGACAGTGGCCGCGCGCGGCGTACCTCCCGCTCACCGGTGAGCTCACGTTTCAGCCCGTCCGCGGCAGCGTGTCGATGATGTACGTCGGCATCATCGCCTGGGGTTTGGGTGGTGCAGCCTGCGGATCGCTGGTCGGCGCCACCGTGTGTGCGGTGTGGAAGAAGCCGGTACCCGAGCGGCTATTGCAGGTCGCGGGAGCGTGGGCACTCACCGCGATCGTTCTCGCCGGCAGCTACTATACGTGGGCGCTCTTGTTCCCCTGGTGACCGAACCCGCCTGGGCGAACGACGCAACGCGTGCCGGTCTCGCCTCGGTTTTTACAAAGGTATCGATGTCGATCGCGTGGAGTTGCGGCACCGGCCCCGCGAAACTTGACCACGTACGTACCGCAATCGTCGGCCTCCATGATCGTCGGTACCGAGCCGCTCTCGCGGAGCGGTGTCAGGTATCGCGACGCGCGGACCTCACGCACGGCGCGTACAGACTATGGCTCGCGAAGCTGGCGCCGCCGCGGCTGCTTGTCGAGATACCGCGCGACCAGCGGCTCGATCGCGCGCAGCGTGGTGACAGCGATGGTCTCGGGCTTCATCTCGACGGCACCGGCCCGACGATGGAGCTGGCGGACCAGCACCGGCGGAATTCGATTTTGGGTGAAGTCCTCGTCGTGAGCCATGGGCTTGCATTCAGCACGCTGCGTGCCGGGAGGCTGGCACCTCGACTGTTCCATACCTGAGCCCATGAAACCGGTCGATCCAGGCCACTGACTAACTAGATGATCGCTTCGACGAGTCGCACGCAGCCGTAGATCGCGAGCGCGAACAACCCGATCACGCCCACGACCGAGCCCGCGAGGTAGGCCCAGTCTACTGCGATGGTCATCCGATCCGGCGCGGGTTGACCTACATGTTCCTCGAGCAAGCGCAGGTTCTTCTCGTTCGCCTTGTAGAAGAAGTCCGCGACGTCACCGACCACGGGAACTGCGCCGACCAGCATGTCGATAAACAAGTAAAACAGCATCCGCGCGATCACCGGCTTCGATAGCCCGCGCCGTACGCCGATGCTGACGATGTAGAGCCCAAAGCCCGCGCCGATCACGTCGCCGATGCCAGGGATGAGTCCGATGAGTGGGTCGAGCCCGTAGCCATCCATCCACCGGGCAATCGTGCGTGCGCGCTCGATGTCAGGGTCGTGGAGTGCAGGCTTGCCGGTCATCTTGGCTCACCCAGCACGGCGCATGCCATTTGCGGTACCTTTGCAGCATGGACTTCGTGTTCATGCTCACTCGCTCGGATCAAACGGTGCCGGATGCGCTCGACGTGCTCGACGAGATCGAGTCGTTGCCGTTGACCCATCTTGGCTTCAAGGATGTCGGCGTTCCGCCCGCGACTCTGCGCGAGCTCGTCTCGCGGATTCGCGATCGCGGTGCGACCTCCTACATGGAGGTCGTGTCGACCTCGCCGGAGGCCGCGCTGAATTCCGCGAAGGTCGCGCGTGACATCGGGGTCGATCGCTTGCTCGGCGGCACGCAGGTCGAAGAAGTGCTCGCGATCCTCGCGGGGAGCAAGACCACCTACCACCCGTTCCCAGGCAAACCATTCTCCCATCCGACGAAGCTCGGCGGTAACTCCGCGGATGTCGAAGCGGACTGCAAACGGTTCGCGGCGAAGGGCTGCGCCGGCGTCGACTTGCTCGCCTATCGCGCGACCGAGGCCGATCCGCTCGAGCTCGTGCGTGCTGCGCGCCGAGGCACACCCGGGTATTTGCTTGTCGCGGGCAGCGTCACGAGCGCGGCCCAGATCGAGGCGCTGAGGGATGCTGGCGCCGATGCATTCACGGTCGGGTCGGCCGCGTTCGATGGTTCGTTCGCACCGCTGATGGGCTCATTGCGCTCGCAACTGCGGGCGATCCTCGATGCCTGCTGATCCCATCCAGCAGCTCCTCGCCGGCACGTACCCGGATCCAGAGTCCGGCGAGCTCGTGCGTTGCGAAGCGCGCGCGATCGCGATCGAAGATTCGCTGGTCGGCCGCGAGGTCGAGCTCGTCGAGTCGCTCGGCCTCGGCGGCCGGTTCGCCGTCCTCGGCGATGTCGATACGTTCGCGGCTCTCGGCGACCGCATCGTGCGCGCGCTCGGCGAGAAGTTCGCGATCCAGAGCATCGTCCTCGGCAAGCATCCGCAGTGTGATCGTCAAGGTGCCGCGGCGATCGCGGCCCGCGTCGCTCCCGGCACCCACGGCCTGATCTCGGTCGGCTCGGGCACGATCAATGACCTCGGCAAGCTCGCCGCGATCACGCTCGATATTCCGCAGCTCGTGTTCGGGACCGCGCCTTCGATGAATGGCTTCACTTCGGTGAGCGCCTCGATTTACGAAGATGGTGCGAAGCGCTCCGTCCGCGCGCGCACGCCGGTCGCCGCGTTCTTCGATCTCGACGTACTCGCGGCCGCACCACCGCGGTTGATCCGCGCGGGCCTCGGCGACAGCATCTGCCGGCCGACCGCACAGGCCGACTGGTTGCTCGCTCACCTGCTCCTCGACAAGCCCTATCGCGAGCTCCCGTTTGCGCTGCTCCGCGAGGACGAGCCGGTCTTGTTCTCCTCCGCCGCGGGATTACTCGCGGGTGATCGCACGGCGCTGCGTGCGCTCGCTCGCACCCTCGTCCTCTCGGGGTTCGGCATGACCGCGTGTGGTGGCAGCTATCCGGCAAGCCAGGGCGAGCATCTGATCAGCCACTATCTCGAGATGATGCGACCGGTGAGCGTGCTCGAAGCGCTCCACGGCGAACAGGTCGGCGTCGCGGCGCTCGTGATGGCGCGGCTCCAGACCGCAGTTCTCGCCCGAACGACGCCGCGCCTTCGCCCGATCGGCATTACCCACGCTTCGGTGATCTCGCACTTTGGCCCGGAGCGCGGCGCCGCGGTCTGGGAAGACGTCAGCACCAAGCAGGTCGATATTGGGGCCGCGAACGAGCGGCTCGCGGCTCACTGGCCCGCGTTCCGCGCCCGGCTCGCGGCGATCGTCAAGCCGCCCGAGGAGCTCGCGGCCGTGCTTGCCGCGGCCGGTGCCCCGACCACGCCGACCCATCTCGGGTACTCCGACGCGTTGTTCGCCGAAGCGTTTAGCCATGCGCGCGAGCTCCGCGACCGCTACACGTTCCTCGATTTTGCCGCCGACCTAGAACCCTGAGTTATAAGCAGCCCATGCTGCCGATCGTTCAGGTAGGTGATCCCGTGTTGCGCGCTGTTGCGGCCCCGATCGCCGTTGCTGACCTCCCCAACCTCACCTCGCTCATCGATGAGATGCGCGAGACGATGCGCGCTGCGCCCGGCGTCGGGCTCGCGGCACCCCAAATCGGGCAGTCGATCGCTCTCGCCGTGATCGAAGATCCGCCGCAATTGCACTCCGGGCTCACGGCCGAGCAGCTCGCTGCGCGCGAGCGGTCCGCGGTGGCGTTCCACGTGCTCGTGAATCCGAAGCTCACACCCGTCGGTGACGAAGTCGTGGACGCCTACGAAGGGTGCCTGAGCTTCAAGAATTTCGTGATGGTCGTGCGCCGCTGGCGCAGCGTGACGGTCGAGGCGCTCGACGAGCGCGGCGCGCGGATCGTGATCGAAGCCAGCGGCTGGTACGCGCGCATCTTGCAGCACGAAATCGACCATCTGAACGGGGTCGTGTGCTGCGACCGTATGGACCCCCGGACGCTCGCGACGTCCGAGAATCACGCGAAGTTTGATTAGACCCGACGTGATCCGGCGGTCACGGTCCTCACCAGGCGCAGGACGACCAGCAGGATCACCGCGCCGATGAAGGCGACGAAGATGGAACCGCCCAGCCCGTCCATCGGTGCGTGCCAGCCTTCGTGCGCGAACAGGTAGCCGCCGACGTAGGCGCCGATCATACCGACGACCATATCGGCCACGAGGCCGTAGCCGCCAACGAGCATGCCGGCGAGCACGCCAGCAACGAGACCAACAACGAGCCAGGTGACGATGTTCATGCGCCCCAACAGTGCACCCAACATGCCGGGGGATCCTGCATCGCCGATCCCACGCAAGTCTGCGAACCCCGTGATTTCGAGGCAACGCTCGTCGAGCGCGGCCGCGCAGGGTGCGTGGCCGCACAGGGCACTTTTCACACGTCCCGAAGCTGTGCTACTAGTGGCGGCCTCGGAGCCATCGCCAAGTGGTAAGGCAACGGTCTGCAAAACCGTCATTCCCCAGTTCAAATCTGGGTGGCTCCTCCAGTAACGACGCGGAATGCGATGTCGCGACGACGGCGACCAAGGTTGCGGCCCCGTGGCGCGGCCCCCCTAGCGCGGCGCCGAGTTGCGCTGTTATCCGCTGACACCCGACATGTTAGGTTGCCAACCGTGAAGCACGCACTCTTCCTTTGTCTTGCGCTCGCGCTCGTCCCTGCGCGGCGCGCTCACGCCGACGCGAATTCTGACGGAGAGCAGGCCCTCGTGATGATGGAGCAGGTCTCGACCATCGTCGATACCAACAAGAACAACTGCGACGCCATGGGCGACCAGCTCGCCACTTACATGGACCAGAACGCGGAGAAGATTAAGCGAATCAAGGCGGCTGGCAAGACGACGTCCGAACAGCAACGCAAAGCGTACTTGGAGAAGTACAAGGATCGCATGAACGCGATGTCCGAGAAGATGAAGGGCCTGCAGAAGTGCGCAGGCAACGCGAAGGTCAGCGCGGCCATGAAGCTAGCGAACGCGAAATAGCTAACTCCTCGAACGCCTTCGGAACCGAAGACTGGTTGGGAATCGTTCGTGATTTTTAGATCGCGCGCTAGCGTAGAGAAGTGAAGCTCGCCCTGATCCTGCTCGTGGTTGTTGGCTGCACCATGGCCGCCCCGGTCGTTCCAACCTCGAATGATCCGAGCGTCCTCTATCAGCAAGCGGTCGCGCGGTATCGGAAGCTCAAGACGTACACGGACCGCGGCGAGGTCACGGTCGAGCTCACCAGAGGCGGCAAGGCCGACAAGGAGCAGTACGAGTTCACGACCGCGTTCGTCCGCGGTGGCCGGACACACTTCACGCTGCGCACGCCGGGCAAGCCCGCGGAGTACGAGCTGTGGATCGGCGCCGACAACCACACCTACGTTGCGGTCGCCGAACTCGATCACATCCTCGATTATGTGCAGGCGACGGGGAAGGCGCTCGGCGAGGCCGAGAGCGTGACGGATGGCGTCACGACGCAGCCCCTCGCCTACTTGCTCGGTGTCCAGGAGGTGCCGACCTCACTCGTGCTCGCGAAGACCACCGCCGAGGCATGGACGATCGCGGGCAAGGGTCGCGATGGCGATCCGATCGAGCTGACGATCGAACGCAAGACGGGGCTAGTGATCCAGGTCGTACGTGGGCGACACTTCGAACCGACGCGCGCGCGGCCGATCGCGGTCGAGCTCGCGATCACGATGCGGTTCACTCCGACCGGCGATGCAGCGGTCGCCGAGGCCGCGCTGTTACCCCCGAAGGTGACGCTGCCGATCGAGCTCGATGGACCGCCGGCATGGATCGGCGTGATGACCGAAAGGTCGCCACCCCGGGTCGCACGCGTGGTCAAAGATGCGCCTGCAGACAAGGCCGGCGTCAGGGTCGGCGACGAGGTGGTCTCGATCGATGGCCATCCGACCGCGACTTCGAAGGATGTCGTCGCGAATGCCCACAAGCTGCGACCCGATCAGCGGGCGCGGATCGTCGTGAAGCGTGGCGGCACGAACGTACCCTTGACCGTGATCGCCGAGGCGCGGCCCGATGCAGCGACGGTGCAGACCTCGATGATCGGCAAGCCCGCTCCCGCGTTCTCGCTGCCCGCGCTAGGTGGTGGGCCGCCGGTCGATCTCGCGAGCCAGCTCGGCCACGTGCTCGTCGTAGAGTTCTGGGCGACCTGGTGCAAGCCATGCGCGATCACCACACCTCACCTCGACGATTTGTTCACGAGGCTCGGCGACAAGGGCCTGCGCGTGATCGGCATCTCGGATGAAGATGCGAGCGATGTCTCGACGTTCCTCGCGAATCACAAGGTGTCTTACGCGCTGGCGCTCGACGCAGGCGACACGACCAACGGCGCTTACCTGATCCAGGGCCTGCCCACGATCTTCGTGATCGACAAGGCGGGCTTCGTCCAGTTCACGGCGGTCGGCGTGCCGGACTTTGGCGAGCTCGACGCCGTGGTCACCCGCCTGATGAAGTAAGCACGCGCGCGAACCGCTCGCGAGCTCGGAGCGAAACGCGGAGTGACTCTCTGCTGGGCGACGGCGCTGCGCGGCGCGTGACCGCTGTGCGGATTCGCCCGGTCGCAGGTCTCGCCAAACGTCGTGTAACCCGTATCTCCGCCGGTCACGCATTGGCGCGCTGCTCGCAATACCTCCGCCTATGCTGGCAATTCTCCTCATCCTCCTCGTCATCTCGCTGCTCGGTGGTGGTTTCGGTCATCGCACCGCAGGCCCATGGGGCTGGTCTCCGGCCGGCATCCTTGTCGTGATCCTCGTGGTGATGGCCGTCACGGGCCGGCTGTAGTCGCACAGCTCACCGCCTGCCGTCGCTACGGAATCTCGTCGGCGCCGGAGTCCGCGACGCTACCCGCGGGCTGCGGCCTCTTCTCGCCGTCGTAATCGAGTAACAGGATCGACGCCGGATCCGCGAGCCCGGCAGCAGGCGATCCGGTTTGCAGGTGGTAGTTCCTCTGCGTCGGCGACACGAACACCGGATCGGCGGTGAGGTTGCCCGTGCCAGTGCCGGCGTAGCCCGGATCGAGCACGCTGTGACCGACCACGCACGCAGCATCGATCGCCGGCGCGGCATTGCCGTAGACGATCGAGCTGCGGATCGTGATCCCGGCAGGTTCGGTGCAACGCAACGCCGAGGAGCCCATCATGCCGGTGTTCCCCGAGAGCGTGACGTGCTCGATGATGCCCGTCGTCCCGGTCGAGAGCACGAGCCCGCCGAGCGCACCGCCACCATTGTTCGTGATGAACGAGTTCGTGATCGCGACCGTCGCGCCGATCAGATAGAGGCCGTAAAACGAGTTGCCGTCGACAAGCGAACGATCGAGGCTGAAGGCCGCACAGCCCGTGGAGTATGCGCCGGCTGCGCCGTTGACCAGCGCCACGCGATCGAAGTGCATCCCGGTCGCGCTCGTGCACTGCGCGGCAACCTCGTTCGCGAGCTCGAAGTGCGCATTCAAGACCGTGAACGAGCCGCCGGTCACGCTGAACATCGTGGCGAACATCTGGGGATCCGCTCCGTGCAGGATCGCGCCCTCTCCGGTCAAGGTCGTGTCTTGAGTGATCGAGGCCGGCGCGCCACGCTCGTACGTGCCTGCCGCGAGCTTGATGATGGCGTGCGTCGGCGCGACCATCGCGAGTGCGGTGTCGAGCGTGCAAGGGTCGGCTCGTGCGCAGGTCGCGGAGCCTCCAGTCGGGCTCGCATACAAGACATTAGCCAGATCGGCGCAGGTGCCGTCCGCGAGGCAGACGTTCGAGCTCGGGCACTCGGCATCGCCCAGACATCCGCGACACACATCGGCCGCGCAGACCGGTGCGGCCACCGCACAATCCGGCGATGTCAAACACTCGACGCACGTGCCGAGGCTGGTATCGCATCGCGGAGTCGGGCTCGCGCACGCGCTGCTCGTCACGCACGCATCACCGCCGCTATCGCTCGTGTTGGCATCGCCAATCGCGAGCATGCCGTTCGGCACGTCGACGAACAGCTCGCAGCTCGCGAGCATCACCAGGAGCGCAGCCTTCACCATGCGCCCTCGAAAGCGATGCCGAGCGCATGCGGTGAGGACCACGCGGTCGCAATCGGTGCCTCGTTCGAGCGCCTCCACTCGCGCTCGAGGATCGCGGCCATCACGCCGAGCGCCGCACCGGCGACGAAGAATCCCGTGCTCACGTGCTGCATCGTGTGCGCGCGATCGAGCAGGTCGAGCCCGCGCTGATCACAGCGCAAACCATCGATCGTCGTGGCGCAATGGTGATTCGCGTGACTGCGCTCGTCGAGCACCGCGATGCCCGTGATCGCGGTAACCACGAGCGCAGCGATGGCGCCACCTCCGACAAGCCACACCTGCCGGGGCCGGGCGGTGACGACGACCGGCTCGAGCCGCACCTCGACCACCTTGCCTTCCGCGACCTCGACATCGATCGCCTGCGCATGCGGCGCGGTGATCGCGTGATGTCCCGGATCGACCGCGAGCGGTTGCTCGACCTCGACGGGATGACCATCGACCGAGATAGCCGTGCCCTCGGGCAACGCACCCGCATCGATCTGCAAATGCGGCACGCGCGCGAGGACACCCTCGAGGCCTTCGCGTGCGAGCGCGAGCCGCTGCGGTTGATTGGCATCGCTGGTCTCTTTGACGAGCTCGGTGAACAGCGCTTGCGCCGTGGTGAGCTTGCCGGTGGCCGCCCAGCAGATCGCGAGGTTGAGCTTCGTGCCGAGGGCGGGCGCGAGCTTCAAGCTCTGTTCGAACAGTGGACACGCCTTCACGCTATTGCCTGCTTTCACGAGCTCGCGCCCGTGATCGAACAGGGCCTTGGCTTCTCGCGGCGCTCCAGATTGCCGCTCATCCGACGCATCATCGCCAAACGCGAGTGCAGGAACCGCGAGTGCGATCAGTACTGACAGTCGAGCGGATCGCTGCACGGCTGCGATGCTTTCTTGGTGGCCTCGGGATCGCTCGGCTTGACGAGTTTCGGGTCACTGACAGGCTTGGGCTTCGCGGACTCCGTCGGCTTTTCGAGCGCGGTGCCCGGTTTTTTTGACAGAGGCAATGGCGCGGGCGCGGGTGCCTCGACGACCGGCGGGAGCAGCATCGGCGGCGATGCCACGGGCCTGGTCCGCTCGTCGATATGCGTGACGGTCGGACTCGGGCTCGCACTCGATTCCGACACGCTCGCCGGTGCGGTCGCACCGTGATGAAACACCAGCACGTAGAGGATCGTCGCGACCGCGAGCGCACCGACGGTCGTGATCAACACGGTCGCGAGCGAGCGCTGTGGCGGCGTACGCACCGCTGCGGTCGTCGCGCGAGGTGCGATCGGGTACGGCACGCCATCGCCTGAACCGGTCGCGACCCGTGCATGCGAGGCGTCGGTCGGCGGCCGCGCATTCGGCACGGGTAACGGCACGCGCACGATCGATCCGGTCGGGATCACGAACGGCTGCTGCTGCGGCGCGATAGAAACCGAATCGCGGCTCAGCTGGCGACCGAACAAGGCATCGAGATCGATCATGCCGGTCTTGCCGTCGAGCATCGGCACCGCTGCGGCGGCCGCGTCCAGGGGCAAGCCGTGCAACGTGCGCGGATGGCTTTCGTCTTCGACGATGTCGATCTCGGAGTCCGCCATCAGCGGAATGGCGGCGCGTTCGAGCTCGCGCCACGGTTCCTCGCGCGTGCCGAACAGCTCACGCATGTAGCGACGCAGCACGTTCGGCGTGATCGACATGCCAACGCCTTCGGCGACATGCTCGAGCGCATCGAGCATCTCGTGCGCGCTGGAGTAGCGTTCGTCTGGATTCTTCGCGAGCGCTTTCAACACGGCTGCATCGAGACCGCGCGGCAGGTTCGGCGTGAGCGCCGAGGGTGCGAGCGGAAAGTCGTTCGCGACCGCGCGCAGTGTCTCGTAATCGGTCTCGCGCTTGAACAGCCGCTTGCCGGTCAACATCTCGTACAGCACGATGCCGAGCGAGAAGATGTCGCTGCGGTGATCGATCGCGCCGGTCGTGCACTGCTCGGGCGAGAGGTACGCGACCTTGCCCATGATCGTGCCGGCCTGCGTTTCGGTCGTTCGAAACCGCGCCTTCGCGACGCCGAAATCGACGAGCTTGACCGTACCCTCGTAGCTGACCATGAGGTTCGACGGCGAGATGTCGCGATGGACGATGCCGAGCGGCCGACCATCTGGCGCGCAGCGTTCGTGCGCGTGCGCGAGTCCCGCGGCTGCACCCGCGATGATCGCGAGCGAGATCTGGGTCGGCATCGGCTGCTTCTGATCGACAGTGCGCGCGAGGACATCGAGCACGTCCTCACCGTGGACGTACTCCATCGTATAGAAGTAGTCCTGGCCGATCTGGCCGAGATCGAAGACCTGCGCGATGTTGGGGTGCTGGAGCTGCGCCGCGAGCCGCGCTTCATCGAGAAACATCGAGACCCAGCGCGCGTCATCGCCGCGTTCGGGACGGATCCGTTTGAGCACGACGTAGCGCTCGAACCCCGCGAGGCTGTTCGCGCGCGCGAGAAAAATCTCCGCCATGCCGCCGGTCGCGAGCCGCGCGAGCAAGTCGTACTGACTCGACGTGCTGCCACGCTGGTTCGTGCCCTGCGAGGGCCCCGCCGTCACCATGTGGCCGAGCATCATTCGCCCGAGGCAGCCCGGTCAAGCCCTCGTTTTGGTTAGAAATCGGCGCCGATACCTGCCTGGATGATGAGCGGGTTGACCGTCACGGACATCTTGGCGGTCCCGATCTCGACCGTGTCGAACAGCGGGATCTCGGGAGTCCGGACCTGAATGTGATGGACCTCGGCGTTCGCTTGCATGAACGCGATGAACTTCACGTCGAGCCGCGCGTACCACTCCTTGTAGAGCTGCACATCGAGGCCCGCCTGGAACAGGAGACCCGGCGCCGGCGCGATCGACATCTCGGGCTGGCTGACCTCGGTCAGCATCTTGTTCGTCGCTTTTGCATTGAACGCGACGAGCACGGCCGCGCCGCCACCCGCGTACGGGCGCAGCCGGCCGGTATCGAGGAAGCGGTACAGGAGGCTCAGGGTCAGCGGCGCCGCACTCGCCTGCCCGAGGTCGGGACCGAGCGCGCCGACGCCGGTCGGAATTCCGAGCGCGGTCGGCGCGATCGAATCGTTCGCAAGCGTGCCGGTCGCCTTGAACTTGACCGTGAACGGCAAGCCCAAGATCGTCTCGAGCGACAGCCGGCGATGCACGTACGGCAAGCGGTAACCGATGATGATCGCCGGCACTGTCGCAGAATCGACCGACGCGCCGGATCCGACGATCGGACCATTCTTGAGCGCGAGGCTCGCCGCGCCATCGACATCGGCAAGCTCCATCGGCTCGGAGGTCGACAGCGGATCGATCAGCGCGACCCCTGCACGGACGTAGAAGTTACTCGGGTCGACCGGATCGGCGTACGCGATCGCGGGTGCGAGCAGTGCGCAGAGCACGAGGCTCTTCATTGTAAGCTCCGCAACGCGCGCGACAACAGCTGCAGCTTCATCTGCCCCTGCGGGATCGTGAGCATGACGTTGCTGCCGCCCGCGATGGTGGTGTCGATGTGGATCTTGACCTGGACGTCGGCGGTGTTCGAGACCGCGATCGAGATCCGGCCGTCGGGCGTGAACGTGAGCGGCCCTTTGAGCAGCAGCGCGAGCTGCTTCGAGTGCAGGTCGTGCGACGACGCGAGGATGCTCATGTCGGGCGCATCCATGTAGAGATCGAGCTCGACGATGAGCGACGGCGAGCCGTTGTCGTCGATGACGTAGCCCGTCACCGGACCGGTTGCAGGCTCGCGAACGCGAAGGATCGCGGTCTTGGTATCGGTGTTGAGGTTGATCCCGAAGAACGAAGTGACTGCCTTGAGCGCGGCAGACGTCCCGAACATGATCCCGGGATCGAGTGCGACCGGCATGCAGCTCGCGACCATCGTGCCATCCGGCAGCGTGCAGCCCATCTGGAGCGGCAGCATCTCGGCACCCAGTGCACCATTGATGTAGAGGCAACCATCGCCACTGGTGCCGTGGGGACACGAGCCACTGCTGAACGATGCACGGTCGATCAGACCATCTGTCGCGCTGACATGCAGCGTCGAGTTGTTCGTATCGGTTACGACCTCGACACCATCGATCGTCCCCGAGCCGTTGAGGTCCGCAAAAGGCGCGGTCGCCGCGAGCAGGTACGTCGCACCCGTCGGCGCCTTGCCCGCGAACGACACGACGAGGTTGGGACCACCGGAAGCGCCGGTGCCATCCATGCTGTTGAGGAGGTCGAAGTTCGCAGCGTCGTTGCTGACACCACAGATCTCGTTCGCATCGCAGGTGCTGTTGCTACCCGAGACGAGCGTCATCTTGTAGGTCTTGCCGACGCCCCATGGCACGTCCGGGATGAACTGAAACGAGCGCTCGCGAATGCTCAGCGAGCCCTTCACCGCGGCGGTGCAGGTTCCCGACGCATCGACCTCTTCGAACCGCACGCTGCCGGTGTTGCATGCCGTGCCGAGCGTGAGGCTCGTCGGCACGACGGGCTGATCGAACGCGACCTCGGCGGGCTCGTCCGAGCCGAGTGAGAACGGGTGGTAGAGGTCATCCGTCGCCTGGCCGTCGATGCAGCGCCCCGGGCTGGTCGTCGTCGCACCGGTCAGCGTGCAGCCGACCCCCGGATGAGATGCGGTGATCGCGATCGGATCGCCGGTACTCGCGATCGACGAGGTCGTGAACGCGACCGGCAGGCTGGTCGCGAGCGGATTGCCCGCGACGTCCGCGACATCGGTCAGCAGCACCTTGTACGGCGAGCTCCTCGCGAGCCGATTGACAGGGCGCACCGTGACCGCGGCACCGTGGCTCTCGATCACGTACGGCACCGCGACCCCGGCACCGGTCTGGAGCTCGATGCCGCCGGCACGCGCGCGGTCGAGATCGATCGGCTCGCTAAAGATCAGGTCGACGCCCTGATCGACCGCGACATCATGCTCGTTCTGGGTCGGCAGCGAAGCAACGAGTGCCGGCGGCGTCGTGTCGGCCGAGAGCGCCGAGGTCCCGGTCTCGGTGATCAGCTCGAGGACGAGGTTCGTCGGTGCCGAGGTCACGCCGAGCAGGCCCAGGTCGAGCGATGTGATGGTCTCGATGTCGAGCACACCATCGGTCGCGCTGACCACGCCGACACCTTGCAACCCGAGGATGGTCTGCGACAGCACCGCGTTTCCTTTCGGATCGACCGCATAGATCGCGACATCCATCGCCAGATCGACGTAGAGCGGCGCGCGCTCGTTCTCGGGGCGCTGATCGGCCGCTTGATGCGGGTTGCGATAGAGCCGGCCACCGCCATCGGTGAGCAGCTCGATCTCGATCTCGCCGGTCACCAGCCCGGAATCGATCACGCCACCGAGCTTCACGGTGAGTCCGCTGTTGTGCAGCCGCGCGCCTTTGCGGATCGTGAACGCGATGGGGCCACCGAGCGCCAACGGATCGCCGAGCTCGCTCGGGAGCTCGCTCGAGAGCACGTTCGCAGCGTTCGTGCCGATCAGCGGCTTCGAGATCGAGAGCGCGTTCGTGGTGTAGCCGGTGCGCGAGGCGATCGTGCCTGGATCGCCGGTGACCCGGGTCTTCAGCACCTGCAGGATCGGCGCATTGCCGTTGTGGCTGTCTCTGGGCGTGAGCGTGATCTGGAGCGGCGCGAGCGCCTGGCCGCTGCGATCGAGCAGCCGGTTGCCGAGCTTCAACGTGTACGTGCTGCCCGCGATCAGATCCGATAACGGATCGAGCGCGACGTGGATGCCATCCGTGAGCACCGTGATGGGCACCGCCGCATTCGCCGCATCGACGAGCTCGATCGCCCCCGTGCCGATCGTCACGGTCCGGCTATCGAGCGGCTCGGAGAACAGCAGCTCGATCGTGGTCGCCTCGAGCATCGGTCGATACGAACCGGGCAAGGTCGGCTCGCCGCCGTTCAGCGCGATCAGCGTGGGCAGCGCCGATTTCGGCTGGATCGAGCGCGTCGTGAAGTGAACGAGCGGCGTGCCGGCGGCCGGCAAGTTCGTCGCGAACGGCGCGAGCGCCGCGCCGACGTAGACCTGGTATGCCGCGCCTGGGTCGAGGTTCGTCGTGTACTCGACGGTCTTGTCGCCGACGAGCGTCGGCGTTGCATCGACGATACCGTTCGGGCCGACGAGGCAATACCCGCCGCTGACCGCCGAGCCCGAGCCCGAGCATGCGCCGAGCGCGCTCGCGTCGACGGCGTCGGAGAACGTGACGACGATGTGCGCGCCCGTCGGTACGTCGACCTGCGCATCGGCCGGATACGTCAGCACCACACCTGGTTCTGCCGTCGCCAAGGGTGGCGTCGGGTCGTTACACGACGCACATACGACTACCGTCGCGAAGAGAATCCGCCTCACGCGATCACCCTATCAACTCTCGTATCCGGTGCATACCCGAAGTTCTCTCTCGAAATCGCTACCCTGCTACACGTGACTGACAACCGTCCGACCGTAGAGCTGGATAAAGCCACGATTGCCGCGATCACGACGGAGCCGATGCCGACCGTGACCGAGGAACGCCCGACCGTTGAGCTCGAGCCGATCGACAATCTGGCGACGCATCGCTACTCGGTTCGTCGTGCCGCGACGAACGACGAGCATTCGCAGTTGATCGAGCGCGTTGCCGTGGGGCGTGCTGCGGCCCCACCGGCGAAGCCGCAGTGGCGTGTCGAGATGGGCGACAAGAAGGTGACGCTGCGCAACGAGCACTTCCAGGTCGAGTTACCGATCGACGACGCCAGAAAGATCGCCGAAGCGATCCTCAGGCATCGATAACGAACGACGGTTCTCGGCAGCTCGCGGCCCTCGAACGTGCGAAGGCCAAGCGACGTACAAGAGGTCTAGTTGCAGCCCTTGGCGAGCGGGTTGTCGAGGCATTCCTTGTTCAGGTGCACGCCCTTGTTGCGCTCGGCCTTCACGGCGGCAGCCTTTGCATCGGCGATGTGCTGTTCCATCTCGGCGCGCTCCTTGCGGAGCTGCTCGAGCTTGCCGCGAGCGGACTGGCGATCGGCATCGTTTTGCGCGGACGCGAGAGCATCCGTCGCCTTATCGACGCGCTTGCCGAGATCGATCAGGTCGTTCGAGAGCTTCTCGACCTTCTCCTGGGCCTCTTTCGCCGAGTTCGCCGCGTCTTGCGCCATCTTCTCGGCCGCGACGCGCTTGATGTTGTCTTCATCCGACCTCGCCGAGCTCTTCACTGCGACGAACACGCCAACCACGATGCCGACCACGGCCAGGCCAGTCACGACAAGCATCCAGGTCGGTCGCTTCTTTGCGACTTCCGCGCGACGCAGCTCCATCTCCTGAGCGAGGCGCTGCTGCTCGAGCGCGGCCTGGTTGCGCTGCCGCTCGGCGGCTTCGCCGGCTTCCACGCGCATGCGCGCTTCGCGTTCGGCGTTCGCGCGTGCCTCTTCGATCGACCGCTGATGATCGCGCTCTTCGCGAATCTTTGCGTCCTCGGCATCGCGAATGCGACGCTCCGCATCTTCGCGCGCCTTGGTGCGCTCCTCATCAGCAGAGCGAACCGCGTGCTCCTCCTCTTGCACGCGGCTCTCCTCGATTTGACGGAGCTCGCGGAGCGAAAAGAGGACCGAATTTTCGCGCTTCTCGGACTGAGCCATACGCTTGATCTCTAACACGCACGATCTTCACGAGCAATCACTTCAAACACTTGGGCGGCGTTTGGGAAGTGCGGTACACCCAGGTGTTTCGTGGGCTTCGTCGACCTTCATAGTCACGTCCTGTATGGGCTCGACGACGGTGCCCCGGACGTATCCATTGCAGTTGCGATGCTCGATGCACTGACCGCGCTGGGAGTGACCGAGCAGTGCGTCACCCCGCACCAAAAAGCGAGTCAGTACTTACCTGATTGGGACCGGATCGAGGACACCCTGGCGAGCCTCGAGACTGTCCGAAAACCTGGCCACCCCACACTCAGGCTGGGCGCAGAGAACATGTGGGACGATGTGTTCTACAAGCGCGTCGTCGAGGGTACGATCCCTCACTACCGCGGCACCCAGGCGTTCCTCGTCGAGATCCCACCGCCGCTGATGCCCCCAGGGATGGTCGATCAGTTGTTCAAGTTCCGCATGGCCGGCAAGGTCCCAGTGCTGGCGCATCCCGAGCGCTATCACGCGCTTTGGGAGAACGACCGGCTCGCTGGCGAGCTCCGCAAGCACTGCGCATTTCAGATCGACCTCGGCGCGATCGGCGGGTTTCACGGCAAACGCGAGATGAAGGCAGCACGCCACCTGCTCGAATCTGGCCTCGCCACCTGTGTCGCGACCGACGCTCACCAGGTCGGCGACCTCCAGCAAGCCCAGCAGGGCCTCGCGTGGATCGACAAGAAGCTCGGCCACGCGACCACGGTTCGGTTGTTCGATCACGCTCCTCGCGCGCTGCTCGCCGGCGACTTCATCGACATGTAGATGAAACTGGGAGTAAATCTCGCGCTGTCGCTCGGCTCGCTTGTGTAGCGGATCTCCGCCGAGCGCAAAAAACTGGCCCGTCCGAGACCGCGTTGCCACCCTCCGTGCATGCGCCGACTCCTCATCGCTCTCGCCCTGTGTGCGGCGAGCTCGCCGGCGTTCGCACGCTCGCAAAAGACGCTCGCGTATCCGCGCAGTGAATCCTATGCCGCCGCGCTGCGGTTTATTCGCGTCGACGAGAACCTCAAAATCGTCGAGAAGGACAGCGACGCCGGCTACGTGTTGTTCGAGCTGCGCGAAGAGAAGAAGTTGTTCCGCGGCTCGCTCGAGGTGATCGAGGTCGTCCAGGACGGTCGTCACGCCGTGCGGTTCGTGATGACGCTCGAGGATCGCCCGGAGTGGCTCGAGCTGCAGTACCTCCAGAAGCTCGAGCAGAAGCTGCGTCTCGAGCTCGGTGCCCCGGCCCCGGCACCGTCGCCGAAGCGGGTCGACGAGGCGCCGAAACCGTCGAAGGATCCGGGCAAAGAGCCCGAACCAAACAAGCCGAAGGTCGACGAGAAGCGCGAGAAGCCAGGAGAGCATCCCGACGAGGGGCCGCCGATCAGCGCCACGCCGTAGTGCTAGGCTGAGCGGATGGCAGCCCTCGTCGATCTGCGAAGCGATACCGTCACGCGTCCAACCGTTGCGATGCGCAGGGTGATGGCCGACGCCGAGGTCGGCGACGATGTCTACGGCGAAGATCCGACGGTGCGCCGGCTCGAAGAACGCATCGCAGAATTGCTCGGCACCGAGGCCGCGTTGTTCGTGCCGACCGGGACGATGGCAAACCAGATCGCGCTGCGCTCGCTCACCCGCCCTGGCGATGAAGTGATCATCGGCGTCGGCGCGCATTGCTGGCGCCACGAATCCGGTGCGCTCGCCGCCCTCGCAGGAGCGCAGACCCAGATGATCGGGAGCGACGGCACGTTCACCGCGGCCGACGTCCGTGCCGCGCATCGCCCCGAAGATCCATACTCGGCGCCGACACGGGTCGTCGCGGTCGAGAACACGCACAACATGGCGGGCGGCATCGTGTGGGATCGCAAGGCGCTCGCCGAGGTCACCGCGGCCGCGCATCAACTCGGCATGAAGACCCACCTCGATGGCGCGCGGATCTGGAATGCCGCGATCGCGACCGGCACGAGCGAGAGGGAGCTCGC
>JAYVLQ010000067.1:0-12630 GCA_043759355.1 Kofleriaceae bacterium
GGCAAAGCACACCAAGCTCGACATGGATGCGATGCGCGGCATGGCGATCGATCCGACCCACGCGCACAGCCTCGCGGATACGATCATCCAGAGCGCGACGCACCTCGAGAGCAGCTACGATCAGAGCGAGAACGCGCTCGACGAGCTGTTCACGCGCACGTATCAGGCGATCAAGGATGGCAAGCGCTCGCTGAAGAGCCAGATCTTCGACGGCGACAACGCGATCGGTCACGCGAACGAAGCGGGCGAAGAGCTCGGCAAGGAAGCCGTCTCGACCGCGCTGCCGCAGATGAACAAGGCCTGGGACAAGGTCGCCAAGCCGATCGCGGTACCGGCGAGTGCGACACCGCCGCGCCCACCCGCACCCACACCGGCTCCAATCCAGCCATCGCAGGAGTCCGCGGAGCCCGAACCGGTGCACAAAGTGGCGGCCCCGCAGACAGAGCCGAAACCCGAAGCGAAGCACGAGGACGCGGCACACGATGCGCCGCTCGCGACCGCGGCCAAGCGCGACGAGGCTCCAGCCAGCGCGGTTGCGCAAAACGACCATGTCCGGCCCCGCGATGCGTCCAGCACGTTCGAAGCATCGGCCGAGCGCACTGCTGCGCCGATCGATCATCAGGACCTCCTCGCGCCGGCGCCCCTCGCGCCAGATCCCGCGGAGAAGAAGAAACGCGACGACGAGCTTGCGCCCACACACGCGGCGCATGCTCCGGTTGTCGCATCGCACCACGATGCCGCCGATGGCAAGCTGAGTCCTGAGACGGCGAACGCGAACGCTGTCGATCACCGTGCCGCTATGCCTTCGCATCTGCCCGAGCCGAAGATCGTTTCCGAGGCGCGCGAACCGGCAAAGCTCGCAACGAACCTCCAGGTCGATGGTCACGGATCGAAGCCCGATCATGCGACGCACGCGGGTCCGGCGGCGGTCGTCGACAGCGAAGGCAATCAGCATGCCTACGATCCGCTCAGTGGTAAGGCGCCGGCTCCGAAGGCATCAGCGAAGGCGCACCCGAGCGGGTTCGCGAAGCCGGCGCCGGCGCCCGAGATTCCCCCTGCGCCGCAGACCGCGAACCAGGAAGCGATCAATGCGTTCATCGCGAAGGCTCGCACGGATCGCGACTCACAAAAGGCGAACGTTCAAACGCAACAGCTCGCGAAGTCGGCCCAGGTCTCGGTCGACGCGAACGTGATCGCTCAACAGGTCAAGCAGAAGAATGACGTCGCGCTCGCGTCGATGCGAGCCAAGGTCGAAGCGGAGAAACAGCTCGCATCGCAAAAGGCGACCGAGCAACAGCAACAGCAAGGCCCGGTCTCGATCGAGTCGCTCTCCGAGAAGCTCGAGCAGACCGCGATGGCGGACAAGGAGAAGCTCAAGGCCGGCTTCGACGAGAAACAAGCCGAGCTCAAGGTCCGCCTCGATACGCAGAAGCAGACGCTGCAGGCCGAATCGCAGAAACAGATCGAAAATTTCGTCAAACAGAACGAAGAGAAGAAGAAGGTCGCGGAGGCGGCGTGGGTCAAGCAGAAGGCCCAGATGGAGGCGACCTCGAAGTCTCTGATGGAGAAGATGCGCTCGCAGGTCGCTGCCGACCAGACGCGTCTCGAAAAAGACAAGGCCCTGCTTTTCGCGAAGGCGAACGAGCGCATCGCGAAGATCGACGCCGACGCCGCCGCGAATGCGGCGAAGGTTCGCGCGGATGGCGCGAAGAAGTCAGGAGAGCTTCAGACGGCCGCAGCCGACGCCGCGAAAGCCGAGCGCGCGAAGGGCACCACCCAGGCGCAATCGATTCGGACCGAGGCGCAGACCAAGGTCGGGACCGAGACCGACGAAGCTCAGAAGAAGAAGCTGACCGACGACGCCAACGCCCGCGCAACGGCGGCGCAAGCGACGTCGGAACACGCTGCGGGTAACCTCGAGATCAAGGGAAAGCTCAACGCGAAGGCGGCAACCGACGAGGCTGAGGTCCAGGCGAACAAGGTCCTCGACGCCGGCAAGAAGTCGCACGACGACGTCAACACCGCGTCGGCCCACCAGATCGATGCGATCGCGGAGAAGATCAATCAGCTGGGCCCACTGGCCGACGAGAAGATCAAGAAGGCCGAAACGGATCTCGCCACGCAACAGAAGGCTGGTGAGGCGAAGCTCTCCGCGCAATTCCAGGACACCCAGACCCAGGTCGCGAAGCTCAAGGCCGAAGCCGACACCAAGATCGCGAAGTTCGAGACCGATGGTCTCGCGAAGTTGCAGAAGGACTACGACGCGGGCATCGCCACCGTCGATAAGCACGTTGCCCTCGCGCGGCTCCAGCTCGCGTCAGGCAATCAGAAGAATCTCAAAGCGCTCGAGCAGATGGTCGATCAGACCTGCAAGACGCTCGACAAATCGGTGACCGACACCGAGGCGAAGTTCGAGCACACGGTCGCAGACGCCGAGAAACAGGCGCAAGCGTTCGTCATCGCGCAGGTGCAGAAAATCAAGGCAGAGGCCGACAAGGCGCTGCTCGCGATCGACCAGCACTACGGCGACGTGATGAAGCGGATGGACGATGCGGTCGCTGCGACGACGCGTCAGATCGAAGAGACGGCCAAGGGCAAGATGCTCGAGGTCGAGGTTCACACCGCGACGCTGCTCAACGACACCGGCGATCCGAGCCGCTTGAATGCGGTCACCAAGCAGCTCCGCACGTACATCGAAGAGAAGAAGCCGCTCCCCCCCGGCTACGGTGACACCGCCGCTGGCACGCCGTCGGCCGCCCCTGCGACCGCGGCAGCCGCCGCGACCGCACCCAAGGCCGATGCGAAGACCGAGGAGAAGAAGCCAGGCGAAGCGGTTTCGCCGGCAGACAAGATCGCAGAAGAAGCTCGCAAGAAGCTGCTCGATCCGAACGATCTGTCGGAAGCCGGCGTGCAGGCGAAGCTGGAAGAGTCGCTCAAGAAGGGTCGCAAGCAGACGGCCGGTACTGCGGCCGACACCGCCGACAAGGCTGTCGCGGCCCAGTACAAGAGCTCGACCGAAGCGCTGACCACGCTCCAGGCGAACAAGAACACGGAGCTAACGAAGCTCCAGGCCGGTGACGAGAAGGCCGTCGCCGAAGTCGAGAAGGTTCGGACCGACGACGACAAGGGCCGGGCGACTGCACACGACATCGATAAGGCGATGCAGCAGACGAACTGGTATGGCGGCAAGTCGCCCGACAAAAAGGCGATCCTGCAAGCCCTGCACGACAAGACCCCGGAGCAGATCGCAGCGATGCGGGAGGCGCTCGCCGCGCGCACGCCGAAGATCAATCTCGACGACTTCATCACCAAGGAGATGTCGGGCGGGGAACAGACCGAAGCGCGGATCCGCATGACCGGCGATCCGATCGCAGGAGACATCGCAGCGTTGAATAATGCCGCGGGCCACAAGCTCACCGGCAACGAGAAGCTCGCGATCGCGGTCGGTGGTGGCATCACCGGCGGTCTGTTCCTGAACCAGCAGGGTGATCAGAACGTCGGTGCCGACAAAGAGCGCGTCGAGCAGATCCTCCGTCAGTACAAGGGCGCAGACCTGCAGAAGTTTGCCGCGCAGTACGAGGCGCAGACGGGGCGTCCGCTTGGCGACTTGCTCCACTCGACCGGCAACGATGCGGCTGCGAAGGAGCTTGGCTTCGTCAAGAAGGACGAGCGCTCGGAGAAGGACATCAAGACGAGCGCGGATGCAGACGCGAGCAAGCTGCTCGCCGATCCGAACAAGAAGATCAATCCGGCCAAGTGCGGCAGCGCCGTCAGTGACCTCAGCGAAGCGCTGCAGGGCTTCCATCTCGACAGCACGCGGGCCGAGAAGGTGCGCGCCGCGCTCGACGGCAAGACGCCCGACGAGATGGCGTACCTGCGCGCAGAGTACAAGGCGAAGACCGGCCACGATCTCGATCGTGACATGAATTCGCAGCTCAACGGCGCTGCGCTCGCGGAGACCAAGGCGACGCTGCGCGGCGACGAGAACCAAGCGGCAGTCGCGAAGATTCTCGGTGCCGAAGAGGCGAGTTGGACGCCGTGGACCGTCGACGACAGCAAGATGAACGAGGAGCTCAAGTCGATCAAGGATCCGGCGCAGCGCCGCGCGGTCCTCGCTGCGTACGAGAAGCGAACCGGCCGTAAGCTCCAAGATGTCATCGCGGAGAAGATGACGGGCAACGATCGCGAGCTCGCGACCGCGCTCGCCAACGGCGACGAGCTGAAGGCCCGCATGGTCGAGCTCGACGAGGCCACCAATGGCGGCTTCCTGAACGGGATGCACAAGGCGATCGCCGAGCGCAGCGAGAAGGCCACTGGCATCAATACCGAAGGCTTCACGCGCGGGCTCACGAACGCCCTGATCGCGCCGCAGAATCTGTTCACGTCGAATCCCGAGAAAGTCACGATGCCCGGCGGGTACGTGCTCGAGAACGGATCGATCCACAAGGTCGATTCGGACGCGATGTTCAAGATCCTCGAGGAGACGCCGAATCCGGCCGATCGCGAAAAGCTGAAGATTCTCTACAAGCAGCAGACCGGCCACAACATGGACGACGACATGGCGAAGAGCCTCGTCGGCCCCATGGGAGACCGGAGCAAGCTCGACGCGTACAAAGCGATCCAGGACGGTCGCATGGAGGACTACTACGCGGCGAAGATGGACGACGCCGTCAGTGGGCTCAACGACACGAAGGCATTCCACGCGCAGCTCGAGGGCAAGAGCGAGCGCGAGCGCAAGCTGATCATCGACGCGTTCAATCAGCGCCACGGCGGCGACGCGAATGCGTTCGCGACGGTCTGCAACGATCAGTTCGGCGCAGACTCGATGGACGCGCAGAAAGCGAAGCTGCTCGCATCGGAGAAGGACGATGCCAAGACCGGCACCGTGAAGCTCCCCGACGAGTTCACGCTCAAGTACGCACAGGACTCGGTCTGGAATCGCACCGCGAAGTCGATCGACGGTGCGACTGCGATCTTCGACAAGTACCCGCTGCTGATGGCCATCCCCGGCGTGGGCATGGAGGTCCAGAACGCGAAGACCGCGTCGTTCTTCATGCGCGGGTGGGGCGTCGACAACGACGCGATCAAGAACGTTCTCAAGGACAAGTCGCCGGCCGAGATTGCCGAGCTCAAATCCAAATACCCGGAGCTCGAGAAGGACCTCGGCTACTGCCTCTCGGGTCGCGACGCATTCGAAGTCAACTTGATGCTCGCGGACGGCGCGCCCCAGACGCCGGAAGAAAAGATCAAGCGGCAGCTCGCGCTCTACGAGTTCGATCGTGGTGCGTCGGGCTCCTGGATCCCGAGCCTCGGGCTCAACAAGGTCAGTAACGGCATCACCGATCTCATCTCGCCGTCGGGCCAGATGTTGGATGCCGAGGCGGCAGGGCTGAAGAAGCAGCTCGCGATGCTCCAGGCTGGCGGTCAGCTCTCGACCGAGCAGCAGAAGCAGCTCGACATGTCGCTCGCGCTGATGGATTCGTCGACGACGAACTTCATCGCCTCGCGCGAGGAGATTACAGGCGCGATCGCGACGGCGGTCGGGGCAGTGGTCGGTGCGGTTGTCACGGTCATGACCGGTGGCGTCGGCGGTGCGGTGCTTGCGGCGCTCGCAACGGGTCTGTCGACGGTCGCGGTCAAGTGCGCGATGCTCGGTCAGTCGTACGGCCGCAACGAGATGGGTGTCGACCTCGCGATGACCGCGGTGCAGATGGCGACAGCAGGTATCGGTGGCGGAATCAGCAAGCTCTCCGAGAGCTTCATGGTCCAGGTCCTCAACGGTGCAATCGGCGCCGCTGCGTCGAACTTCGCGCAGACCGCGATCACGTCGAAGGATGCCCATGACCTGCTCGGCCTCCTCGCGCAGGCGTCGAAGTCGGGCCTGGTCGGTATGCTCTCCGGCGGTGCGAACGCGGCAGCAACTGCTGCACTCTCGAACGCGATGTCGCAGCTGAGCGCGAAGTCGTTCGGGAAAGATGCGCCGCTCGCGGGCATCTTCGTGAAGGGCTTTGTCAGTGGTGCGGGCGGATCGGTCGCCGGCATGTTCGCCGAAGCGATCGTCGACCCGAGTACGATGTCCGGCGATTGGGACAAGGTGTTCGCCAACGCGGCGATGGGTGCGGCACAGGCTGGGTTGCAGAATGGCTTGACGGAGGCTGCGCAAGAGCATCACCAGCGTGGTGTCGAGGTACTCAAGTCCGCCACCGAAGCCGCGAATGCGAAGAAGGAAGCGGGCGCTACCATTGAAGATCAGCGCGCGGCGTTCGCCAAGGTGATGTCCGAAGGCTACGCGGGCCTCGCTAGCCATGAGCCGGCGCCGCACGAGCAGAAGCCAGAGGAGATTCAGGCGCAGCGCGAAAAGCAGCAAGCGCCGGACGAGAATCACGCTCCGCGCGACGAGATCAACGGCAAGCCGGTCGAGTCCATCAAGGGTGAGATGGATCGGGTGGCGCAGAAGGAGACGCCGCCCGAGGAGCTACAACCCAAGGAAGCGCGGCGCGGCAAGGTCGACGAAGCGGCGCACGCCGCCGACGTCGCCTCGGTCCTCGGTGGTATGGAGGCGGGCGAGGTCCCGGGCAAACTTCCGCACGATCAGATCGACAAGAATACCGCCGAGGCAATCAAGAGCGGCGCGGTCGAGCTCATCACGCGCGAGTCGCTGCGTTCGATGGGTGGTGACCTCTACATGGACGATCACGGCAATGTGATCACGTGGAAAAAAGGCACGGCCGCGCAAGCCGTCGGCAATCGAGTCTACGTCGATCCGACTGTCGGACCCGAAGCGCTCCGTATGGATCTGCGTCACGAGGTCAATCACGCACTTCACGAGGCCGACTTCGGCTCCAAGTACGACGGCGACAGTCTGTCGCGGTTCCGCGACGAGATCCGCGCGCACTCCGCGGAGCTTGGACCGAACCCCACCCGTGAACAGCTCGAGATCGTCATGTCGCACGTGATGGCGAGCTACCCGGAGCTCGGAGCACGGATCGCCGAGATGCCACCGGAGCAGCTCGAGGCCATTGCGAAGCAGCATTCGCAGGGCAACACGATCAACTCGGTCCGCTTGATGCCGGTGTACGACGCTATCGAGAACTTCCACGCGTTCGACGAGCATCCGAGCCGCGAGAAGCTCGAGGAGATGTTCGGCAAGCTCGACAAGCACGACCGCCAGGCGCTCGGCGACGATCCGGCATTCCAGCAGTGGCTCAATCAGGATCTTGCATTGCCGCCGGCCGAGATCGAGAAGCTGTGGGAGAAGCTCGGCACGGGGCATGATGAGTTGCCCGAGCCTGCGCCATCGAACGAGAAGTTCGCGCAACGGTCGGGACCCGACGAAGAGGGTCTCGCCGCGAAGGAAAAGCGGTTCTGGGAAGTGAAGACGCCCGAGCCTACGCCCGAGTCTGAGGGCACGCCGGAAGAGATGGGGCCCGCAGCAGAGCGGGCGCAGGCGCGGAATCAGCGCGAGGTCGAAGCTGCGAAGAGCCGGATCGAAGGCGAAGAGCTGCGCAAGGCGCAGGCGGATTACGATCGAAAGTTCCAGCAAGCGGTCGACGAGATCCGAACCCGCACTGGAAACCATGACGCGGACGATCTGACGGCGGACTACCAGGCGGCAGTGAAGCTCGGTGACCGACCGGAGCAACTAACGCAGACGGAGCGCGAAGCGGTCGAGAAACGAGCGCGCCTCGAAGTGCTGAACGACGAGCTTGGCCGTGGAGTGCGGGCCAAGGATCAGGAAAAGTTCCAGGAACAGCGCGAGCGTCAGGAGCTCGATTTCAAGCGCGATGCGAGTGCGCCGGAGGATCTCGACGCACAGGTGCGGATTCACGACGAAGAGCTCGCGGAGAAGGTGAGCAAGTACCGCGAAGAGAACGACGGCGCGAAGGAGTTTACCGACGAGCAGATCGAAGGGATTGTTCGCGAGAAACAAGTCAGCAGCGAGATCGCCGCAGGTGAAGACCTCAAAGGCGTCAAGCAGAAGATGCAGGAGGCGCTGCCGAAGCTTGCCGAAAAGGGTCTGCTCAAAGCGGTCGAGCAGCTCGGCGGTGCGGCCGCCAAAGAGGCGGTAAAGGCGCACCTCAGAACGTTCGATCACATCGACGGTAAGGCGCGACCGCAGGAGCTCGGAGAATCGATCGCAAAAGTCGTCAAGGAAGGGCTCAAAGCCGCCGCGAACCTCAAGGACCCGTCTGGGAAGCTCGCCGAGATGGTCGAATTTGCCTTCGAAGAAGGCATCAAGGCCCGTCCAGACATCGTCTACAAACTCGGCGAACAGGCCATCAAGTTGAAGGGGCTGGTGTCCCCAGAGGAGCGGAGCTTCGCGAATCCCGAGAACCCCGGGCGGGCTGGCGACACGGACGAGCGCTTCGCCAAGAGCGTCGCTGATCCGGGCGTTGTCACTCCGGCCGAGGCCGCGGACGGTCGCACGCGCCGTGAATCGATCAAGGATCATGAGGAGCGAGAGGCGGCGGCCAACGAGCTGCGAGAGCTCACGACGCCACCGGCCGAAGCGTCCCGCGAGGCCCAGGAGTCACTCGGTCGCAAGCAAGGAAGCGTCGACCCCGTCGAGATCGCAGTAGTGCATGACGAGTCGAGCGCAAAGCTCGACGACCTCGATTCGCGGAAGCCCGATGCTCCGCGGACGAAGACCCCAGCCGAAGCGGAGCCTGTCGTGGCACACGAGGAGCTCCGCCAACCGCTCGCCGCACACGTGGACGAAGTGCCCACGGCGTCGGCGGCTCACGAAGAGACCGAGCCACAAGCAGACGCGCACGAGGAAGCGCCCAAGTTTCGCGTCGCCAACGACGAACAGAACCAGTCGCAGCAGCGCGAGGCAGAAGCGCTCAAGGATCGCCTTACAAACGACGAAGAGGACCACCATTCTGCCGGCTCGTTTGCCGAGGATCCGGCCGAGGCTCGCCGCCAATTGCAAGTGCCAGGCCCCGAGCGCCCCATCGAGTCCGCGATCGATGTCAATGATCCGCGCGTCAAGGCCAAGGGCGAACTGGTCAAGGCCGCAGAAGCGCGCGTGACGGCCGCAGATGAGCGCGTCAACGCTGCGCTCCGAAAGGGAGACATCGACGGCGTGCGCGCAGCGACCGGGGATAAGCGGACCGCGCAGAAGCAGCTGGAGATACTCGCTGCGACTCCGGCAGAGCGGTTCACTCCGACCACCGGTGAAACAGCGAAGGAGTCGCGACGTCCGGCCAACCAGCTCAACGACCGCGAGCAGACCGCGATCGGGTCGCGCGACGAACGCATCGCCGCACAACAAGAGAAGGGCCACTCGGGCATCGAGGTTCACAGCCACTTCATGGGCAACGTGGAGCCCGGTAGCTTCGTAGAGAAGCTCGCGAGCTCCAGCAAGCCCGACGCACGCGCCAGTGACCTGTCACCGCTGGAACCGCTGCTCCGACAGATCGGTGCACTGAATGAAGCCGTGGGCAAGGACGGCAAGCCCGCGATGGCGCATCACTTCTCGGAGCAGATTGATCCGGTTACGAACAAGAAGTTGATCGAGACGCGCGGCCCATCGGGCGATGCGCTCGAGCACGTCAAGATCGTCCAGGACCGACTCGTCGAGTACAAGTTGCGGCTCGAGAGCCCGACCCTGACCGAGGCCGAGAAGCAGAGCATCCGGGAACAGGCAAGGAGCGAGGTCCAGAGTGCGGTCGACAAGGCGTTGCGCGCGAGCAACGAGACCGACTTTAACTCGGCGTACGAGATTCGCGACGAGCTGGTGAAAAAGTTCTACGGCGACGACGATCGCGCGAAGATCCTGGGAGACAAGGCGGACGCGTCTTTCGCCGAGCAGACACCGCGGTACAGGGAGCACTTCGCTGATCGTCCGCGCGTCCTCGAGACCATCAAAGAGGCGAGCGAGCTCCAAGCAAAACTCGACGGGGGTGGCCTATCGCCGGACGAGCAGCAGAAGGCGACGGCCGAGCTCAAGAACAAGCGAAAGGCGATCGAGGAACAGGTCGCCTACGATGCGTACGCGAAGGACACGTTGCTCCGACTGGCCAACGACGGCATCACGTATACCGAGCAGTCGAACAGCCTAAAGAAGATGGCGCAGCGCTTTGATCCCGAGCAGATCGAGTCCTTGAAAAAGCAGTTGATCGCCGAGCACCCGGAGCTCGCCGCGCAGATTTCGGCGCTCGAGGTCAAGCACCTCGTGATGATCACGACGAATGAATTCGGTCCACGAGACCAGCGTCTCGATCAGCGGGATCAGAAATCGGCGGACCGTAAGAACAAACGGGACTTCACCGATCAGATCCAACCGATCATCGAACAGGTCCGGCGTGGCGACACGACTGGCGTCGACATCGCAGGCGCCGAGTTCTACACATTCGACGCTGAAGGCCAGCGCCGGATGCAGCACCTCTACGGCCGGCTACTTGGCGAGGCAATGGGATCTGGCAAGGTCATCGTGTTGCGCCCGCATGTCGGCGAGGGCGCGAACGACACCGAGCACGGAAAGCACTACAACCGCGACGGCGATCGGCAGCTCGTCGATGGCGAGGCGAGTCACTATTCGCGCGCGAAAGCCAATCTCGATGCGATGTTGACCGCATTCGAGGTAATCGCGAGGTCGATGGGCAGCGAACAACTTCCGCCCGAGGTGGTCGTGCGGTTCGGTCACGCGACCCACACCACACCGGAACAAGCCGTGCGGATGGCAAAGCTCGGGATCATTGCGGAGGTCAACCTCGCATCGAACGTCCAGACTGGTTCGCTCAACCAAGGCAAGATTGAAGACGGCGCCGACCAGCATCGCGGGAGGGAATCAATTCTCTCCCCGCATGATGCGAGCGCACGTGGCCACGGCAACATGGACGACCACGCACTCGCGACGCTCGTCGCCGAGGGCGTACGTATCATTCTCAGCACCGATGCGCACTCGGTGATGAGCACTGACATGAAGGACCAGTACGATCGCGCAAATCAGATCGTGCGCGAGGTAATCGCTGGTGGTCGCAAGGTCAAGATCAAGACCGAGCATGGCACCGTCGAGCAGTCCTACGAGGAGATGTCGCCGCAGTTGAAGCAGCGCTTCAACGAAGCCGAGCGCAAATTCTACGAGGACGCGAACGCGTACTACGAAAAGCAAAAGGGCGTGACGCGCGAAGGCCAGCCTTCCGAATCAGAACCGCAGGCGTGATACGATCCTGCTCGTGCCTGAAGATATCGACGCTGTCGAGGAAGCCGCACTCGACGAAGGCAAGCAGAAGTTCGAGCTCGCCGAGTTCGAGAAGATGCTGAAGCGCGGTCCGCAGAACGGGCCGGAGCGGAAGAGGTCGTACTACGTCGACCATCCCGAGTTTCAGACGATGGGCGAGTTCGCGAAATGCGTACAGAACGTCGAGCCATGGCAGGGCAGCTGACACCACGCTCGCTGGCCGAGATGCGGTTCGCCGCGTCGCTCGTGCCGTGCCCGCATTGCGGTTCGACTCGAACCCCGAAGCTCGAGCTGCAAGGTGGGGGAACTTCGTGGCTGCTCCATGGGCGATGCCCGTCATGTGCAAAGACCCGCTCGGTCCAGTTCGCGACCGACGGTGATCCGTTTGCCGACGGAAGCCCGCTGGGTCAAAAGCACGATTGGAGGGAACTCGGTGGTGCGGAGCCATCGCGGATCATCACGCCCGAACAGTTCATGGCCGAGCTCGAACGCTTGCTCCCGTCGACCCACGTCGATCCGCTGACGCTCGACGTCAGTGCGTGGATGGAAGCGTCGCCTGTTGTCGATCGCGCGGTGATCACGGCACGAGAGCTCGCGAAGTTTTTGTCACATGACCGGTTTCGAGGCGAACGCGATCGCTTGAATGCGCTTGCCGAGCGGTTCGCCGCCGATGTGCCACGAATCTGGATGTTGCGCCAAGGTTGGCTCACGTTGAGCGAAGAGATCCGAGGCGTGCTCAATCAGGTGACCTCCGCGCATCTGCCCACGCTGTCCGCGATCCAGTCCTATCTCGAGCGACGTCCCGCGATGGTTCGAACCGAGCGCGGCCTCGTCACCGCGGAGCTCGACGGCGACAGCGCCGTCTCGAGCATCGGCGCGTCGGAGGATCATGGCGTCGTCACGGTGGTGCTACTACCCCGTCGCGGCACGCGAAAAGATGTCGAAGAAGCGCTCGGTCAAGCAGGTGCGACGACTGGAACGACCGAGGTCCTGGGTCATCGGATCGCCGTCCCGGTCGAATACGATGGGGACAACGTGAAGCTCGTGACGATCAGATTTAACTAACTTCTTGATTGCTTGATCCCGATCCTCGCGTTCGGCGGGCGCGTCGACGACGATCTTACTGCTCGTACTGTGACGTTGAGCGCGGGCGCGAGCAGGCCGAGCAAGTCGAGCGGATGAAGGCGGAGCGCACCGATCGCCGCAACGACGAGTACCACGACAACAAGACGAACGGCCTCACGGGGACGAGCCGACGCGACGAGATGATGGGCTCGGTCCACGGCTCGCGACAGAAGCGCTGGGATCTGGAGGTGCAGTTCCAAGCACGCGCCGCGGCGGCCGCAAAGAATCAACAAGGCGCGCAGCAGACGGGCGCGGCCACGCAGCAGAACGTCGCGCACGCGTCGCAGACCGAGGGTCAGGCCGGGCAGGGCGAGGCCAAG
>JAYVLQ010000068.1:0-17823 GCA_043759355.1 Kofleriaceae bacterium
GTCGGCGACGCGTCCCAGCGAAGACCCCGAAGCCGCTCCGCAAGCCCATGGCGATGGCCCGGCGGGTTTCGCTGTTCGAGCGCACGGTCACGATCCGGCTCGCGCCGATCGCGGTCGACCTTCTCCACAAGGCCGCGCGGGTGCTCCACGAGGGCGCGCTCGAAGGCAACGCCTACGCCGGCTCGACGATGATGACGGTCGACCTCGCCACGACCCGGCACGCGATCAGTGATCCGCCGGATGCCGCGACCGCCCAGCGCGTCGCCCTGCTCTACGCCTCCGACGAACGCTGCCGCGCCCACGCGCGTCGGGTCGCGCTCGCCGAGGCCAGGCGCGCTGCGGGCTGCGAGCTCTCTGCGCCCACGTTCGATATCGAGAGCAGCGCACGCGGTGCCGAGCTCTATCTCAGTCTCAACGTCGAAGCCGCCCGGAGGGTCCTATGATCGAGCTGTACAGCATTCGCGATGTCGCCCGAATCCTCGCCGTTCAGGAGTCGCGCTTGCGTTACTGGATGCAGACCGGCTTCGTCGGTCCCACCGTGCGCAAAGGCGGTCGGTTCTATTACACGTTCAGCGACCTCGTGGCGGTGAAGTCGGCGAAGGACCTGCTCGCGGCGGATGTCTCGCTGCAGAGCGCGCGAAGGGCGGTCGAGTCGCTCAAGAAAGTGCTGCCGTACGAGACCAACCCGGCCTCTCGCCTGCGGCTGTGCTCCGATGGCTCGACGATCGTCGCGCTTGCCGACGACATCGCGTACGAGCCGATCGGCGGTCAGATCGTGATGGCGTTCTCGCTCGCGTCGTTTGGCAATCATGTCGCCGACGTCCTCGCGATGCCGCGCGTCGATCCTTCGGCTGCGCCGGCCGAAGAGATCACCGATTCTCCAACGGAAGCGAATGGCGGCACGACCGCGTATCGCCACTTCGTCGAGGCGTGCGCCGCTGAAGATCGCGGCGATTCCGAGAGCGCGGAGCACCTGTTCCGCCAGGCGATCGATCTCGAGCCGAACATGTCGGCCGCGCTCACGAACCTCGGCAACCTGGTCTATCGCCAGGGCGAGCTCGAGGAGGCGCGCCGCTACTACGAGTGCGCGCTCGACCACGATCCGACCCAGGCCGAGGCACGCTACAACCTCGCGAACGTGTTCGAGGACCTCGGCGAGACCGAGCTCGCGATCGCCGAGCTCCGTCGCGTATGTGCGGCGTGCCCGGAATTCGCGGACGCGCACTACAACCTCGGCATCATGCTCGTGCAGGTCGGCGGTACCACACAGGCCAAGCAGCACCTCGAGCGCTATCTCGAGCTCGATACCGGATCTGATTGGGCCGGCCACGCGCGTGGCTACCTCGATCAGATCGCGGTTTAGCGGCCCCAGATCGCCAGGAACTGGCAGCTCGACGTCGACGATCGTCGGGGTGCCCAAGAGCCTCATCCGCACCGCACCGCACCGCCACGCTCTAGAAGCCGTGGATGCCGACTTTGACGAGCATGTACGTGTAGACGTAGGGCGCGATGAACAGCACGGCGTCGATCCGGTCGAGGATACCGCCGTGGCCAGGGAGTAGCGAGCCCGAGTCCTTCACGCCGGTCGAGCGCTTGATCAGTGACTCCGCGAGGTCGCCCATCTGGCCGAGCATGCCGCCCGGAATCGCGAGCGCGATCACGTCGATCCACGTCAACCAGGTCGCGAAGAACAGCTTCAAGATCGCGACGCCGAGCACCGAGCCTGCGAGCCCGCCCCACGCGCCGGCCCAGGTCTTCTTCGGCGAGACCGCCTCGTAGAGCTTCGCCTTGCCGAGGAAGCGCCCCGCGAAGTATCCGCCGGTATCGGCGACCCACGCGATGAGCAGCACGATCAACACGGTGTCGCCGCCCTGGTTCGGATCGATGAGCTTTAGCTTCGCGAGGTACATCAAGAGGAACCCCGCGTAGACGATGCCGGTCACGGTCGCGGCGAACCGCGCGGCGACGGTCTGGATGTCGCGGAACTTGAACAGGTACCAGAGGCCGGTCGCGACGACGGCGAAGCCCGCGGCGATCGTGCCGCCTTCGATCGAGACGTAGTTCAGCGAGCTCGGGCTGTGCGTGCCGAGCGTCGCTCGGAGGGCGAGCGGGCTGAGCCAGTAGAACAAAAAGATCGAGAGCCCGCCGAGCACGAGAGCGGCGCGGCGATCTTCCTTTGGCAGCGTCATGCCGAAGAACTCGCTCATCGCGAGCAGCGAGCCGACGAAGATGAGCGCTAGCGTCGGCTCGGGCCGATGGTAATAAAGCACCAACAAAAGGATCGGCACCGCGACGACGGCGACGAGAAAGCGCTGCGCGAGATTGCCGAGGGCCAAGAGGCGGCCAGCTAACTACACGTCCGAGGAATCGGCAAGCTGCGCGGACGTCAGGCCGTACCTACGCTCGCGGGTGCCGTAGGCCTTGAGGCATTCGTACAGGTGTGCTCGGCGAAACTCGGGCCACAACACGTCGACGAACATCAGCTCGGCATACGCGACTTCCCACAACATGAAGTTCGAGATCCGCTGCTCGCCAGAGGTCCGGATCAAGAGGTCGAGCGCCGGCAACTTCGCGGTTGGCAGGTACGAGCCGAGCTTGTCGGCATCGAGATCCTCGGCGCGTAGCGTGCCCGCGACGATCTCGCGCGCGGCCGCACGTGCTGCGCGGGTGATCGATTCGCGCCCGCCGTACGAGAGCGCCAGCGTCAGCACCATCTTGGAATTGCCCGCGGACGCGGTCCGCAACTCCTCGAGCGGCTCGCGCACGAGTGAGGGCAGGCGCTCGATGTCGCCAAGGGCTTCGAGCCGGATGCCGTTGTCCAGGATCTCCGCGCGCTCGTCGATCACGAAGTCGCGCAGCAGCTCCATCAAACCAGCCACCTCGTCGACGGGTCGCGCCCAGTTCTGCGATGAAAAAGCGTACAGCGTCAGCGCTTCGATGCCGAGCTCGCGCGATGCGCGCGTGATCTCGCGAACGGTTTTGGCGCCCGCTTTATGCCCGGAAAGTCGGGGTTGGTCGCGCAACTGCGCCCAGCGACCGTTGCCATCCATGATGATTCCGACATGGCGTGGCAGGTCGGGCAAGTCGGTCGCGGTCATCGTTGCGGGTACTCCATTGATCTCGTAGGCTCGATGAAAGCCATGGGCATCTTTTCCAGACTGGGCACGCTGATCAAGTCGAACCTCAACGACCTCATCACGAAAGCCGAGGATCCGGAGAAAATGTTGGGCCAGGTGCTGCTCGAGATGCAGCAGCAGCTGGTCGAAGCAAAGAAGGCTGTCGCCATCGCGATCGCTGACGAGAAGAAGCTCCAGAAGCAGTACACGGCCGAGACTGACAAGTCGAAGGAATGGGAGCGCAAGGCCATGGTTGCCGTGCGCGCCGGCGACGACAACCTCGCTCGCCAGGCGCTCGCGCGCAAGCAAGAGCACGAGACGATCGCCACCCAGTTCCAACAACAGTGGGTCTCGCAGAAGCAGGCCGTCGAGAAGCTCAAGGACGCGCTGCGTCTCCTCAACAACAAAATCGAGGAAGCGAAGCGTAAAAAGAACATCCTCATCGCGCGCAAAAAGCGCGCGGAGGCGCAGCAGCAGATCGCCAACACGATGCAGGGCCTTGGCGATACCAGCGCCTTCGACACCTTCGATCGCATGGCCGAGCGCATCCAGCTGATGGAAGCCCAGGCCGAGGCGGGCGCCGAGCTCGCGGGCGAGCTCTCGGGCGATACGCTCGAATCGAAGTTCATGGCGCTCGAAGCGGGCCCGGGCGGATCCGACGACGATGCGCTCGCCGAGTTGAAGTCCAAGATGGGCCTGCTCTCGGCACCTGCCAGCGACAACGCGAAGCAACTCGCCTCGGGCGGAGTCGCTGGCGCTTCGGCGCAGGCAAAAGCCGATCACAAGGCCGAGGACAAATCAGGTCCGATCGGTCCGTCGCTCACGGCCGAGGACCTCAAGGAGCTCGAAGATCTCGATCTCTCGGACGTCGGCGGCTCGGATAAGAAACCAGCATAGAGGGAGCCAACACGAGCCCAGGCGTGCCAGGCGTGCCAGGCGTGCCAGGCGTGCCAGGGCCGAGCGGATGGTATGAATAACTGGCCACTGCCCGAAATAATCTCCAAGCAGTTTCGATAGGTTGCGACTCGCGTGAGACGCTGGGCCCGAGGATCGGCCTTTGCAGCAAGCGAGGCCATGCGCTTCGCATTGTCCGCTGCCTCGGTGTTGTTCGCGGGATTGCTCTCTTCTGCCGCCTTTGCCGACGAGGCTCCGGTGGCACCCGCGCCGGCCCCCACGGCCGCACCTCCGAGGAAAATACCCCTCCGGGTGGTTCGGGTGCTCGCCGAGACCCACCAGGCGCTGCTCTTCAACAAGGCCAAGAACACCCACGTCCTCGTCGAGATGGGCAAAGAGGTCGATGGCTACACCGTCGACGATATCGATGAGGACAGCGTCACGCTGACCCCGATCGAAGGTGGCGCGCAGGTCGTGCTCGCCGGTCCCGACCCGTCGTGGCGTCGCCATGGCGACACGCGGGCGTCGTCAGAAACGCTGGATCCAACCGTTCGAGCACGTGAGGTTCCGTATCCCTCGGCCGCGCCGATGGATCCTTATGGTGATTCTCCAATCGCGACGCCGCTCACCGCCGGTGAAGGTGGCATCCGCACGGCCCAGGCCCCGTCGGCATCCTCTGGATTGGAAGACACCTCCTCCGCCGCAGCCTGGGGTAACGCCCCGACCGCCACCCCGAACCCGGCCACTCCGGCCGAAACACCCACGCCGCGGACCGCTCTCAACGCGATGGCCGAGACCGGCATCACGGTCACCGAAGCGCCCGCCCCCGCGATCGATTCTCCGACGGTGATCGCACGTACCGACATCCATGCCGCGCTCGCCAACTTCGGCGCCCTCGCCTCCTCGATCCGCGGCTCGTTCACGCCGTCGGGTGCAAAGCTCGACGCCATCTCGCCGGACTCGCTGCTCGCGAAGGCTGGCCTCCGCAACGGCGACCTCATCACGTCGATCAATAATCACCCGCTCCGCTCGCTCGACGATGCAGCGAGCTTGTATGCCCGCGCCGGCTCGATGAAGGCCGCGACGATTCAGCTCCAGCGTGCCGGCAAGCCCGTCATGCTCCGCCTCGCGTTCCAGTAATGCGTTAGGATGGAGGGGTGGGAGCTGTTCGGCTCGAGCTGCGGCTGGGCAGCCATTCGGAGTGGATCAAGATCTTCGATCCGCGCGATTGGACCGTGTTCGTTCCCACGCCCGCGGACGAGTCGATCGACAACGGCTCCACCCTCCGCATCGATCTCGATGTCGGCGGCTGGCTCGTCACGTTGCGCGGCACCGTCGTCGGTACCCGCGATGATCCGCCGGGCGTGACCGTCGCGCTCGGCGCGACCGAGCGCGAGAAGATCAATTACCTCAACGGCTTCGTCCGCGGTGGCCTGCTCAACCTGCGCGAGAAGCGCCGGCTCCCGATCAAGCTCTCGGTCACCTACGGCGCGGTCGAAGGCCCGGAGAACACCTTCACCAAAGACATCAACGAAGAAGGCCTTTTCCTCTTCACCGACAAGCCGCTGCCCGAGACCTCGCAGATCCACATGCTCGTGACCGTGCCGGGCAAACCGAACCCGCTCTCGCTCGTCGGCAAGGTCTCGCACACGATCCTGGCGATCGACGACGAAGCACCCGGCATGGGCATCGTGTTCTCGCTCGACGACGCCCAGCGCGAAGCACTGCTCGCCGTGATCAAAGAGCTCGAAGCCGCGCTCGATCAGGGCGCGCTCATCGGCGCCACCGTCGAATAGCCCAGAAAGAGGAGCGCTAACTACCTCGACTTACATCTTCGCGGAGGGACGCTACTCACTAGCCCTTCGTGGCCCGGTTCCGGCCGCCGTGCTTTGCCGCGTACAGCGCCTTGTCGACGCGCTCGACCATCGTCTTGGGCTCGTCCCCCTTCGCCCAACCGACAACTCCGACGCTCATCGTGAAGCGCAGCTTCTTCGCCGCATCGATCGTCCAGTCGGTGGTCTCGAGGTCCTCGACGAGCGCCTTGGCCTTCGTGTACGCCGCGCGTACCGCTGCCTTCGGCAGCAGCACCGCGAACTCTTCGCCACCCCAGCGCGCGATCAGGTCGTCGCGACGTACGCGATCGCGCAGGAACGTGACGAGCGATTGCAGCACGCGGTCACCGACCGGGTGACCGTACGTATCGTTGATCGCTTTGAAGTGATCGATATCGGCCAGCAGCAGCGCGAAATCGCCGCCGTTGCTCGCCGCCAAGGTGCAACGGCGAGCCAATTCGTCGTCGAAGGCACCGCGATTCGCCGCACCGGTCAGCGCATCGGTGCGCGCCGCACTCGTCGCGGTCTCGACCCTGGTGCGCAGCGTCTCGATCTCGGCGCGCAGCGCATTGTTGTTCTCGGTCTCGGCGGCCTGGCGTTTCGCGACCGCGGTGCGCAGCGACGACACCTCGGTCGTGATCGCCGCGCGCACGCGTTGCAAGTCATCGAGCCGCGACGCGGCTTCGAACCGCGAGCCGGTATCGATGATCAGCTTGTGATAGGTCGCCGCACCGTGGCCGATGCCCGTGAGGCCATCGGTGAGCACGCGGATGATCCGCCGCAGCTCGGCATCCTTGTTCGCGAGGTGCTCGCGCTCGGCCTCGGCGAACTCGAGCGTCGCGTGCTTCGCGATCGCGACATGTTCGGCCACGCACTCGGCATCGTCGCCGCCACCGAGCCGGCCGCGAAGGGTGGTCAGGGTTTCGCGCAGCGCGGAAGCACCGATCTCCTCGAAATCCAGCACCAGGGCCTGCACGCAATCGACCATCGCGAGCGCGGTGTCTTCGAGGACCTGAACCCGCGACCGCGAGCCCTCGAGCTCGATCGACAGTGCGCCCCGTTCCCTCCGCTCCCGTAGACCCGCAATCAGACTCACGGTCGTCAAATCGGCCGCCCGGCCGCCGAGTCGATAGCGATCTACAATTTTGCTCGTAAGTGGCGAATATGTCAGGGTGAACCCGTGGCACTTCGCACACCGCCCGCGCGCCCCACAGCTCCGGCTACCTGGCGTGACGGCGTGCATCTCACCGGAACTCCGATCTGGTGCGATGCGCGACGGCGCCGCGACGTGTGCTTCGTGTCCGCGGCCGATCGCATCGCGGTCGCCGAGCACGGCCAGCTGATCGCCACGCCGATCACGCTCGCGCTGCTCGCACCACGGGTCGGCGGCGGTTTCGGCGCCGGCCATCTCGCGGTGCCGCTGCGCCGGCCGTTCACGCTCGGCACGTTGCGCCTCGAGCTGATTCCTTCGGGCCGCGGCTACGGCGCTGCGGCGCTGCACGCGGATTCGCGCGGTCGCACCGTGCTCTACGCGGGACCGATTCGTACCGTCGACGAGCGCGAAGCGGCCGAAGTGCGCACGAGTGATGCGGTCGTTGTCGCCGCGCCGTTCGGCGAGCTCCATCACACGTTCAACCCGGTCGATCAGATCGCCGGTGCACTCGCGAGCTGGGCGACGCAGCGGCTCGTAACGAATGCGCTGCCGGTCGCGGTCGTCGATTCAGCGCTCGATGGACTGGAGGTCGCGGTCAGGCTCGCGGCGCTCGGCATCCCACTCGCGGGGTCGCGTTCGCTGCGCGATGCCGCGCAACGTCTCGACGACCTCGAGACGCTGCCCGAGCTCAAGGCGCTCGGGAAAGAGCCGCGCTTGCTCGTGCGCGTCGCGAGCGACAAGGCCACGCTGCCGGCAACTGCCGTGAGCGCGCTGGTCTCGGGCCGCGCGATCGATGGTCATCCCGGGTTCGCGCTCGGCTTCGCGTGGCCGTTCGCCGCAGGGCGCGCGCAGCTCCTCGCGTGGATCGAGCAGACCAAGAGCAAGGACATCTTCGTGACCGGCGCGTGCGCCGAGACGATCGTCGCCGCGCTCGGCAAACGCGCACGCCTGCTCGGGCCACCTCATCAGATGACGCTGTCGCTCGGCGAAGCATCATGACTCACATCACCGTCCGCAATCGGCGCGACGGTGGATGGTGGTGGCGGCTTCCGATCCTCGCCGTGATCTGGCTCTCGTTTGCGGTGCCCGTGGTCGCCGGACTCGTCGTCGCCACGACGCTGCGCCACTGGGCGCATGACCTGCCGGAGATTCCGGATCTCGATGCGTGGCGTACGCAGGCGGCGCAGAGCTCGGTGATCGTTGCCGCGGATGGCACGCACCTCGCCGAGTTGCCGTTTCGCGATGGCGACGTCTTCGGCCATCGCACGCTCGCACCGCTCGAGGCGATGCCAAAGCATCTCGTCGAAGCGGTGCTCGCTGCCGAGGATGTGCGGTTCTACGAGCATCGCGGCGTCGATTACCAGGCGATCGTGCGCGCGGCCCTGATCAACTACCGAGTCGGTCGCGTCGTCGAGGGTGCCTCGACGATCACGCAACAAGTCGCGCGCAACTTGCTCCCGCAAGACATCGGGAGCGCGCGCACCTTGCGGCGCAAGGTGCGCGAGGCGCTGCTCGCGCGGATGATCGAGAAGCGCTGGACCAAGCGTGACGTGCTCGAGACCTACCTCGATTTCGTATTCCTCGGCGAAGGTTCGTACGGCATGCAGGCCGCGGCCAAGGCATACTTCGCCAAGAACGTAGGCGAGCTCACGCTCTCGGAATCCGCGGTACTCGCCGGCTTGATCCAGGCGCCGGGTCGGCTCAATCCGTACCGCCACAAGGAGCTCGCGAAGGCGCGGCGCGACGAAGTCCTCGCGCGCATGCTGCGTGCGCATCTGATCGACGAGCCGACGCGCGCGGCCGCCGCTGCCGAACCGATCGCGCTTCGCCGAGCACGCCCCGCATATGGCAACAGCGTGCCCTGGTACGCCGAGCAAGTGCGCCAGCTGATCAAAGGCAAGATGCCCGAGGAGCTCGCGCGTGGCGGGATCGTGGTGGAGACCGCGGCCCTGCCGGCACTCGGCACCGAGCTCGCACGCGATGCCGTCGCGCAGGCGAAGAGATGGGCGGCCCCTGGTAGGGATGGAAAGGTTCCGCAGATCGGCGCGTTGCTCTGGGATCACCGCACTGGCTATGTCGAGGCGCTCGTCGGCGGTACGCTCTGGGGTCGCCATCGCGGCGCCGATCAATTCGATCGCGTGACCCAGAGTTGTCGCCAACCGGGCTCCGCGTTCAAACCGATCATGTACGGCGCGGCACTCGAGCGCGGCGCGATCACTCCCGGCACCGCGCTGCGCGATGCGCCGATCGCCGAATACGACGAGACAACGAACGTGCACTGGAAACCGCACTCGAGCGGCAAGTTTCGCGGCGTCGTGCTCGTGCAGGATGCGTTCGCCGCATCGCTGAATGCGCCCGCGATCGACGTGTTCGATCGGGTCGGACCCGAACCGATCATTCGCCTCGCGCGGAAGCTCGGGATCACGAGCAAGCTCGATCCGGTACGCCCGCTCGCGCTCGGTGCTTCGTGCGTGAAGCCGATCGAGCTCGCGCGCGCGTTCGCGATCATCGCGCGTCACGGGTGGGCTGTCGCGCCGCGCCTCGCGGTCCGCGTGCGGCGTGGCGATCGAGTGATCTTCGATGCCGCGGTACCCGAGGATCCGAATCTCGATGCCGCGCGGCGCTATGATCGCGTTGCCGCCACCGCGGGCGCGGATCCCGCCGAGCGCGTCGGCGCCGATGGCGGCCAAGTGCTCGACGAACGGATCGCGTTTCAGCTCACCGACATGATGACCGCAGTGGTCCAGCGCGGCACCGCTGCAGCGGCCGGCGCCACGCTCGGCCGACCTGCGGCAGGAAAAACCGGCACCACGAACTCGATGACCGATGCGTGGTTTCTCGGCTTCACGGGGCGCGAGCTCGGCGCGGTGTGGATCGGGTTCGACGACCCGATCACCAAGCTCGGCAACGAGGGCGATGGTGCGCACGCCGCGCTGCCGCTCTGGATCCGCGCGATCCGAGCTGCCGAGGGTGCACGTACGAAGATTTTGCTCCCCGGCGAACCGCCTTCGGGGATGCAGCAGGTCGCGATCGACCGCGAGACCGGCCTGGTCGCGGCGCCACGGACCGGAGGCCTCGATCTGTGGTTTCGCACCGGAACCGCGCCCACCGAGGTCTCGGGGCAGCCTGGCACATCACCTACTGACTTCGGGCGCACGACGCGAGAGTTCTAACGATGCTAAGCTTTGCGTGTGTTTGGTATCGGAGGAAGCGAGATCCTCGTGATCTTGGTGATCGCGATGCTCTTCTTGGGGCCCGATAAGCTCCCTGATGCCGCAAAGCAAATCTCCAAGGTCGTCCGCGATCTGAAGAAGCAATCGCGGGTACTCCAGCAGACCGTCGAGAATGACGAGCACATCGGCGGTGCGATCCGCGACCTCAAGTCCGCACTGCGCGGCGACGAGATCCAGCCGCGACCCATTCGCAAGCCCGTCAACAAGATCGAAGGCGGCGATGCTCCCGTGGCGACTGAAACGCCAGAGCAAGCCGCGATCGCCGCGGCCGATAAAGCGAAGCACGAGGCCGACCTCCTCGCAGTCCCGCATGAAGGCGAGCTGCCGCCCGTGGCAACCGTCGAGGCACCGAAGGTCACGCTACCGCCTGTCGCCGGCGAAGCTGACAGCCACGATCTCAAGGGCACGATGGATGCGAGCGAGCTCGCTGCGTTGATCAAGCCGCCCGCGGGCGAGACGGCTGCTCGCGAGCCCGTGACTGTAGATGAGTCGAAGCTGAAGCATGGCTGACGCGGACGAGAACCCGGAGAAACCCGCCGTGGAGCTCGAGGGCGGGCGGATGCCGTTCCTCATGCATCTCGTCGAGCTGCGCGACCGGCTGCGCAACGCCGCGATCGCGTTCGTGCTCGCGTTCCTCGTCAGCTGGTACTTCGCCGAGGGCATCTTCAAGTGGCTGCGTCAGCCGCTGTTTGATATCTGGTACCAGCACTGCACCAAGTCCGTCGTGATCGGCACCGAGCTCTGCCTCGGCAAGGGCATCAAGCCCGAGATGGACTGGGGCCCGCCGAAGTTGATCTTCACGAGTCTCACCCAGCCGTTCTGGGTCGACATGTCCGTTGGCTTGTGGGCCGGCATCTTTATCGCGTCGCCGGTCGTCTTCTATCAGCTGTGGAAGTTCATCGCGCCCGGCCTCTACAAGAAGGAACGCCGTTTGGGCGTGGCCTTCGCCGCGTTCTCCGCGGTGTTCTTCGTGGCCGGCGCACTGTTCTGCTTCTACTTCGCGCTGCCGCGGCTGTACGAGTTCTTCCTCGGCTACAACAGCGCGACGCTGATCTCGTTGCCGACGATGCAGGAGTACCTCGACATCACGCGTGACTCGATGCTCGCGTTCGGCGCGATCTTCGAGATGCCGCTCCTGATCTACTTCCTCGCGATGGTCGGCCTGGTGACCCACCGCAGCCTATGGAAGTTCAGCCGCTACTTCATCGTCATCGCGTTCGTCGTCGGTGCGGTCCTCACACCCGGCCCGGACGTGATCTCGCAGTTCATGATGGCGACGCCGATGATCATCCTCTACAACATCTCGATCCTCTTTGCCTGGCGCGTCACGAAGAAGCGCGAGGCAAAGGCGAAGCTCAACGAAGAGAAGTTCCGCGAGTAGCTAGAACGGCGAAGGGGATTCGTTGATGGGAGACTCCGAGGTCGGATCTTCTGCTGCAACTTTTCCCGAGCCACCTTCGCGTGGCGAGATCTCCATGCGATGATGATCACGGGATGGTCGCCTATCACGTCTTCGTGGACGGCTCTGTCGATGCTTCGGCCGAGGGTAAAGAGCGGCTCGCGGCAGCGATCTCAGCTCACTACGGCTTGCCCATCACCGAGCTCCGTACGCGAATCGCGACTGGACGGTTTCGCGTCAAAGGCAATGCGGATCGCGCGACCGCCGACACGTACGTGCGCGACCTCGAGTTGCTCGGCGCTCGTTGTTCGATCGAAACCGCATCGGATGCGAACGTGTCGAAGACACCGCTGCCGTTCCCCGCGATCACGCCGGTGATACCTGCGGTCGCTCGTACGAACAGCGGCAGCAAGAACTTTCAGAGCGGGTTGTCCGCCGCATTCTCCGGTGAGCAGCAACACGTCGGTGGCCTGGGCGCGCTCGACGATGACGGCACGGTATTCAAGTTGTCCTCGGTCGATGGCATCGACGGCGCCGACGAGCCATCGCCTGCGGCATCGTTCACATCACCGCCCGCGCAGCCGCAAACCGCGAAGGCCAAGCCTGTCGCGAGCGCCGACCCGATCGATATGTTCGCGCCGCCCGATGCCGAGGACGACAACTTCCAGGTCTGCCTCGCGCCCGAAGAAGAAGCGCGCGCTGCAAAGAAGCGCGTCAGCACTCCGCCCGCGACCGAGGATGCGGCGGCTGCGGCGGCACCGCCCACGCGGCCATCGCGGCCAGCGCTGCCAGCGCTGCCAGCGCTCCAGGGGCCCACGATTCCCACGGGGCCGCGCCCGAGTGGCCTCGCCGATCCGAAGATCCGCTTCGCGGCGGGCGTGATCATCGCGATCCTCGTCGGTTTTATCCCGGCGCACGTGGTCGCGTCGCTACGCGAAAAATCGGCGTATGCCGAGATCGATGCGAAGGTCGACGAGGTACAGGAGCAATCGGATGCTCCGGATACGTACGCATCGCTCGATGCCTTTCGTGCGACGCAGCTCGATCACAAGCGCGAGGATCGGCGCAACGCCGCGCTGCTCGCGATGCTGGTCTGGGCCGCGGCGGGCGCCGGCGTCGCGTTCGTGTGGTTCAAGAAGATCGCGCCACCGGTCGCGTGATGCGCGGACTCTTGTTGGTGCTGGTGGCGTGCTCATCGTCGTCGACGCCACCACCACCGGCCGCAGAACCGACGACCGTCCAACCGCTCCGCGGTGAAGATGCGCCGGGCTCGTTCGGGTTGTACGTGCTCGCGCTGTCGTGGGCGCCGAGCTTTTGCTGTGGCCATCCCGACAAGCAAGAGTGCGCGAACCTCGGGTCCGCCTACGCCGGCACGCACCTGACGCTGCACGGCCTTTGGCCGAACTTCACCGACGCCGAATCCCATGGTCGCGTGACGTATCCGCAGTTCTGCGGCACCTACGGTCACTGCAAGAAGCAGCACGATGCGAGCTGCGAGCCCGATCCGACAACGCTCCCCGAGGAGATGAAGGACCTCGGCCCGGGCTACATCGGCGACAACGATTTTCTCGCCGCCCACGAATGGCCCAAGCACGGCAGCTGCACCGGGCTCGATCCCAAAACATACTTCGCAGCGGCGCTCGGCGCGATGAAGGCCATCCCGACGCCCGAGTCCCTGCGCATGGAGTCCGGCAGCGCGGTGCCGCTCGCGGAGCTCCAGCACGCTTTCGGGATTCCAATCGAGAGCGTGCTGCTGAGCTGCGATGCGAAGTGCCGGCTCTCGCAAGTCAGCTTCTGCCTCGCGCACGATGCGAAGGATCTGCCAACCAAGCCGCTCGCGTGCCCGACAAACACGACGAACGCGCAGTACGACAACGGCTGCGTCACGCGTGGCTGCGCGAACGTGACGATTCTAGCCGCGGGCAGCTGCGAGCGCGCCGAGAAGCGACCGAACCACGATACGCGTCCGCGCGGTCAACGCGCGTGTAATCACCCGGGACAAGGGCCGTCGTGCGAGAGCAATGACAGCTGCGTCGCGGCAGGCTTCAATCGCTGCGCGAGATCTGGTTGCTGCACGTCGCAACCGTGAAGTCAGTTGCCGTCCCTCGACGCTCTCACGGTTTCGAGCCGTTGCACGGCGTACAGTGACGCATGGGCTACCGTACCTGGTTGGGTATGCTCAGTCGTCGGTCGGCGGCGGCACCTTGCTCGAGGCGTCGTCGTAGCCTTCGCGCGCGCGCTTGTTGTCGGGTTCGAGCTGCAACGCCTTCTTGAAGTTCTCGGCCGCGACGGAGCTCTGGCCACTGTTCAAGTAGGCCTCACCGAGGAGCGTGTAGACGCGCGAGCTCTTCGGTGCGAGACGCGCGGCTTTCTTGAGATGTGCGATCGCATCGCCGAACAGGCCCTGACGCAGCGCGATCTCGCCCATCCCGCTGATCGCGCCGACACTCCTGGTATCGAGCTCGAGGGCCTTCTTGAAGCTCGCGGCGGCGCCGGCGGTATCTGCGGAGGCGAGCTGCTGAGAGCCGAGGTTCGCGAAGAACTCGGCCTTCTTCTCGGGCGATGCGGCATCGCCCGGATCGGAGGTTCCGCCTGGATTGTACGGATCTTGCGGACCGTCCGTGATGCTTGGTGGGGTCGGCGTCGGCGTTGGCGTTGGCGTTGGCGTTGGCGTCGGCGTTGGCGTTGGCGGATGACGACGCGACGGGTCATCGACACCGAAGTCGAAGTCGGTAGGGCCGTTTTTGCGATCGTGCTCGTGCGAGGTGCCGCCGTTGGTCGGCGGCGTCACGTGCGTGGTCGGGACCGGTCGGTTGTGAGTGGCCGGCGTGTGCGAGCTCGCGACCTGCGCTGCGTCGGGCGGCGCCATCGCGACACCTGCATCGGCGACCGAATCGATCATCTGACTCGGTGCTGCATCCATCGTGATCGCGGCGACGGGTTGCACGAGGGGGGCGGACTTGGTGGAGTCGCCACCGCCGCGCGTGAGCGCGAAGGCGAGCCCACCACCGATGACCGCGACGCCGAGCAACGCGAACAGCACGAGGCCGCGCTTGCTGCTCGTGGGCGCGTCGTACATCGATGCGGTGCCGCTCGGCGAGATCAGCTCGCGGGCGCGCTTCTGCTTGGTCTCGCGAGTGCGGTTGTCCTCGAAATCGTCGTCGTGGTCGGCCGCGGCCGCGGCGCGCTCGCCCTCGTCGTACCAGGACGCACTCGATTCGCCGATGCCGTGCGAGCTCGCGCGCTTCGCACGCCCTGCAGGCGACGACTTGTCGTTGACGATCGGCGCCTGCACCTTGCCGCTGCTGGCAGTCTTCGGGCGTTCGATCGCACCGGCCACGGCGGGCTGCGTGACGATCACGGGGACTCCGACCTCCGGTGTTCCGGTGCGTTTGCGGTCGGTCGGCGGCGCGACGACGACGGCCGCCTCGGGCTGCGTGGGTGCGGGCGGTAGCGGGGGCAGGTCGCGCTGATGATCGCGCTCCGCCTCGGCGGGTTGCGACATGCCCATCTTCATCATCACGCGCGATACGGACGGAGGCGGGATGCTCTCGCGCCGGCGCGCGACCTCGTCGTCCATCACTTCGCCGGTCTCGAGGCCGCGGCGCAGCGCTTCGACCATGCGCGTGGTCGTGGCGAACCGATTCTCAGGATCCTTCGCGAGCATCTTGGTGACCGCGGCTTCCATCCAGAGCGGGATGCCCTTGCGGCGGGTCGGCAGCGGCGTCGGGATGTCCGTGACCTGCTTGGTCAGGATGTCGAACACGCGGTTGCCGGTAAACGGCGGCGTACCGGTGAGCATCTCGTAAGCGACGCACCCCAGCTGGTAGATATCAGCGCGCCGATCGATGCGATCACCGCGCGCCTGCTCGGGAGACATGTAGCGCGGATCGCCGAACGTCATGCCGAGGCTCGTCGATGCGGCTTGCGCGTCGGTCTCGACGAGCTTCGCGAGCCCGAAATCGAGCAGCTTGACGAAGTTTGCCTTGCCGCGACGCACGGCGAGATACACGTTGCGCGGGCGCAGATCGCGATGGACGTAGCCGATCGCGTGTGCCTCCATCAGAGCTTCGCCGACCTGGATCAAGATGTCGGCGGTGCGCTCGACCGAGAGCGTCTTCTCGGCCGCGAGCACGTGATCGAGCGTGTCGCCTTCGAGCAGCTCCATCGCGAGATAGAGCCGGCCATCGTACGTACGCCCGAAATCGTGGATCTCGACGATATGTTCATTGTCGATCTCGGCGACCGTCGTCGCTTCGCGTCGGAACCGCTCGACGGCGAGGTCATCGCGCGAGAGCTCGTTGTGGAGCACCTTGATCGCGACCTTGCGGCGCAACGTGACGTGCTCTGCGCGATAGATCGTACCGGAGCCGCCTTGGCCGATCAGCTCCTGGACCTGGAAGCGCTCCCCGAGCAGCTTGCCGACAAGCGGATCGCTCGCCGATTCGCGGAGCTTGGGCCGCCCGCAATTCGGGCAGAACAGGGCGCTCTCGGTGTAGGCGTGTTTACAGCCTGCGCAGGTGATCGAAGCCGGGGTCATGTCATGAGCGGGCATAAGTCGCCTGACGGACGACTCGTCGAGCATAGCGCATGCTCCGCGCCCGAGCTTGTTACGAAAACCTACGGCTTTTCGGTTTTCTTCAGCGCGTCGGCCAGCTCGGCCTCGGTCACGAGGTGCTTCTTCACCAGCAGCTGGCAAAGGGCGTTAAATCGGGTCTCGAGATCGGGCCCCATCAGCGTCGAAAGCGGGATCTGAGCGGTCACGCTCACTTCGGACTCCGAATCGTGGGAGATGCGGACCTGGCCGGTCCGGGTCCGCACGAACAGGTTGTCACGGCGCGAGACCACGGCGGTCGAGAATTGCTTGTAGCCCTTCTCGACGAGCTCCTCGATCGCGGATAGCGGGAGCGCGGTGACCTCGATCTCGCACGCCGCGAGCTGCTCGAGCTCGAGGATCGCGGACGTATCGGTCGGATCCGCCATCGCGATCCGGAGCACTTTGGTGTGGCCGTCGAGCGAGACCGAGAGCGGCAGCACGCGCAGCCGGGCGCAAATATCGCGCGCGACCATGCGCAGCGCCTCGGGGTCGACCTCGATATCGCCCGGATCGATCAGCGGGACCCGGGTCTGCTTGCGAAGAGCGCCGATCAGCGCGACCTCGTCGACCTTGAGCTCGTGGACGAGGACGTGGATCAGGGGTTGCTGGCGCGTCGCCGCGATCCGGCCGGCCTTCACCGCCTGATCCTTGGTCACCAACCCGGCCTCTATCGCGATTTCCGCGAGCGTCTTCATCTCTCTCGTGCACCCGACAAGATTCGAACCTGTGACCTTTGGCTTCGGAGGCCAACGCTCTATCCAGCTGAGCTACGGGTGCGTAAGGGCCCTTTTTCTAGCGGTTAACGCGCTCGGGCACAAGGGCGGTTGTTAGAATGGCCCATGGCAATCGACTACTTGCTGTCGGTGAAGTGCGAGCCGCAGCGGGGGCTCGGCGCCGAAAGGCTCGTCGAGCTCCATCGAACGCGGGTTTTGGCGCGATCGGCGCTGTTACACATGCGCGAGGACGGCGATGCCCGCGAACCCCGGGACATCGAGATCCAGCTGACGATGCGCAATCCCGGGGGCGATTCCGCTCGCGGCGTCACGCTGCAAGATCTGTTGAACGAATCTGCCCCGCTCGACGCGGTCGCCAAGGCCTGCAAGACCTGCCCGGCCGAGTTTCCGCGCGAGTTCGCGTGTCATCGCCGGATTCGCTATCCGATTCCCGAGCGCGTCGAAGAGTGGTTGATGGCGCAGCTGCCCACGAATCTGCAATGTGCTGCCGGCGCGCTGCTCGTACGAGGGCTCGGCGAGTTCAGCTGGGATGGCGCGCCGACCGCGAAGCTGCGTGCTGCGGGCACCACGTATTTCGAGAGTCGCGCACCGTACGGTGTGCGCTGGGACGCCGCGGACAAGAGTGTGATCGAGATGTCGTCCGATCAACTGTTCCAGATGATGTTCCTCGTCGGACCGTTGAACCCCGCCCACTGCCTGATGCTCGCGCTGTTCACGGGCGTGATTCCGCACGACACGAGCCTGCACGATCTCAAGGACGGTCCCGGCCGCCAGCGCGTGCTCGCCTCCGCTCACGTCGTTCCGCACCCCGATCCGGAGATCGAACAGTTTGCGGCTTTTTTGCGGACGCTCGCACTCGCCGCGA
>JAYVLQ010000069.1:0-31826 GCA_043759355.1 Kofleriaceae bacterium
CGCGCGTCGCGATGGCGCGACGCTCGGCGGCGCGCTCGACGTCCTGGTCTCAGGACTCGTGAAGGACCGCTTCGCGGTCGGGACCTGGCGCCTCGTCGAGCGGTTTCGCGATCTGCTGACCGGCGCTGCGTTCGACGCGCTCGCCGCGACCGCCGAAACCGCCCTCGCCGACCTGCGCCGCTGATCATCGCGGTATCGTCCGCGTCGATGAGCGCACGAACCGATCTGTTCTCGACGATGTTCACTCAGGGCTTCGGGTTCGTCGCGAAGACGAAGAAGCAGGTGTTCACGGTGGTGCCCGTAGGGATGCTGCATCTGCCGAGCGGACGCCTCGTCATCGGGACCGCGTACGACTCCTTCCCTCTGACTCGGCTTGCACCATCGGGTATCTTTTCCGTCGAAGCGAGCCTTGCCACCGTTTCCGACGACGAATCGCGGATCGCTGGCGTGAGGATCGTATTCTCTGGCGAGCCTGTGGCGACGTGGGAGGTTGCCGATGGTGACTTTGGCAGCGCACGTGGTTTCGCCGCCCCGGACGGGCTGTACATCGACGCGCAGATTCTGCCTGCGCTGCAGGTCTACATCGAGGAGTCTACCAGCCCAGACGAGTGGTACTACGACCCTCCCAAGAAGGAGGGCAAGACCTGGCAGGTTGCCTGCTTCGCGCCAGACGACGACCGTCCCGAGACGTGCACGATGTTCGGCACGAACAGCTACAACAACGACGGCCCGTACATCAGCTACTGGGGACTCGACGCGAACGGTACGCCGGCGATGCTCGTCACAGATCTCAAGCTCGTCGATTGATCGACGATCGCCTGAAGCGCCGCATGCGTCGTAGTAACAATCGACTAATAATCGCGAGGTCGCGAAGCTAGCCCGTCTCGCAACCATCGCTCTCGCCGAGCTGTCTTTCTCGTTCGTCGCAGTTCAACTTCCGAGCGTGGCCCTGCGCCTCTTGACCGACGCACGCGTGATGTTGTTGAGCTCGCAGAATGCCTTGTAATACTGATACGACGAGAACTCGAGCTTGCCGCTCGAATACTCGATCACGTCTCCGAACATGTCAGCGTTCTCCGTGTGCTTCTCGCACACCGGCGCTCGGAGATTGCTCAGCCCCTTGCTGTCGAGGTCGTCCTCGGTTGGTTCACTTCGGTGCGCGGATCCGACTTGGGGGAGCACCTGATACTGCTGAGACCAGGGACCGAGATCTTTGCCGAAGTGATCGCCGTCCTTGATGGGCCAGAGCGACGATTGCCACGGGACCCAACACCACCGTCGGACCAATGTTGTCCTCATCGAACATCGTACCGGAGGAAGGGTGCACCAAGTGAACAAGGAGTGCGATCGCGCCGACGAGTACCCCGACAAGCACCCCCGGGGCGATCAGCTCGCCCAGTGAGAATGGGATTCGCGCGCTTGGATCGTGCTCACCTGGCATGCGACTGACTGAGGGGATCGGGTGCAAACGGCACTGCGGCGCTACTCGTCAAGGACTTCAACGTCATGCCTTGACCGACGCGCGCGTGATGTTGTTGAGGTCGCAGAACGCTTTATAGTAGCGATACGACGCGAACTCGAGCTTGCCACTCGAGTACCCGATCACGTCTCCGAATGTGTCCGCGCTCTCGGTGTGCTTCTCGCAGACCGGGGCTTTCAGATTGCTCAGCCCCTGGCTGTTCTTGTCGTCCTGGGTCGGAGAGCTCGGAGCGGCGCCAACCCGGCCTGGTGCGTGCCCCGAGCTCGCAAGGTCGACCAGACCGTCGCCGAAGTGGTCACCGTCATTGATGTCTCGCTTGTGGGTAGCGTTCGGATCTCCGCACGTCGCGCACATCGGCGGCATCTCGAACGTGAAGAACCTGCGGTTCGTATGTTGGACCGCCGGCATGTACTGGTCTGCACGCAGGGCGTACGGAAATTTAACCGCGAGGTGTTGCACCTGTGCGTCCGTCTCTTCGCGCACTTCATCGGCTTCAGTTGCGCGGAGGTACGCGATGCACGTTCCGCACTGGGTCGGTAGCGACGTCGGATCCGCAGGGCTTGCAAATCCTCGAAGCGCCATCGCGCCGCAACTCGGACAGGGGCCACGCAGCGCTACTCTGCGCAACGTCGCCCTCGTGACCACGACGCCGACCACGGCAGCGACGATAGCCGCCATCCCCAGCACGACCGTTCCGCCGAAGTTGTCGTCGTCGAACATCGTTCCGGCTTCAGGGCGCACCACGTGAACGATCAGCACGACCGCACCAACCACCACGACCGGACCGATGAAGTCACGCAGCGTCCTCGGTGCTCGGCTCGTCGCCTCGTTTGGCATACGAGACAATCTACCACTCGTCGCTAGGCGGCCTTCGAGCTCGACGGACCAGACGGACCCGATACGGCATTGATCTGCGCGTACGTGGCCTTGAATGCCTCATTCAACGCTTCGTGCGCGTGCAGCGCATCTTCGTCGAGCTGCTTGGCCTTCGACTTCACCTGACCCGCATGACCATGCAACTCGGACGCGGTCGTCGGGCTCGCGCCCTTCACCTTGTCGAGCGACGCAGCGACGGAGCTCGTATGCGAGCGGAAGGCGGCGACCATGTTGTTGCCGACCGTGATCGTCTCGAACTGGCCACGCACGAACTCCGGCTGCTTCGCGAGCGCACCCTTGAGCCTGTCAGTCTGGCGGCTCTTCATGTCGACGAACGTCTCGAGCAAACCGTTGGCTTTGGTGACCACGTAGCTCGCCGCGTTCTTGACCTTGCCGGTCGCTGCGGGTGACAGCGGCTTCGGCTGCTTGGGCTTGCCCGCAACCTTGGCCTTGGGGGTCGGCGCTGCAACGGTTGCGGTCGCACCGGGCGCTGCAGTGCCAGCCGTCGCGGCCTTTGCTTCGGCTGCCTTCTTCGCTTTTTCCGCCGCTTGCTGCTGACGGTCCGCGGCCACGGCTGTCTTCAAGCTCGCAAGGAACGCCTTGGCCTTCGCCTGCTCCGCGACGAGCTCTTGCTGAGTCGTCTCGACGCTGCTCGCGAACGAGTCGGCGTCGGCCATGCTCTGATCACAGTCCGCAGCATCGGCTAGTGCCTGTTGCTCGTACGATTTCGATTCGCCCTTGTTCTTACCCGACTCGGCCATCGCGCGCTTCGCCGCGTCGAGTCCCTGCGTTCCAGAGATCTTCGAGAACTCCATCCGATGGCGGAGTGCCTCGGTGTACGCCTTCATGTCGCCCATGCTCACGCCGCATAGGCCTTCGAGCACGAGGCTCGCGATCTGGTTCTGGATCCAGCCGAAGACTGCGGTGGCCTTCTCGGATGCCCACTTCTTTACGCACCACCAGAGACGTTTGATCGGATGCCAGCGACTCGGCTTCTCTCCCGCATCTGGTGTGGGCGCAGGGGTGCTAGATGCACCCGAGCCTTTGCCCTGTTCGCCCGAGCCTTTGTCCGCCTGTGCCGACCCCTCGCCGGCTTTCGCGCTATTGGTCTTCGCCTCGTCTATTGTTGGCCCGATCGCAGCTGTATGCTGCTTCGCGGCATCAGCTTTCTTCTCGGCATCCTTCCCTGAATCTGAATACGTCGTCGCCGCTTCATAGGCTTTTTTGCGCGCTTCAGCCTGCTGCTTCTTGAATGCGTAGGCGACCGCCTTCATGCGATTCAGCTCGATCGCGGCCTGCGCGAACTCACCGGTGAGTTTCGGCCAGTAGGCGAGCTCGCCCGGATCCGGAGCCTTCTCTTTTTCTTCCTCGTGCTTCGGCTCGGCGGGCTCCGCTGCGCTTGCGGTTTGCGGCGCGGGGGCCGCAGGCTCGTCGTGCTTCGCCTCGTCGTTCGCGGCGCTCGCGCCCCCCTCGTCACCTGGTAGGTCGACCATGGCGGATTCGTCGCCCTCGTGGTGCCCGCCTTCCTCGCCGCCAGAGTCGGCCTCGAAGCCGAGCTCTTCGTCGAGTCCTTGCAGCATACCCTCGACGTGCTCCGCGACATCCGCGTGCTCGACGTGCTCTGCCTGGAACTCGCCGATCTTATCGTGGCGCTCCGCTTTCTCGTCTTCCTCGCGCGCGGCGTGACCCGACTTCTTCTCGACGACCTTCGTGTACTTCTCGGCGTTCTCGCCTTTCTCGTCCTTCCAGTTACCGTCGGTGCCGCCCTTGGCGATGCCCTTCGCGGCATTGATGCCCTCCGTTAGTCCCTTGAGCTGCGCGAGGTTCTCCGGAGATTCACCGCCGCTCGCCACGAGCGGGACCATCTTGCGCTCCTGGATCGTCTTCTCGAGGCTGTGAGCGGTGTGCTCGAGCTTGTCCTTCTCCTCGGCTCCGAGGTTCGGGTTCTCGAGCTTTTGCTCGGTGCTCTTGAGCCGGCCTTCCTGCGCTGCCGTCTCGTTCTGGTACTTCTTTGGATCTTTCTTGAACTCTTCGACGCGCTTTTCTTCGAGCGCTTCCTTTTTCTCGTCGGCCTTGGCGTCCTTCTTCGCGTCCTTGCGGCCTTCCTCGTACTCTTTTTTGGCCGCCTTGCCCTCGTCCTTCTCGGCGTTCGCGATCGCTTGGGCCTTACCAGCCTCGAGCTCGTCAGCTTTCGCGTAGGCCGCATCGGAACGGCGGACGTTGTCCTGCGGGATCCGGCCATTCTCGCCGGGTGCGAGCTGGTTGTTGCCGGCTTCGCGGTTCCTCGTGATGTCGCGATCGATCGTCTCGCGCTCGCGGTTCGCAGCGTCTCGGCCCGTGTTGCGCTCGATGCTGACGGCGATGACCTTCGCGTCTTCCTCGGCACTCTTCTTGAGCGTCTGGGAGAATCCGGCTGCCTTCCCACCGGCCAATTTACCGAGACCCTCGCCGGCGCCGTCGATCTTGTTGACCCAGCCGACGTTATCGAGCTTGCCCGCCCCGCGCTCGAGGCCCTTCATGACAGCCGAGTTGTTGATCGCTTTGACGACCTTCGTATCGCGGAGCTTCTCGAGCGCCGTGCCCGGCGACTTCCACACCTTCGAGAGCAGGCCCGAGCCAGCCACCTTGGCCTCTTTCTCGAGACCGATGCCCATCTTGTAGCCGATGTTCTTCGCCCAGTTCGCGACGGGACCGAGCGCCTTGCCGGCGAACTTGCCGACCACACCCTTGAACTTCGCGAACAAGTTGCCGATCACGTTCTTCGAGGCGGACTTGAAGCCCTTCATGAAGCCCGGGCCGTACGTCATCGCGAGGCTGAGCACGTGCCCACCCACCGACGTCGCCTCGCTGACCATCATGTCCGCGGTCGCAGCCTTCTCTTCGTTGGAGGCACCCTTGGCGATTTGCTTGGCGAGTACGACGCCGTTGAGGCCCGTGAGGACGCCGCCGAGCACGACGCCGAGGACATCGCAGATGATGCCGACCACGTTGAGCACGCGCGCCACTGCCGAGACCGCCGCACCGATCGGCGGCAGGATCATGCCGAGCAGACCGACGACCGTGAGGACGAGGCCGATCTTCGTGCACACGTTGCCGACGATCGAGACGACATTCGCGAAGCGCGAGATGCCGCGCATGATCTGACCCAGGCCGCCTTCGACCTTTGCGTACGGATTGTCGCCAAACGCGGCCGTGACTTCCTTCTTGCCGAGGAAGTTCGAGAGCTTCGAGGTCGCGCTATCGACCTTGCCCGAGCCATCGACGTACTTCTCGAGCTGGCCGTCGAAGCCCTTCGCGACGGCGGACATCTCTTTGATCTTCGAGAGCCGCTCGGTCGGCTCGTGGGACTTCTTCGGATATTTGTCGAGCCAGCTGTCGAGGTCGCCCTCGCCAGTGTTGGCCGCCTGGAGCGCGATCGACGTGGGCGCGGAGCCGACGTCGTGGCCGCTACCCTTCGCACCCTTGCCGCCCGCTTTACCCGCACCCGCTGGCCCCGCTCCACCGGCTCCACCTTTTTTTGCCTCGAACGCAGGTGGCTTCGCAGGGTGCGACGCCTTGACCTCGGGCTTGACCGCCGCGCCCGCCGGCGGGTTCTTCGCGCTCGGATCTGCTTTGAGCTCTTTCTTCGCGTCTTCGTCGTTCGCGGCCTTCTCGTTGGCGTCTGCCTTTGCCTTCTCGATCTTGCCGTGAACTTCGTCTTCTTTAATCGGAGCGTTCGCACTCTTCTCCGCAAGACCCGCGGTGAACGACACCGGGAAGTGCGCCGCGATCGCGCTCTCGACCTTGTTGATCGCCTTTTGGTCCTCGTCGGCGCCCTTGTAGTCGTACTTCGCGAGCGCCGCTTTGGGGTCGAGGGTCGGTGCGTCAGGTGCGTCGGCCATAAAGGTCTCCGGGAGAGAGCGCTAGGAGCTTTTATCTTACGGTGACTGGACGGCGGGTCTCCCCACAATTCGAGGTATTTGTGGCCGTTTTACAGCCTCCGGAAGTCCTTCGCGGCGTGGGCGGCACGCGTGACCTGTTCGGCGATCTCCTGGAATTTCTCGCGCCCGATCCGGTCAGCAAACGCCGCCAGATGGGGGCGGATCACGTCCTTCGAGACGTCCCCGAGGGTCTCGCGCAGCCTGGCGTTGGCATCGGCAAACGTCCGGTACGCCGAGGCAAGATCGCCTTTCTGCTCGTAGATCTGAGACATTAAAGCCACGGCTGCCCCGTAACGAGGCAGATCCTGCTTCGCCACCGCCGAGTTTGCGATCTCGATGCAGCGATCGAGCGCGGCGTGGGTTTGGCCCTTCTTCGCGAACACTCCCGCCTGGCCGATCAGCGCCGCCATGTGCAGCGAATCGAGGCCGTGCTCCTGGGCGGAGTCGCGGGTGATCTGTAGGTGTCGCTCCGCTTCCTCGCGGCTGACCAGATCGTCGCGCTCGACCAACGTGCCCGCCAGCGCGATCCGCATCTCGAGCTCGTCCTCGACCGAGCCAGTGCGCTTCGCGATCGAGACGACCTCGCGCAACGCGTGGCAACCGCGCTCGAGCATGCCTTGCGCGAGTGCGACCGCCGCACGCGTCTGCTGGCACGCGAACCGTTGCTCGCTCAGCTCGTCGTCACCTTCGAGTCCTGCCGCGAGGACGTCGAGCCGCTTGTCTGCCCCGGCGTAGTCGCGCTGCTCGATCGCGAGCTCTGCCCATCCCAGCACCAGGTGCGCCACCGCGCGCCGCGCGTCGACCGTCTCGGCCTCGTCGCGATCGTCCGCGCCGACGCCGAGCTCGGTCAACATCGTCGTCGCCGCTGCAAGGTCATTGCGCCGGATCGCTGTGCGCGCGAGCAGTGCCTGGCAGTCGAGCACGCGCCAGTGAGCATCACCGCTGGCCACGTTGTCGAAGCGGTCGCGCGCGCGCTTCGCGAGCTGTGCGGTGCCTTCGAGATCGGTCTCCGAGAGCTTCACCTGCGCGAGGCGCAGCAGCACGCGGCCTTCGAGTGCGGGCCGACCGCCCGTATCGAGTAACGCGGCGGCCTCCGTGAGCAACGGGCGGACGATCGCTTGCCGATGTCCGAGCAACGGTTCGGCCTCGGCAAGGTCGATCAGCGCGAGCGCGAGCGGCTCGCCACCTGCAGCCCGGGCGTTGGCCACGCACTCGATCAACGCGGCGACCGTCATCCGGCTACGTTATCACCGAGTGCGCGTCCTAGCCGCGTTGGCTGCGCAGGAGCTCGGCGATGTCCTTTTGACCCGCCGGATCTTCGAGCAGCGTGATCGGCTGATCGACGAGCAGCTGATCCTCGAGGATGATCTCGACCGCGCGCCGCGCACCTATCAACCCGGAGGCGCGCCCCGGCAACTGCAGCGACCAATCTGCGACGCCGGCCTTCTTCACGACGCCGAGGATCCACGCGAGATCCTGGCGAAACCGATCGTCGGTGTAGCCCTTCGCATCGCCGAGCCCGAACCACATCACGCGGTTGAAGCAAAGCCGGCGCCCGGGCGGCAACAGCATGGTCTCGCCCTGCTCCGAGGTCGTCTTCCCCGACGCGATCAAGCGCGACAGCCGACCGCACAACCGCCAATCGGCGAGCCCGGCGGCGCCACGCAACGGACGGTCGTCCTTGAACACCGGCAGCACGAGGCAATCGCGCGAGCTCTCATCCCAGCGCGCCAGATCGAGCGGCAGGACGGTGAGCGCCACTAATCCTCCGGCGTGCGACTGACTGCCGTCGCGATGCGATCGAGGACACCGTTGACGAATGCCGAGGATTCGGCCGTGCCGAACCGCTTCGCCAGCTCGACAGCTTCGTTGATCACGACCTTCACGGGCACCTCGCGAAACGCGACGAGCTCGGTCGCGCCGAGGCGCAAGATGTTGCGGTCGACGCGCGACATGCGCTCGAGCCGCCAGTTGCGCGACGATGTGGTGATCAAGCTATCGATCTCGACGGAGCGCTCGGTCGCGGCCGAGACGAGATCACGCGCGAACGCTTGCGCGGTGGCATCGAGCTCGAGCTCGAACTGATCGGCCCAGCCGATCGCCGAACCCGCGACGTCCGCGGTCGGATCATGATCGCGCGCGTACAACAACTGGAGCGCGAATGCGCGACCCTTCGTGCGGTTGCCCTGGCTCGGAGACGCTTGGCTCACTTCTGCTTCTTCGCCTTCAGCTGCTCGAACAGCGTGGCGAGCTCGATCGCGGTCATCGCCGCATCGAAGCCCTTGTTGCCCGCCTTGGTCCCCGCGCGCTCGAGCGCTTGTTCGATCGTATCGGTCGTGAGCACGCCGAAGCTGACCGCGATATCGGTCGCCGCCGCGGCGCTCGCGAGCCCCTTGGCCGCTTCACCCGCGACGTAGTCGAAGTGCGGCGTCGCGCCGCGGATCACCGCACCGAGCGCGATCACGGCATCGATGCCGCCGCGGTTGATGACCTGACGAACGACTTGCGGCAGCTCCCACGCACCTGGGCAGCGCACGAGCGTGATGTCCTTGTCGCTGCCCCCGGTCCGCGTGATCGCATCGACCGCGCCGCCGATCAGCGGCTCGACGATCAGGCCGTTGAAACGGGCCGCGACGATCGCGAACCGCAGCCCGACGGCGGACAGAGTGCCTTCAATAGTGGTCGGCATGGAATGCCGACCAGGTATACCTCAGCCCGTTGTCTTGTTGCGAGCGCCAGCGGATGGATGGCGCGGCGAGAGCGGGACGCGCTCGACGACATCGATACCGAAACCCTCGAGCCCCGGAATCTTGCGGTCGCTCCACATCATGAGCCGGATCTTGCTGCAGCCGAGGTCCGCGAGGACCTGCGCGCCGAGGCCGAAATCGCGCAGCGCCTCGCTCGTCTGGGCCTGAGCGAAGCTCGGTCGCGCGACCTCGCGCTGGAGCACGAGGCGCGAGAACGAAGCGCCGAGGTTCATACGATGCCGGTTCACGACGTATAGAAGTACGCCGACGCCGGCCTGATCGATCGCTTCGAGCGCGTGCACCAGATCCGGGCGCAGACTGAACGGATCCGCGAGCGGATCGATCTGCGCGACGCGCACGAGCACGGGCTGCCCGGCCGCCGATGCAGCCGCGACGTCACCGCGAACGAGCGCGAGGTATTCGGTCTCCTCGACATCCGAGGTGTAGTAGCTCGCTGCGAACGGCTCGCCCGGCCCGAGCTGACCCGGCCGCAACGAGCCGGTGCCCTGGCAGCGCACGATCTGCTCGCGCTCGAGGCGATACGCGATCATGTCGGCGACCGAGAGCAGGATCATGCCGTGCTTGGCCGCGAACTCTTCGAGCTCGGGGCGCCGCGCCATCTCACCGTCCTCGCGCATGATCTCGCAGATCACGCCGGCCGGCTTGAGCCCGGCCATGCGCGCGAGGTCGACCGAACCTTCGGTCTGGCCGGTACGCACGAGCACGCCGCCCTTGCGCGCGCGGAGCGGAAAGATGTGACCGGGCGAGACGATCTTCGATGGCCCCGCGTCGTCCGCGATCGCCGCGCGGATCGTGGTCGCGCGATCGCGCGCCGAGATCCCGGTCGAGACGCCGTGACGCGCTTCGATCGAGACCGTGAACGCGGTGCCGAGCGAGGCCTGGTTGTCCCGCACCATCGGTTCGAGCTCGAGCTTGTCGATCATCGTGTCGTCCATCGCGAGGCAGATCAGGCCGCGCGCATGGGTCGCCATGAAGTTGATCGCCTCGGGCGTGACGAGCTCGGCGGCGAACACCAGGTCGCCCTCGTTCTCGCGATCTTCGTCGTCGACGAGGATCACCATCTTGCCGGCGCGGATCTCGTCCAGCGCGCGATGCACACGTTCGACCGGATTCGCCGGGGTCGGATTCGCCGGGGTCGGATTCGTCGGGGTCGTCATTTCGGGCCTCCAAGTAGCTTCTCGACGTGCTTGGCCAAGATATCGGTCTCGAGGTTGACGCGGTCGCCGATGGTCAGCGCGCCGAGCGTGGTCCAGTCGCGGGTGTGCGGAATGATCGCGACCGAGAAACTCTCGGCATCGACCGCGTTGACGGTCAGCGACACACCATTGATCGCGATCGAGCCCTTCTCGACGATGTACTTCAGGAGGTGCGGCCCGACGTGAATGGCAAGCACGAGGTTCGCGCCCTCGTCGCGACGGATCGAGAGGTCACCTGTGCCGTCGATGTGACCGGTGACCCAGTGACCGCCCATGCGATCGCCGACCTTGAGCGAGCGCTCCAGGTTGACGCGCGAACCGACGCGAACCGACGCGAGGATCGTGCGCTCGAGGGTCTCGGCGCCTGCGAGCACGGTGAACGAATCGCGAGCGATTTCAGTGACCGTGAGACACGCGCCGTCGTGACAGACCGACTCGCCGATCACGAGCTCGCCGAGTGGGATGCGGGTCGGCCGAACACCGAGGATCAGGGCATCGGGGCGGCGGTCAGCTCGGACGACCGTTCCGAGATCTTCGACGAGGCCGGTGAACATCGAGGAACTCTTACCATGCTAACCGGGAACGAACCGCAATCGCAGGTCATCGCCCAGATAGCTAGGAATGCCGAACGGTCGCAGCTCGTGCGCTGCGGCGAGCGTCCCTACGCCCTTGCCGCCAACCCAGCTCGGAGCTGGCCCACCGACCACCTTCGGGGCCAGGTACAGGACGACATCGTGGGCGAAGCGGCCTTCCAGAAACGACGCGTGGACCTGGCCGCCGCCTTCGACGAGGACAGACAGAATCTGCTGCTGTCCCAGAACGTGGGCTAGCTCGTAGATCGGCACCTGCCCGTTCGCACGCAACTTCATCCGCCAGACCTCGGCGCCCGCCTTCTCGAGTGCGACCTGCTTGGCCTTGTCGGCGCGCGGGCCGGCGACGATGATCGTCCGCGGGCTCGATCGTAACAGGCGCGCGGTCGGCGGCGTGCGCAGCGTGCCGTCGAGCACGATCCGGATCGGATCGCGCCCCCCGGTCAGCCGGCAATTGAGCTGCGGATCGTCGGCGAGCACGGTGCCGACGCCAACCATGATCGCGTCGTGGGAATTACGCAGGCGGTGGCCGTCGGCGCGCGCGGCCTTGCCGGTGATCCACTTCGCGTCGCCCGTGACCGTGGCGATCTTGCCATCGAGGGTCAGCGCCGCCTTGAGCGTGAACGCCGGGCGCTGGGTCGCGGCCCAGACGAGGAAGCCGCGATTGAGCGCATCGCATTCTGCCACGAGCGCACGCGACACCGCGATGCCGGCACGGCGCAGCGCGGTGATGCCGCCGCCGTGACCCGGAAAGGTGTCCTTGCTACCGACGACGACGCGCACCGCACCCGACTCCTTCACCGCGACCGCACAAGGCACCTTGCCGAGACGACGATGCGTGCACGGCTCCATGTTGACGTACACGGTCGCGCCTCGCGCCTTGCCGCCGAGCTTCACGAGCGCCTCGAGCTCGGCATGCTTGTGACCGGGGCCGCGATGCGCGCCTTCCGCGATGATCGTGCCGTGCTTCACGATCACGCAGCCGACCATCGGGTTCGGCGAGGTGCGACCGGCGTGTTTCTCGGCGAGCACCAGCGCTCGCCGCATGAACTTATCGTCGTGGTCAGTCACCGACGGCGACCGGCGCATGCTCGTCGGTCGTCTCGCCGAGGGCGGTGCCTTCGCCGGTGTCTTCACCGCGCATCGCATCGAGCTCTTTGACGAAGCCATCGAGATCGCGGAAGTCGCGATAGATCGACGCGAATCGGACGTAGGCGACCTGATCGAGCGCCTTCAACTTCGGCAGCGTGCGCTCGCCGACTTCACGCGCCGGAATCTCGCTGAGATTGAGCTCGCCGATTTCGCGCTCGACTTCGAGCGCGAGCGCCGCGACCTGATCGCGCGAGACCGGGCGCTTGGCGACCGCGGCGTGAATGCCATGCTCGATCTTGTTGCGATCGAACGGCTCGCGCCGACCATCGGCCTTGACGACCAGCGGCATCGATTCTTCGATCCGCTCGTACGTGGTGAACCGGCGGTCGCACGCTTCGCACTCGCGCCGCCGCCGGATCTCCTTGCCGTCCTTCGAGACACGGGTCTCGATGACCTTGTCCTTCTCGTCGACGGCGCAGAACGGGCAACGCATTAAAGCTGATCCAACATCGCGACCCGCTTCGCGTGGCGGCCCGCGAGGTATTCGGTCGTGCGGAACGCGAGCAGGGCATCTTCGGCGACGCCACCGCCGATCACGCGCGCGCCCATCGAGATGACGTTCGCATCGTTGTGCTGGCGAGCCATCGTGGCGGTGTACGTGTCGTGGCACAGCGCACAGCGCACACCGCGGACCTTGTTCGCGGCGATCGAGATGCCGATACCGCTACCGCACACGACGAGCCCGCGCAGCGAGACGTCGGCCGCGACGCGGGTGCCGACCTCGGTGCCGAACGCGGGGTAATCGACCGAAGCCGTGTCGTGCGTGCCGACATCGAGCACGTCATCGCCGAGCTCGCGCAGCTTCGCGACGAGCGCGAGCTTGAGCCCCAGCCCTGCGTGATCGGAGCCGACAACCCACTTCACTCAATCGCCCTTGTAACGCGACAGTACGAGCGCCGCGTTGGTACCACCGAAACCAAAGCTGTTCGACATCGCGTAATCGATGCGCTGCTCGCGCGGCACGTTCGGCACGTAGTCGAGGTCGCACTCGGGGTCGGGCGTGACGTAGTTCGTCGTCGGCGGCAGCACGCCGCGCTGAAGTGCGAGCGCTGTGATCGCGGCTTCGACACCGCCCGCGGCGCCCAGCATGTGACCGGTCATCGACTTGGTCGACGAGATCGCGAGCTTCCTCGCGTGATCGCCGAACACCTTCTTCACCGCGAGGGTCTCGTTCTTGTCGTTGAGATCCGTCGAGGTGCCATGCGCGTTGATGTACTGGATCTGACTCGGCGTGAGCTTGGCGTCTTCGATCGCGACCTTGAAGCAGGCCTGCGCGCCCTTGTGCTCGGGAGCAGGGGCAGCAACGTGATGAGCGTCGCTGTTCGCGCCGTAACCGATGAGCTCGGCGTAGATCCTCGCACCGCGCTTCTTCGCCGATTCGAGATCCTCGAGCACCACGACACCGGCGCCTTCACCGATCACGAAGCCATCGCGATCCTTTTCGAACGGACGGCTCGCGTGCTGCGGGTCGTCGTTGCGCGTCGACATCGCGCGCATCGAGTTGAAGCCGCCGACGCCGAGAATAGAGATCGTCGCTTCGGCGCCGCCGCAGATCATGCCGTCGGCATAGCCGTGGCGGATCGTGCGGAACGCTTCACCGATCGAGTGCGCGCCGGTCGAGCACGCCGAGACGTGGGAGATGTTCGGGCCGGTCGCGCCGGTGCGGATCGAGACCATGCCCGGCAGCTCGTTGATGATGATGTCGGTGACGAAGTACGGGGAGATGCCATGGCGTGGGCCCTTCAACTTTGCCGCGGCGTACGAATCCTCGATCGTGCGCACGCCACCGAGGCCAGCGCCGATGAACGTTCCCCAGCGATGCTCGAGTCCGACCGGCACTTTCGTACCGAGACCCGCATCCTCGACCGCCAGCATGCCCGCGGCGACGCCGAACTGCAGGAAGCGATCGAGGTGCTTGAGCTCGCGCTTGTCGAACCACTTGGAGGGCTCCCAGTTCTTCACTTCGCACGCGAACTTGGTCGCGAACTCGGTGGTGTCGAACAGGGTTGTGGGTGCCGCGCCATTCACGCCGGCGAGAAGAGATGACCACGTGGTCTCCGCATCGTTGCCGATGGGAGTGATGAGGCCAATACCGGTAATGACGACGCGACGCTCCATGAATTCGACTCCTATTGACTAGCGCGTGACGCGCTAGCCGTCACTTCGCGTGAGTTTTGATGTAGCCCGTCGCGTCTTTGACGGTCTTGATCTGCTCGGTATCTTCCTCGGGGATCGTGATCTTGAACTCCTGCTCGAAGGCGAGCACGAGCTCGACAACCGCGAGCGAATCCGCCTTGAGGTCATCGATGAACGACGCCTCGGGACGGAGTTGCTCGAGGGAGACCTCGAGCTGATTGCAGATGATTTCCTTAACCTTGGCGTCGATCTCGTCGGGTGACATGTGAATCCTCGCGGGCGTTAGTAGTCCAGAACCGTCGCTACATCAACAGGCCGCCGTTAACGCGAAGGACCTGCCCCGTAATGTAGGCAGCCTCCGGTCCGGCGAGAAACGCGACCGTATCCGCGACATCGTCGGGACGGCCGATTCGAGAGAGTGGGATCTGCTCGAGCAACTTGGCGCGCGCAGCTTCGGGCAATTCTTTCGCGGTCATGTCGGTCTCGATGAAACCAGGGGCGACCGCGTTGCACGTCACGCCCCGCGAGGCCAGCTCGCGAGCGGTCGACATCGTGAAGCCGATCAGGCCGGCCTTGCTCGCGGAGTAGGCGGCCTGGCCAGCATTTCCCTGCTCGCCGACGACCGAGGTGATGTTGATGATCCGACCGTGCTCCTTGGCGCGGAGGAGCATGGACGCCGCCGCGCGCACGCAATGGAACGCGCCGCCGAGGTTCGTCTTCATCGTGCGGTCCCACTGATCATCGGAGAACCGCATCAGGAGGCCGTTGATCGCGACGCCGGCGTTGTTGACCAGGATCTCGAGCGAGCCGTGGTCCTTGCCGATCGCCTTGATCGCCTCGGTGACAGCCGCGCTGTTCGCGACATCGAAGCCGCTGAGCACCGCGGTGCCGCCGACCGACTCGACCGCCGTGGCCGTCTCCTTCGCGGCGGCTTCGTTCGACGCGAAGTTGATCACGACCTTCGCGCCGCGCTGGCCGAGCGCGATCGCGATCGCGCGACCGATGCCACGCGAGCCGCCGGTGACGAGAGCGACTTTGCCTTTGAGCGCTTGATCGATGATCGCCATGATTACGCCGTGAACTGGGCCACTTCGTGTGGCTCGCCGATGGTGGTGACGGTCATCTCGGGCGCGATCCGCTTCACGAGCCCCTTGAGCACGGCCCCCGAGCCGAGCTCGTACGCGACGGTGACGCCGAGCTTCGCGATCGCCTGCACCGATTCTTCCCAGCGCACCGGTGCGGTGACTTGCTGGATCAGCAAGCGCTGGATCTGCGCCGGATCCTGGGTCGGCTCGGCGGTAACGTTCGCGACGACGGGAACGCTCGGCGGCTTGAGCTCGAGGCCGGTCATGGCTTCGGCGAGGCGATCCGCGGCCGGCTTCATCAAGGAACAGTGGAACGGGGCGCTGACGGGCAGCTTCTTCGCGAGCTTCGCTCCGGCCGCCTTACTGTTCGCGATCGCCCGATCGACGGCATTGACGTGGCCGCTGATCACGATCTGTCCTGCGCCGTTCAGATTCGCGGGCTCGACTGGCTCGCCCGGTTGCGACGCTTGCTCGCACAGGGCGCGCGTCTTGTCGAGGTCGAGCCCGATGAGGGCCGCCATCGAGCCCTGCCCGACCGGCACGGCGTCCTGCATGTACGTGCCACGCAGGTGGGTGAGCCTCACGGCATCCTTCAGCTCGATCGCACCCGCCGCGACGAGGGCGCTCCACTCGCCGAGCGAGTGCCCCGCGACGATGTCGAACGTCAGGCCTTTTTGGACGAGCACGCGGAACACCGCGATCGACGTTGTGAGGATCGCGGGCTGTGTGTGCTTGGTGAGCGTGAGGTCGTCTTCTGGGCCTTCCCAGCACAGCTTCGAGAGCGCAAAGCCGAGGACCTCATCGGCTTCTTCATAGGTCCTCTTCGCGGTCGGGTACTCGATCGCGAGATCGCGGCCCATGCCGACTCGCTGCGAGCCCTGGCCCGGGAAGAGGAGCGCCGTCGTCATCCGCGCGTGGGTTTCGCACGCCACGAGGGCGATGTGAAGCCTTAAAGCGGGTGATCCCGCTGCGTTAGGGCCTACGCAGCGGGTACCTCCATTCTTGCCGGGGCGAAGTCCCTGCGGGGCGGCCAAAATCGCCTCCTCCTCGACGAGTGGCCTCGCCGGAGTGGTAGGTCCAGCCACCGCGGCATGCCCTCGCGTCTAGAGCCCTCCGGATCTTGAACGAGCCAGCCATCGCGATGCGCGCCGGCGCTTCCTACATGTTCGAGTACATCCGGCTCGTTCATCGCGATGATGTCTCCGATCCGATCGTCGTTTCACCGGCTCGCGCGGCTCGCGCTACGCCGCGATCGAGGTCGAGCTGTTCAAGCTGTTCAAGCGGTTCGCGATCGTCGAGGGCTTCGTCGTCGACTACGGCTCCGCCCTCCAGATCGCGTGCACCACTACGACACATTGTTGAAGGTCGGCCGGGTCATCAGCATATGATGTCGGTCGTGGATCGCCCGACCATCGCATCGCGTCCGCGCACCCTGGTGGTCGCGCTGGATTCGGATCTGACCGCGACGCTACTCGATCCGACAGGCGCGGTCGTCGCCGGTCCAGCGCGCGTCGTTCTGCCGCCCGCGGCCGAGCCTGAAGTGGTGTTGAAGTTGCTGTGGTCGATGGTGGAGACGCTCGACGAGTACGATCGGACCACCTTCGTGATCCATCCATCGCCGTCGCTCGCGGCAGGCTGGGATGCCGTCGAGCCCCTCCTCGCGACGCAGAGCATGCGGCCGGTGCGCGTCGTGCGTGCGGCCGAGCTCGTTTCGTTGCCGGTGATCCGACGTGTGGGAACCGAGATGGTGCTGACGCTCGGCCCCACGTTCGGCTCCGCGCTGTTCGTTGGCGGTCGTGAAGTAGTGATGGTTCTCGGCGCACATCCATTCCGCAAGAAGGCGACCTATGCCGACTACATCGGCGGCAATGCCCTGGCGAAGCAGGGCCGCAAGAAGTGGAACAAGCGCGTCCAGCGGGTGCTCGGTGTGGTGCTCGAAGTGTTCGAACCCGACCGCCTTTATCTGACGGGGCGTGATGCGGCGACCGTATCTGGCGAGCTGCCCGGGAACGTCTTGATCGTTCGCGATCCCAGCCTCGAAGCCGCGCTAGCAATCTGGGCGTAGATCGCACCTCCGGCGCGAGGTCTCGTGTTCGCGTGCGCGACGCGGACCAGCGCGACGATGGCGTCGGAACTGCATCACCTCGACCAGCCCGCCTAAACCCCAGCTCGCTAACCGCTACGTGTCGCCTCGAGCGATGCAAGTCTTAACGCATGTGCCCAGCGCGGGTGGGTAGTCTGCAGACCATGCGTCGGATCATCTGGTATCTCGTCGGCCTCTCCGCGTGCAGCACACCAACGTGCCCGGCGTCGGATGTATCGCCTCGAGACTTCGCGATGGCTCCTGCCATCGTCGACCAACCCACCGTCGATCGTCTGTTTGCGGTCAGCGATGTCCATGGCGGCTACGATCGCTTGGTCGCATTGCTGCTCGGCAACGGGCTGATCGGCTCGGCGCCCACCACCCCTGCTTCGGTCACGTGGGCCGGTGGCAATGCAACGCTCGTCGTCACGGGTGATTTGATCGACAAGGGCTCGCAGAGCGTCGAGGTCGTCGATCTTCTTCGTGCGCTCGAACCCTCGGCCTCGACCGCCGGCGGCCAGGTGATCGTGACACTCGGCAATCACGAGGCCGAATTCCTCGCCAATCCCTTCAACAGCAAGGCTGACCCGTTCGACAGCGAGCTCTCCGCCGAGGGTCTAGATCCATGTGTCGTGGCGAGCACCGACCCGCGCGGTGTGTGGTTGCGATCGCGACCGTTGGCTGCGCGGATCGGTGCTTGGTTCTTCTCGCACGCGGGTCAGACCGCGGGCCTCGATCTCCCGCACCTAGAAGCTGCGCTCGAAGCGGGACTCGCGGGCAACCGCTTCGACGATCCGGAGATCATCGGAGCCGACTCGATCCTCGAATCTCGAAGCTGGTGGGATGCCTCGCCCGATGTCGCGCAGGCCAACGCGACCGCGCTCGGCGTCGAACACATCGTGTTCGGTCACACACCAGATGCGCTCGGACCCGCGGGAGCGATCGCGACGAGCCAGGCGAACTTACTCTTCCGGATCGACGTCGGCATGTCACCAGCCGTAAACGACAGTCATGGCGCACTGCTCTTCGTCACGCGAAGCGGCGTCGCGGTGGAGCTCGGGCCCGATGGCAGCTCGCGGCCACTCTGACGCCCCAGACGCGACGTATCGAGGAGACACGCGGGCGCGAGCTCGAGGACATGATCAACTGGGATGCGGTTCCAACATCTGCGCCCGATCTAGACGGCGGTGGCCGCGGCCTGGGAGCACCGGAGAGCGCCGAGGGCTTCGAGCTGGATCGTCACGTGATGGATGCCGAACGCGTGCTCGAGGTCATGCGCGAGCAGGTTCATGAATGCTGGCGCCGCATCCGGCCACGGCACCCGGAGGTGCACGGTGAGTGCGACCTCGGTCGTGCTCATCGGCCAGACGTGGAGATCGTGAACTTCGCAGACGGTCGGTAAGGCCGCGAGGTACGCCCGCACTTTCTCGAGATCGATGTGTGCCGGCACACCTGCGAGTGCCAGGTTGAAGGTCTCGCGCAACAATTGGACGGTGCTGACGAGAATCACGAGCGTCACGACGAGGCTCGCGATCGGATCGATCCAGACCTTGCCGGTCCACATCACGAGAACGCCCGCGATGGCGACGCCGACGCCGACTGCGGCATCAGCCATGAGGTGCACGAAGGCGGCGCGCATGTTGACGTCGCGGCCGCGCCCTCGCGCGAACAAGAGCGCCGATACGACATTGATCCCGACGCCGATGGTCGCGACCATCGCGACCGTGCCGCCTTCGACGGCGGCCGTCGAGCGTGCGCGGCTGATCGCCTCCCAGCCCACCCCCCCCGCGGCAAACAAGATCAGTAGTGCATTCGCGAGGGCGGCGAGCATCGTCATCGAGCGGAACCCGTAGGTTCGTTTCGAAGATGGCGCGCGAGTCGCGAGGGCCGCGGCGCCCCAGGCCATCAGCAGCCCCAAGACATCTCCCATGTTGTGAGCCGCGTCGGCGAGCAGTGCCGTCGAATGAGCGATCAGGCCAAACGCGACCTCGACCACGACATACGCGAGGTTCAGCGTGCTCGCGATCGCGAATGCGCGCCCTCCACCGCGGGGAGGCGGACCGTGATCGTGGCCTGCGTGCCCGCGGCCTGCGTGCGCGTGCTCGTGCTCGTGCTCGTGATGGTCCATTAAAAGATCCGCTGGGTGTCGCAAAACCCTATCACTGTGCCCGGCTCGGAGAGTGTTTACGATCGGCGCATGAATTACGATGTCGTTATCATCCGAGGCGGACCCGGTGGACCCGCCGCGGCCCTCACGCTCGGCCGCGGCCGACGACCTGCCCCGCGATCGCCGCAGCATGCCCCATCGAACGCAAATGCGAGGGGTTCCGCAGCTCGAACGCGCGACGGACCTTCAAGATCGTGCAGGTCAGCGCGAACCCCGTTGGCTTGTTCGGTGCCGCGCATCATAACAGCGGCGACATCAAGCGCGCGACGGACTGAACGAACAGCGCCCAGAACTTGAGCACGCGCGGAGCGAGCTCGACACAATGCTCGAGATCCGAGCGGAAGATCGTCTCGAGCCGCGCCGCGATGGTCTTGCCGTAGATCACCGTCGCGACCTCGAAATCGAGGCGGAAGCTGCGGCTGTCCATGTTCGCGGTCGCGACGATCGCGATGTCATCATCGATGACGATCGTCTTCGCGTGCACGAAGCGCGGCTGGTATTCGTAGACGTGCGCTCCTGATGCGAGGAGCTCGGGGAAGTAGCTCCTCGCTGCGAGATCGACCAGCCGGCTATCGCCCTTTGCCGGCACGATCACGCGCACATCGACCCCGCGCATCGCCGCGCACACGAGCGCGGCCTGGATCGGTTCGTCGGGGACGAAGTACGGCGTGGTCAACCACACGCGCGTGGCCGCTTGATTGATCGCGGCAAAGTACATCTTGTGGATCGCGAAGGTGTCGAGATCCGGGCCCGAGGCAACTACCTGCACGACCTCCAAGCCCGGGCCCGGCTGGACCGGGAAGTACGAGCCACCGAGCTCGTACACGAGCTCTTCACCCGAAGCGTAGAGCCAGTCCTCGGCGAAGATCCGCTGCAGGGCGAGGACGGCCGGGCCTTCGAGCCGCGCGTGGGTATCGCGCCAGGCGGCATCGCCGGTGAACTCGCGGGTCACGGCCTCGGTGACATTGATGCCGCCCGTGAAGCCGACGAGGCCGTCGCACACGACGGTCTTGCGATGGAGCCGAAAATCGACGCGCTTGCGGCGCCACGAGAGGACGCTGACTCGATTGAAGATGGCGACCTTGCCGCCCACCGTGACGAGCGGTTTCCAGAAGGAGCTGCGCGCGCTCGACGAACCGGTGCCGTCGATCAGGACGCGGACTTCGAGTCCGGCCCTCGCGCGTGCGATCAACTGGTCACGGAGCCGCGTGCCGAGCCGATCCTTTGCCCAGATGTAGTACTCGAGGTGGACGTGGTGCTTCGCAGCATCGATCGCAGCAGCGATCGCGGCGTACGTGGCTTCGCCTTCGGTGAACAGCTCGACCGCGACGCCTCGCAGTGGCGGTGCTTCCCCCGCGGCGATCGCGAGCTTGCCGAGTTGCTCGCGGTGCGCGGGCGAGGCCGCCTCGATCGCGGTGAGCCCGCCGAGCGCTTCGTCGAGCATCAGTCGGTTCACGCGACGCCGCAACTTCTTGCGGTCGAGCCGGAGCGGCCCGATGAAGCGATAGATCAGCCAGCCGCCGACCGGAATCATCACGAGCACGAGCAACCACGCGATCGTCGCAGCAGGCGAGCGGCGCTGCTGGACGATCGCTATCGCCATCACCACCGCAGACACCACGAACACGGCGCCGACCACTTCGTGCCAGCCCATGGCTAGCGCGTCGCCTCCCACACGGCCTGGCGCAGCGCATCAGCGTACGTGGTCATGTTCGCCTTCGACCGCAGCTGCGCGAGCAACGCCGCAGGGGCCGCACGCATGCGCCAGGATGCTTCGTCACGCGCCGAGTAGCTCGATCCCATCTGATCGATCTCGTAGTCGGCAGCTTCGACCGCTTGCTCGAGCGTGGAGAACCGCTCCATCGGGCGACCATCGAGCTCGGCCACCCAGACCTTGCCGCGGCCACCGCGCTTGAGCACGGTCACCACGCTCGTGCGCCCGAGCCGCTGGAAGTGCAGCCCGACCCCGTGGCGACCGAGCGAGAACCACGCATTGCCCGAGATGGCGCGGACCTGGTGGTTTGGCGCGAGCGTAAGAGGGTCGAAGCTCGCGGCGCGATCCTGGATCTCGCGCAGCGTCAGCGCGCCGGCCTCGAGCTCGAAGTCCGGATGATCCATCGTCAGCTGGATCCAGGCCTTTCGCGCTTCACCGACATCGCCACCGAAAAGATCGAGATCACGCGGGCAGCCGAACAGCGAAGGCAGCGAGCAGAGGCTCAACGTCGACACGTCGACGAAATCGAGGATCAAACAATCTCTCTTGCCCTCCGCAAGCCGCGTGCCGCGCCCGATGCACTGCGCGTACATGCCTTCGGAGCGCGTGGGGCGCGCCATCGCGATGCACGATACGCCCGGATCGTCGAAGCCCTCGGTGAGCACGCCCACGTTCGCGATCACCTGGGTGCGACCGGCGCGAAACTCCGCGAGCGCCTTGACTCGATCCCTGCTCGCCATCGCACCGTGCACGATGCCTGCCGGCACACCGATCGCGTTGAGCGAGCGCGACAAGTTACGCGCGTGGTTCACGGTGACGCAAAACGCGATCGTCCGGCGATCGCGCGCGAGCTCCTGGATCGACCGCGCGACCAGCGCGTTGCGCTCCTGGATATCGACCACCTCCTCGAGCTCGTCGTCGCGAAAATCCGAGCCGCTCGCCGAGAGGCGCGTGAGATCCGCGGCGGTGTCGATCCGGAAGCCCTTCAAGGGCGCGAGGTACCCGTCGTCGATCAGATCCGGCAGCGTCTTGGCGTACACGATGCGCTCGAACACCTGATCGAGGCCCTTGCCATCACCGCGCGTGGTCGTGGCGGTGAACCCGAGCAGCGTGCCTTCCCACGTGCGCTCGAACGAGCCGAGCTGGCGGAGGATCCGCAAGTTGTCGTCCGCCGCGGCGTGATGGCACTCGTCGTAGATCACGAGCCCGAAATCGCGGCCCTCGAGCACCTTCGCGAGCCGATCCGCGTGCAGCGACCGGAGCGATGCGACCAGCACCTTCGCGTTGGCGGCCCCTCGGTCGGAGCCGCGTTCGAGCGCGACCACGCTCGTCCCTTCGAGCGCGTTCGCGAGCTTGTCCTTGGCCTGGCCGAGCAGCTCCTCTCGGTGCGCCAGCACGAGCACCTGCTTGCGCGCCATCCGAGCGAGCTGCGAGAAGATCACGGTCTTGCCCGCTCCGGTTGGCAAGCACACGACCATGCGCTTGATACCGCTCCGCCGCGCCGCGATCACGGCGTCGATGGCTTCCTGCTGATAGGGCCTGAGCACGGGGCTGCTCATAAGGGTCACTACTTTTGCACGCCCCCCTGATCTGTCGTGAGGTATAAGCCGCCCGTGACCGCGTCAGACGTGACAGGCCTGACGATGGCAGACCTCGAAGGCCTGCTGTCCAGCCGCCGGCGCGCGATCGAAGCCGCCAAGTGGATCTATGGCAAGCGCCCGTGGTCGCCCGAGCTTCCGCCTGCCATTTCGGGCGTGAACGGCGAGGCCTGGGGCCGCGTCCGCGCCTCGTGCACCGTGCCCGAAATCCGTGTCATCGATCGCACGGTCGCCACCGACGGCACGACCAAGTTTCTGATCGAGATGCCAGGCGGCAGCGTCGAGACCGTGCTGATTCCCGCGCGCGACCGCAGCACCGTGTGCGTGTCGAGCCAGATCGGCTGCACCCGCAGCTGCCGGTTCTGCGCGACCGCGACGCTCGGCTTCACGCGCAACCTACGCGCCGGCGAGATCGTCGCGCAGTACCTCGTCGCGCGCGCTCACGGCGCCGAACGTCCGGAGCTCTCACCGGCGACGAACGTCGTGTTCATGGGGATGGGTGAGCCGCTGGATAACCTCGACGAGGTCCTCACCGCCGTCGAGATCCTCACGCAGACCCCTGCCCCGCAGCTCGGCAATGCGCAGGTCACGGTCTCGACCTCCGGGGTCGTGCCCGGCATGCGTCGGTTCCTGCTCGAATCCAAGGCGAGCCTCGCCTTGTCACTCAACGGCTCGACCGACGAGCAGCGTACGCGCGTGATGCCGCACAACAAGACCTGGCCGATCGCCGAGCTCCTCGCGGTGCTACGCGAGCATCCGAAGCGCACCCATTTCATCGAGTACGTCATGTTCGACGGCGTCAACGATTCTGACGAAGACGCGGCGCGCGTCGCCGAGCTTCTCACCGGCCTGAACGCCCGCCTCAACTTGATCCCGCACAACCCGATCACCTCGCCGATTCCGCTGAAATGCTCGTCGGCCGCGCGCATCGAGGCGTTCCACCGCGTCGCTCATGCCGCGGGCTTGCGCACGATGATCCGCTGGCCCAAGGGCCAGGACGTCGCGGCCGCGTGTGGTCAGCTCGCTCGCATCCGCACGAAGAGCTAGTTGGTTGGACGGCGTGCCGCGACCCACTAAACCTGGGAGCTCATCGCGGCACTAGCTTGAAGATCTGGTTGATCGTTCGGCCGTTCGGATCGGCCTTACGCCGATCAGCGGCGGCGATCACGAGGGTCCCCCGTGCCTGTGCCGAGCCCGTCGTATCACCGACCCATTGGAGCGCAGCCCGCGCCGCCGCGGTCGCAGCGGGCGCGCTCGCATAGTTGCAGACGAGGACATCGACCTTCGAGACGATGCCCGTCGCGCAATCGTTTCCAAAGCTGGGCACGATCGGGGTGAACGCGGAGACCTCCAAGCCGCTCCGCTTCCATAACGCGACAACCTCGTCACGCGCGCCCGCGCCCGTCGGTGGTGAGTGGCCACAGCCGACAAGCGCCCCGGCGATCAAGAGGGCTCGCATCAGTGCCTCTTGTGCCAGCCTTCGTGGCGGCCGTTGTCGTGTTTCCAGTGCCCTTCTCGTTCTCCCCGATCCTCCCGATCTTCCCGATCTTCCCGATCTTCCCGCTCGTGCACGATCACCGCAGGCCCGCCAATCTCGACACCGATCTGCAGGCTCGGCAGAGGAACACGCACGTCGAAACCCACCGCCGCACGCGGTCGTTCGACGATCACGACGGGAGCGACGAACTCGGCGCGAGCGCCCACCCAACCGCGCGGAGGTTCCACCTCGATGCGTGGTCGGTCGTAGACCAGCGGTCGGTATCGATCATTGATCCCGATGTAGAGCGGGCGCGCCTCGATGAACACCTGCGTGGGTTCGGCGACGTAGAAATAGGCGTCGCCGCGTTTCTCGAACTCGGGACCATCCGGCGGGGCGAAACTGTGAAAGTGCGGCCCGCGCAGGTAGCAGTACTCGGTCTTGGGTGGACCGTCGTCGAAGACATCGATCTCGATTGGATGCGGGCCGTTATACGAATAGCGCGTCCCATCGAAGCCGTATGCGACCGGATCTCCGACGAAGACGTGATCGGGTCCATGCTCGCGGTATTCGAGCTTGTCAGCCGCGTACACGTGCACGTGCGGCCCCTCGATGTAGCAGATACCTCCACCCTGTGATTTCGGAATGGGATGAATGCCCGCAAACCGAACCTGATGTCCGTACTTCGGATCGGCCGAACCGACGGCTGGAATCGCACACGTCAAGAGAACAAGGAGTGGCCAACGGGTCATGCAACCTCCAGACGCTCAGTGGGAACGAGCGGCGCCGAGGTCACAAGAATCTTTACACCTACGTGTCGGTAGCTTTTTTCTGCGACCTCGGCGGTCGCTGGGCGCACTAGGCAGGCATGCATAGACTTGCTCTTTTTGCGGTGCTGTTCGGCGCGTGTACCAGCGACTCGGTCGATTCGAACGAGCAAGCTCGGCGGGCCTACCTCGGCCTCGATCCTTCGATCGGAAAATCGCTCAACCTCGGGTTCGCGGGCTTCAACGCTGCAAACAGCGCGAACATCCCGACCCAGATGTCGAATGGCGACCTGACGGGCAAGCTCTCGATCTCCGGTCAAGTCGATCAGGGCAGCTCCGCGAACAAACAGATGCGTCTCGTCGTCGGGCTCGTTGCCTACTCGGACGGACCATTCGAGATCGATGCCGCACACGATACGATAGATATCACGTACGACACGGACGCGACGGCGGCCCCCGCACTCGATCTTTCGCTCAAGAACATTCCGACCGGAACGCTGACGGGAACGCTGACCGGCACCTATCACCTCACTGGCGCCCTATCGGGCGATGTCGTGCTCAACCTCGCGATCACCGGCACGATGGCCGACGGCGGCAACGGCGCGGTGCTACGCGCGGCGGGCTCTACGACGATCACCGGCACGGCGACACAAGGGAATGGCAGCTACGACGTCGATGTCACCCTTTAATCTGGCCTCGTGCAGGTAGGAGTGGCTCTCGTGAGATAGTCCGCGCGCTCGTGATTTCTCGTTTGCTCGTCAGTGCGATCGTTTTCGCATCGCACGCCGCGTTCGCGAATCCTCGTGCGCTCGTCGCGGATGACGATGGTCAGCTTCGTTCGGCGATCACCGACGCATTGCGTCCGTGGTCGATCGAGGTGAGCGTTGCTGGGGCCGTGCCGACCACCGTCGACGAAGCGATCAAGATCGCCGACGCGGCGAACGCCGAATACGTGATCTGGCGTGAAGGTGATCAGCTGGTCGTGCTCGAACGCCACGGCGATCGCGTCGAGCGCCGGATGCTGTCCACCGGCACCCTGGATGCGGTCGCGGCGGCAGCCGCAGCCCTGAGCGTGAAGACGATGCTCCGACTTCCGTCGCTCACAGCCGTCGCGAAGGCAACGCGCGACCCGACACCTGAACGCGGCCTGTTGCGCTCGAGCCTCTTCGCCGGTTCACGGTTGGAGGAAGGTCTCGACAGCAATCTGGCATTACGGTTCGGCGCGACGATCGAGCTCCAGCCGTGGCGCGGCGTGCCACTGCGGCTCGGGCTGATGGCTGATGGCGGAGCATCGGCGACGGTCGACCAGGCCGGATTCCACGGCCGGTGGGCGAATTGGTCGATCCTCGCCCACGCGAGTTGGGACGTCGAAGCTGAGGGCTGGATGTTCAGCCCGTGGCTCGCGGTCGGTGCCGAGCATTCATCGCTGTCGGGGACCGAGATGATGACGGCGCGAAGCGAGGCCACGTTCGTGCCCGCGCTACGTGGAGGCGCGACTGCGCGTTACTACCTCGCCGCCGGGTTCGTTGGTGGCCAGCTCGCGGTCGAAGGACTCTTGATGACGACTACCTACACCAAGCTTGGTGGCTCGGCGCCGATCTTCGAGATCCCGCGAATCGGCGCCGTCTTGTCGCTCCTCGTCGGTGCCGAATTCGGGCGCTGACCTTTCTTGCGACCTTTTCCACGCCCCCCCCCACTAGAGCGACGTGGGAATGCCAGCCGGACTAGCGCGTGAGGACGAGCTCGCGCTCGCGCGCCGCGCCGGTTCGGGTGACCGCGCCGCCCAGCGCGAGGTCTTCCAGGCCCAGAAACACGCCATCCACCACGCGCTATTCCGGGTGCTTGGTTCGAACCGCGAGCTCGAGGATCTCCTTCAGGATTCGTTCATCACGATTTTTCGCGCACTCCCCTCGTATCGAGGCGATAGCTCGCTCGCACGCTGGTGTCAGACGATCGCGATGCGCACCGCTTACGCTGCGATCGCGAAGCGCCGCGCTGCCCCGCTCGAGCTCGTAGACGATCAGCTCGCCGATTCGACGCCCGATGCGCGGCGCGTCGTGCGGGCACGCGACGCGGTACGGAGGCTCTATGTCGCCCTCGACCGGATCGAGGCCAAGCAACGCATCGCGTTCGCACTGTTCGCGATCGATGGGCACAGCTTGGTCGAGATCAGCGAGTTGACCGAGAGCAGCGTGCTGGCCGTCAAGACGCGCATCTGGCGCGCTCGTCGCGAGATCATGAAGCGTGCATCGAAGGACCCGTTGCTATCGGAGTACCTCGTCGAGCTTGGAGGTGACCAGTGAGCGAGAGCGAACGTCCACCCGTCGAACCGTTGAGCGATCTGACGTGGGCTCGCGTCGAGCAACGAGTCTGGCGCGAGCTCGATTCCGAAACGACCTCCGTCGTCTCGTCCCCCTCCCGCATGCACACGAGCTGGTGGCTCGCAGCTCCAGTCGCGGTGGCCGCCATCCTCTTCATCGTGCTGTTCAGGCGAGCTCCAGACCACACCACGCACGATGGCCCGACGCGCGTTGTCTCCGATGTCTCCTCGTCGAGCATCTCGTTCAGCGACGCGCACATCACACTCGATGCGGACAGCGCGATCGTCATGGATTCTCACGACGACGCGCCGATCGTGCTCGTCGAGCGCGGTGCAGCGTGGTTCGCGGTCGAACCGCGCCAGTCGCGTCCACCGTTTCTCGTGATCGCTGGCGACACACGGATCCGCGTGATCGGCACGCGGTTCCGGGTCGCGCGCGATGCCGAACGCATCGAGGTCATCGTCGATCACGGCCTCGTCGAGGTCGGCTATCACGGCGAGCTCACGCGCATCACGGACGGCGAACACTGGACCACCGCCACACGAACCGCGGTGGCCGCGCCTGATGCGAGTGACCCGCAACCCGGGCCCGTCGCGCCCGTGACCGTTCCACCCAAGGCCCGGCCATCGAACCTCGTAGCCCTGCCGACGCCGACACACCCGATTGCAGATCGCGATGCGACCCGCTTCACCGAGCTCACGCGGATCGAAGTCACCGAGCCCGACGCGGCGATCACCGGCTACCTCGCGCTCTCGAAGGGCTCAGGTCGATGGGCGCCGATCGCACTCTACGCCGCTGTTCGGCTCGCGACCGACCGTGGCGATCCGCGAGCGCGAACGCTCACCGAAATCTATCTGCGTCGCTTTCCGAGCGGAGCGAACGCCGACGATGCCCGTCAATTGCTCGGTCGACTCCAGGGAGACCATCGATGAAAAAGCTTCTCGTTCTCGTGTTAGCGCTCGTTGCATGTGGTGGCCACCACGGGACCGGGACCGGCGACGATGCTGGTGGCTCGGGTGTGCTCGACGGCTCGTTCATGTACGTGGATGCACCTCCGTTCCACGGAACCTGTACACCCGGCGGCCCGCAGTGCTCGAACTGTCTCGACGACGATGGTGACGGCCTGATCGATGGCTTCGATCCGCAATGTACCGGACCGTTCGACAACGACGAGGGTTCGTTCGCGACGGGCATCCCGGGCGACAACAAAGACACGATCCAACAGGACTGCTTCTTCGACGGCAACAGCGGCGGCGGCGACGATGGCTGCAACCAGCACGTGTGCTGTCTGCTCGGCGCGACGACAAAGGCCGAGTGCCAGGCCGACCTCGTGGGGCTCGTCAACAATCCTGCAGTCGAAGGCAACAAGTACGACGTCACCCAGTGCTTCCCGCCGCTGGGCTCGGCCACCATTCCGGCAAAGTGCGTGATGACCTGCGCCGCGATCACGCCGCCCGGATGTGACTGCTTTGGTTGCTGTACGGTGTGCGAGCCTGGGTCGACGACCTGCTTCGATATCGCCATTAGCCCGGTCACGTCGCCGGGCTGCATGCAAGATAACTTGGCGGATCCGAGCGCGTGCAAGCGCTGCACGAAGACCACGGCATGTGGTGGCGGTGGCTGCGGCGGGACGACGTGCGTGCTGTGTGCCGGGCAAAACACGACCGACCTGCCGCCCTCGTGCAACGGCACGAACGCATGTCCAGCCGGTCAGGCGACATGCCCGAGTGGCTCGGGCTGCCCCGACCAGACGTACTGCGACAGCGGCTGCTGCATCGGCGTCATCCAGTGATCGTCTGAGAGGCGCCGCAGACCGCGGGTGAAAAACGCGGCGCCTGCCTGCGAGTCACCGCCAGCGGCGGCTCGGCGGCCCGTCGCGACCCGCTAGAACGCGGCGTCGAGCGTGACTTCGCCCTCGACGCCGACCTGATACGACGAGACGCGACGCTCGAAGAAGTTCGTCACTTCCTGGACGTCCTGCAGCGCGAGGAACCCGAACGGATTCTTGACGTTGTACTGCTTCGCCATCCCGAGGGTCGCGAGCCGTTGATCCGCGCAGTACTCGAGGTACGTGCGGACCTCGCCGACCGACATGCCGGCGATGCCACCGGCGAGCAGGTCGTCGGCAAACTGCGCCTCGCACTCGATCGCTTCGTCCATCATCGCGCGGATGTCGCGCTCGAGCTCGGCATCGAACAGCTCGGGCTCTTCGCGGCGGACGGTGGCGACCACCTCGAACGCGAATGCCATGTGTGCGCTCTCGTCGCGGAACACCCAGTTCGTACCGCCCGCAAGCCCGTGCAGCAGGCCCTTCGAGCGCAGAAAGTAGACGTACGCGAACGCGCCGAAGAAGAACAGGCCCTCGATACACGCGGCGAACGCGATCACGTTGAGCAAGAATCGCTTGCGGTCCGCCTGGCTCTCGATCTGGTCGAGGTGCTGGATCGAATCGATCCACCTCATGCAGAAGGCTGCCTTCTTCTTGATCGAAGGAATCGTATCGACCGCGGCGAAGGCCTTCTGGCGCTCCGCGTGATCCGGAATGTAAGTATCGAGCAGCGTCAGATAGAACTGGACGTGCAGCGCCTCTTCGTAGAGCTGGCGCGACAAGTACATCCGCGCCTCGGGCGCATTGATGTGCTTGTAGAGGTTCAAGACCAGGTTGTTCGCGACGATCGAATCGCCGGTCGCGAAGAACGCGACGAGCCGCTCGATCAGATGGCGCTCGGCTGGGGTCATCTTCGCGAGGTCGGCGACATCGGTTCCGAAATCGACTTCCTCGACGGTCCACGTGTTCTTGATAGCCGCGCGATACATCTCGAAGAACTGCGGATACGCCATCGGCCGCAGCGTCAGGCACATCCCCGGATCGAGGAGGCGCGCCGGGCGAGAGCTCGGGTTCGCGATGGCAAACGAGCCACTTCCTTCGGCGACTATCATTGGCAGGCCTCACAGCTCTCGGGGTTTTCGAGCGAACAAGCGACCGCGGCTTCGGCGGAAGCCTTCTCGGTGACGGGTACGACCTCGGCGGTCGTCTTCGCGATCCGGGTCGCCGCACGCGAGCGCAAGTAGTACGTGGTCTTCAAGCCGCGCTTCCACGCGTGGAAATACATCGCCGAGAGAGCGCCAATATTCGGGCTCTCCATGAACAGGTTCAACGACTGGCTCTGGTCGATGAACGCGCCGCGGTCGGCGGCCATGTCGATCAGCGAGCGCATCGGCACTTCCCATACCGTGCGGAACTTCGCGCGGATCGCCTCGGGCAGCTCGACCATTGCTTGGACCGAACCCTCGGCGCGCAGCAAGCGGGCTCGCGTCGGCTCGGTCCACATGCCGAGACGTTTGAGCTCTTCGACGAGGTATCGATTGATCTGGATGAAGTCACCCGACAGCGTCTCGCGCTTGAACAGGTTCGAGACTTGCGGCTCGATGCACTCGTAGCAGCCCGCGATCGAGGCGATCGTCGCGGTAGGCGCGATCGCGATCATCAGCGAATTGCGGAGGCCGACCTCCTTGATCTCGGCACGCAGCGCATCCCAGCGCGTGGGCTCGACCGGGGTCACGCCCCACGCATCGAACTGGAGCTCGCCGGTCGCGGCGCGGGTCTCGCCGAACGAAGGGTGCTGGCCCTTCTCGCGCGCCAGCTCGACCGAGGCAGTGAGCGCGTGGAAGTAGACTTCTTCCGCGATCTTTTTGGACAGCGCACGCGCCTCGGGCGCATCGAACGCCCAACCGAGCTGGAAGAACACGTCCTGGAGGCCCATCACGCCGAGGCCGACCGGGCGCCACTTCATGTTCGAGGTCTTCGTCGAAGCGATCGGGTAGTAGTTGAGATCGATCACTCGATCGAGCTGGCGGATTGCCGTGCGCACGGTCGCCGCGAGCTTGCCAAAATCGAACCCGCCGCCGTCGCCAGCCATGTGACGACCGAGGTTGACCGAGCCGAGGTTGCACACCGCCGCTTCATCAGCCGAGGTGACCTCGATGATCTCGGTGCACAGGTTCGACAGGTGGACGGTGCGACCGGCGACCGCGGTCTGGTTGCACGCGCGGTTCGACGCGTCCTTGAACGTCATCCAACCGTTACCGGTCTGCGCGAGCGTGCGCATCATCCGCGCATAGAGGTCGCGCGCCTTGATGGTCTTTGCGGCGAGGCCGGCAGCTTCTGCGGCTTCATACGCGCGATCGAACGCCGCGCCCCACAGATCCGGCAGCTCCGGCACGCGCTTCGGATCGAACAGGCTCCAATCCGCGTTCGCCTCGACGCGCTTCATGAACAGATCGGGGATCCAGTTCGCGATGTTGAGGTTGTGCGTGCGGCTCGCGTCGTCGCCGGTGTTGTCACGCAGCTCGAGAAACGGCTCGATATCGGCGTGCCACGGCTCGAGGTAGACGCACGCGGCGCCCTTGCGCTTGCCGCCTTGATTGACCGCCGAGACCGAGGCATCGAGGGTCTTCAACCACGGCACGATGCCGTTGGAATGACCGTTCGTGCT
>JAYVLQ010000070.1:0-45338 GCA_043759355.1 Kofleriaceae bacterium
CTCTGTTCGACCTTCGACACGTTTCAAGCAAAGCCCAGTCTCATCGCGAATCACGTCGCCCGGTTCCTATGATCCCCAACCTGCGCGATTCTGTTTAGATCGCTGGACCTCGAGGATGGCGCGCTCGCGTTCGAAGGCGGCGTCTGCTTCACCGGTCGATCGGCCGCGCTCGCGATCTGCGTCGGCTCGCGCGGCCTGGGCGAGCTGGTCCGCGCGGTGGCGACCGATGTGTAGGAGCTCGTCCTCCTGCTTTTCGTTTGCCTCGCGCTTCTTCGTGTCGTAGCTGTCAGCCTCTGCTCGCTCGACACGCAGGCTCACGTCGGTCTGGTCGCGCTGAGGATGACGGTTGCGGAAGCCGTCGGCTGCCGAAGCGGCGAGTCGCGCGAGCACGTCGATTGGCTCGCCGAGTGTGGTCAGGTAACGGACCGTTTCCTCGTCCAGCTCCACGGTGATGCTCTGATTTGTCATGACTCGCCCGACCTTCGCGTGGGAATTGCTGACTCCGCGCCCGATCAGAACGTGGTTTGCAGTCGTACGGGGCGTCGCCTCACTTGCCCCGCCCGCCGCCCTCACCCGCGGTGGGGCGCCCTGTGAGAAGGCCCTCGAACCCTTGGAGTACCTTGCCCACCGTGAGCCCGCCTTCCGAAGAAATTTCGTACTCTCTGAGCTCTTTGCTGTGTTGGCTGGAGCGCACCTTGACGACCGACATCGCCCGCTTCAGGTGCCCGTCGATCTCGAGGTAACGCTGGATGATGATGGCGTCCGTAAGGAACGCGACGCCATACGGGCTGAACCGCAGATCGGTGTACGAGTCTGCCTGCTCGACCGTGGCCATCACTGTGACGCCAAGCCCGGTCAGCGCCCCCAGCATTCGATAAAGCGATTCGCGGAAGTCCTCCCGAAATGTTGGCGCGAGCGCGAGCTCGAGGCCGGACAGCGAATCGATCACCGCTCGCTTCGCACCGACGCGTTTCACCGCGTTCTGGATCTCCACGAGTGTCTCGTCGATCGAGAGGTCTAGCGGGCGCAGGTACAGGACCTCTAACTTTTTCGCGCGAACAAGCTCTGTGAATTCTTCGCCGCGTGGCGTGGTCTGTAGGTAGTCGTTCGGCCGCTTCTCGAAGATGGCCACGATCCCCTTCTCGCCGCGTTTGGCTCCCTCGATGATGAACTGATTGGAGAGCACGGTCTTGCCCGAGCCTGATGGACCGGCGATCAAAACGGAGTAGCCGCTCGGGATGCCGCCGTCGAGCATCTCGTCCAACCCGGGCACCCCGGTCGAGAGCCGATGCTTGAGAGGGTGCTCGGCGATCGTCTCTGCTGGTTTGAGAAGTCGCGGGAAAACGCTGAAGCCCGTGTCCGTGATGCGGGCCATGTGCAATCCGGGGATCTGCCCCTGGCCACGCATCTTGACCACGTGCAACTTGCGTACGACAGAGTTGCGGTCGATCGCCTGGTAGAGCCAGAGCAGCCCATCGGCCACCGTGAAGACCGCGGTGTCGTGTTCGCCGTCTGCATACTCGCCGATGAGGAACGTGGTGGCTTCGTAGCTCGTGAGCACGAGCGCGAGGCGCTGCATGAAGTCCGTCAGGTCGCGCTCGCCGTCCGGCTTGGCGGCAAGGGTGCTTCGGACCATGGCTCGAAAGGAATCGACCACGACGATCCCCGGATTCGACTTCTCGATTTCCTTGACGATGGCTTCCAACACCTTCGCCATCCCCCCGTCGATCGCCTCCTGGCCAAGATGGACGAAGCGAACCGTGCCCTCGCCCACTTTGGTGGCGTCGAAGAAATCGTACTGCTGCTGATAGCGAAGCATCTTGATGGGGGGTTCGCCGATGATGCTGAAGTACAAGGCCTTCCGCTCCGGGGTCGCGTTCGCGAACATGATTTGATGCGCGATCGTCGTCTTGCCGCCTCCCGGACCACCGGCGATCAGATTCAACGAGAATTCAGGAATCCCACCGCCCAGGACTTCGTCGAGTCCCGGTACTCCGGAGGTCAGCTTGCGAATCGGAACACGGTCGCTCATTGGTCGGTCTCCGTTAATGCCGCGTCTGTGATCGTCGGCCAAGCGCCGCGCAGGATCTGGGTTGTCAGACGCTCTCCGATAAGGGTCGTAACGAGCGCGAAGAAGGTTCCGAACAGGTTCACAGCTGATTCGGAGGAGACCGCGGGATCCTGTGCTTGCAATCGTTCTCGCAACTTTGCCGAGCCTTCCAAGATCGAGACATCGGAAAGCCAAGCGAACTCGCCTTTGGCCAACTTCGCGCTGCGTACAAACAACAGCTGAACACCAGCAACACCCACGAGCGGAGCCATCTGCTCGTGGAGCCTGTCGTAGACTCGGCTGGCGGCGGTTCTGGGATCTAAGTTCGTGGTACCCGCGCCCGCCGCCGCCGCGCTCTCGTGTGCCAGTAATCGTCTCGCCCGTTCCGTTTGCGCCGGGTTCGAGCGGCTCACTGGCCCGGCGCTTTCATGGCCCACGTGTTTGCGCCCGCTTTATCGGTCTTGTGGCAGTCGGGCAACGTGCCTGAGAGTCAAACACGTCTCCATAAGCGCTTCTTATGCGGCGGAGTCAACGATCAACGCGCGAGAGCCGACCCGCGCGACCGGGACGCCCCGTCCTACGCTACAACGCGGTCGCGTTCATATCCCATCGCGAAAGAGACGAGCCGCGTCGAGACCGTGGCGTGCTCACCCGCCACGCAATGTTGACAGCGACGTGACGTCGCCGCGTGTCGCCCTGCGAAGCGCACTAGGTTGATCTCGCATTCGTGCGGGGGATCCGGAGCACGAACGTCGTGATGTCATTTGCGGATGACACGGTGATGGTCCCACCGTGAGCGCGCACGATCTCGCTCACGATATAGAGGCCAAGGCCGAGCCCCCGAGTCAGCACCCTGGCGTCGCTCGCACGTCTAAATGGCTCGAACAGTGTTGCAAACTTTTCGTGCGGAATCGTTGGGCCATGATTCGTTACGCATACAGTCGCCGAGTCTGAATCGGCGCTGAGCGTCACCGCGATTGGATCCCGCCCGTGTGCGACCGCGTTGGTGAGCAAGTTCGCTATTGCTTGCGATAACCGCCGTGCATCCCACTCCCCAACCAGGGCGCCACTTGCTGCGATGGTGATCGATCGGTCTGGGTAGACGCACGTTGTCTGGGCTACGACATCCGTACATAGCGTGACGAGATCGCAGCTCTTCAACACGAGCGGGATGCCCCCGGCGAGCCGGCCTCGAGCGAAATCCATGACATCGCGAACGAGCTCGCTCATGGTTGTGGCGGTCTTCTTGATCTCGTCGACGAGGTAGCCAAATGGCGGTTCGAGCTTGCAACGCTGAAGCGCTTCGGCACTGATCGAGATCGCGGCCAGTGGGCTCTGCAGGTCGTGCCCGAGAATCGCCATGAATTGCTCGCGCGCGCGCTCCATCTCCTTGCGCTCGCTGATGTCGGTCATCATGCCGATCCACTCGCGTGCAACGCCATTGCGACGGATCGGAACCGCACGCGCCGCGACCCAACCGTAGCCACCAGCCTTTCGAAGAAGGCGGTGTTCGCACGCATAGCCGGTCGAGGTATCGACCGCAGTGCGCCACAGCTCGCTAATTCGACCGCGGTCGTCGACATGAACCGCATCGAGCCAGCTATTCGAGCCGCCGCCTTCTCCCGACAATGCGAAACCGGTCAGCGTGAACCAGACCTCCGGCTCGAACGCAATTCGGCCGCCGGCATCGGCTCGCCAGACGATGGCCGAGGAGGCAAGGACCAGCGATCGAAATCGCTCTTCGCTTTCGACGGCAAGCACGCGAGCGCGCTCGGCCTCAGCTGCAAAGTCCTCGGCGCGAAAAGTTGCGGAGAGGAGCTGCTCGTTCGCCTCGCGCAATCGTCGCATCAGCTCATCGGAGGGGTCGAACACCTGTTTAGCCGTCCTGCCGGGTCAGCACGTGCGCCTCACACACAACGGCGCGTAACCGGTGACGGCAGCTTCGCACGTTTCACAACGCATCACGACGGTCTCGACGCGATGGGCATCGGGATCCTCGCCTCCGGGCAATGCTGATGTCATCAGCAACAGCCTACGACGCGCGTAGTAGAGGCGCTCGCTTGTCAGGCGCTCACTGGCGTACAACGCGCCGTCCATCGCCGGCGTCCGCCCAGGGGCTTGGCATCGGCACGTACGTCCCATGCCGCCCCAGACGTACTCGATCGACCTTGTCGGATGCAGCGGCGAGCCCGAGGCGGTAGCTCGGTGAGGTCACCATCGTCAGCTGGCGCTGGCGCAGGACGAGCCGCACCAGCCGGCGCGAGACGGTCTGCTAAGCTGCGGCGTGCGATGGTTTGCCGTTACGTTCTCGCTCACGGCGTGCGCGGCCTCTTCCGCACCAAAGGCGCCGAGCGAGCTCGCTCTATTCCGCGATCTCGAACGTCAAGTTACGGTCGCGGCAGCGACGGGTTGGGGGATCGATCGGCTCGAGATCGACCGCATGCTAGAGACCACGCTCGACTCCATGTGCCGGGTCGACCACCTCGACCGCCAAGGCCTGCAGCGATGGCTCGATGACGAAATCGTACGCGAGGGTGGACCGGTCGATGCGGCGTGGCGGCAGCGCGGAAAAGACCTCTCGAACGTCGACGATCTGCTGAGGCTGACCCGGGTTCGCGCGCTACTGGCTCGCGCCGAAGAGACGTCGAACGACTGTCCGTTCTGGGTCGAGCCCGAAACACCTTTTCGCGGCCGGCAGATTTCCGGGCGGGGGTGGCAGTTGACGGTCGGTGGTGGCGGCAAAGCGACCGTCACGAGCCAGGGGGGGCATCGTGATCTGAGCTACGGCGGCGCCGGCCGCCTGATGCTCGGACGAATCTTTGATGATGGCGACGGGCTCTACGCCGGCGTCGAGATCGGCGGCAGTGCGTCGTTTCCGAAGGATGCGGTCGGGGCGCGTGCCGGTCCGGTGATCGGCTTCGACGTTCTCGCACCGCTGGTCTTCCGCCGGACCCTCACCAATACCTATTTCGAAGTCGAAGGCGGCTGGCTCGGTCATTCGAACGAGGAAAACCTGACGGCGATCGAGCAAGGCATGCACATTGGCGTCTCGTTCGGCGGTCGAGCTCTGCGTGCGCGGTTCTTTTTTCCGGGTGCCGCGTTCGAGCTCGCCTGGGAGCGGCTGTTCGTTGCTGGCGATGACGCGACTTCGATCAAGGTCGGGTTTCGCGGAGCGTTCGATCTAGATCTTTAGTGCCGCTGAAGGCGAGGCTCACGTGAGCCGCTGTCGCCGCAGCCTGAGCGCATTCGTAATTACCGACACCGAGCTCAGGCTCATCGCGGCGCTCGCGATCATCGGGCTGAGCAACCATCCAAACACGGGGTACAGCACGCCCGCAGCGATCGGAACACCCAGCAAATTGTACGCGAATGCGAATGCCAGGTTCTGTCGGACGTTCCGTATCGTGGCCCGGCTGAGTTGCCGCGCACGCACGATTCCCCGCAGGTCGCCTTTGACAAGTGTGATCCCCGCACTCTGGATCGCGACGTCCGTTCCCGTGCCCATCGCGATGCCGACGTCGGCACGTGCGAGCGCCGGCGCGTCGTTGACTCCGTCGCCCGCCATGGCGACACGTTTACCTTCCGCTTGAAGTTTCTCGATCACGGTCCGCTTCTGATCCGGCATGACCTCGGCGACGATATCGTCGAGCCCCAAGGTCTTCGCGACCGCATTCGCGGTCAGCTTGCTGTCGCCCGTCAGCATGACGATCTTGAGGCCTTCCGCGTGCAGCGCTTTGACCGCTTCGAGCGTGGTCTCCTTGATCGGATCGACGACACCGATCGCGGCGACAACGCGATCTCGAACCGCGAGGTACACCACGGTTTGCCCTTCGGCACGCCGGTCAACCGCAGCACTCGCTATTGATCCGAGGTCGGCGCCGGACGGGTTCGTGAATCGTTCATTTCCGAGCGTGACGCGCTCGCCAGCGATGATTCCCTGGACGCCCGCGCCCGTGACGGACATGAAGTCAGTGACGTCTAGACGTGGGACTGCACGTTCTTTCGCACCCGCCAGGATCGCGGCGGCCAGCGGATGCTCACTGCCGCGTTCCAGTGCGGCTGCGAGCGCTAGCGCATGCGCTTCGTCCACACCGGCGGTCGCGATCGACGCCAAGCGCGGTTTTCCTTCGGTCAAGGTGCCGGTCTTGTCGACCACGATCGTGTCAACTCCGGCGAGTGCCTCGAGCGCTTCCGCTTTGCGGATGAGGACCCCAAAGCTCGCGCCGCGACCCGTCGCGACCATGATCGACATCGGCGTGGCGAGACCGAGCGCACACGGGCACGCGATGATCAGCACCGCGACGGCGTTGACGAGCGAGTGTGCGAGGCGAGGCTCGGGGCCAGCGACGGCCCAGATGATCGCTGTCGCGATGGCGACGAGCAGGACGGCCGGTACAAACCACGCGGCGACGCGATCCGCGAGTCGCTGAATAGGTGCGCGGCTGCGCTGCGCGTCCGCTACCATCTTCACGATCTGCGATAGCAGCGTCGCGCCGCCAACGCGTTCGGCCGTGATCACCAACCCGCCGGTCGAGTTGAGTGTTCCGCCGGTTACTTTGTCGCCGGCGGTCTTCTCCACGGGAATCGGCTCGCCCGTGATCATCGATTCGTCGACGCTCGTGCGGCCTTCGACGACGACGCCATCCACCGGAACGCGCTCACCAGGTCGTACGCGGAGCTTGTCGCCGACTCGAACCGCATCGAGCGGCACGTCGGCTTCGCTGCCATTGGCGATCCGCCGCGCGGTCTTCGGTGCGAGACCGAGCAGTGCGCGAATCGCACCCGACGTCGCGCTGCGAGCGCGCAACTCGAGCACTTGCCCCAGCAACACCAGCGTCACGATCACCGCCGCGGCCTCGAAGTAGACCGGCACCGCCCCGTCGGGGCCGCGCACCTGCAGCGGAATGATCGAGGGCACGAGCGTCGCGAGCACGCTGTATCCGAAGGCCGTGGCCGCACCGATCGCGATCAGCGTGAACATATTCAGGCTACGGTTACGGACCGAATCCCAGCCTCGTACGAAGAATGGCCAGCCGGCCCACGCGACGACGGGGGCCGCGAGCACGAGCTCGATCCAGGTTCGAGGTCCAGGCGAGAGCGGCGTGAACCCGACCATCTCGCCCATGGCGAGAACGAGCAGCGGGATCGACAATGCGCAACTGACCCAAAATCGCCGCGTCATGTTGACGAGCTCGGGATTCGGTCGCTCGTCGAGGGTTGGCATCTCGGGTTCGAGCGCCATGCCGCACTTGGGACAGTTGCCGGGGCCGTGCTGCCGGACCTCGGGATGCATCGGGCACGTGTAGATCGTCGTGGCGTCTTCGACGGTCGGCGGGATCGCCTGGACGGGCGCGATGAACGTCACCGGATCGGCGACGAACTTGTCGCGACACTTCGGGTTGCAGAACCAGTAGTCGCGCCCGTCGTGAGTCGCGGTTCCGCCTCTCGCAACGCCCGGCGTGACGGTCATCCCACACACCGGGTCCTTCACGGGATCAGGTGGGACGTGGTGATGCGGGATGCTCGACAGTTCATCGCTACGTTTCATGGGTGCTCGACGCGAGCAGCGTGCTCGCATTACAGGCGCGTGGGGTACGAGCCAGCCACAGAATGGGAGCCGACGTCCGCGAGCCACCAGATCACGTTGGTCACGTGTAACCGGTCGAGTTACAGGCCAGATCCGTTCGAGCCGCCTATCCAAGCGAAAACACAGGCGTGCCGCGTTGGCGCGGCGCGTGCTCGAATCACAGGCGATGCGCCCTAGTTGGATCGCCGCCGTGCTGCTCGTGGGGTGCGTCCCTTCGCGGTCTACGATCTTTGACCCCGTGAACCACGAGGTTCAGCGCCGCGCGGGCCTCGATGTTTTGTGGCCTGAAGAGTCTCGGACGTCGTCCGCCGTCGATGCGCTGCTCGCCCAACCCATCGATCTCGACGCGGCCGTGCGCATCTCCCTCGCGCGAAACCACCGCTTGCAAGCTCGATTTGACGAGCTCGGAATCGCGGCGAGTCAGGTCGCCGATGCGACGGTCCTTCCGCCTCTCACCGCGGACGCCGATTACAAGCGCGCCGTGAGTGGAAGCGGTAGCGAGATCGAGGTCACGGTCGTCCAGGATGTCTTGGACTTGCTCCAGATCGGACAACGACGGGGGGTCGCGAACGCCGAGCTGCGTGGTGCGCAAGTACGGGCGATCGCCGCGACGGTGAACCTGGCTGCGGACGTCGAGATGGCGTTTTACGAATTGATCGCATCGCAACAAGAGCTCGAGCTCGTGCAAACGTCGTTCGAAGCGGCAAACGCATCCGCCGAGCTTGTCGAGCGGCAGCACGATGCGGGCAACACATCGGATCTCGCGCTCGCACGCGAACAGGAACAACGCGAACGATTCCGAATCGAGATCGGGCGCGCAACGCAGGCGATCGCGGAGCATCGAGCCAGGCTGGCCGCGCTGCTTGGAGTCGACAACGATCGACCATGGACTGCCACGGGGCGCCTCGCGGATCCACCAGCCACGCTTCCCGCGCTGGATGACCTCGGCGCGGTAGCAACGAGCGCCAATCTCGATCTGGAGGCGCTGCGCGCCGATGTCGACGCGGCGGCTGCGCGCCATTCGTACGCGATGGTTCGCACGTTTATCCCGGAGCTCGGCGCCGGCGTGGCGCTCGCGCGGCGCGATGCCGGAGGCTGGGAGGCGGGTCCCGCGATTCGCATTGGAATTCCCTTGTTCAACCAGCAGCAGGGGCCACGCGCGAAAGCTCTCGCAGAGCAGGCGCGCGCGAGCAACGAGCTGGCGGCCACGCGCACCGAGGTGACGCAAAGTGCCCTCACGATCCGCGCCCGCATCGAGCAAGCGTTCGCGGAGGCGCGCCAGCTCGTGGACGTCGTCATGCCATTGCGCAAGCGGGTACTCGAGCAGACGGTCCTGCAATACAATGCGATGAACGCGAGCACGTTCGAGCTCCTGATGGCCAGGCGGGACATGGTCGATGTCGGTCGGCAGTACGTCGATGCGTTGCGCAACTACTGGAGCGCGATGGCCGGGGCAAAGGCGCTGCGCCGCGGTGGTCGCGCGATGTTGACGAAGGATCAGACCCGATGAGTATGTCTCGACGAAGCTGGCTCCGGAGCGGGCTCGCGGTGAGCGCACTGGCGATGGCGCGCAAGCAAGCAGCCGCACAGGCGCACGGCGGAATGCAGATGCCGATGCCCGCGGCTCCGGCTCCCGGTCCTCTCGCGAAACAGCTCCCGCCGCTCGTGCTCCCACCGCCTACAGCGACGGTCACGATGCCCAAGCCGCCCGCCGGCGAGCACTACACGCCGGTGATCGTCCCTGACGGTCATACATTGCCCTTCGAGCGGCGGGGTGCGGTCAAAGTGTTTCACCTGGTCGCGGAATCGTTTCGTCATCAGATCGCACCGGGCCTCGACATCGAAGCGTGGGGCTACAACGGGTCCACACCAGGCCCGTTGATCGAAGCTGTCGTTGGCGACCGAGTCCGGATCTACGTGACGAACAAGCTCCCCGAGCCGACGACGGTGCACTGGCATGGCGTGCTGGTGCCCAACGGGATGGACGGCGTGAGCGGACTGACCCAGGAGCCGATCGCGCCGGGCAAGACGTTCAAGTACGAGTTCACGTTCACCAAGCCGGGCACGTTCATGTACCACCCGCATTTCGACGAGATGACGCAGATCGCCTTCGGTATGGTCGGAATGATCGTGGTGCATCCGAAGGAGCCACCGGCGCGGCGCGTCCGCGACTTCTCGCTCATGATTCACGAGTGGAAGATTCCGATCGGCGCGGCACGACCGGATCCGTTTGCGATGAACGACTTCAACGTGCTGACGTTCAACAGCAAGGCGTTTCCGGCGACATCGCCACTCGCGGTGGAAACCGGCGACCTGGTCCGGATCCGGATCGGCAACCTCGGCCCGATGGACCACCACCCGATCCATCTCCACGGCTATTCGTTCGAAGTGACGGAGACCGACGGTGGTCAGATTCCCAAAGAGCGCCGCTGGCCCGAGACCACCACGCTAGTCCCCGTCGGATCCGTACGCGTGCTCGAGTTCGTCGCGGATGTGCAGGGTGACTGGGCACTCCATTGTCACATGACCCATCACACGATGAATCAGATGGGTCACGACGCGCCGAACCTCGTCGGTGCGAACATGTCGGGGGTCGACAAGAAGATCGGTACGCTCGTCCCAGGCTACATGACGATGGGAGAGACCGGCATGGGCGAGATGATGATGATGGGACACCCGCGCAACAGCATCTCGATGGTGGAGGGGAAGGGCCCGTTCGACGAGATCGATATGGGCGGCATGTTCACGATCGTCAAGGTGCGTACCAAGCTCACGACCGAGACCGCGAACGGCTGGTTCGCTCATCCCAAAGGCTCGGTCGCGAGCGAAGCATCAGCAGACGAGCTCTCTCGCGATGGCATCAAGATCTAGGAGACCCATGACAACCCATCTCTTGGCACTGTTGCTCGGCGCGGCTCTCGTCGCGTGCGGATCGAAAGCTCCGCCACCCTCTGCGCCGGCAATGCCGGACCGCGCGGCGATCGACGCCGGTAGCGGTAGCGCGGTCGCGATCCCGACCCCGATCTCGACCAAACCGCCAGAGCCGCCGGCCCCCGAGCCCGCGAAGGTGAAGGCCGACTTACTCGCGAGCGAAACCTCGGCGTGGCAGACCGCCAGGCCCGTGTTGGCAACAGCGTGCGCGCGCTGTCACACCAAGGCCGGAAAGAAATCGGCCAAGAAAAAGCTCGACCACATGGATATGGACACCTATCCGATCGGTGGCCGTCACACCGGTACGATCGGCTACGCGATCCGCGACGTGCTCGGCATTGGTGGCTCGGAAGCGACGATGCCCTACGACAAGCCCGGATCGGTCAAGGGTGCTGACCTTGCGAAGGTCGTTGCATGGACGGATGCGTGGGAGGCGGCAGAGAAAGGTGGAGCTCATCCGCCGCACGGTCCCGAGAAAGACGACGATTAACGCTCGTGTTGGCATCCGCCACCAATCCAGGCACGGAGCGGTCGCTGCGAAGCATCACCGGACGCCGCATTCTCGCGGCCTTTGGCGCGGTGCTCGTGTTGTTTGGCGTCGCCCTAGCCGTCGAGTTGGTGACGCTACACAAGATCGCGGACGCCGAGGCCGAAGTAGCGCGGCTCGATCACGCCAAGCACGCGGGTCACATGGCGGCGGCGCAGGTTCGCGAGCAGTACATCCACCAGGCCCACACGCTGATCGAGTTCGGTCCCGGCCACCTCGGTCACTACGCGACCGTCGTTGCTGCGACCAAGGAATCGATCGAACACCTGCAGTCGGTCGCAGAGACCGACTCGGACAAGCAGCTCGCGAAGCAGATCGAGGAGCTCGCCGAGCAGAATGACCACGACTTCCAGACGATCGTGGTGCCTGCGATCACCGCTGGTGATCGCGCCGCCGTTGCCAAGCTCGGTGATCAGCTCGAAGATGTCGTCGATCGCGTCGTCGACATCAACGCGCAGTTGAATTCCGATCTCGACACTCGCAGCCTCGATGCTCGTCACCGCGCCGAATCGTTACGCGACCGGTCGGTGCTGTGGACGATCCTGTGCTTCGCCCTCGCGATCGGCTTGGCCGCCGCCGTCGGATGGTGGCTGACCCGAACCATCGTCGAACGCGTCGAGAGCTTGCGCATGGGTGCTCGACGAATCGGCGCGGGTGACTTGAACGCGCGGATCGAGCTCGCTGGCCATGACGAATTCGCGGAGCTCGCGAGCTCCTTCAACCAGATGGCGGCAAGCCTGTCGCGCGAGCAAGCCGCCTTGCTGCGGTCCCAGAAGTTGGCGGCGATCGGTCAGGTCGCGGCAGGCGTAGCTCACGAGCTCAACAATCCACTCACCGTGATCCTTGGCTACACGAGGCTCTTGCGCGCGGAGAGCGCGACCTCGGACGACTTGCGAATCATCGAAGAGGAAGCGCAGTTGTGCCAGCGCATCGTTCAGGAGTTGCTCGAGCTCGCACGTCCGCATCGGCTGGAGATCGGGTCGCTCGATCTGGCGATGCTAGCGCGCGAAGCGGTCGACCGGCTCGAAGGCGCCGGCGCATTGCACGATCGCAGTGTCCGCGTGATGACGGGTGCGCCGGTGCTGGTCTCCGCGGATGCGGGCAAGCTCCGGCAGGTGATCGCGAACGTCGTGGTCAACGCGGTGGAGGCGACGTCCAATGCAGGGTCGATCACGATCGGAGCGACGGCGACCAAGGATCTTGCGACGCTCACGATCGCAGATGATGGCCCTGGCATCGCGCCCGAGGTTAGCGACCAGGTCTTCGAGCCATTCGTCACCACCAAGCCGCGGGGCACTGGACTCGGTCTCACGATCGCGCAGGCGATCATCGATGCGCACGGCGGCCGCATCGAAATCGCGTCCACCGCCTCCGGGACCCGGGTCTCCCTGCATATGCCTCTGTTACAGCCCTCGCAGGTAGTGTCGTGACGCAGGCACGAGTGCTGGTCGTCGACGACAAGGACAACATCGTCAAGCTGCTGGCCCGAATCCTCTCTCCCGAGTTCATGGTCACCACGGCCCAGGACGGTACCCGCGCGCTCGGGCTCATCGCGGCGACCGAGTTCGACGTGATCGTGAGCGATATCCGGATGCCGGGTGCAGATGGCATGGCGGTGCTCGCTGAAACGCGGCGCTTGCATCCCGATACCGAGGTGGTGCTGATGACGGCGTTCGCGACGGTCCAAGACGCGGTCGCCGCGATGAAGCTCGGCGCCTATGACTATCTACAAAAGCCGTTCGAAGCCGATGAAGCGTTGATGATCGTGCGCCGCGCCGTCGAACGCCGGCAGTTGCGCGCTCGTGCCCGCGACCTGCAAGCGGCACTGTCGGTCGCGCATCGGCTCGACAATATCGTGGGCGAAAGCACCGCGATGCGAAAGGTGCTCGAGCTGGTGCGCCGCGCGGCGAGCAGCGATGCCACCGTGTTGGTCTCGGGTGACAGCGGTACGGGCAAGGAGGTGATAGCCCACGCGATCCATCGAGCGAGCTCGCGAAATGCTCGACGGTTCGTCCCGGTAAACTGTGGTGCGATGCCCGAGGCATTGTTCGAGGCCGAGCTTTTCGGCTACGCCAAAGGGGCGTTCACCGGAGCGTTCACCGACCGCGCAGGCCTCTTCGACGAGGCGGATCACGGCACCTTGCTTCTCGACGAAGTTGGTGAGCTGCCGCTCGCGATGCAGGTCGTACTCAACCGCGCACTACAGGAGCGGCAGATTCGCCGGGTCGGCGAAACCGCAGAACGCGCGATCGATGTGCGAGTGATCGCAGCGACGAACGTCGACCTCCGTGAGGCGATCAGCGCAGGCCGCTTTCGGGAGGATCTGTTTTATCGGCTGAACGTGTTCCCGATTCACCTCCCACCGCTGCGTGAGCGGCGCGACGACATCGCTCTGCTCGCCGCGATGTTTGTGGAGCGCCATCGCCGCGAAGGGCAAGCCGATGGGTTCACTGCGGATGCGCTCGGTGCGCTGCTGGATTACGACTGGCCAGGCAACGTGCGCCAGCTCGAGAATGTGGTGCAGCGAGCACTCGCGGTGAGCGATGGGTCGAAGATCGCGGTCACCGCACTCACCGACGAGCTGACGAGTCTGCCTCGGCGCACCAGCACTGGCATGAAGTTGGAGGCCCTCTCGTATCGCGACATGCTCGACACCGCGCGCGACCGGGCAACGCGTGAGTACCTTGCGGCGTTGATGAAGGACGTCGGCGGCAATGTCACACAAGCCGCGGACCGCGCAGGGATCGAGCGCGAGAGCATGCATCGCTTGCTCAAGAAGCACGGCGTACGGTCCGAAGATTTCAAACTGCGATCTTGAAGGGCAACATCATGAAGAAGTTATTGGCTCTGATCATTCCTACAATCCTCGCCGGCTCCGTCTATGCGGATCCTGCGCCGAAGTCTTCAACCCGGGTCGAAGTGACGGTGACCAAGAAGGGCTTCTCGCCGGACAACATCACGGTGCCGGCGATGAAACCGGTCACGCTGGTTTTTACGCGCAAGACCGACGAGACGTGCGCGAAGTCGGTGATCGTCACCACGGGTGATGACAAGAAGAAGATCGAGCGCGAGCTGCCGCTCGACAAGCCGGTGGAGATCGCTGTGACCTTCCCGAAGGCGGGAACGCTCAGCTACTCCTGCGGCATGGGGATGACGAGCGGCGTGATCACCGTCCAGTAGCAATGACGGCGTGATCGATCGCCGAGCCCACGGCACCACGTTGCATTGTTCGGCAAGTTACGCGTAACTGGCTCGCTCACACTGTTATGGGTCGCGACGCGCAGAACTGGTCGAATTCCTTGGCGCGTTACATCTGGTCCGGGTCGTGCTTGGCTGATTCGAATGTCGATATCCGCGTCAGTACCCATCGCTCGGGGCCGTCCACCTCGGCACCGAGCTCGCGTTCGGACCGCGTGCGGTCCTGTATTCGAACGATCGTCTACAGGGTGCTCTGTTCAACCAGAGCGGGCTCTTGGTCGAAGCGCGTGCGCACGCCAGCATGTGGCTGTCGATGCATTGGACCATCGGCGTGATGGCCGCGACGAGCGTCGTCGACAGGCACGACGTCTCCATGACGTTGTCGCTCGGGCTCCACGCGTTCCCATACGACGGCGGAGCCTGATGTCATCGACCCGCGACCGCCGCGACCGAGGAGCCGAGGCGAACTGGCCGTCGTCGGCGGTCTGACTTCGTCGACCCCAAAACTGGCGCCGCGCTCGTGGATGAGCTGTAGCTGGTTTAGTCTCCAAGTATGGAGGCGTTTGAGAACTACGTCGGTTCCGCTCCTGGGCGCGCCGTGATCCTCGCGGTGATGTTCGTCGGCGCGTGCGGCCGCATGAGATTCGATCAGGTCGGAGATGCGGTCCTCGACTCGTCCACTGTCTGTCCCTCGTGGGGGCCGTTCTCGGCGCCGAGCCGGCTCGCCGGGCCAGCCCAGACCGCGAGCGACGACTGGTTTCCAACGCCGAGCAGCAACGAGCTAGAGCTCTATTTTTATACCTCTGTCGAAACCTCGTTTGACATCGTCCGCTCGACACGCGCCACGCGCGGCGATCTGTTCTCGGCGGCATCCTCGGTCAGCGGCGTTAACTCTTCGTCTACCGACGAGAAGACCCCGACGTTGACCGAGGATGGCCTCGTGATGGTGTTCTCGCGCCTCGGTTCTAGCTACGACCTGATCGAAGCGACACGGAGCTCGACATCCGAGGACTTTGGCTCGGGCGCGAGCCTGACGAGCTTGAACACGGAGACACGAAACGAAATTTCGCCGTGGCTGAGCCCTGATGGTCTCCGCCTGCTTTACGTCTGCGACGGGCTGATCTGCGAGAGCAGTCGCAGCGATCGTGGCGCGGGTTGGGAGACTCCGTTCGTTCACACCGAGCTGCAGCACGGGGACCTTCAGGATAGTCCGACGACAACCGCAGATGGTCTGGACATGTGGTTCGCGGAAGGCGTCGTAGGCGACTTCAACATCTACACGGCGCACCGACCTACGCTACAGGCGCAGTTCGGCGCACCGACACCGGTTCTCGTGCTCGACAGCTCACGCGACGACCTCGGACTGCGGTTGTCTCACGACGGTGCCACCATGTATCTCAACTACGACGCGCTCTTTAGCGGCAACGGAAATGCCGATCTGTGGACCGCGACCCGCGCGTGTCTCGATCCGCGCTAGTCACATCGTGCACATCATCATGACGAACGCCGACGACACGCGCCGCACCCAGCTCGGCGCCATCCATCTTCAATGAGCTCGACGGTCGCGCATCAGGGTTGTCGTGAAAAACGGTCCCGGCGGCCAGGCGGAGGCACGATCGTAGAGGGCAGGTGACGGCCTTTCCAGACGGCAAAGACTGCCGGATAGACGAGCAATTCGAGGACGAACGATGTCGCGAGACCTCCGACCATCGGTGCCGCGATCCGTTTCATCACGTCAGCTCCAGTGCCACGACTCCACAGGACCGGCACCAAGCCGATCATCATCGTGAGGACGGTCATCAGCTTGGGGCGAATCCGATGTGCCGCACCTTCGACGATCGCGTCGCTCAGGTCATCGCGTGTATGGAGCCGACCGGCGTCGTGCCACTTCGTGTGCGCGAGCTTCAGGTACAAGAGCATCACCACACCCGTTTCCGCATCGAGGCCGGCGAGGGCGATCATCCCGACCCAGACCGCGACACTGACGTTGTAGTGGAGCAGGAAGACCAGCCAGATGGCACCGACGAGGGAAAACGGGACAGCCATCAGCACGATGCCTGTTTCGACGAGTGACCGCGTGTTGATGTAGAGCAGCAAGAACACGATCATGAGGGTGACGGGAACGACAAGCTTCAGCTTCGCCTTGGCCTGCTCGAGGTGCCGAAATTGACCCACCCACGCGACGCGGACGCCCTTTGGCAGTTGCACGTCGCGCGCGATGACTCGCTGAGCATCTGCGACGTAATCCGACATCGGGCGCGTCGTGTCCAAGAATACGAAGCCGACGAGCTTTCCGTCCTCGGAGCGAATCATCGGCGGACCGGTGACCGTCTTGATGTCCACGACCTGGGAGAGGGGAACTTGCGCACCCGAGGGCGTCGGGACGAGGACCTTGCCGAGCATGTTCGGATCATCGCGATACTCGCGCGCGTAGCGCAGGTTAATGGGATAGCGCTCTCGGCCCTCGACGGTCTCCGACACGTTCATTCCGCCGATCGCGGTCTGGATCACGTCGTCGATATCGCCGACCGTGAGGCCGAGGCGCGCAGCGTCATCGCGCTTGATCACGAGGTCGATATAGAAGCCGCCGGTCGATCGGTCCGCGAACGCGCTGCGCGTTCCGGGCACGGTGCTGATGGCTTTCTCGATCGCGATCGATGCCTTCTCGATCTGCTCGATGTTATCACCGTACACCTCGACGCCGAGTGGGCTGCGCACACCGGTCGAGAGCATCTCGGTGCGCGTCTGGATCGGCATCCAGAAGATGTTCGGCATACCCGGATAGGACAGCTTCTCGTCCATCTCCTTGATCAACCGGTCCCACGTCATACCTACGCGCCACTGATCGCGCGGCTTCAACACGATGGTGGTCTCGACCATGCCCAAGGGCGCGGGATCGGTCGGGGTCTCCGCGCGGCCGTTCTTGCCGAACACCGATTGGACCTCCGGGAACGACGCGATCTCTTTGTCCATCGCCTGCAGGATGCGAGACGCCTCCGCGATCGACATGCCGGGCGGGGCCGTTGGCATGTACAGGATCACACCCTCGTCGAGCGGTGGCATGAACTCACTCGAGAGCCGGAACCACGCGGGGATCGTGATTGCGATGATCAGGATCGCACCGACGATCACGCTCCCTCGATAGCGAACGGCCCAGCGCACGATCGGCGCGTACACACGGACGAGCAGGCGGTTGATCGGGTGTCGCTCCTCCGGGATGAACCTGCCGCGAATGAAGATCGCCGCGAGTGCGGGCGTCAACGTCACCGCGAGCACCGCCGCGAAGCCCATCGAGTAGGTCTTCGTGAATGCGAGCGGTTTGAACAGCCGGCCCTCGGTTCCTTCGAGCGTGAATACCGGAATGAACGAGGCCGTGATCACGAGCAGCGAGAAGAAGATCGAAGGTCCTACTTCCTGCATCGCCGCGATGATCGCGTCGACTCGCTCGCCGGATCGTCCTCCTCGTTCCCAGTCGTCGAGCTTTTTATGGATATTGTCGATGATGATGATCGATGCATCGACCATCGCGCCGATCGCCACCGCGATGCCGCCGAGCGACATGATGTTGGCGGTCAGGTGCTGAAAGCCCATCGGGATGAACGCGAGCAGCACGCCGAGCGGAAGTGTCAGGATCGGAACGAGTGCGCTGCGAACGTGGAGCAGGAACAGAAAGATGATGATCGCTACGACGACCATCTCTTCGATCAGCGTGTGGCGCAGCGTGTCGATCGATGCACGGATCAGCTCGGAGCGGTCATAGGTAGTCTGGATCGTCACGCCTTCGGGGAGCGTGAGCTGGATCTCGGCAAGCCGCGCCTTCACCGCATCGATCACGTCGAGCGCGTTCTCGCCGTAGCGCATGATCACGATGCCACCCGGGACCTCGCCTTCACCGTCGAGTTCAGCAACGCCGCGCCGAATATCCTGGCCGATGTCGACCTGGCCGATGTCCTTGATCCGCACGGGGACGCCGGTGTCGGTCAACTTCAGAGGAACCTCTTCGAGGTCTTCTTTGCGATGCACGTACCCGCGTCCGCGGATGATGTGTTCGTGCCCAGCGATCTCCATCACCGAGCCACCGACGTCGGCGTTCGATCGTTGGATCGCCATCATGACGTCGTGAAGCGGCACTTTCAGTGCGAGCAGCTTTTCCGGATCGACACTGACCTGGTACTGCTTCACCGCACCGCCGACCGACGCGACCTCGGCAACGCCTTTGACACTCGAGAGTGCGTAGCGAAGGTTCCAGTCCTGGAGCGAGCGCAGCTGTTGGGCGTCGTGCTTACCGGACCGGTCCACGATCGCATATTCGAACACCCAACCCACGCCGGTCGCGTCCGGCCCGAGGGTCGGCGAGACACCCGCTGGGAGGCGGGCCTGCGCTTGGTTCAAGTACTCGAGTACGCGGCTCCGTGCCCAGTAGATGTCCGTGCCGTCTTCGAAGATGACGTAGACGAACGACATGCCGAACATCGACTGGCCGCGCACGTACTTCACGCCCGGGGCGGCAACCAGCGATGACGAGATCGGATACGTGATCTGATCTTCGACGAGGTCGGGGCTGCGCCCCATCCACTCGGTGAAGATGATCACCTGCGCGTCCGACAGATCGGGGATCGCGTCGAGCGGAGTGCGGCGCAACGAGAGCCATCCCCAGACACCCAATCCTGCGACGAGCAGGATGGTGATCAGCGGATTCCGCGCACTCGCAGCGATGATGCCGCCGATGACGCCGGGTCGCTGTTCATTTGCCGGCATTGGCGTCCTCCCAGAACGAGCTCGCCGAGCGAACGCGGCTCTCGGCGGCGACGAGAAAGTTGCCCGAGCTAACGACCACGTCGCCATCTTTGACGCCGTTCAGGATCTCCACATTGTCACCCGACGTCGCCCCGATCGTGACCTCTTGCGGCCGCAGCGCTCCGTTGCCGATGTCGACGAAGACGAGTCGCCGGGGACCCGTATAGACCACCGCCGAGGTCGGCACGAGCACGCGTGGACCGAGCGCGATCTTGAACGTGACCGTGGCGAACATGTCGGGTTTCAGTTCGAGCCCTTTGTTCGCCAGTGCGATGCGCACGCGACCGGTGCGAGAAGCAGGATCGAGATACGGGTACACGAATGCGACCTTGCCCTCGAACGTTCGCCCGGGCAGGTAGGTGAGGCTGATAGTGGCCGGCAGGTGCTTCGTGATCCGAGCAAGGTCCGCTTCGTAGACATCGGCCTCGACCCAGATCTGATCGAGATCCGCGATCTTGAACAGGCGCTGCCCCGCCATCACGGCGCCGCCGTCGATGACGTTCTTCTCGATCACCACGCCCGAGGCAGGTGACCTGAACGGAATCTTCTCGATCGGCTCACCCTTGTCTGCGATCAGGCGCAGCTGATCCTCGCCAAGGCCCCACAGTCGCAATTTCGTCTCGGCCGCGTGCAGCAGCAACTCAGCATGCGCAGCGTCGTGATCCTGCCGAGCGATCAGATATTCCTGTTCGGCGGCATAGAGCGCGGGGCTGTAGAGCGTGAACAGCGTCTCGCCCTGTTTCACTGATTGGCCGGTCGTGTTGACCTTCAGATCGCTGACGTAACCGTCGAGCTTGAGCGTGACTTCGTGCAGGCGCGTCTCGTCGACGGTTAGCCGACCCTTCGCGACGATCTCCTGATCGATCGGTGCCGTGATCACCTTCGTCGTGCGAATACCGAGCAACGCACGTCGCTGCGGATCGATGTGAATCACGCCAGCCTGCTCTTGTTCGCGCGTGACCGGTGTCAGGTTCATCGAGCAGATCGGACACGTGCCCGGCGTCCCGGAATGCACATGCGGGTGCATCGGACACGTGTAATACGCGATGTCGCTGCCGGCTCCGAAACCTGCGCTGGCCTCACCGCCGAGTGACGTGAGTCCCGATGCGCCTACTCGAAGTGTGTAGCGTGCACTCGCAGAGCCAGCCTGCGCCTCGACCTTGATGGTGAGGGTCCAACTCCCGCCCATTCCGAGATCGAATGGCAGGGTGTACGAACCGTCGCGTGTCTCCTGGCTCTCCGAGGCTCCGTGCATCGCGTGCATCGCGCCCATGGCGGGCATGTCGAATTCGAGGCGGACCTTCGCGCCTCCGACCGGCTTGCCTTGCGAATCTCTGACCGTGACGTGTGCGACATTGCCATTCTCGCGCGGTGAAGCTGGTTGAAGCGAGGTCGCGATCGTCAGGCCGCCAGCCGTCACGCTCGATACGGGCGAGGTAGGTCCGCCCGGAGAGGACCCGGAGAACCAGGCGACGAGCGGCCGGTGAAAGATCACCGCTACCACGACGAGCGCCGAAGCAGCGAGCGCGGGGCCAACCCTTGTCATTGGCCACCGCCCGCGATCCGACCCGATGCCCGCGCGTACGCTGCGCGCGCTCGATCGAGCTCGGCACGCGCTTGTTCGAGGTTCAGCTCTGCGTCGCGCAGCGCGTGCTCGGACATCACGACCGCCGAGAACGAGCTTTGCCCGGCCGTGAACCCGGCGAGCGCGGCATCGATTCGGGTGCGTGCGTTGGGTAACGCGCGAGTCTCGTAGAGCGCGATCGTGGCCGTCGCTTCGGCAATCTCGACTCGTCCACGCTCGCGGTCCTCGGCAAGCATGTCGGTCGTCGAGACCAGCTCGGCGGCGGCCTTTGCGCGCTCGGCCTGCGCGCGCTCGACCACACCTCGGCGCCCATCGCGGTGCAGCGGGATCTCGATCCCGACGCCGATCATCAGTTGATGCTGCCAGTCGCTCCACATCGAGTCGTACGACGCCATGAGCTCGAGGTCCGGGTAGAACGCTCGCTCGGCGCCGGCAATCTCGGAAGCGCGAGCACGTACCCGGGCCGCGGCGGCGAGTTGCTTCGGATGCTGCGGCGCCACGGCCGCTTCACCGGCAGGTTCGAGCGTGTCGGGCGGCGGCGGGAGCGACGCTTCGGGTAAACGGCGAAGCAGTCGATTGATCCGCGCGACAGCTTCGCGCTGTCGGGTCGCGAGCCTCAGGTGCTCGCGGTCGAGTGAAATGAGCTCTCCTTCCGCTTCGAGTGGATCCTGTTGCGCCGCCTTGCCGACGGTATACTGCGCGATCGCGCTCTTTCGGACGCGTTCGATCAACTCGTGGTGATGAGTGTTGACGTCGAGGGCGCGAGCGACGACGTAGTAGTCGTCGAACGCGACCACCGTTACCTCGGCGAGCTCGAGCCGCAGGGTCTCGTAGTCGGCGCGAGCCGCTTCGCCGTCGGCAAGCACGGCGTCGACCGCCAGCTGCCGCTTCCCGAAGTACGGCAGCTTCTGATGGATCGCGATGCGCTGGCCGAACGGAACCCTCGAGCCGATGCTGAGCGGCGCGACTTCGTACGTGACCATCGGATCTTCGAGCGCCGCTGCGGTTGGAGAGGCGGCGAGCGTCGCGCGCCACGTCTCGCGGGCAACGGCCAGCTCCGGGTTGCGAGCGAGTACGGCATTCACGAGGGCAGCGCGTTCCAACGCGCCACTCGCGAAGGTCACGTCGTGCTCGACCGCGGTCGATTTCGACAGGATCGCGAACATCGTGTCGCGTTCGCGCGCGCCCTCGATGCTGGCGCAGCCGGAAGCAAGGGTCACCACACACGCAGCTATTACTGGACGCATCGATCGCTCCCATCCGCGCCGCGGACAAGGAAATGGTTCAACGGACGGTCGAGAACGACTCCGAGAACCAGCGATCAGATCAGAAGTGAGCAGTGCCGGACGAAGAGAGGTCCGGGCGGGCCACGCGGCGAGCGCACGGGCCCGAGCGTGACGATGTGCACCGGAGTGGCGATCGGAAGCACGATCGTGCGTGGCACGATCACGGGCGGTCCAGCTTCGAACGTCACGACCGGCTCACCTCGCGGAGCCGGCTCGCTAGCGCGCATCTGCGTTATCTTGCAACAACACGCCGGCTCGAGATGCTGGCCCGAATCCTGGCGCGCCCCCTTCGGCTTCGGGCAGCAGCACGAGAGGCGAACTTCGCCGTCCATCGCGCACTCGAAGCTCGCCGCGGCTCGTACCATCGACGGCAGGAATGTAAGCAACGCCAGCACGATGAGGGCGACACGCTTCAATCGGTCCAGAGCGTACGCGCATCGCGGCTGCGCGGCAACGTCCTGATTGGCCGGTGGCTGCGCGCTTCGACTCGCGAAGGTCGCCGCGCAGAGGATCGTGATCGGCGCAACGAGAACCGTTCACCTGCGATGTCCAGATCGAACAGCGATGGATGGCGGTGCGCGGTGAACGCATCGAGCGGCGGCGGTGGATTCCGGCGGATGTGAGTTGGTTGGTACGACGAAAGCACCCACGCGATCGCAACACTGCGGCCCGAGATCCGGGTTCTTTATTGTTCGGGCTGTATCAGAGAGACGATCAATCGTCCTACCGACCGCGTCAGCTCGGGAACGAGCGCGTGCGCTCGGTTGCGGTAGACCGCTCGCTCTGTCGAGAAATGACGAGGGATCCAGTCGGGCTCTACCTTGCATCTACTGTTGGGACCCGGCCGGCGCGCAGTGCGCCGAGCTGGTGGGTTCGGGTCGTGACGAGCAAGAGAGAGAGTGGCGACGATGACGACGTTAGCTCAGTTCATCACCTCGGCGACGAATGAGATTGCCTCCGAATGGGAGGAGTTCGCGCGCAAGTACCTCCCCGCGGCGAGCTCTATCAACCTGCAGGCTCGTCGCGATCACGTCGTCGGGATGTTGCAACGGATCGCGCAGGATCTCGACACCCCGCAAACGAAGCGAGAGCAGTCGGACAAGTCCAAGGGGATGGACGACGGGTTGGTTACGAGCGCGACCGCAGCGAATGCGCATGGTACCGACCGCGCGGCACACGGCTTTACACCGACCGAGGTGATCGCGGAATTTCGCGCCTTACGTGCGAGCGTGCTGAGGCTCTGGTCCGAGGCGCAGGGCGAATTTTCGCGCGCGAACCTCACCGATGTGATGCGCTTCAACGAAGCGATCGATCAACTCCTCGCAGAATCGATGAGCAGGTATGCGCTGGATGTCGAGAACTCCAAGGACCTGTTCCTCGGCGTCCTCGGGCACGATCTGAGGAATCCGCTCGGCGCGATCATGATGTCTGCGAGTGTGATGATGACGCAGGAAGGACCGGAATGGTCTCACTACACCACGGCGTCCCGCATCCTGAACGCCGGCACGCGCATGGATCAACTCATAGGTGACCTCGTCGATTTCACTCGAAGTAAGCTCGGCGCCGGTATTCCGATCAGCCGCACCGCATGTGACCTCGAGCAGGTCGCTCGACAAACGGTCGAGGAAATCAGAGCCTTTCATCCCGAGTGCGTAGTCAGATTCGATGCGTCGGGGAACCTTCGCGGGGACTGGGATGGCGGCCGGATCGGGCAAGCACTCTCGAATCTGCTGGGTAACGCGTTCCAACACGGCGCCCCTTCGGCACCCATCGAGGTCGGCCTTCGCGGGCACGCGGACGACGTGGTCGTGACCGTGCGAAATCTCGGCAAGCGCATCCCGCACGAGCGCCTGAGCGACATCTTCGAGCCGTTCAAGCAAGTGGAGCCCGCGGGAGCGAAATCGCGAGATACACGCAGCTTCGGCCTGGGGCTGTACATCGTCCGCGCGATCGTGACCGCTCATGAGGGGACGATCGGCGTCGACTCCACCGAGCTGGCCACGACGTTCACCGTCCGGCTTCCACGCTCGGCCAGGTGAGCGAGGCGTGACCACAACCGCCAGTCCACCAAATTTCTCGGGTAATGCCCGCCATGCATCGCGTGCGCAAACTCGCTATCCTCGCGCACGATGGCCATGACGAGCGGTGATTTGCATCTCGGACCGGATTTCGCGGTGAAGCTTGCCAGGACCTTGCCTCGGCTGCTCGCGGCGGGCGCGCTGCCCGATGACTGGGATCCGCGAGCGACCACGTACGATCTATCGCGGTTCGATTCCGACGCCGGGTTCGCGGCGCGCTTCGAGCAGGCCCTCTCCGAGATCCTCGAGACCGAGAATCCCCACACGATCCGCGAGCGCCTCGCTGCCGTCGGCTTGCCGTTCGACTACGCGCGGCTCGGCCAGCCGCTCTCCACCGTGTTCGAGCTGTACACGCAGTCGCGTACGAACGCGGCGCGCTGCTTGTCGTTCGCGTCGGTCACCAAGCCCTGGCTTGCCGTCATCGAATCGCCGACACGCAACTTGCCGGTGCACGTCCATGCGGTGTCCGCGCTGCCCATCTCCGACGGTAAGAGGCGCGCGCTGCGCGCCGCCGGCTGCGAGCTCCACGAACACTGGTGCGAAGATCTGCCGGCGCGGCGCACCGATGTGATCAGCGTGCTCGTCACCGATGCCCCGTTCACTGGGGACGTCCAGGCGAGTGCGGCCGACGCGATCTGCTACGCCGTGTCGCACGGCGGGATGCTCTTGATCCGCGACGCGGCGCGTATCGAGCCGCAGGGCATCCAGCTGGTCCGCAAGCGTACGGTCGCCGCACTGCTCGCAGCGGATGCACGGCTCGAGCTCGAGCGCGTGGCCGGGGTCGCGCCGACCGTGCTGGCAGAGGCGACGGCGGCGGATTGCGCGGCGAAGTTGGGCGCGCTGTTTCCGCAGATCCGGGAAAGCCTGTACTTCTGCACGGGGCTCGCCGCCGAGGCCGCGGTGTTCACCGCCGTCGGTGACGTGCTCGGGCCCGATCCGGTCGTGCTGTTCTACGCACAGAACGGCTACGGTGGGACAGCTCAGCTCATCGCCGACCTCCTCGCGCGCGGTGGCGCGATCAGTTCGCGGCCGCTCGAGGTCATGGGCAAGGACGCGAGCACGCTCGTCGATCACGTGCTCGCGGCGCTCGCGGAGCTCGGCGGCGGGCCAGCGTGCATCTTCCTCGAGACGCCGACGAACCCGGAGCTGCAGGTGCACGATTTCCGCGCGTTGATGGCGGGCGTACGCGGGTACGCGCAGCGGTGGGGGAAGAAGGTGCCGATCATCATCGACACGACGTTCGCGCCGCTCTATCCGATCTTCGCGAAGGAGCTCGCGCAGGACTGGCCGTTCGTGCTGGCGAAGAGCGGCTCGAAGTACTTCACCAAAGGCAAAGCTACGCTCGGTGTGGTCGCATGCGGGAGCGACCCGATCGCCCATGCGATCGTCGCGCGCGCTCGCGAGCTCGGTCAGGACGCGGACTCGTTTGCGCGCCCGGCGCAGCTCGCGGAGCTGAGCGCGGGCCTCAGCGACCTCGTACCGCGGATGGCCGCGATCAGCGCGCACACGATCCGGCTCGCGACCAGGTTGCGGAGTGCCCTGCGCGCGTGCGGCCACGAGATCACGCTGTACGCGATCTCGGAAGCACAGATCGCCGAAGGAATGGCCACCGGTGTGCTTTCTTTCTACCTGCCGCCGGCGCCCACCACGTACCCCGATCTCGTCGACGAGTTCGTCGCCTACTTGCTCGCGCATGCGCCGACGCTGGTCAAGAGCCGGGTCAGCTACGGGCAGTCCACCGGCGATGGCAAGCCGGATTACTTCTACGTGATCAACCCCGAGGAGTCGACGCAGGGCGCGCTATCGGCCGAGGTGAAGAACGCGCAGAAGCGAGACAACGTGCAGATCTGCCGGATCTCGGTGCCCGAGCACGCCGACGTGGACGGCCTGCTCGTCGCGATGGCCGGCTTCTTCGCGCTGAAGTACGGCGCGTAGCTACACGTGGTGCGCGCTCTTCGGTGGCTGCAAAGCCGTGGTTTGATGACGAATACCTGATCGCGCGATGATACCGTCCCACGCTCGATGGATCCCAGGCCCGAGGTGAATCGTCTGCGTGTCCTGCGGTCGACGAACCTCCTGGATTCCCCACCGGAGCCCGCGTTCGATCGGCTCACACGAATGGCTCGTCGGCTCGTCAATGCCTCGGCTGCGCTCGTCAGTCTCATCGACGAACGCCGTCAGTTTTTGAAGAGTGTAGTCGGGCTCGGTGAACCGTGGGCCTCGGCACGAGAGACACCGCTGAGCCATTCGTTCTGCCAGTACGCGATCCGTGATCGGGAGCCGCTGGTCGTGAACGACGCGCGCGAACATCCGCTCCTCAAAGCCAATCTGGCGGTCGGGGAGCTCGCCATGATCGCGTACGCCGGGATCCCTCTCTTCATCCAGGGCGAGGCGATCGGGGTGTTTTGCGTCGTCGACGACAAGCCTCGAGTGTGGTCGGCCGACGAGCTCGGTCTACTGAGCGACCTCGCCCAATCCGTGGTCTCCGAGATCGAGTTGCGACTCTCACTGCGCGCCGCGGAGGACCAGCGTGCCCTGACCAATGCGCTACTCGATGGTCTTGGCGACGGAGTTCTCGCGATCGATCAGGACAGGAAATTTTTGATCGCGAACGCCGCTGCGCGCCGCATGTTTGCGAAGGGCGCCGAGGTCGGGCAAGTTTTCCCATCGACCTGGTCCGCCATTCATCGATCGACGCTGCCGAACGGGTCCAAGCTAGATCCGGAGGAAGGCGCCTTGCCGCGTGCGCTGCGCGGCGAGCTCACGGACGGGTTGGAATTCACGCTCGAACCTCCGGGTGCGAAAGAGGGAATGTGGGTCGAGGCGACGGGCCGCCCGGTGCATGGCCCGAGTGGTGCCGTCATCGCGGCCGTCGCGGTCTATCGTGACGTGACCGAGCGAAAGCGCCGCCTCGACCTCTTCGCAGCGCTGGCGCACAACATTCCGCGCGGTGCCGTTGTTCTCTTCGATGCCGATCTGCGTTGCCTCGCCATCGATGGCGAGCTCGCACGTTCGGACACCATCGATTCGCGCGCTGCTGTCGGGAGGTCGATGCGCGAGCTGGCTGGCGATGCCGGCAAAGACCCGTCGTTTGATGCCGTCGAAGACGCGTGCCGCCGTACCATCAGCGGTGAGTCGCTGGGGCTCGATTTTTCGTACGGCGGAAGAACCTTCTCTCTTCATACGGCGCCGATCCGGGGCGCGATGAGACTGGTCGCGTCCGGCATCCTGCTCGCGCTGGATGTCACCGAGCAGCGGCGGGACCAAGCAGCAGTTCGGCAGAGCGAACAGCTGTACCGAGCGATCGTGCAGAACCTGCCGAAGGGTGCGGTCTTCATGCTCGATCGAGACATGCGGTTCCTGTCGGCGGACGGAAGCGCGATCGACGAGATCATGAAGAGCTCGCCGATTTCTGCTGGCGACCTCGTCGGCCGCACCATGAGTGAAGTTGTCCCGGCCGAAAACAGAGAAGCCACCACGAACATGGTCATCGCCACGCTCTCGGGGGCGCGTCAGCGGATGGAGCTCGTGCGCGGTTCGAGTTACTACGAACTGATTGCGGAACCGATCGTCGATAGCGCATCCGGTGAGATTTCTTCCGCGCTTTTGTTCTGCTTCGATGTCACGGAGCGCAAACGAGCTCACGATGCCCTCGCGCGTGAGCGGGCGGCGCTCGCCCAGTTCCGCACCTTCGTCGAATACATCTCGATCGGGATCACGATCCTGCGCGCCGGTTGCATCTCGTACATGAATCCCGCAATGCTGAAGATGCTCGGTCACGAAAATGAATCTGCGCTGATCGGTCGGACGATCGAGAGCTTGATCCACGAGGATGACCGGGGATTGGTGTCCGCCCGCGTGATCGCAGCAGAGACCTCCGAGATTGCGCCACGTCGTACGAGGATCTTTCGCAAGGATGGAACGACGGTCACGGTCGAGTCGATCGCTAGACCGTTCGAGTTCGAAGGTGCTCGCTCGGTGGTCGCAGCGTCTCGCGACATGAGCGACGAGATCAACGCAGAGGTCGCTCGACGCGAGACGATCGAGACGCTCGCCGCATTTCGGCTCACCGTCGAGGCGATTCGCGGATACGCGATCTTTCAGCTCGATCCAGAAGGGCGCGTCAGGACCTGGAACGTGAGTGCACGTGCGATCACGGGGCACGAGGCGGACGAGATCGTCGGATCCCATATCCGGAGCTTTTACCCGCCAGAGGACCAGGGGAAGTCGGAGCTGGCGCTCGCGGTCGCGCGGTCCGCGGAACGGTACGAAGAGGAAGGTTGGCGCGTACGAAAGGACGGAACACGGTTCTGGGCGAGCGTCGTGATCACGGCTCTTCGCGACAAGAGCAACGTCGTCTCGGGGTTCGTGAAGATCGCGCGGGACCTCACGGAGCGCAAGCAGACCGAGGACGCCAAGGCGCGGTCACTCGCGGAAAAGACGGCCATGCTTCAAGAGATTCACCACCGAGTGAAGAACAACCTCCAGATGATCTCGAGCCTCCTCAAACTTCAAGCGCGGCAGATCAAAGATACCGAAGCTCGCGCGATGTTTCTCGACACGCAGAGTCGAGTGCGGTCGATCGCGTTGCTCCACGAAAGCCTCTACCAGTCCGATGACCTCGGACGCGTCGATATGAAGGAGTATCTCGACAAGCTCGTCGCGACACTGCGACGCGCATACGGCGAGACGAGCCCGTGTGATCGCTTCACCATCGAGGTCGACCGCATGTCTCTACCGCTCGATGCGGCGGTGCCCTGTGGACTCATCATCAACGAGCTCATCACCAACGCGCTCAAGCACGCGTTCGACGAAGTAGCGGCCCGCGATCACAACGAGATCCGGATCGTCATGCACAGGGAGTCGGACACGCTCGTCATCTCGGTGGCCGACAACGGTACAGGGTTCGATACGGATTTCGATCTGGGACGTGCAGAGACGATGGGCATGATGCTCGTCGCGGACCTGAGCAGTCAGCTGCGGGGAAGTGTGGAGCTCGTCAATCGCAACGGTGCCACGTGCACGGTCCGCTTTCCTGCGCCGGGTGAAGGCGCGGGTCCACCCTGAGCGCACCCGCCGGGTTCCCACAACACAGACGAGATCGTGGTCGAGTGGAAGGCACCCAGCGTTCGAGAACGCTTCCATAATTCAGCGCAGGGCCAGCAGTTTGTGACATACAGGGATGATGCGACTCCACGAGCTGCTGGCGGCCAACCGTGACGAGGTCATGCAGCGGTGGAAGGCATGCGTGCGAGGTACGTTGGCGATGGAGGCCATTCCGACCATCGAGCTGGTCGATCACCTTCCGCAATTCGTCGACGAGATCATCGCGACCCTCAGCACGGGCGCCCGGGTTCCCGAGACCACGCCGTCGATCGAGATTAGCGCCAGCGCCTCCGAGCATGGCACGCAGCGCCTGCGCCTCGGGTTCAGCCTGGATTCGGTGGTCAGGGAGTACGGCGCGCTGCGCGATGCCCTCATCGGCACCGCGGTGGACGCCGGCACGACGCCGACCCTCGGCGAGATTCAGCTGGTGTTCGACTGCATCATCACGGGCATCGCGCATGCGGTCTCCGAGTACACGTATCAGCGCGACGCCGAGCTGCGGCGGCAGGCGAACGAGCACTTCGCCTTCATCGCGCACGAGCTGAGGAATCCACTCGCCTCGGCGGCGATGGCCTTTCACCAACTCAAAGAAGCGGGTTCGTTGCCCGAGCTGCGGGCCGTCGCGATCCTCGAGCGAGGCATCCATCGCACGGCGGAGCTCGTGGACCAGACCCTCAAGACCGCACGCGTAGCCTCGGGGATCGAGTTGCAGCGACGGGGGACAACTCTCGCAGCGCTGTTCGCGGACGCGGAGCTGGGCGCGCTGCCAGAAGCACAGGCAAAGGGAATCGAGTTGCGCGTCGTGGTCGCGGGCCATGACCCGCTCGAAGTCGATGTTCGCCTGATCGGTTCCGCCATCGGGAATCTGGTCCGCAACGCGGTCAGGTATTCCCATGGCGGCGTGGTCGAGCTCCGCGGCCACGTTACGAACGGCCGCGCGGTCATCGAGGTCGAGGACTGCTGCGGCGGCCTCGAACCGAGCAAGGTCGAAGCACTCTTCGTGCCGTTCGTACGTCTCGACCAAACCCAGACGGGGTTCGGGTTGGGGCTCGCCATCGCGAAGCAGGCGGTCGAGGCGCATGGAGGCACGATTCGCTTGCAGAATCTGCCGACAAAGGGGTGCATCTTTGTCGTGGAAATTCCCGTCGCCTGAAACATTGCTCTCAGGGCAAATCGCTCGTACGCGTCGCCGACGCCGACCGCGCTCAGCTCGTTACCCGAGCGCTCGAGCGCGATGTGTTCGGAGGACTGGCGACCGAGTGTAACCCGTAGATCCGAAGTGTCTGACGCAGCGACGTGAGCTAGCGTGCAGCGATGAAACTTTACTACTCACCCAGCGCTTGCTCGATGTCGCCGAACATCGTCGCCCACGAGGCAGGCATCCAGATCAGCCTCGAGAAGGTCGATGTCCGCTCGAAGAAGACGCACGACGGCCGCGATTTCTGGGCGATCAACCCGAAGGGCTACGTCCCCGCACTCGAGCTCGACAATGGCGAGATCCTGACCGAGGGCCCAGCGATCGTGCAGTACCTCGCGGATCTCAAGCCCGACGCGAAGCTCTTGCCACCGGCGGGAACGTTCGAGCGGACGCGCGTGCAGGAGATGCTCGGGTACATCAACAGCGAGCTGCACAAAACGTACAGCCCGCTGTTCGACCCGACCGCGACGCCCGAGGTCCGCGCCGAGCGCACGGCATATCTGAAGAAGCGGTACGGCTTCGTCGAGAAGCAGCTCACCGGGAAATCGTATCTCTTCGGCGAGCAGTTCAGCGTCGCGGATGCTTACCTGTTCACGGTGACGAACTGGGCGGGCTTCGTAAAGATCGATCTGTCGGAGTTTCCGAATCTCATCGCCTTCCAGGCGCGCGTCGCGGCGCGGCCGGCGGTACAGGCCGCGATGGCGGCCGAGCGCGTCAAACCTAGCGCTTGACCAACCGCACCGTGGCGCGCCGACGGCTCGGGGTTGGGCAAGGCGCGGTCCTCTTCGCGATCGTCGTCGGATGTACGTTTCCGGCGCAGGTTGGTGACAAGCAGGGATGGTCCAGCGCGCGTTGAATCGCTTCTAGCGAGCGAGTGCGCGCGCCACGTCAGAAGCGTAACCGAGGCTCGGGGTCGTGAACACCGCGACTTCGCCGCGATGTTCGAAGCACCACGTGAGCTCGCGTCGCGCCGAGCCGTGATCACCCGCGAGCAGGTACGCGCGACTCAGGCGCTCTCGCGTGATCCACGCAGGGGCGATGAGGTTCGCGCGTTGATAAGCGGCGATCGCGTCGCGGGGTTGGTGGTGCAGGCGCGCGCGGTCGCCCGCGAGCACGTTCGCGTAGAGCCGCCACTCGACGAGCGGGTTGTCGGCCCACGCGCGCAGCTTCGCTTCGACGCCGGCTTCGCTGCCGGCTTCGAGCGCGACGCTGGCAGCGAGGTACTCGAGGCGAACGTCGCCGCTGCCCATCGCGAGCGAGGCGTATCGGATCGCACCTACGCGATCGGCCTGGAGGAGGCGGACTCGGGCGAACGCGACGAGCTCGCTCGGGATACTGGCGGTCTTGCCCGTCGCGATCGCGGACGTGACATACGGCCCCAGGAGCTTCTCGGCGTCCGCGTACCGGCCGTCGTAGATCGCGAGATCGGCACGCGCGTGGTCGGCGAGCTTGCTGTCGGAGCCGGCGAGCGAGGTGAGCGTCGTGTTCGCCAGGGTCGCGTGGCCGAGTAGCGCTTGCGCGATCGCATACGCGCAGACCGCGAAGCTCGGCGGTTCGGCGATCTGGGTCACCATCGCCGCCCCGTCGCGATTGCCGTCCTCGAACAGACCGTTCGCGACATCAGCGATCACGAGGTTGCCGCGCACGACCCCGATCTCCGGATGATCCTGTGCCGCGCGGCGCGCCTGAGCAAGCGCGGTCTCCCAGCTCCCCGCGTCGATCGCCGTCGAGGTCAGGTTGATTTCGGTCCGCGCGTCACCCGGCCAGCGCGCGAGCAGCGCTTCGTACGTCATGATCGAATCGGTGTATCTGCCGACCGTGCCGTAATAGTCGCCGAAAAGCGCGAGGCGCTTGCGCTCGGGGAGGAGGTCCGCTCCCTGCTTGGCTCGTTCGAGCTCGACGCTCGCGGCCGTCCGATCGCCGAGGTTGTAGAGCGTGAGGCCAAGGCTCTGATGCGCGTCGACAAACTCGGAGTCGGCGGCGATCGCGCGACGGAAGGGATCGAGGGCCTTGGTCGGATCACCCGCGAGGTTCCACCGCTGCCCGGTCATGAAGGCGTGAAGCGCGTCGAGCGAAAACGAGGGCGGGCGATCGATGGGACCTGACTCTCCAACGGTCGCCAGGAACGCCGCGGTCAACTGCGATGCCACGCCGATCGAATCATGCAGGTTCGCGATCGGCAGGCTCGCAGAGAACGGTAGCTGCAACAGGCCTCGGGTCTCGAGCGTGACCAGGTAGCCGGTCCCGGCCGGTGCGATGGCTCCGTGCAGCCGCAGCACCGCGTGCCCACTCGCGGTGTACTTCGCGGCGAGCGCCTCGATCGTGGAACCCTGAAGCTGTGCTGCGAGATCGATCCCTGCCTTCGCATCGAGGTGCGTCGATCTCTCGAGCCCATTGGCCACCACGAGATCGAGCGTGTCATCGAGCCGTGGATCGCCGGTCGAGTTGGCGAACGGCTCGACTAGCACGCGCATACGAGTCGGCTCGTTGCCCAGGGTGAGCGCGGCCGCGACACGAGGCACGTTGGTGGTCGGGTCGGTATCGTGCCGGAACACCACGACCCCGCCTGCGATCAGCACGACCGTCAGCGCTAGCGCGAACACGACGCGACGCCGGCGGTCGGGATGAGTCGCCGCCGCAAGCGCATCGAGCAAGTCGGCCATCGCGGGGAAGCGCGCGGCGGCGTCGTGCTCGAGCGCGCGCGCGATGATCCGGTGAATCGCCAGCGGCACGCTCGTCTCGGCTGGCCTCGGTCGCAACCTGCCACCGAGCACGGCCTCGGAGAGCTCGCGGACCGAGACACCTGCAAAAGGCGCCACGCGGTAGAGCGCCTCGTACAGAGCGATAGCGAAGCTAAATTGATCGGTCCGCGCGTCGATCGTCTGACCAGCGAACTGCTCGGGTGACATGTAGCGCGGCGTGCCTTGCATCCCGACCTCGTCAGGTCCGACGACCTCGGAGGCCGCGAGGCCGAAGTCCGTCACCGCCGCCCGGCCCTGATGGTCGACGAGCACGTTCTCGGGCTTGAAGTCGCGATGGACGATGCCCGCGGCATGAGCGGCCGCGAGCCCGCGACCGATCGCGAGGAACATCCGCACGATCTCGCGCCATTCACGGTGCTCGGTCGCCAGCCAGTGCGCGAGCGTGCTGCCATCGACGAGCTCCATGGCGATGAAGACACCGTCGTCGAGCTCGCCGGCGTCGTAGACCGTGACGACGCCCGGATGGGTGACCTTCGCCATCGCGCGGGCCTCGCGCGACAATCGCGCGCGCGTCGCGGCCTGCGCGAAGCGATCCGAGCGCACGATCTTGAGCGCGACCCTGCGATCGAGCTGCGGATCGTGGGCGGCGTAGACTCGACCCATCGCGCCGCGTCCGATCATCTCGACCAACGCGTAGCGACCCACGGTGTCGCCACGGACCATCTCGACCATTTCCGCCGCGGTGCTCGTCGCGGGCTCGGCGCCCTCCGAGCGCACCGCCGCGCTGGTGATGGTCAGGCACAGCTCGCACTGGTCGAGATGAGCAGCAACCAGCTGGAGCTCTGCCGCTGGCAGCAGACGCTCCACGTAGGCGAGAACAGCGTTGTCGTCGAGACATTCCACCGCGGGTAGGATACGCGAGTTACTTCTTCTTCTTGGCGGTGTCGCGGGCGGCGGCGGCGCTGTGGCGGTCCGCAGCCTTCTGTCGCTGGTCCGCGATCTTTGACATGTTCGCAGCCGAGGCCGTGTTGCCCTTCGCGGCGTGCTTGGCCGACGAGTCACGTGCGCGGTCGGCGTTGGCCTGCGCCCGGCCCGCATCCTTCGCGCGATCCGCGAACGCGAGGGTGGGCACAGCGACGAGCGCGAAAGCGACGATCAAGTTCTTCCACATATGTCTAGGTGGAGGGGCGGCCGGCGCATTTGCAGACAATCGACATCCACCGTGTATGATCCCCAGGTTGGAGGCCGTGCTCGCTCAGCTGTGCGCGGCGGCACACACGGCATGGCCCCAGCTCGAGGTCGAGGATGCCCTGTTCTGCGGGCACCTCACCAAGCTGGCCGGCGGCGACACGGAGCTGCTCTCGACGCTCCATGCCGGCGATCTCTATCTCAGCCTCGCGTGCGGGCTCGCGAACGAGCAGGCACTCGCGATCCTGGACCGCGAGTACGTCCGCGAGCTGCGGCCAACCCTGGCGCGAATGGGGCTCGCCGCGAACGAGATCGACGAGACGCTGCAGGTGATGCGTGCGGAGCTACTGGTCCCGCGCGGCGCGGCCCCACCGCGGATCCTCGATTACGGCGGCCGGGGTCAGCTGCGAGGCTGGTTGCGCTCGGTGGCCGCGAGGACCGGCCTCCGCACGCTCAAGCAGACCGGCCGGCATATCGTGCTCGACGACCAGCACCACGCCCCGACGACGGGCGACCTCGAGCTCGAGTACATGAAGAAGACCTACGGCGAGGCGTTTCGCCGCGCCTTCGAGGTGGGCCTCGCCGCCTTGGCCGAAGACGATCGGCTCCTGCTCAAGCAGCGGTTTCGTCACAAGCTCACCGTCGAGGAGCTGGGCGAGCTTCACTCGGTTCATGCCGGGACCATCTCGCGCTGGGTCGTTGCGGCGCGCGAGCGTCTGGTCAAGGCAACCCGCGCCGAGATGCAGCGCGCCCTCGGCGTCGATCGGTCTGATGTGTCGAGCATCTTCAGGCTGATCCGCAGCGAGGTCGAAATCTCGCTCTCGGTCCATTCTGAATAATGCGGAGCCGGCACCAACGAGCCCTCGGGCGGTTCCAGGCATGGAAGCTCGAAGCCGGCCATTGTCCTCCGAGCTGCAAGGGAGCCCAGCGTGCGAATCAGTGCAACCACACAGAGAAATCCTGCCAGTCCAGCTGCTAGCGATCTCGACCGCTGTTGCATGATGGGCGCATGGCAAAAACCAAAACGGCTAAGAAGACCGCGACCAAGGCCTCGAAGAAGCTTGTCGCGACGGTGAAGCGCGGCGCCACCAAGGCAAAGGCTGCAACGAAAACCGCAACGAAGACCACCAAGAAGAAGCTCGCCGGCGCCGTGAAGACGGCGAAGTCGAAGGTCAAGGCCGTCAAGACCAAGGCGACCTCGGTCAAGACCAAGGCGAAGGCCGTCGTGAAGAGGGCCAAGAAGGCCGTGATTTCGGCCGAGCATGGCGCCGAGGGTGTCGTGACAAAAGTCGGTGAAGCCATCTCGAAGGTGGGTTCCAAGATCGCCTCGGCCGTCAGCCGCGACGACGACTGATCACGTTTGCGGATCGCCAGGATCGCCAGGATCCACCGAGCGTCGACCACTGACGATGACCTCCTCGCGGCCGTCGTCGCCGACGTGACGAACCAGGCGATACGTCGTGTTGCCCTCGGCGCGCGCGACTTCGGGCGCGGCGATCAACAGCTGCAAATCGAGCGTCTTGCACAGATCGAACAGCACGCCGAGGTTGTCGCGCGAGAGCCGGTTCGCCTCGTCGAGAAACAAGAAGCGGAGCGAGCCACCCGTGCGCCGTGCGCGCAGGAGGTTCGCGTCGCGCTCCCACTCGGTAAGCACCACCATCATGAGTGCGGCACCGACCCCGATTGCTTCTCCGGTGGAGAGCTTGGTCGGGCTCGCGGTCTCCCAGGTCTCGGACGCCTGACGGCGAATCTCGACGACGAGCTCGAGATACTCGCGATAGTCGAGCAGGCGTTGGCCACCGCCACGTCCGCCCCCGCCGTAGCGGCGAAAGATCTCATCGAGCGCCTCTTCGATCGGGATGCTCGGCGTGAACAACAGCTCCTGGGCTTCACCGAGGCGCAGGGCGGTCAGGATCTGCTCCATGCGCTCGATCCGGCGCATCTCGACGCGGATGCCCTTGATGCTGCCGAACGCGATGCCGTCGAGCGTGGCATTGAGCCGTCGCACCTGGCCATGGGCGCGGCGCACCTGCACGTCGATGCCGCGCGCGACATCTTCAGAGGCGCCGCGGAGGTCATACTCCTGGCGCGCGAGGCGACGCTCGAGCACGTCGAGATGATCGCGAAGGCGTTCGAGGGCGATCAGTGGCTCGTCGACATCGGCGATTTGCACGGGCACGCGCCGGCGCAGCCACTCGCGGGTCGCGCGCCACGTAGTCAGGTATCCCGGACCGTCGAGAAGCGCATCGCCTACCGCGAGCGCCAGCTCCTCGCCACCCCGCGCATGGCGCACGCGGTCGAGCAACAAGTCGCGTTTGCTCCACGCATCGGCCACGAGCTGCACGCTCGCGCGGCCTTCGCGCGCACCCGCGAGCACCACGTGCAGCGTGCCATCGAGCTGCGCTCGTTCGCGTAGATCGGTCCAGGCGGCAAGGGCTGGCTCGGCATCGCGGGTTGCTGCTGCAAAGCGGGCCTGCGCGTATTCGATCGCGGCCGCGGCGCGCGTCACGCGCTCGGCGGTGACCGCTCGGTCGGCGACGAGCTCGCGGGACTGGGTCTCGAGCCGCGAGGCACGCTCGGCCAGCGCCGCTGGATCGATCGAGCTCGTGTCGCTCGGGAGACCTCCGAGGTTCGCGAGCTCGATCGCCACCCGATCGCGTTGCGCGAGCGCGGCGAGGCGTTGCGCTTCGGCCTGCTGCAGCGTCGCCGTGGTGGCCTCCCACTTCGCTTCGACGAGCGCCTCCTGTTCGGCGGCGGTCTGCACGGCTGCGCGTGCGTTCGCGTGCTGCGTTTCGAGTGCCGTCGCGAGATGGCCGCGCACCGCGAGCGCTTCATCTGCGTCCGCGAAGTCAGCAGCGTGGCGGTGCATGAGCACGTCATCGAGCGCGGCGCGTGCGAGCGCGAGCGCGTCGAGCCCCGCTACCAGCGCGCTCGACCGTTCGGTCTGCGCGGTCAGCGCCGCATCATCCGGAGGTGAAGCGCGGAGCGCATCGAGGAGCGTGGTCAGGGTCGCGCGCGCCGCGGGATCCGGTGGCGTGGTCGCGAGATCGGCGCGCAGCGAGCGCAGGTGCTCCGCGCGCGCGCCGTGATCGGCATCGTCGAGGAGGTTCGCGAGCGGGAGCAAGCGGCGGAGCTGGTCGAGCCGCGTGCGCATCTCCGCGTGCGTGCGCCGATCGGTTGCCGCCTCGTCCTCATGCGAGCTGTCGACGAGTGCGGCGAGCTGCGCGACGAGCTGCGCGTGTTCGAGCTGCGGATCGCCGGCCGCGAGCACGTCGATCTCGTTCGCGAGCGCTTCCAGATCGCGACGCCACGCGACGAGCTTCGCGAGCTTGGTGCCGAGCTCGTCGAGCTCGTTGCCGTCACGCGCGATCGCGTCGCGGAGCTCGCGCACGTTGTGTTCGCGCGCGCGGCGCCCGAGCGTCGGCCGCGGCCGCCGGCGGGTCACGCGTGCTCCGAAGGACTCGAGGCTCACGACATCGCTCAACTCGTCGAGCTCGGCGAGGTTGTCGGGCAGCTCGATATCGAGCTGGGTGCCTGCGCGCACGAGCCAGACATTCGGCGCGTGGCGTTCACTGGCCGCGATCGTCGTCGCCGCCGCGTCGAGATCGTCGACGATCAGCGCGGTCGCGAGCGGGCCGAGCCTCGCCTCGATCCAGCTCGCAGCTGTGGGTTCGATATCCTCGTACCGGCTCGCGAGGAGCTCGCCACCGAGCTCGTCTCGCAAGCGCAACAGCTCAGCATCGACGGTCGAGCCACTCTGCTCGAGTAGCGCGGCGCGCTCGTGCATCGCTTGGCGCTGCTGCTCGACCTCGCTTTGGCGGACCTCGAGTCCGTGAAGCTCGGCGCTCGCCTTGTCGCGCAGCGCCGTGATCTCCGCGCGCGTGGTGAGCGGCGCCCCGGCGTCCGCGAGCCGTCGCGACGCACTGCTCGCGACATGCCAGCGCGCGATCTGCTCGTCGAGCGCGGTCGTCCGGACGCGGAGCTCCTGTTCGCGATGCGCCCGCGCCGCAGCGGCGGAGCGGTGCGTTTGTGCGCGCTGCTCGAGCTCCTGGACCGCGTGCTCGGTGCGCTCGAGCTCGTCCACGACCGGCGTCGTGAGAGCGAGCTGCTTGGCGAGGGCGCGCGCCCCGTGCTGGCGCGCCGCGAGCTGCAGCGCCTCGGCGCGTTCGCGATCGAGCTCGCCGATCCGCGCGCGCAGGGTGTCTCGCTCGGCCAGGTGTGCGAGCACCGCGCGCGCGCGCGCGTGGGCGGGCTCGTCGCTGGTCGCCGGATCGAGGATGGCGAGCGCCGCCAGCGCTTCGGCGTGTTCGGCCCGCCGCGCGGCGATGTCGCGGCCGTCGCGTGCGAGGCGCGCGTGATCAGTCTCCAGCCGCGTGCGCTCGCGCTCGAGCGAGACGAGAGCTCCAGCTGCGTCGTCGGCGACGAGCGCCGGCCGAGCGAGCAGGCGGCGCGCATCATCGAGTCGCCGCACGAACTGCCGATGTTCGTGCGCGCGACGTACGAGCTCGTCGATGCCGGCCTGGAGATCCGCGAGACCTTGCGAGGCGCGGTCGTAAGCATCGTGCGCTCGGGTCCGTTCGTGGCGTGCGGCGGCGCGTCGTGCGGTGGCCGCGGCGTGCACCGTGCGTGCATCGGTCTCGATCGCGACGTGCGTGGCGAGCTCGGCCTCGATCGTCGCCAAGCGCGCCGCGGTCGCGAGTGCCGCGGTGCGGACCTCGGTCGCGGCGATCGCGGCGGCGTGGTCGGCCTTGGCTTGCGCGAGCTGTATACCGAGCGCGGCAGTCCGTGCATCGTGCTCGAGCAACGTCTCCTCGAGTTCCTGGTGCGCGCGTCGAGTCTCGTCGACGAGCGGTCGCGCGACCAGCACCTCGCGCTCCGCCTCGCTGGCCGCGGAACGTGTCGCGTGCACCGCCGCGGCGAACATATCGAGGCCCGCCTCGTAGACGCCGGTGATTTCTCGCTCGAGCCGCCGCGAGCCCACGACCTCGCCACGCGTGCGCGCGCAGGCGTCGAGATTGGAGCGCATGCGCGTGAGCGTGTCGGCGAGGCCGCTCTCCTCCTTGAGCAGAAAGCCACGCAGCTCGCTGGTCAGGACGCGCGAGATCCCACCCGTCATGCTCGTACGCAGCATCTCGTTGAGCTTGCTGCGCTCCTCGTCGCCCGTGAGCCGCATCGGTGTGAGGCCCTGCTCGAACAGCTCGGCGAAGTAATCCTTGATGGCGCGAAATACCGTCATCGTCCCGCCGGCGGCTTCGACCGCGGACCGCACCTGATCGAGCTCTGGCACGTGATCGCCATCGAGCTCGCGGACGAGCAGGAGGTCCGAGAGCCGCTGCTCTGCAGGCAGACCCGTCACGATGAAGGTGGTCGGCTCGACGATGGGCTCGGCGAGCCGAACGAGGCGCACACCCGCGAGCACGCGCGTGGCCTCGGCGCCTGCGCCGCTCTCGATGTCGAGCACGGTGTACGACGGCCGGCCGGGTTCCCCGAGCCGGCCCCAGATCCCGCGATCTCCACCGGTCGCGGCGGTCTCGCCGAGGTTGGTGAATCGGAGCTTCGACATGTCGGGCAAGAGCGCGACGTACGCGGCGATCATCACCGTGGTCTTGCCGGCACCGTTCGTTCCCTCGAGCGCGGTGACATGGCGATCGAGCAGGTAGCGCTCGTAGAACACGCCTTTCCAGTTGACGAGCGCGAGCGCGCTGATCCGGGAGCGATTCACCAATCCTCTTCGGTCGGCTCGGCCTCGGGTTCGGGTTCGGGTTCGGCTTCGGCCTCGGGTTCGGCTTCGGCCTCGGGTCCGGCTTGGGCCTCGAGTTCGGCATCGTTCTCGCGCGGCGCGACCTCGTCGTACTCGGCGGCGAGCGGCTCGTCTTCGGTCACCATCGCCACCTCGCCGTCGGCGACGAGCTTCACGAGCGCGGCCGCGGGCTGGCCGACACCGCGCACGGGTTCGGCGAACCGCATCAGCGGCGCGCGCAGGACGATCTTCGCGTCGTCGGCGAGCTCCACGAACCCGAGCGCGGCGAGGTGACGAATGCCGTCGGCGACCTTGGTGCGAACCGCCTTCTGCGCGACGCGCTCGTCGAACCGGCGTTTGGTCGTATAGAACGCGCGAATCAACGCATCGCCCGAGAGCACCACCGCGAGCTGCGCGACCACGTCTTCGGTCGTGACACGGCCACCGCGCTCGATCGTTGATGGATCGAGGAACAGCAGCGCGAGGGCTTGGCCGACGAGCATGTCACCAGGCGACAGTTGCCGGCGCGGCAGCTTGTCTCCGGTCGGCAGCAGATAGAAGTAGCCATCCGCCTTGAAGATCAGCTCGCAGCCATATCGCCGATAGAACGTCTCGAGATGATCCTGGGCCTCGGTGAGCAGCGTATACGACACGAAGTCATCGCGATCGATGTGGCGCCCGCGCCGGAGCGCTGTGTCGAGGTCGGGGAAGCTTGGATCGAGCACCACGTCCTGGAGCTCGGCGTACTTGGGAGCCGTCATGGTTTGTCCTCGCGCGATCCTCGGGTGTCCCATTCCTCGACTTCCATATCATCGCCGACCGAGACCCACGGACGTTCGATCTTGACGGTCACATGTGCGACCTGCGCCACCGTGTAAGCGATCCGTCCCGCCTCGACGAACCGTTCGCTCGCCTCGAGGTCGGCGGTGACTTGCGCGGTCACCGTCGAGAGCGTGTTCGCTCCAGCATCGAGGAGGCCGCGCACCTTGGCCGTGAGCACCGCTTGTGGATTCTCGGTGGGTCCGAGCACGGGCTCCTTTTCGCGCGCCGTACGTGGCCGCGTCACCGGGGGTAGATCGCGGGAGGGCGCGACGGTGCGCAAGATCCGGATTGGCGCGGCGCTGGTGTAGGTCAGCGCGAACTTCGCGCCTTCGCCGGCCATCTGATCGCGCAAGCGCTGCGTCAGCGCGCGCGTCGGATCGAGGCGCACCACGTCGCGCAAATAGCGATGTACGTACTGAAAATACTCGGACCACGATCGCTGGCGAGCGCTGCCCCACGCGACGCTACGATCGATCTGATCCATCAGGCGATGTGCCATGTTCTCCGCCTCGATCGCGCTCGCGGCCACCGCGAGCTCCTCGATATCCTGCAGCAGTGCGAGCAGCTCGGTGCTGTCACGTAGCAGCACCTCGTTGAGCTCGTGCAGCGTCGCGCTCGTCGATTCGAGCAGCTCCTGACAGCGATCGAGCGCGCCGAACCAGTCCGCCTCGAGCAGCCGCCGGATCTCGCCCTGGAAGCTTTCTTGCTGCACGTCGAGCCCACGCTGCCGACGCTCGATGCCGGCCACCAGCTCGCTGATGGAGACTTGCAGTGGCCCCACCACGCCATCGCGCCACTGCACCGGAGTGGTCGCCGCGCGTGCGGCTCCGAGGACGTCGGTGATCGCACTCCGCAGGCTCGCGATCAACACGTGCAAGCTCGCGCGAGTGAGGACATCTTCCTCGAGAAAGAACTCTACGATGCCCGTGGCAAGCCGGGTCAAGGCAAACTCGCCGGTGCGCACCACGCCCTGACCATCGACGCGCGCCAGCATGCGCTGGTCGCGCAGCCGCTGGATCGCGGGCGTCGCCCGCCGGCGAACATGCTCTGCCTCCGCCCGCACGAGCGAGCTCGCGTGGGCGAACACGTCCTCGAGTTGTTGTTCGGTGAACGAGGTGAGACCCGCGCCTTCCGCGCGAAGGTGGAGTGCGACCAGAAAGCACATGTCGACGGACGACAGATCGATCGCGACCTTGCGATCAGCGATCGCAGCAATCACTCGATCGAGGTCGCGGCGTTGGTTCGTCACAGCCGACTCGGTCCGACCCTGTCACGCCCTCGTCGGTCCCGCAACGCAACGAGCTAATTCTTCGAGTGGTGCGTGTGGTTAGTTTGCGCGATACACGGTCTAGCTTTCGCGCCGTACGGACTGATCGCGCTGTTCCCGCAAGCGTTGCTGCTGTGCTCGATCTTGTTCGTCACGGGCATTCCACCGACGGAAATACAGTCACTCCGCTCGCGCGGCGATGCGTACCGCGCGTACCAAGCGCGCGTGAGCAAGTTCATTCCGTGGCCGCCGAAGCGGTCGTAATGCGCGTCCGCTTCCCAGACAATTTTCTCGTTCTACACCGGTTCTACATCGGTCTGTCGCACCCCTGTCGTTTGCTCTGGTGATCAAGGTGCACGTTGGAACCGACGGAACGAAGACCTTCCAGGTCTACGGCCGTTCGCGGGTGCGGGATAAGAGCGTCCGGGTGTACGTCGGGTCGTTCGCTTCGAAGCGCGACGCCGAGCACGCGGACCAGCAGCACCGCGTCACGCAGCGCGGAATCCGGGCGGGCGACCTACCGCCCGCCCTGGACCACACGCGCACGCTCGGCGACGCGCTGGACGCCTGGCTGCGCGCGATCAAGGACCAGCGCTCGCACGACGAGTACGCCGATCGCATGCGCCTGTACGTGCGGCCCGAGTTCGACAGCACGCCGGTCGTGAAGATCACGAAGGCGAAGCTGCTCGAGCTGCGCAGCGACCTGCGCGAGCGCGAGGAGCCGTTGGCGCCCAAGACCGTCAACGGCGTCTTCGCGACGCTCTCCGCGGCGTTCAACTACTTCGTCGAGCAAGGCTGGTGCAGCGACAACCCGACCAAGTTCATCAAGCAGCTCCCAGTCGTCCAGCATCCGTTCCTCTGGCTGCAGTCCGGCGGCGAGGTGCAGAAGCTGCTCGGCGAGCCCAACGACAACATCCGCAACCTGGTCGCCGTTCTGGTCGGCACCGGCATGCGCCTGGACGAGGCGCTGCACCTGCACTGGACCGACATCGATCTGCAGCACCGCGTCATCCACGTGCACCGCGGCCGCCGTGGCGCTCCCAAGTCCGGACGGCTACGCCACGTGCCGATCTTCGACTCCGTGCTCACCGTGTTGCGCGAGATGAAGCTCGCGAAGGGGACGAACACCTTACGCGAAGCGCAACAAGTTCGGCGACCAGCTCCCCCGCAACAAGACCAGCGTCTTTTACCCGTTCAAGGCCGCCGTCGAGCGCGCCGGCCTCTCGAAGAAGTTCCGCCTCCACGACCTCCGCCACACCTCGGGGTGGAATTGAGAGCCTCGCGCGGCTCACACCAGCTGCGTGATTAGGCTGCGCACGAGCCAGGCTGCGAACGCCTCCTTGGTCCAGCCGCGCTCGATCACGAGGGTGTGAAACACGCCGGGATCATTGAGCACGTAGACGATGTCGGCGCCCTGCTCCGGGTCGCGCAACTCGGCGCGCAGAGGCCCGCGCGCGACGACATCGTGGACGATCGTCGTGCAGCCGCGACGGCGCACCCCGTTAGTCTCAGAGAGCTGCGCGGCGACTTCGGGATCTGCCTGCGCGGCCGCGCGCATCACGACGTAGATCGGCGCGAGCCCGGCGGCAATCTCCGTGTACAGTCGCGCGTAGCCGGTTAGGTACTCACGCTGCGACGTCGCGCCGCTGCGGATCTCGACCGAGCGCGGGCGTGCGATGAGCGGCATCGCAGCACCGCCGCCAGCGGCACGCGCGAAGGCGCGCTCGAACGCACGGCGCAGCAGCGCCGCCTTGCCCCCCGCAGCGTTAAACACCGTGGCACGGCTGACGCCGGCGCGACGCGCGATGTCGTCGATCGAGACCGGGACGTAGCCTCGCCCCGCAAACTCGATGGCCGCTGCATCGATGATCGTCGACAGCGTCGCGCGCGCGTTCTCCTCGCGCAACGGTGAGCTGTACGGCCGCTTGACGATGCGCATTCTTTTGCGTATACTCAAAGTCTAGTCAATCCACGTGGAAACTGTAATGACTATTCCGCATCCCATCGTCGACCGGATTCGCGAGGCGATCGATCGCCATGACCTCGACGCGCTCGTCGGATGCTTTGCGCCCGAATTCGCTAGCCGCCAGCCGTGTCATCCCGCGCGTGACTTCCAGGGAACCGCCGCTGTGCGCGCGAACTGGACGCAGATCTTCGGCGGTGTGCCGGACCTGCGCGCGACGTTGGTGACCTCGCATGCGGATGGTGACACGGTGTGGTGCGAGTGGGACTGGCACGGGACGCGTCGGGATGGTGCACCGTTTGCGATGCGTGGCGTGACGATCCTGCACCTCGAAGGAGATCGCGTCGCGTCGCACCGATTCTACATGGAGCCCGTCGAGCGCGAGTCCTCGAATCTCGAGACGATCCGGCAGGCGATCTTGTGATCGTCGTGTTCGGCGGCACCGGCTCGCTCGGCGCCAACCTCGTCGGGCGGCTGACCGCGCGCGGTGAAATCGTTCGGATCGCCAGCCGGGACCCGGGCAAGGCCCGGGCTCTGCTCGGCCCATCGGTCGACGCGCTCGCCGCCGACGTGCGCGATCCCGCCGCTGTCGCACGCGCCGTCACCGGGGCGCGCGCGGTCGTGCTCGCGATGCACGGCTTCGCGGGCACCGGTGGAGATCCGCGCACTGTCGACGCCGAGGGCTGCGAACATGTCGTCGCGGCGGCGAGGGCGGCTGGCGTCGAGCACCTCGTGATGGTGTCGATCGTCGGAGCCACCGAAGGTCACCCGGTCGAGCTGTTCCGGATGAAGCACCGCGGCGAGCAAGCGTTACGCACGAGCGGCATGCCGTTCACGATCGTACGTGCGACCGCGTTCATCGAGACCTGGCTCCATCTCCTCGCCGCGCCACTCGCCGCGAAGGGTAAGACGGTCGTGTTTGGGCCCGGGACCAATCCGATCAACTTCGTGTCGGCGCACGATGTCGCGTCGGTGGTCGCCGAGGCGCTGAGCGATCCGGCGCTGCGCGGCGAGACGATCGAGGTCGCCGGGCCCGACAACGTCTCGTTCGATCAGCTGCTCGATACGTTCACGGCGATCACTGGCGCGACGGGCAAACGCGCGCACATCCCGCTGCCGGTGATGCGCCTCGCGTCGCACGTGATGAAGCTCGTCAAGCCATCAATCGCCCGCCAGATCCGCGCCGCGGTGGTGATGAACACGACGGACATGACGTTCGATCCGGCGAGCACCCGATTTCCCGCGTTGACCCGGACCGCGATCGCCGATGTCGTGCGACGGGATTATCAGTAG
>JAYVLQ010000071.1:0-7965 GCA_043759355.1 Kofleriaceae bacterium
TCGTCGGCCGCGATCGTGGCGAGGCCGAGCTGCTCGGCTTCCGCGGAGGGCACGAGGCCTTCGATGCCGCGCGCGAGGATCTTCTGGACCTTGCCGGGCTCGCCGTAGAACCGGGCCTCGAGGCGCGACAGGCCCGAGCTCGTCGTGTACGAACCGGTGTTCGCGACGGAGGTCTCGACGCCGATCTTCTGGTCCTTGTCGATCAGCATGTAGAACCGATCGGAGCCGAGCGCGAGCTCGAGCAGTACGCCGGAGAAGCACGAATCGGGGTTATCGGCGACGGCGTAAAGGCTGCGCGCCGTGTTTTCGAAGCGCTTGAGCACGCGGCGCTGCAGGTGACAGACTTCGCGCGCGAGCCCGGTCTGCGACTTGTGGAGGCTCTCGTCGCACGCTTTGACAAACGCCGCGTTGCCGCTCGTGCGCACCGCGACGACGTTGATCTCCGGATAATCGAAGCGCAGGTGCAGCAAGCAATCGTCGAGCTCGCGGAACGCACGGAGCGCCCAGGGCTGCGCTCCCGCCCTGGCCAGCGCGTCGAAGTCCTCGGCAGCTTCCGGGCCGCGCACCAGCAAGCTCGCGGTGCGTTGCGGGTGGTCGAACGTGATCTCGACGTACTTGTACGTGAGCTTGTCGTTCGTGATCTTGGCATCGAGCGCGGGCAGCGTGAGCGCCGGGCCGCGCGCGATCGTTTGCTTCGCGGCGAGTGCCTTCGCGGCCTCGGTCACCGCGGCGTCCCACTTCGTGCGCGACACGAGGTGATCGACGAGGCCCCACTCCTTGGCGCGCTTGCCCTTGATGCCTTCGGCGGTGGTGCAGAACACGTCGGCGCGGTCGCGACGAACCTTGCGCTTGTCGACGAGCCGCGTGAGTCCACCCGTGCCCGGCAACACCGCGAGGAGTGGCGTTTCGGGAAAGCTCACGGCGGAGTTGCCGTCGTCGACCAGCATGGTCTCGGTGCACGCGAGGGCGAGCTCGTAGCCGCCGCCCGCCGTGGTGCCTTTGCATGCCGCGAGCGACGCGAGGCCCGAGTGCTCGGCCGCATCCTCGAGGTACAGCCGGGTCTCGTTCGTGTACTTGCAGAAGTTCACCTTGAACGAGTGCGTCGACAGCCCGAGCATGTAGATGTTCGCGCCCGAACAGAACACGCGATCGAGGTCGGCGCCGAACACCACGCACTTGACCTCGGGATGCTCGAAGCGCAGGCGCTGGATCGCATCGGCGAGCTCGATATCGACAGAGAGGTCGTACGAGTTGAGCTTGAGCTCGTAGCCCGGCTTGTGGGGATGAGCGTCGTCGACGGCCATGGTGAGGCGCGCGATGTCGCCCTCGACGGCCAGCTTCCAGTGGTGGTAGCGGCTCGGATGAGTCTCGAAGGACGTCGGATCCATGCCCTGTTGTTTATCAGGCACTTTATTGCTTGTCACCCCGATTCGTCATGCACTATATTGCAGGCGTGACATTCCTCGAATCCGTTGGCACCGCGGTCCGCGCACAGCGCGAACGACGCGGCCTTCACGGCGAGGACTCGGCCGCACCGGCGCGTAAACCGATCGCCCTGCTCGACGTGCACGGCGCCGGCAAATCGACGATCGGGGCAGCCCTCGCCAAGAAGCTCGCCAAGAAGCTCGACCGACACTTCGTCGAGCTCGATCGGGAGCTCGAAACCGCGACCGGCCTCTCGCTCGGTGACGTCTTCACGCTGCACGGAGAGGCGTACTACCGCCGCGTCGAACGCGAGGTCCTCACGCGGATCCTCGCGGACACCACCCCGACCGTGCTCGCGACCGGCGGCTCCATCGTCAACGACCCGACCACGTTCTCGCTCCTTCGCTCGCGTGCCCAAACGATCTTCTTGCACGCCAAGCCCGAGGATCACTGGAACCGCGTCGTCGCCCAAGGCGACCAGCGCCCGATGGCCGAGAACCCGCACGAAGCTCTACGCGCGCCGATCGCACCTTCGAGACGAGTGGCCGCACGGCGAAGCAAGTCGTCGCCGAGATCGCCGACGCACTCTAAGGTTAGGTCCCCGGGACATACTTGTGCTTCGCGATGGACTGACGGTGGCTGATGCGTCGGGTCTCTTCGACGCGAGCTTCCTGCGCGAGGAACTCATCGAGTATGGCTGCAACATGCACGCTCGTCGCTACATGGTGAAGGCGCTCGACGCCGGCGACAAACGAGCCGCGCTGCCGCTGGCCGCCTACAAGAAGCTCTACGAGATCGAAGTTGAGATCCGTGACCGCGATCCGGACGCCACGCTCGTCAAAAAAAACAGTGACGCAAGCCGGTCTGGGACGAGCTCGTGGTGTGGTGTCACGTACACAATAAGTACGAGCAACCGTCCTCGCCGCTCGGCGTAGCCCTGCGCTACTTCACCAATCACCAGGTCGCGCTCGGTCGCTTCCTCAAGTAAGGCTACGTGCCGATGCAACGGCATCGTCGAGAAACTCCATGTCCGTGCTGCCCTCACGAGAAAGAACCTTCTCGTGAGGGCGCCGACTCGGGTGGCGAGCGCGCCGCGATCGCCTTCACGATCCTCGGCTCGTGCCGGCTCGCCGGTGTCGATCCGGTTGCATATCTTGCCGACCTGCTGCCAACGCTCGTCCGACGATTCCGTTTGATGGATCTGCCGTCGCTCCTGCCGTCGCGCTGGGCCAGTGCCCGCGCGACGGCTACGTCGCAGACCTGATCGCGCCTGCCACGACGACGTTGCCGCCATCACGAGGGTGATCCCGGCGCGGTCGACCCGGACGCTCACTTTCGTGACGAGCAACGAAGTAATGGGCTTCCGATGTGCTCGAACGCCAGAACCGCAGCGGAGTTATCCGCTAGTGCACGGCAACCTTGATCGCCACGATCAACGCGCCGATCGCGACGAGCAGCAAGCCGCTCGCGAGCTGTCGGTGCCAATGTACGTGGAGCGCGCGACCGACGTTCCAGCCGTAACCGAACAGGATCAGGAACGAGAGTAGCTGTGAAACCTGCACGGCTCGCTCGACCGTGAAGGCACCGAGCGCGGCCGCGAGCATCACGAGCGTTGGAGCTTGTGCACCGATCAGGACGGGCGAGACCTCGTGCCAGATCTCGCGCAGATCCGGGCGCGCACCCTTCAGCACCACGGCGATCGATTCGGCGTAGACATCGATCAGCGCGACCGCGAACGTGGTGCCGAACAGGATCACGGCGGCGCGCCAAGCACTCGGTGGATGGTCGGCCATCACGTCGAGCACCGCGAGCACCGTGATCACGCCGTAGATCGCCTTCGCGGAGGACGAGGTGTTGGGGTGGCCGATCGTCGTCGCGGAGCTCATGGAGCGATGCTACACGGCGGGCGGCTGAACCGACCTATCCGCGAGAGCGCGAGCCGCTGAGCAGCCACGTCTTCGAGATGTAAACGAACGGTGGGGGATACCCGGCGGGCGCATGGTAGTACACGCCGGCCGCTTCGCGCTGCTTCCATCCGTCGAACGAGAGCGAGCTCGAGTACGGATCGACCTTCCACGCGTTCTTCAACTTGTCACGATCGGCGGAGTCACCCGCCGGCTTGACGTCGATCGAGAAGGCGAGGCTGATGCGCCGCAGGGGCGTCTCGAAAGCGTCCGCTTATTTGATCATGTACGTCATCGTCATCTTTGCGCCTCGGCGCTCGATCACGACCGTGACCTTCTTCGTGTCTCGAAACGCCGCGGATGCGTCGAGCGCTTTGTCCGCGGACGTAATGTCGGTTCCGTTGATCGTCTGGAGGGTGTCGCCGTTGTTCAACCCGAGCATCGCGTACACGGATCCCGGGCGGACCGCGTAGAGCTTGAAGCCCGCGGCTTTGCCGTCCTTCACCACGGGCACCAAGCGTGCGCCTTGCATGATGGCCATCGGATTCGCCAGGACGAGATCAATGAACGCTTTCGGGACGTCGTACGTGATGTCGTTGACCTGCTTGATCGAAGCGATCGCCGCCGAGAGCGCCAGATCGGGGCGGTCGAGGACGATGGTGATCTGGAGCGGTGCGCCGGAGCGCTCGAGCTCGAGTACCAGTTGCGGCTTGTCGCGCGCCTCCTCGTACGCCTTCACGAGGTCGGAGCTCGTGGTGACGACATGGCCGTCGATCTTCCGGATCAGGTCGCCTTCGTGCGGCCCGGCGGCCACGTAGGTGATTGGCTGCTTCACGAGCAGTCCGGATGGTATGCCGTTCTTGGTCGCCGCGACGTAGTCGCGCGCGCCGCCTTGCCTCGTGCGATCGACCAGCTCGGTGAGCCGATCCACCGCGAGATGCTGGGTCACCGCGTCGAGCTTGAGGTGGAGCGTCAGTGTGAGCTCTTTCGCGCCACGCAGCACGGTCAACGTCTGGATCGCGCGATCTAGGTGGAGCCCGGACCAACCATGGCCCCCCGCGATCGCCGGCTCGCCATTGATCGCGATCACCAGGTCTCCCCTCTCCAGACCCAGGAGCCGTGACTGGGCGTTCGCCCGCAAGCCGACGGGCTCGTCGACCTGACTCGCGAGCGCGTCGACCGCCGTCGCGAAGTCCGTGGTCGACAGCGGAGCCGCGTGGGCCGCAGCAGTTGCGAGCAAGGAGACGACCGCGAGAACTCGTATCATGATCTCAGCGTATCCGATTCGAGCGCGCCGGGCCTGCTGGGCGCGCGACTCGAGCTTGTCGAAACTCCACCAATCGCGATCGAGGAGCCGCGGACTTACGCGAGTATCGGCTGGAACGCTTCGCGCTGTTTGATCGCGAGCAACGCGCCGCCATCTACGCATCTGCTCGCGTCATTGGACATCGGTTCGCCGCCTCTGCGTGGCGCCGAGTGTTCGACGCTGAACACACGGCGATCCGCGACGACTGGTTCCAGCTGTTCAACCCGCGCACGTAGCGACGCCATTCGAACCACGTCTCGATCAGCGCGTCAGTGTGCGCCCGCGCCGACACCTACGCTGTGGTTCGCGGTGCGAACTCCGGCGCTGCTGCGGCAGCCCGTGCCGGCCGCGGTGGTCACAAACGCAACGACGAGAATGAAGATAACCTTCTTGATCATGAGCTGCAATAATGCACGTTGCGAACCAACCTCGTCGCCCAGCGCAACTACTGCGATGACGCTCGGGATTTTGCCGCAGGTCGTGAACGGTTCGCATGCAGCAAGATGGGAGGCGTGCCCAGCCGCACATCACGATCGAGCGGCTCTACGTGACCGCACCACGCGGCGCGGTCGGCCGGTCAGCGTTCCACGTTCGTTTCGTCGCGAGCCAGATGTAATAGCGGGGTACGATTTTACAGACCCACCTGGCGTATCGAGAGCTTCACCGCCTCGGTCGCAGCATCAGTTCGTGGCGCTCACATTTCCGCCGCGGACATGCGAGCCTTTCCTCGCTGACGTTCCCCGGCCTCACCGACTTCACGATCACCGACCGTCCCGGGGACGATCTCGATGGCATGGCCGCGTGGCGAACGTTCGGCGGGCTGACGCTCGACGCGGCATACGAGAGGCTGCGCGAGGACCCGGAAGCGCATCAGGAGGCGTTCATGTGGATGGGCGGCCGAGCGTTCGCATTCTATCTGCCGGTCGTCGAACGGTACCTGCGGGAGGACGAGCCTCGAGTCGCCTTTGATGGGATCGCGCATGTGCTGGCGCACGACCTCGCGATGCACGTGCCGTCCGATGTGCCCGAGGTGCTCGCCGTCTACATTCGCCTGCGGGCGCTGTGCGAGCGCGTGCTTGCCGAGGTCGCGGTATTGCCCGACCTGCCGACGCGCGGGTTCTCCATCGTCCAGCTGCAGCACGCGTGGCGCGCGCTGCTCGCGACGCTCGAATAAAGGGGTTTCGGCGGTCACGTCGGGATCCCGCCGGCGCAGAAAAGTTCGACGACGCGACGATGCGCCCGACGGTGCGGCGCCCGCCAATGACGGCGAGCCGAGCCTCTATGAGGGCCTCGAGATTCGCTTACTCGAGGCCTTTGCAGGTACGAAACTGGGATCGGCACCCCGTCCCCAGGGCGGCAGTGGGCACACACGCCTGGCATGCGGCCGACGTATCGCTTTCGCTCGAGCACGCGGCAGTGCCGGCGTCGCTCGACGTCGAGCATTGCCCGTACGCGCAAGCAAAGAGCGCCTGGTACGAGGCCTGAGCCTTCGCAGAACCTTTTGCCGCGCACGCGCTCTAGCAGGCCGACACGCCCGCGCAGCCGCGGGCGCAAGTGATGACCTGGTCGCAGCTGTCTCCGCTCTCCGCGGTCTTATCGACAGGTGCCTTCGGGTAGATGAACCGCCCCGCGATCTCCGGCGCCACCAGATCCACTGCACAGTCACCGGACGCAGCTGGGAGAACTGCGGTGCGGGAACCGAGTACGTGCCGTTCGTCGTCCCCGGAGTTCCGGAGGAGAATTTCCTCATGTGCCCGTGTTCGATTGAGCGCTCGGCACGACCCGCAGCCGCGAAAATTGACGCATTCACGCGAGGTCGTACGTAGCGTTGCGTGGTTGCCGCGCTGGTCGAACTCACGGACGGGACGGGACGGGACGGAGCTGATGGCCGCGCTCGGTATCGATCACCACAACGCGAACATCGCGGACGTCGCCGAGGATCCGAGGTTCGCTGCGTGGGCATCCAGCCGAGCTATCCTCCGCCACCGCCGACCGACGTGCTCTACGTGGTCGCCGCGGAAGGGTTGGTCGTCCACAATACGCCCGCCCGCTGGCTCGGGGGCATCGCGATGATCGACGGTTCGCTGCGGATCGTTTCACAGGACCGCGAACCCACTGGAAGGCCGAGCTTCGAGCTCGACGGCAAGCTCGGGCTCACCAGCGATGGCCAAACAGCCTACGACGCTCGTGCGATCCTCGGCACCGAGGGACGAGCGCACGCCCACGCGCAGGAGGGCGGCGGCTGGCACTTCGAGATCAGGTAAATAGCCGGACTCTGCCACCGCGAAAGGCGCATGCCCTGGTTGGCGCGGGCTACGATGGCGGCATGAAAATAGCCGTGGTGGTCGCGTATCTGGGGTTGACGACATCGCTGGGGTTCGCGGACGATGGCGGCGCGCCGCCGCCACCGCCGGAGCCGCCGTCCGGTGCGCCGGTGCAGCAACCACCGCCGCCGGAGCAAACGACCACCGTCGATCGCGGCACGCTCGACGACGCGAACGCCGGTCGCGTGGCGGTCATGCCGACCGCGCTGACACCGCCCGCCGGGACCTGGTCGTTCGAGGACGAGGAGCTGCTCCTGATCGGCGGGTCCTACGCGGTCACCGATCAGTTCGTGATCAGCGCCACGACGATGGTGCCGGTCACGAGCAAGCTGTACTGGGGATATCTGTCCGGGAAGCTCCAGGTGATCAAGCAGGGCAACTTGCGGGTCGCCGTGCAGGCGGGCGTCGCGGGCGTGTTCGTGAAGGACACCAGCACGGACAGCTCGACCCCCAACACGTCGTCGGACTCGACGAGCGGCCTCGAGCTCGGTGCAGTCGCGACGTACTGCCTCGACAGCGACTGCTACTCGCACGTGAGCGGCGCTGCGGTTGCGGGCTTCGCGCAGCAGAACAACTCCTCGGTCCCGGTCGGTTTCATGGCCGGCGTGGTCGCGCGAATCTCGAAGCACGTCCGCTTCGTCGGGGAGGCGGACACCGCTCACGTGTTCGGTAACCTCAGCGGTCAGGCGAACGGGATCCTCGCCTGGTATGGCGTTCGGTTCACGTCGCGTCAGATCGGCGTCGACCTCGAGCTCGTCCGGCCGTTCTGCGGCGGCGATTCGTGCAAGATGGACGCGTTTCCGCTCGGCTTTCCGTTCGTAGCGTTCTCGTACCGCGGCCTGGACTGAGCCGGTCTCGATTGCCGTTGGCCATCTCCCAGTCGAGCACGCCGGTGAGGCGCTCGTGGCCGGCGTCGAAGATCACGTTGTCGAACTTGAAGTCGTTGTGGATCAAAGAAGTTATGCGCGGCACGTGGGCTGCCGAGCTCAACCTCGGCATGGGCCTG
>JAYVLQ010000072.1:0-34967 GCA_043759355.1 Kofleriaceae bacterium
GTCGAGGAGCTCGGAGACCTTGTCCTTGCGCACGAGATCCCAGATCGGGCTCGGTGCCATGATCTGCTCTCGGGTCTCGCGGTCGTGCGGATTCAGGAACTCGAAGATCGGTGCGTTGAAGCCGACCTTGGTGCGGTTATCGAGGATGTTCGAGGGCGCGATCCCGCGCATCGAGTCGCGTAGCACCGCCTTGGCGTAGCCGTCGCGCATCAGGTGCCGGGTCGGAATCTGGGTGCTCCATTCGAACAGCGAGCGATCGAGGAACGGCGAGCGATTCTCGATCGAGTAGTACATCGCATTCAGATCGTCCTCGTGGAGGATGACCGGAACGGCCTCGTGAAAGAGCTCGTTCGCCATCCGGTTGCGGAGCGTACTCGCGCTGTAGCTGGCCTCCGCAAACGGCTCGTGCCACGGCTCGTGCAAGTACGCCGCGAAACTCTCCGCGTCGAGATAGATGTGATCGCGAAAGGATGGATCTGCGGCGAACAGATCCGGATTCGAGAGGAACGGATTGCGCACCACCGGCTTGACGTGCTCGATCCATGCCGCACGAGCGGCCGGATCTTTGGTCTCTGCGAGGTACGCCAGGAAGTGATCGTAGTAGCCACTGAACAGCTCGTCGGCCGCTGTTCCGCTGACCGCGATCCGATAGCCATGCTTCGCGATGCTCTCCATGAGCAGCCAGTGCGCGTAGTACGTGATCGTGTAGACCGGCGCGTCGTGATAGCGCACCAACTCTCGTAGGCGTGCGAGGAAGTTGGTGGTGTCGGTCGGAATCGAGGTATGGCGAAGCCCGAGCGATTTCACCGCGCCTTGAACGAGAGCCGATTCCTCGTAACGCTCGTCTTGGCTGGCAATCGTGAAGCCGTGAACGTCGTAGCCGAGCTCCTTCTTCGCGATCGAGATCAGCGAGTTCGAATCGACGCCTCCCGACATGCAGAACGCGATCGGAACATCGGCACGCAATCTCAGCTGCACGGAGCGAATCAACCGCTCGCGAACACCCGCGGTCGCCTCCTCTCGCGACATCTCGGCCTGCTCGAACTTCGGCTGCCAGTAGCGATAGGCATCGCGCGTACCGTCGGCTGCGACTTCGAGCACCGAACCGGCGGCGACCTCCTGCAGGCCCTGAAAAAAGTGTTTGGGCTGCTTGTAGAGCGCCTTGTAGCCGTTCACCAGGTAGCGCTTGAGATGGTCGGTATCGATGGGGAGCGCCTGCCCACGCAGCGCCGCGATGAACTTCACCTCCGAGCCGAACGTCAGGCGATCGCCATCGTCAACGATGTAGAGCGGCTTCTCTGCGAACCGGTCGCGCGAGAGCAGCAGGCTTCCGGTCGCGCGGTCGAACGCTGCGAACGCCCACATGCCCTCTGCCTTGTCGAGCGCGGTCCGCGGCCCGAAATGACGGAGGGCGCGTGCGAGGACCTCGGTATCCGAGCTCGTCGTGAAGTTGAACCCGAGGCGTTCGAGCTCGCCCTTGAGCTCCACGTAGTTGTAGATCTCGCCATTGAAGACGATCGTCGTCGCATCGACGTCGAACGGCTGATTCGAGCGCGGATCGAGATCGACGATGCTGAGCCGGGTGTGCAACAGCTCGACGTGGCGCCCGTTCGCAGTGGTGAAGCGACGATGCCCGGCGTGATCAGGGCCGCGCCGCCGCATGAGCTGCAACGTGCGCTCGATCCGTTCGACAGGAATCGGTTCTGGGCCGGTCGAACCCGCGATGCCACACATCAGTCGAGATCCGCTTCCATGATCGCTTCGCCCGTCATCATCGCGCGTTTGAGCGTCCGTTCGAGTACGCGTCGCTCCTCACCGGGCGCGAGTCCGATCGCAGGGCGAACCCACATCAGGTCGCTCGCGACGATCCGGTGCCCATTCGCGAGATCTCTCGCCGCAGCGATCGATCGCCGCGCCGGCATGATCGTCGCGCGCTCGCTGGGCTGCACGGTCTTCACGGAAGTACCCAGGAAGACCTCGACCTGGCGAACGCCATCGACGATACGACGCATCTCTGCAGGATCGGCACTGAGCTGGTGGTCACGAAACGCCGAGAAGTTCTTGTCTAGCGTGAAGTGCTTCTCGATGATCCGCGCGCCCAGCGCCGCGGCGGCAAGGCAGGCGTCACCGCTGAGCGTGTGATCCGACCATCCAATCGGACAGTCGAGCACCGCGGCCAGCGCTGGAATCGCTCGCAGATTGAGCTCGGTCGCGGGCGCCGGATACGCGGCCACGCAGTGCAAGAACGCGAGTCGCCCTGCAGCACCTTTCGCCTTCGCGAAATCCGCGGTGTGCTTCACGTCGGCGAGCTCGGTCATGCCCGTCGAGATGATGACTGGCTTGCCGGATCCGGCAACGAGCTCGATGAGCGGCCAGAAGTTGTTGTCGCCAGATGCGATCTTGAACACCGGGACGAGCGGCGCGAGGAACGCCGCACTCTCGAGATCGAGCGGAGTGGAGAAGAAGATGATGCCGCGCTTGGCGGCGAGCGCAGCGAGCTGCGTGAATTGCGCCTGAGTGAGCTCGAACTTGGACAAGCGTTCGAACCGCGCAGGATCCGCGCTACTCGTGAACAGCTTGGTCTTGAACGTCTGAAACTTCACCGCATCGACGCCTGCGTCGGCGGCGGCTTCGACCATCCGGCAGGCGACCTCGAAGTTGCCTTCGTGGTTGTTACCGATCTCGGCGACGATCAGGATCTTCTCGGCGATGTCGTGCGTGGCGATCTTCATCAGGTACCCACATGGAGATGGAGGACGTACTGGCTTCGAGCGAGCGCGTAGCCGAGCTTGATGTACATGCGAACGGACGGCACGTTGACGATCTGCGTGCCGACCACGCGCGGCATGCCCGCGTAGCGCCTTGCGAAGGCGGCGCACAGCGCACTACCCACACCGTTGCCGTGTGCATCCGTCGCGACGGCAACGAGATCGATCGCCGCAGTGCCATGCGAGACGAGAGCGGCCAGAAAGCCTGCTGGTTTGCCATCGAGATGCGCGACGAGTAGCGCATCGCCGCGCAGCTTCTTCGCGTAGTTCGCGATCCACTCGCGTTTGACGTGATGAGCGAGCGAGAGACCGACCGCAGGATCGGAGTGAAACCTCGAGTAGCGAAACGCGGAACCCGCGATCGCCAGCACCGCGTCGACGTCTTCAGCTGCGCACTCGCGTACCGCGATCGATGTCGCGATCGATACTTCGTTGGTCAGCTCGAACGTCACCGCGGTATCGACGAGCGAGAACCCGACGCGTTCGATCGCCTGAACGTCGGCCACGCGATCGGTTGGCACTTTGACGAAGTAGAACGCGCGCTGCTGGGCCTTCACGTGCGTCGAAAGCTCGCCGGTCTCGCCGGCACCGTCGACCCGGAAGACCGGTCGCGCCATGACTTCGGAGAGCCAGGCATCGGCGTGAACCGCGAAGCTCATCGCGCTGCCAGCACCGCTTTAACGGCGTCGCCGATCTGCTTCATCTCGCCAGCCCCGAGGTGAGGACCGACCGGCAAGGCGATGCCGCAGTCGCTGATCTCCGTCGCGTTCGGGAACGCATCGCCGTCGTAGCCGTACTTGTCCCGGTAGTACTTCATACGAGGCACGGGCTGCGGGTAGTAGATGCTCGTGCCGATGCCACGCGCGTTCAGGTCGCCGATGATCTCGTTGCGCTGGCGAGCAAACTTGCCCTCGAGAACGAGGACCGCGCAGTAGTGGCTATTGACCGCGTGCGCGTGCTGACTATCGAGGATCCGCACGTTGTCGACGGTCGAGAGCTCGTGCTTGAGCGCCGTGAAGTTTGCCTTGCGCGCGTCGAGCAGCTTGCCGAGCTTCGCGGTCTGGGTGCGGCCGAGCGCAGCCTGCATCTCGCTCATCCGGTAGTTGAGACCGAGCGATGGCACCTCGTACATGCCCGGGATCGAGCGTTCGCTGTGCGTCCGGTCGACGCCGAAAGCGCGGAGCCGAGCGATCTGAGCCGCGAGCTCCGCGTTGCGCGAGAGGAACATGCCGCCCTCGCCCGTCGTGATGTGCTTGACCGGATAGAAGCTGAACGTGCCGTAGTCTCCGAACAGGCCCACGTGCTTGCCCTTGTAGCGGGCGCCGATCGCGATCGCGCAATCTTCGACGAGCGCGAGGTTCTTGCGCTCGCAGAGCTCGACGATCTCGTCCATCTCGCAGGGAATTCCGACGAAGTGCACGAGGCCGACGGCCTTGGTCCGTGGAGTGATCGCCGCTTCGATGCCTCTGGCTGTGAGATTTCCGGTCGCCGGATCCGGATCGACCAGCACGGGCTTTGCACCGACCCACTCGATCGCGTGCACGGTCGCCACGTGCGTGCAGGCTGGCGCGATGACCTCGTCACCAGGGCCGAGCTTCATGTGGAGGTACGCGAGATGAAGCGCGGCCATGCACGAGCTCACGGTCACGCTGTTCGCACCGGCGCCGAGAAAGCTCGAGAACTCGGTCTCGAACGCTTTGCATTCCGGGCCGTGCGTGAGGATGTGACCGTTCAACACGCGCATCACAGCTTCACGGTCGACGTCGGTGATATCGGGGCGGCCGAAAGGAATGTCGATCATACGTACTCGATCAGTTGAGGGTTAGCAGTCGCTAGCGCGCGATCCGCGGCGAGGCAGGCGGTGATGACAGCGTATTCGTGACGCGCCGCGGACGTCGCATCGCGTTGCGCGAGAATATCGTCGAGAAAGTGCGGGATCAGATCACCCTTGGTCGCGGCCACGGGTGCGAGGTCCAGGATCCGAGGCGGGCCGCCCGGATCGCGAAGGGTGTGTAAGCGCGCACCCGCATCGTCGTGGATGAACGTGGCCTTGGTGCCGAACACGCGCACCACGTGCTGGTGCTTGTGCACGCTCGCGAAGTTCGCAGTGATTCGACCGATCACCCCCGAAGGGAGCTCGTATGTCGCGGCTGCAAAGTCGTTGTAGCGAAACTTGCTGTCGCGCGTCGCGATGCGATTCCCGACGGTCGAGACGCGGATCGGGTGTTCGCCCAGAACCCACATCATCAGGTCGACGAGGTGAACACCACCACCTTGAATCACGGAGTAGTCATCGACCTCGCCGCGCCAGCCGTCGGTGATCTTGTGAAGCCGGCCGTAGAGATAATCACCGTCGAATGCGTAGACGTCGCCGAGCTCGCCGCTCGCGATCGCGTCGCGAAGCCAACGATAGAGTGGCGCCGCCCGGAGGATCAGATTGCATTGCAGATGCAGCGTGCCGCGCGCTCCTTCGATCTGTGCGAGCTCGGCGGTGGTCCGGCACAGCGGCTTCTCGCAGAACACGTGCTTACCGGCGGCGAAGGCAGCGAGGACCTGCGCAGCGTGTTGATCGTCGTAGGACGCGAGGGCGATCACGTCGACGGCGTCATCGTCGAGGAGCTGTGCGAAATCGCGAGCGACCTGCCCCTGCGCGAGCTCGCGGGCCACGCGCTCTGCTCGCGATGCGTCGAGGTCATAGAGCCACGCGACACGCCCGTTCGGATACCGAGCGATCGCCCGAGCATGCTGCTCGCCGACGCCCATCCCCACGACACCCGCCGCGATCATGCGGTGCGCTCCAGGCGATGGAGGTCTTCGATCGTGTCCACGGCGAGCTCTAGCTGCGCGAGGCTCGGATCACCGGACTCGACGTTGACGATCTTGAAGCGCTCCGGCTGGCGGTGAAACGCGCGCGTGACGTGCTCGCGATCATCGGCGTCGAGATCGGTCAGCGCGGCGAGCGACGCCGCATTGATCAGCTCGGCGTTGTGGCCCTTCGGGAAGGTGCGCGGCCGAGTCGTGGTTACGAGATCGAGCGACCGGTCGTGGGCTCCGACCACGGCGGTCAACACGCGCTCGTCGAGCAGGGGGCTGTCCGCACAGATCCGCAGGAGATAGCTGGCGGCGTACTGCTTGGCCGCGAGTCTGAAGCGCTCGAGCACATCATCGAGCGGACCTCGAAAACATGGCTGTCCGAGGTCTGCGAGGTACGCGGCGAGCGGGTCGTCGCTCGGATCGTTCGAGGTCACGACCAGCCGTGGCACGTCGGGCAATGCCCGCGCCACGCGGTCGAGCACGTGCCAGATGATCGGGCGACCACGAAACGGCGCCAGGACCTTGCCCGGAAACCGGCGCGAGGACATCCGAGCCTGGATGAAGACGTGGATTTCCGAGGACAAAAGGAACTCGCCGGCACCGTACTTGCCGACGTGAAGTGAGTCAAGGTAGACCCCAAGACGGTGAAGTACTGCGGGACCTGCATCACGCCATGGAATCGGCCGAACATTCGGTTCGATGCGAACGGGGTTTGTAACTGCGCCAAGACGGCCGAGAAGCGCGAGATCGACTGGGCGGCACGCGAGCGCGACTTCCGTTCGGTCGTCGAAAATGCGAAGGCACGGACCTCCGGGTACGACTGCCTGATCCCGGTCTCGGGCGGCAAAGACAGCACGTGGCAAGTCATCACGTGCCTCGAGTACGGGCTCAAGCCGTTGTGCGTGACCTGGCGACCACCCGGCCGTACGGAGATCGGCCAGGCGAACCTCGACAACCTGGTGCGGCTCGGAGTCGACCACATCGACTATTCGATCTCGCCCGAGGTCGAGAAGCGCTTCACGCTCGCGGCATACGAGAAGTACGGCTCGACCGCCGTACCGATGCACATGGCGATCTTTTCGATCCCGCTAAAGATCGCCGTGCGGTTCCAGATTCCGCTGGTCGTGTGGGGCGAAAACTCCGCGTTCGAATACGGTGGCACCGAGGAGTCGCGCACGGGCTTCAAGCTCGACGCCGCATGGCTTGGTGCACATGGCGTGACCCACGGAACCACCGCGCGAGACTGGGTTGGCGTCGCGGGGATGACCGAACGCGACCTCACTCCGTACTTCGGACCCGACGATGCGGAGCTCGAACGCGCGGGCGTCGCCGCGGTCTTCCTCGGGTACTACTTCTCGTGGGATCCCGAGAACAGCCTCGCGGTCGCAGAACAACACGGCTTCGTGCGAGCCGCGAAGGCGCGAACCGGCGTCTGGGACTACGCCGATATCGACGACGACTTCATCTCGCTGCACCACTGGCTCAAGTGGTACAAGTTCGGGTTCACGCGCACCTTCGACAATCTCTCCGTCGATATTCGCCATGGTCGGCTGACCCGCGAGCACGCCGTCGAGATCCTGCGCGAGCGCGGCGACGAAACCCCACGCGAGGACATCGCGAAGTTCTGCAACTGGGCAGGCATCACCGAAGCGCGCTTCTTCGAGATCGCCGAGACGTTTCGCAACCACGACGTCTGGACCATGCGCGCGGATGGCACCTGGAAGATCGATGACTTCATCGTGCCGGACTGGGCGTGGCGATGAAGTGGAGCCCGAACGCTCCACCGCGCACCTTCGCGACCGGCCGTGGTGAGCCGATCACGATCTCGGACGTCGCCCATCTCGAGCTCGATCCCGACGAGCAGATCACGTTCACGACACCAGCGGGCGGCGAGTACGACGTCACCCGCAAGAATTGGGGGTTCTACGCGACGCCGTCGCTCAACGGTCGTCTGCTGAACTACAATCTACGCGCCGTCATCGCGCGTGGACCTGCTGCCAAGTACTACGTGTTTCTCGTCGAGCGCGGCCGCGAAGCGGAGTTCGAGATATATCTCGCAGCCGAGCAGAACGAGATCGTGCGTTGGCTCGACAACGACGACGATCTACGCGCCTTGTCGACCGAGGCAACGATCACGGTAGGATTACCGCTGCACTGCCCGTGCAGCGGCGATCGCTTCACCACCATGCACACGTACTTCGCGCCGCCCGCTGGCGAAGTTCGATTTGCGAGTGCGCCGGCGGATGCTTATCGACGCGAGATCTATCGGTGCAGTCTGTGCGGGCACTTCATTTCGGTGTTCGCACTGACCGACGCGTTCTACGCTGGCGAGTACGTCGACGCGACGTATGGCGATGCAGCTGGCATGAAGCAGACGTTCGACCGGATCATGGCGCTGCCACCGGAACGATCGGACAACGTCGGTCGAGTTGCGCGGATCGAGGCATACGCGGCGGCACACTTGCCGAGCGGTGCCCGCCGCGTCCTCGATGTCGGTTCCGGCCTGTGTGTGTTCCTCGCGCGAATGAAGCAGCACGGTTGGCGAGGCACGGCACTCGATCCGGATCCTCGTGCGGCGCGCCACGCCTCCGACGTTGCCAGTGTGACCGGAGTCGCAGGCTCGTTGCCGAAACCGGACCTCGGCATCTTCGACGTCATCACGTTCAACAAGGTCCTCGAGCACGTCCCCGATCCGATCGCGCTGCTCGCCCTCGCCCTGCCCCACATCGCGCCTCACGGGTTCGTGTATGTCGAGCTGCCGGACGGTGAGGCCGCGGCACGAGAGGAGGGATTTAGCCGCGAGGAGTTCTTTGTCGAACACTTTCACGTGTTCAGCCTGGCCTCGATCGCACGCCTCGCGGAGCGTGCCGGCTTCGAGGTTCGGGTTGTCGAACGACTGCGTGAACCGAGCTCGAAGTATACCCTGCGAGCCTTCCTAACCCCTCGTAACAGTTGACAGACCAGAACATCGCGGTGTACCCCCGCGATCGCATGGAGCGTATGCAAGGTCTGAGAATCGCGATCATTGGTGGTGGCGGTTTCATCGGCCACCATCTCGCTCTCGAGCTCAAATCCCGCGGCGCGAACGTCTACGTCATCGATGGCCTCCAGGTGAACAACCTGCTGTCGCTGATGACCGACGGTGCCGAGAACCGCGAGCTCTACACGCGGATGGTCAACGAGCGCCTCGACTTGTTGCGCGAGGCTGGGATCGACCTCCACCCGCAGGACGCGCGCGACTACCACGCGATGTCGCGTCTCCTCGACACGTTCAAGCCGGACGTGATCGTCCACCTCGCGGCGGTCGCTCACGCGGGCCGCTCGAACAAAGATCCATTCAGCACGTTCGATCACAGCTTGCGTACGCTCGAGAACGCGCTCGACGTCGCGCGCGGCATCGGCACGAAGCGGTTCGTGTTCCTGTCGTCGAGCATGGCGTACGGAAACTTCATGACCGAATCGGTCGATGAAGAGCATCCGCTCAACCCGATCGGCATCTACGGCGCGCTCAAGCTGTCGGGCGAAAAGATCGTGATCGCGTACCAGCAGGTGTTCGGCCTGCCGTACACGATCATTCGTCCGTCGGCGCTCTACGGTGCGCGCTGCGTGAGCCGTCGTGTCGGCCAGGTCTATATCGAGACCGCGATCAAAGACGGCACGCTGCGGATCGACGGCGACGGTGCGGAGCGCATCGACTTCACGTACATCGACGATCTAGTGGCGGGCCTCTGTGGCGCGATCGAGAGCCCTGCGGCGGAGAACCAGATCTTCAACCTCACGAACGGTGGGTCGCGCTCGATCAAAGAGCTCGTCGAGGTCATTCGTAAGGACTTCCCGAACGTGAAGACCGAGAACGTCACGCGCGACAACCTGATGCCGTTCCGCGGCACGCTCAGCGTCGACAAAGCGCGGCGACTTTTCGGCTACGAGCCGAAGAACCCGATCGAGATCGGGATCCCGAAGTACATCGACTGGTATCGCAAGTTCACGAGCCAAGCGCGCTGAATGTTTTGGCGTCTGGTCAGCGATCTGCCGCGAACCTTCGTCCGGCATTTTCGAAAGTTTCGCGGTTACACAGGTCGCCACATGTTCGCGCTCACCGCGCTGAACATCCTGATGAGCTGGGCCGAGGGCATCGGGCTCGCGCTATTCTTCCCGCTGCTCAGCGGCGCGGATCAGCACGACCCGCTATCGACGGCGTTCACGTCCGTGCTGCACACGCTGCACATCCCTCCGACTCCGAGTGCAGTCCTCCCCTTGATCGTCATCGTGTTCGTGATCAAGGGCGGTCTCTCGTTTGCCACCTACTCCTATCAGGGCTATCTCGCAGCTCGCATCCCGCTGCAGCTGCGCCGCGAGATCGTCACGTCGCTACGCCGCGCCGACTACCGGACCATCGTAGGGACCAACGCGGGCTTTGCGTCGAACCTGCTCGTCAACGAGGTCAACAAGGTCGACTACGGCTTCGTTGGCTTCGTGCGCACGTTCGCGCCGACCTTCAACATCGTGATCTTCTCGGCCATGGTGCTGTGGCTCGATTGGCGGCTCACCGTTGTCTGCGGGTTGATGGGTTTGTGTGCGGTCGCGCTCATTGGATTCACCGGTGCGATCGCTCAACGGGCGTCGCGCGTCCTCGCAAAAGAGAATGCGCTGCTCTCGAGCCTGCTGATCCAGATGGTCCAGGCGTTCAAGTATCTCCGTGCCACCGCTGGCCTCGGAGTGTTCGACAAGAAGATCAGCGAATCAGCCGAACGCTCCGCGCGCGCTGAATTTCACAACAACACGGCGATGGCGCTCTCGCAGTCGGTCGCCCAACCGCTGATGATCCTGTTCCTCGCAGGAATTCTCTACTATCAGTCCGTCATCAACGACCGCCCCCTCGGCTCGCTGTTCGTCTTGTTGCTCTACTTCGTTCGGATCATGAACGAGCTCTGGGCCCTTCAATCAAACTGGCAGTCGTTCATCGGCTACCTGGGATCGATCGAGATGGTCTACGACTCGCTCGAGGCCTATCACAGCAAGACCGAGCACATGGGCAACAAGGTCTTTGCCGGACTCGCCGACAAGATCTCGCTGCATGACCTTTCCTTCTCGTACACGCCCGAGCGCGAGATCTTGCGCAACGTCGATCTCGAGATCCGTCGCAAGTCGACGATCGCCTTCGTCGGGGAATCGGGCTCGGGCAAGACCACGCTCGTCGATCTCATCCTCGGAACGCTCAAGCCGACCAGCGGGACCATCTCGTACGACAACGTGTCGCTCGCCGAGCTCGACCTGGAGACCCTCAGGCCGCGCGTAGGCTTCGTCCCGCAAGACGCCACGCTGTTTGACGACACGATCGCGAACAACATCGCGATGTGGTCCGATGCAGATCCTGCCAGCATCGCCGAGGCCGCGCGTGCGGCCAAGGCGAGCGACTTCATCGAGGCGAGTCCCGAGCAGTACGGCTCGAACATCGGAGATCGCGGTGTTCGACTCTCGGGGGGGCAGCGCCAGCGCATCGCGATCGCGCGCGAGCTGATGAAGAAGCCGGACATTCTCGTACTCGACGAAGCCACGAGCGCTCTCGATTCAGAATCCGAACGCGCAATTCAGCAGAGCATCGACGGGCTCGCCGGCAAGCTGACGATCTTCATCATCGCGCACCGACTCTCCACGATCCGCAATTGCGAGCACGTGTGCGTCCTTCACGAAGGTCGTATTGTCGAGCAAGGATCGTACGCCGAGCTCGCAGCTCGTCCCGGTTCGCGCTTCCAGCGCCTCGTTCAGCTGCAAGACCTCGCGACGAGCTGATGCGCACGCTGTTCTTCGCACCGCATGCAGGCATCTGGGTCCATGCGTTCCCGGAAGCGTTGATTGCCGATGCGCTGCGGTCGAGTGGAGACGACCTGGTCTACATCACCTGTGCTGGAACGCTGTCGTCGTTCTGCATCACGATGGCATCTCACGGGCTAACGCCTGACTCGACGAGCGCCGTTCGCGAGTCGGTGTGTCGAAGCTGCCGCCGCGAGCGGAGCCGGCTTCGCCGCGGCTTCGCGTTGCCGGGTTACGACATGGCGGAGGTGCTCGTGCCCGACGACGAGGCGCAGATCGCGCGAATCCTCGAGGGCTTGGACGCCCGGAACGTGGCGGACTTCGAGCTCGGAGGTGTCGCGGCAGGCCGCGCCACGCTCTACGAGTATCTGATCCAGCGCAAGAAGACCCGGCTCGAGGTCGACAGCGACCAATGGCCAGAAGTGAAGCTGCGCCTCGCGAATACGTTGCGCTCGCTCACCGCTGCTACCCGGATCTTCGATCGCGAACGTCCGGACCGCGTCTTCACCTACAACAGCTTGTATTCGGTGAACGCGATGTGGCGTGCCGTTGCGGATCAACGCGGGATTCCGAACTACTTCTTGCATGCAGGATCGAACCTCGCGCATCGGCTGCAGACGATGATCGTGGCGCGTGACTCACCGCTCGCGTGGTCGCGCCGCCTGATCGCTGCGTGGCCACGGCATCGTGACCAACCCTCGACGCCCGCGGAGCTCGGCGCGATTGGCGACCACTTCGAGCAGCTGTTCGCAGGGACGAGCGTCTTCGCCTACTCGGCGGCGAAGGCAACCGCACGACCCGCGATCCGCGCGCAGTTCGGCGTTCGTCCTGACCAGAAGCTCGTCGTCGCGACGATGAGTAGTTGCGACGAATATATTGCGGCAGCCGCGATCGGAGAGATGCCGGCGATGGACTCGCAGCTATTCCCGACGCAGATCGAGTGGCTGCAGGCGCTGATCCCGTGGCTCGCCACGCGACCGGATCTCGCACTCGTGATCCGCGTCCATCCTCGTGAATTTCCGAACAAGCGCGAGGCGACAAAGTCAGAGCACGCGCTCCAGCTCGAGAGCCTGTTCATCGACCTTCCGCCGAACGTTCGGATCAACTGGCCCGCCGACAAGCTATCGATCTATGACCTCGCGGAACACGCCGACGTCGTCCTCAACGCATGGTCGAGTGCAGGCAAAGAGATGGCACTGCTCGGAATTCCGGTCGTGACCTACTGCCCCGAGATGCTGCTGTATCCTGCCGACCTCAACTTTGTCGGCGCGACAACCGAAGACTACTTCGCAGCGATCGAGCGTGCGCTCGCTGCCGGCTGGAGCTTCGAGCGTTGCAAGCAAGCGTTTCGGTGGTGGGTCCTCGAGCTAGTGCGCAGCGTGGCGGATATCTCCGATGGCTATGCGTTCGAGGAGCGTGCGCCCACGGACCTGTTGGGTCGGATCGGGCGGCTGCCGTTCGTACGCGAACATCTCGATCTGGTGCGCCGACCACGCCACCTGGATGCGGAATCGCAGCTCGCCGATGTCGTTCATCGCGGCGCACAAACGCTCGTCCCCGAACCCGTCGCGGCATCTGCCGACACGACGTTCGTGGAGACAGCCGCGATCCGGGCACAGCTCGTTCGCATCGCGAGGCTACTCTATGCGACCGATACGAGCGAGATCGAGCCAGGCACACTGCGCGCCAGGCTCGCGGCAGCGCTCGACTAGCGTTCGTCGGGACCGAGCTCGCGAATCACGCGAGCAGGATTTCCGGCGACGATCGTGTAGGGAGCGACGTCCTTGGTGACGACACTCGCCATACCGCACACCGCCCCTTCACCGATCGTCACGCCCTTCGTGACAATCGTACGCGCGCCGAGCCACGCGCCTTTGCAGATCCGAACGGGCGACGTGCTCACCTTGCTCCAGTCGTGACGTCCTTCCAGCCACTCGTGGAGGTCGTGCTTGCGGCGGCTGTAGCTCACGCTGTGATTGTCGCTGTCAGTGATGATGCATTGATACGAGATCAGAACGTCGTCCTCGACGATGATCGACTGCACCGCAGCGAGCAAGGTCTCGCCGCCGATCGACGTATTCGACCCGATCGTGATCGTGGCGTCAGGTGCCTCGGTCACGAGTCGCCCGTCCATGATGCTGTCGCGACCGACCCGGATCCGAGAGTTCGAACCTCGCTTCTCGATCGCACCCTCGACGCGCGAGTTCTCTCCGAGCGCATCGAGCAGCTGGGCATTGCGCCAGTGCTTTAACTGCCCGAACGGGAGACCGAACATCTCAGGGTTGCTCTTTCACGCAGACAAACCACTTCCCCACCGAGATCTTGTCGTTCCACGCGGAATCGAGGACGTGCACCGTCGAGTACGCGGTCTTGAAACGCTCGACCCACCAAGCCACGGAGTTGTTGTGGAAGCTCTGCAGGGTCTTCATCCAACCCTCGTTGCGACCACTGCGCGAGGTCGGCATCTGATGGAACGACGCGTAGCGCGTGATCCGGTGGGCTTCCGCGGCGAACTTGACAATACCGTCCTCGGTAAAGTGCTCGAGCGACCCGATCGAATACCCGTAGTCGAACGCGTCGTTCGCGTAGTCCGTCTTGGTCGCGTCCGAGATCTTCAGGCGAGCCGCAGGAATGCCGCGATCGAGAGCCTTCTGGATCAAGAAGTCCGAGATGTCGAAGCCGTGGACCTCGAGCGAGGGATACGCGTCGAGCATCGTCATGACCTTGCCCGTGCCGCACGCGATGTCGATCACCTTCCCGTGGACGTTCGCGAGCAGGAGCTGGATCTCGTTCCAGGCATTTCCGATGCCCCAGGTCTCGAGTAGTGCGGCCATCTTCGGATCCCAGTACACGTCGAGATCTTGCTTGCCCGACTCGGCCGAGATGCCTGCACGCGCGAGCAACCGACCACCGAGATTGCGCACCTGCGCTGGAACGAACCGGTTCGACAGCGCGACGTTGGTGAGCTTTCGAGCGAGATGTTTCACGCGTCGTGTCCTATCATGGGCTGTTTGGTCTGCGAGGTAGGAAAACACGCGGCGCTGAGCCTCGAGATCGAGCAGGGCTACAGGCAACGTCCGTGAGCCCACACGGCCGCCGACATCCTCGCTCGCAAAGCCGACCTCGCCGTGGGTGCCGCTACCGTCAAACCCCGTGTTGCGAACGAGGGTTTGCCCGGGGTAGAGCACCAACCCCTGGCGCATGAACACGCTCAGGTGCCAGCGAATCGCCCACGAGTCGACCTTGCCGCGCTGCTGGCGCTCGAGCATGGCGTAGTACGGATACGAACCATCGAGGTCGAACCGCCTGCGCATCGACTTGTCTAGCTGGAGCTCGGCATAGCCTCGAGCATGGACGTCGAAGTGTTGCCAGGCGCGCTGCCACGTTGCCCATCCCCACGAGGAGGGAAACGAAAGGAAGCAACTCTCGGCCAAGAGGGCCGGGTCCAGCGGGAACTGATATCCCGAGATCGCCATCACGTTGTCGTCGCCGGCATAGCGATCGAGCCCCGCGTTCATGAACTGCAAGAACGAAGGTGCGACCTCGAGGTCGTCTTCGACGACGATCACGCGACCGTATTTCGAGGTGAGCTCTGTCGTGCCAGCGATGATCGAGCGAGCAAGCCCACGATTCTGATCGCGCTCGATGAACTGGGCGTGCGAGGGAGCGAGCTCGTGCGCGACGTTTCGGGTACGCGCGACATCCGCGGCGGCGTCCGACGTCCGAGGCCCGTCGCAGTAGATATACAGCGGACTTGTCGCGAGCTCGGGACACCGCAGGACCGCCTCGAGCGTCCGGCGTGCATGGTCGGGGCGACGATACAAAAACAGAGCGATGGGTGCGTAGGCCGTCACACGATCGGCAAGGTCTTAACATGTCTTTCCCGACGGGAGCGGATAACGTCGGCCAGCGTGATCGATCAACTCCGCATGCGAATCCAGCAAGTGCGCGATGCTCTGCCGTTCGGCGGAGGCCGCGTCTCGTTCGCACAAGAAGGTGAGGATCTGATCCTCGCGCGGATCTTCGGGAACCAGCGCCGTGGCACCTACGTCGACGTCGGTGCGCATCACCCGCGCCGGTTCTCGAACACGTACATGCTGTATCGCCGCGGATGGAGCGGCGTGAACATCGACGCCGCACCGGGCAGCATGGCGCTGTTCAAGCTCCACCGCTCGCGCGATATCAATCTCGAGCTCGGAGTTGCAGCGACCGCCGAGACGCGCGACTTCTACGTCTTCAACGAACCCGCGTTGAATACGTTCGATGCCGAACGTGCGAAGTCGCTCGAAAAGCCTCCGTACCGGATCGCCCGTGTGGATTCGATCAAGTGCATGCCTCTCGCCGAGATTCTTCGAGCGCATTCGATCGGTCCCATCGATCTGCTCACGATCGATGTCGAGGGCTTTGACTACCAGGTGCTGACCACGGTTGACTGGAAGGCGAGCCGACCGAGGATCGTCCTCACGGAGCAGTTCTCGCGAGACCTCGTCGGGCTGCTCGATTCGCAGACCCACCGCTTCATGACTGACCGTGGCTATCGGATCATCGCCAAGACCTTCAACTCGGTATTTTACGTCAATCAGCCATGAGCTCGTTCGGTTCCAGCCTCCTCGAGGGCGCACTCGATGTTCGCGACACCGCCTATCTGTTGAGCGGTCTCGCTTACTACAGGCTTTGTCGCTCCACCCCCGAGCGCGCGTACCAGAGCATGGTCCGGCTGTTCTGCCGCACCGGTGGTTGGTCGAACGATCTGATCTCGCGTGGCGTCTCCGCATTGCGGCCACCGGCCGAATTCCCGCGCCATGATGGCGTTCTAGGGACACTCGACACATCACACCGGAGCACGATCTCGACAGCACTCGAGCGTGACGGCTACTACGTATTTCCGCAGCGACTGTCCGACGCTACCTGCGATCGGCTGACCGAGCTCGCGCTCGGGACACCGAGTGTCGCGCAGGGCGCAGGGTCGAACGGTGCGGATGCCATGCTCTCGTACGAGAGTCACACGCCTCGCGCCGTGCGCTACGAGCTGCGACCCGAGGATCTACTCGCCGACGAGACGGTGCAGGAGCTCGTCGCGGACTGGTCACTCCTGACGGTCGCGCAAGACTATCTGCAGGCGCTGCCCGTGTTCGACATCGTGACGATGTGGTGGCACACCGCCTTCAAGGACACCCCCGATGCCCGGGCGGCGCAGTTCTATCACTTCGACATGGATCGACCGCGATGGCTGAAGTTCTTCTTCTACCTGACCGATGTCGACAGCGATAACGGCCCGCATTGTTTCATTCGGGGCTCGCATCGCTCGCGTGGCATCACCCCTGATCTGTTGGCGCGTGGCTACGCGCGGCTCACGGACGAGGCGGTGGCAGAGCACTATCCGGCGCCGGATCACATCTGCTTCACCGGGCCTCGTGGCACGATCATCGCCGAGGACACACGCGGCCTGCACAAAGGCCAACACGTGCTCTCTGGCGATCGGCTGGTGTTCCAGCTCGAGCTAACGAACACGCTCTTTGGCGGCGCGCTCTCGCCGCTTCGTCTCGACAAGTTGCGAAGTGATGCACTTCGCGAACGACTCGCAGCCTACCCGCGCACGTTTTCCGCATTCGAGGTCGAGCGATGAGCCTGACATTGATCCCATGTCCTCTGTGTGGCGAACCCCACAAGCTCCTCGCGCTGCGCGTCCCGTATCACGACGATCACATCGTCGACTACGGGAGCCTCTACGGCTCGCAGACCAAGAGCGAGTGGAAAGCGTGTGGAACGTGCGGATTCGTCCACCAGAACCCGCGGCCATCGGCCAAAGCGCTGAACGAGTTCTATTCGGCGGGCGAGTACCACGCGACCGCAACGCCGCCCGCGTGGACCCAGGAAGCGAAGTACATGAAGTTCGCGCGCTGGTATTACGACGACAAGGTCGCGTACGCCGTCGCCAACACCATTCCTCGTGGTCGCGTGTTCGACATGGGTTTCGGTTATGGCGGAGTGCTCAAGCTGTTTGCCGAGCGCGGATGGGGCGTCGCAGGAAGAGAGCCCGATCCTCGACTCGCCGCCTTCGCGCGCGAAACCCTGGGGCTCGTCGGTCCTGAACAGGGCCTCGTCGAAGCCGACATGGGGCGGACCGCACCAGTCGATCTTGTCTTTTCGAATCACGCGTTCGAGCACGTCGCCGACCTGCACGCCGTGATGATGGGCCTGCGTTCGATCATGAAACCCGGCGGCCACATCTTCACGGTGGTACCCACGTACGCGTCCAACCGTTCTTCGATGTCCTTGCGATGGATGAATTCGGCGCACTACTCGCTGTTCACCCGCGCCTCACTGAATCAGATGATGGCGCGTTACGGCTTCGAACCCGTGACGAGCACGTACCGTGGCTGGCGCAAAGAGATCGACGACGTTTGGCATCTCGCCCGATACACGGGCAAGTCCATCGATCCGACCCAGTTCTACGAAGCACCGGATCAGGTCGCCAGGTTCGTCAACTGGGTCAATCCCGTTCGAAGCTTGCTGTTTGCGCCTGTGTTTGCGAACTACAGCAAGAAGGTGCAGCGCGTGCTCTACGTCCAGGAGGGACTCAAGCTCGTCGCGCGGCGTCTCCTCGGTCGAGAGACGTAACCAACGCGAGCGTGGTCTCGAGCTCTGCGATCACGAGTTCGTTGTCGAAGGGCTCTGCGAGCGTCAGCCGATCTCGAATCGCGCGCTGAATGCGTGCTGCAGCAAGCGCTGCGATCACCGGTTGCCCGGCCACGGCGTTGCCGAGCGCCTCGAAGACCTTACCGTAGCGAGCCTCGACCTCGGGGGCAAATGCGCCATCGGTGAAGCAGTCATCGCCACCAAGATCTGTGCGCGAGGGCGAAGTGGGAATCGCGTGCTTGGTCAGCAGGAATCGCAGATCGCCCTCGCCGAGCCACGGTCGTTCCGTCGGCCACTTCGTGTTCCGGTGGTTGGTGTCGTAGGGAACACCCATCGCAAGTGGCGTCGCACCGTCGTACCCGAGCTCGCGCAGACGAGCGACCACGGGTGCCGCGCGATAGGCGCGAAGGTACGAGACCTTCCAATCGTCGAGGTACTCGCCGATGTAACGCGGCTCGAGACCGGCAAGTTGCAAGAGCGAGATCAGCTCCTCGCTCGAGGTATCGCGAAACCACTCGCGAAAATGCCGAACCGCGTACCAGTACACGCCGCCCGAGCCGTAGACGTAGATCCACGCACGGCCTCCTGGCTTGAGCACACGCGTGATCTGATCGAGACAAAGGTCGGGATGCGCCGCGTGCTGCAGCACACCGTTGCACCAGACGACATCGAACGTGTCATCGGCGAACGGCAGCTGCTCCAGCGTACCTTGCTGGACTTCGACGTTCGTGAAGCCGAACTTGGCTGCATTGCGCTTGGTGGTCTCGACGTTGCGCGCGCTGAAGTCGAATGACGTCACGCTTACCGCGCCATTCTGGAGCATGAACAACGTGCCCCGACCGCCACCGCACCCGGCGTCGAGGCAACGCTTGCCGCGAAACAGCGCCGTTGCATCGAGCTCGTTCGCCGTGAAGCGGTCGACAAACGGTTGCATGAACGCGAGCAACTGATCGCGATCGTAGAGTGCAAACGTGCGGCCGTAGACGTCGTCGTGCGTGGACTCGGGATTCTCGCTCACGGCGCGGAGCTTACATCACGTGGCGCGCTTGAGACCGAGCCGGACCGCGAGCCAGTAGGCGCCGAGAGACGCGACGCCTGCATACATCCGCGCCTGGTCGAGCGGGCCCAGACGCAGCGTCCGTGCATTGCGGCGCTTGACGGCGAGGGCCTCGCGGATCTGCTTGCCCATCGCTGCGACCGATTTCGCGTCGGTGTGATACCGAGCGAGTGCGATGACCTCCGGCAGATACCGCGTCGCGCGTGCGGCCGCAAACATCCGGATCCACAGCTCGTAGTCCATCGTGTAGTGAAGCTCGGCGTCGAGGCCACCGATCTCGAGAAACAGCTGGCGACGAAACACGAGCGAAGGCTGAAGGACGAAGCTCGCCGGATGGGTCACGATCTCGGCGACCCGAGTGATGGCTCGTGACCGATAGGACCCCAGACGCTGCCCCTCGACGTCGACCCGCTCGCCGTCCCCGTACGCGATGTCGAGGCGCGGATCGGCGGCGAACGCGTCGACAAGGCGCTGGATGACTCCGGGCCCCGCGTAGTAGTCGTCGGAGTTGATCCACGCGACGAGCTCGCCGCTCGCCATGCGGACACCCTTGTTGATCGCGTCGGACTGACCGCGATCATTCTCTGACACCCAGCGGATCCGATTGCCGTAGCTCGCGAGCACGTCGCGCGTGTGGTCGGTCGAAGCACCGTCGATCACCAGCACCTCGGAATCGGCGATATTCTGCGCGAGGCAACCATCGATGCACTGGGCGATGAACTGCGCCTGATTCCGTGTCGGAATCACGAACGAGATCTTCATCGCCGCGCCTCGTTGATGATCTGCTCGTAGACCTTAGCGAACGCGCGCGTGCGTGCGGGCAACGCGGCGGTGGCCGCGGATGCGGCTCGCGTATCCGCGGCCGGATCGAACGAGGCCCACGCGTCGCGCATGAGCGCGGCCAGCGCTTCGGGATCGTCGACGCCAAAGTAGCTACCGCGCGCCGGCGCTTGCTCGCGATGGACCGGGAGGTCCGAGAGCAGCACGCGCTTGCCGAGCGACTTTGCCTCTTCCACGGTCGTGCTCCAGCCTTCGAAGCGCGATGGATTCACGACCGCGACCGCGTGGTGCATCAGCGAGATTAGCTCCGCGAACGAGATCAGTCCGACGTGCAGGAAGCGATCGGCGACGCCAGCCTGGTCGATCGTTGCGAGCAACTCGGCATACACGTTCGCGTGACGATAGTCCTCACGCGGCCCGGTCGCCACGATCGTGACCTCCGGCGCAGATCTCAGCGCCTCGACGACGAGCCCGTGGTTCTTGTGCTTCCAGAGCTGGTTCGGCAGATGAAGATAGCGCCGCGGAATCTTCAGCTTCTCGGCGAGCGACGCGAGCGGCAACATCTTGTCGGACGCGAGTCGCGGCTGGCTCACGAACTGGAGCACGCGCACGCGCGCAGGGTCGGCCCGGTAGAACCGGATCAAGTCGCCGCGTGCGCTCTCGCTCGAAGCCAGCGTCAGCGTCGCGTCGCGCAGCATCTCGCGGAACAGCAGATCGCGCATGAAACGTTCGCGGCGCGACGAGATGTGCGGCAAGTGACGGTGCTGGACATCCGGAATCCACGACACCGTCGGAGTGCCGGTCGGCGGCGCGTGCGAGAGCACGTCGATCCGCGCGCGCCGCAACCAGTGCTGTTCGAAGGGATTGCGCCGCACCGCGAGCTCGAGCACGCGACCGATCGTGCGCGCGCGCCCGCTGTCCCAGCGCGGGTCGGTCTCGACGACCTCGACGCCTTCCATGCGCAGATCGCCAGGATCCTCGTCGGGCCGGACCAGGAGCACCGGCTGGACCTGACGGTCGGGCTGCGCCGTCACCGCTGCGAGCAAATTCCACAGGTAGTTGCGCCCGCCCTGCCAGGCGGCACCACCGATCAGGCGAAAGCCGACGCGGATCACGCGTGCGCCCGAAACCAGGTGATGTAGTCGCTGATGCCACGGACGAGCTCGATGCGCGGTTGCCATCCGAGCGCGCGTGCGCGCCCGATATCGGCGACGTAGCGCGACGGATCACCGGCGCGCGCCTCGCCCGTGAACAGCGGCTCGGTGCCGAGCTCGCGACAGATCTGGCCGACGACGTCACGCACCTTCACGCCCAGCCCCGCTCCTCCGTTGATCACCGGCGCGTCGCTCGCCGTGTGGGCCGCGACACGCACGATCAAGGTGGCGGCGTCGCTGACATGCAACCAGTCGCGCTCTTCGTCGCCGCTACCCGCAAACATCGGTGCGCCGGCGGTGGCCTTACGACACGCATCCCACAGGAGCTGCTTGCGCAACCCCGCGCCGTAGACCGAGAACAGCCGCACGATCGCAGTGGCCCGACCGTGAGCACGACACAGCTCCTCGCACGCTTGTTTGTCCTCGCCGTACGGCGAGACTGGCGCGGGCGCTGCAGTCTCCGGGGTCGGCACGAGCGAGGTGTTGCCGTAGACCGCGGCGCTCGAGATCAACACGACGCGCGCGTTCGGCGCGTGACTGCGTACGCGCTCGAGCAGGGCCGCAAACACCGGCACGGTCTTGGCGTGCTCGCCCGCCGGATTCGTGACCGATGCCGAGACCGACGCCGAGCCCGCACTATGAACGATCAGGTCGACGGTCGACGTGATCACCTCGGCGAGCCGACGGGCGTTCAGCGGATCGTTCATGGTACCGAGCCCCGCGACGGTGACATGATCGCCCGCACGGCATAGCTCGTCGACCACTGCGCTGCCGACAAAGCCGGCGCCACCGGTCACCACTACGCGGGCCATCCGCGGCGAGAGAACCATGGCGGAGGGGATCGAGCAAGGACGCCCCGCGCTGGTATAGATTCGCTGCGATGTGGGAGGCGTTACACAGGGTGCAGCGAGTACTGCGCTCGCTTTCGCCCCGGACCGTCCTGCTCGTCGCCTTCGGCGGCTTCCTGCTCTACGGCTTCCCCGGTTACATGAGCAGCGACTCGGTGCTCCAGCTCACCGAGGCACGGACCGGTCACTTCTCCGACGGCAATCCTCCGTTGATGGCGGCCGAGTGGTGGGTGCTCGACAAGATCATCAGCGGTCCGGTGTTGATGTTCGCGCTTCAGGGCGCGCTGCTCCTCGGTGGGTTGTACGTGCTGCTCCGCCGCTTCCTCGACGCCAAGCCTGCTGCGTGGACCGCGGGCGCGATCCTGCTGTTCCCGCCGGTCCTCGTGACGATGGCCGTGATCTGGAAGGACTCGCAGATGGCGGCGTATCTCGTCGCGGGTCTCGCGGCGTTGATCCAGCCTCGATTACGCACCCGGTTGCTCGGCGTCGGATTGCTCGTCGCGGCCTGCTCGCTGCGCCACAATGCAGTCGCCGCGGTCGTGCCGCTGATCGCGATCTTGTTCGAATGGCGGCAAGGCTTGCCGTGGACCAAGCGCCTGCTGATCGTCCTGGGTGTCACGATCGCGGTCGGCATCGGTGGCTTCGGGATCACCCGCGTCCTCGCGGGCAAACACGTCAAGCTCACCCCGATGTTCAACGACATCGCCGGCGTCATCGCGTACACGCACGATCGCTCCGACGACGACCTCGAGCAGGTCCTGCGCGACGTGCCCCTGGCGATCGATCACGGCCTCCAGACGCAATGCCGGATGCTCGTTGCCATGCAGCACGGCTGGCTCGTGATGGTCGGACCCGATCCGTTCTTTCGCTCCCCAAGCTCCGAGCAGCAGTGGGACGCGGTGACCCGCGCGTGGAAGGAGCTGGTGCTTGGCGATCCGGTCGCGTACCTCGAGTTCCACGCCGATCAATTCGCGCGCCTCCTCCACATGACCGACGACGATCTACCCGGCGCGGTGTGGAATCGCTTCCTCGAAGCCGACGTGCAGCTCGACTGGGTCGACCACGATGCGAGCTTCTCCTGGTACCAGGAGAAACTCGGCATCGGCATCTTCTACCCGCTCGATCGCCACACCCCGCTGTTCGAGCCCTACATCTACGTGATCATCGCGCTGATCCTGCTCGTCTTTCTGTGCCGGACCGCGCTGCCGTTCGCGCTCTTTCTCAGCGGCTTTCTCTACGAGCTCAGCTTCTTCCCCGTCGGCGTCGAGCCGGAGTTTCGCTACTCGCACTGGATGGTCACGAGCATCGTGATCGGCACCGTCGTGTTGTTCGTGCAGAGGCGGCAACGCCGATGAAGCCTCGCCGCATCCTCGTCGCTGCCTGGGCGCTGTTCGTGCTGTTCGGCTATCCCGGCTACATGCGGCCCGACGCACTCGACGAGCTCGTCGATTCGCGCACCGGCATGTTCACCGACTGGCACTCGCCGATGCTGACCGAGGTGTGGCGCGTGCTCGGCCGCGTGATCGCCGGCCCGGCGCCGCTGTTCCTCTTGCAGGGCACCATGCTGCTCCTCGGCACGTACTCGCTCGCGCGCCGCGTGTTGCCAGAGCGCCGCGCGGCTGCAGCGGCCGCCGCTGTGCTGCTGTTCCCGCCTTTGCTCTCGACCACCGCGCTGGTCTCCGAAGACGCGACGCTCACCGCATTCCTCGTATGCGGCGCAGCCTTGCTGCTCGCGAAGCGCCGGTTCGCCGGCCTCGCCCTCCTCGTCGTCGCCGCCGGGCTGCAGGAGGGCGCTGCCCTCGCCGCCCTTCCGATCATCCTCGCGACGCTGCGCTGGCCCGCAACCCGCCGGCGAGCGCTCGCGACCGCGTTCGCGGCATGGGCCGCGGTCACCGCGCTCGCGTTCAGCCTCACCCACCTGTTCATCGACGAGCACACGCATCGCCGCGATGCCGCGCTCGCGATGCTCGATATCGCGGGCACCCTAGATCATGCGCGCCACATCGATGACGCGGCGGTTCAGAAGCTCCTTCCCGGCGTGTCGTTCGCGATCGCCAAGGATTTCCAACAACACGCGCGCAAAGCCTCACGCTCGTCGCCGGATGCTGGCGGCAACCACGTCTTCGTAGCGCCGACGACGCGCAGTGAACGCGATGGCCTGATCGCCGGTCGCGAATCGATTTCGGTCGCACTGCCGATCGCCTATCTCGGCACCCGCGTCACCGTGTTCGAGCGCGTGCTCGGCTTCTCGCGCGACAAGCAGTGGCGCACGCTCAACACCGATTTCGTTCCGAACCTGAACCAGCGGATCGGCATCGCGCACGCCGCGCATCACTCGCTCGTCCAGCGGATATTGATCTGGCCGGTCAAGCTGCTGTCACGCACGCTGCTCTTCGCCCCGTACCTCTACTTCTTCGTCGCCCTCGTGCTCGTGCCGATCGCGTTCGTTCGGCGCAACGGGCTCGCGGCGACGCTCCTCGTGAGCGGCCTCGTGTACGAGCTCGGCCTCGGCATCGTCACGGCGGTTCCCGAGTACCGTGACTCGCACTGGATGATGGCCGCGACCTGCCTCGCCGCGCTCCTCGTCGCGCTAGAAGTGCGGAACAAACGCGTCGAGCAACAGGCACCGCTCGGCATCGCAAAAGACGATCGCGGTTCGTAGCGGCAGCGTCGGGCGGATGCGCGGCGAGCCGTTGCGATACGGCGTCTTGGTCGTGACATCGCCCTGCACCCACCACGCCTCGGCGAAGCGCTTGGTATCCACGCCGGACATCTTGATCGTGTACTGATTCTCTTCGTCGAGCGTCGAGACCTGTGCACGCGCGAGGAGCGGCTTGGCGTCCTCGGTCCACGCGAGCAGCAGCGGTCGCGCCTTCAGCTCCGCGAACGCGAGGTTCTTCACCACCAGGCGCGCCTTGACGTCCTTGTTCAGGCGCTTCGTGAACGCCTCGAACTGCTCGCGCGCGACCGAAGGCACGGTGCTCCACGTCGGTGGAGGCAGCGCGGCGGTCATCTCGGCCGGCGTCGCGCCTTCTTGCTCGAACGCGACCTGGATCATTGGATTGACCTCGAGCCGCCGGAACGAGGGCGCGATCGAGATGTCGTGTAGATCAAACACCTCGATCGCCACCTGCTGTCGCAACCGCGTGGTGCTGAAATCTTCGCCGACGAACCACGCCGACTGCAGGATCTCCGTGTACGGCGGGACCGTCGGATTCGATCCCGGCACCGCCTTCGAGATCACTGCGAACCGCGCAGCACCTTCTCTACCGATCCAGCGGTACGTCTTGAGCGATATCCCCCACGCGATCGCGTGCACCGCGAACGCGAACACCACCAAGGCGATCCGGAACCCGCGCAGCTTCGCGAACCACAGCAACCACGGCAGCGCCGCGATCACGAGCACGCACGTCGCCGGGAACAGCGTCGCCTCGTAGTACTTCGGTCCGAAGATACAGAACACCGAGATCGCCAAGTACGCGATCAGCAACCGCGCGCTCAGTTGCAAATCCGGTCGATCCTCGTCAGAGATCGCCTTTCCGTAGATCCGTCGCCCGAGCTCGATCAGCGCGAACACCGCGACCAGCGCGACCACCTTGCCGACCTCTTCGATGGGCAGCTTGAGCACGAACAAGTTCGGATCGATGCCGCGGCGCGCGACCTTGCCGACCTCGAGGTACGGCGACCGGACAAACCCGAGCACGGTCGCCACGAACAGCACCGCCGTGATCGGCTTCCAGCGGCCGCGCGCGAGCCACACCATCGCGACCAGCGTCACCAACGCGATCGCGCGCGTCGAGGTGCCCGCGCAGTACGCGAGCAGCACCAACCCGGGCCACGCGATCTTCGGCACCACCCAGCCACAGCGCAGTGGCGCGATCAGCCACACCGCCGCGGCCGCGCCATAGATGTGCATCGCCGTGCTCTGCGTATAGAACCAGGTCACGCCGGGGTGCGGCTGCGCGATCCAGATCAGCGCCGAGGCCAGCGCGAGCCCGAGCAGATCATCGCCGCTCGGCGTGCGCCCCATCGCGACGATGAACAGCCCGACGACCAGCGCGATCGCGATCATCGGAGAGAACAACACATGCGCGCTCGGCACCCGCGCGAGCACGTAGCCGAACGCATCGGCCGAGCTCGAGTGCGCGAGCAGCCACGTGCCCACGCTCGCGCCTGGATGCCGACCCGCCCACACCCAGTGCAGCCAGCCATCGCCTTGCACCGGCGTCCACACCGCGACGATCGAGAACACGACCGCCATCGTGACGAAGAAGGCGATGACGCGCTTCATCGCCAGTACCGCCCGGCGAGCCAGCACACCTTGTCATCACACAAAAACGCCGTGAACGTGCCGCGGCAATCGAGCGTGATCGGCAGCTTCGGCCCGATGTGCTCGAGCGTGTCCTCCTCGGCGATCACGCGCGCGGTCTTGCCACACGCGACGACAAACGCATCCTCGGTGACCGCAGGCACGCTGTCCTTCCACACGCGCACCCACGGTCGCCCCGCCGGGTCGTCGTACTGGCGGCCGTCGACGAACGTCAGCTTCACCGGCGTCCAATCGAACACGCGCACGGCGCGATGCTTCGGATCGTCCAACCCGGAGTCCACGATGTCGACCGTGTAGTGGGTCAACGCATGTCCCTTCAAGGTCCCGATCGGCCCGAGCACGAGGCTGCGCCGCAACTGCACGAGCGCCCACTCCCAGTAGGTCGGGATGTAGCGCGGCGTGATCTGATCTTCTTGCTCGGGAGCGAGCGCCGGGACGAACGTGCGCGTCGCGACGAACCGATCGGGCGGAGATGGCTCGACCCAGTGCAACGGCCGGTCGTACTCGATGCCCGCGAGGTCATACACTTCGTTCGCGACGTACTCGCGCAGCGACGCGTACTGAAAATCATCCCCCCACCACCAGCGCGAGCGCTTCCACAGCGCGTACGGCGGGACCTTCACGACCGTGTCGCTCGGCGCCTTCTCGAGCATCGCCAAGCGCGCCTGGTTCTCGGCGTAGCCATCACTCAGCACGTCGACAAACCGCACGAGGTGATACGCGAATAGCAGCCCGACCACGACCATCACGCCGCGGCGGATCTTTTGATCCTCGAACAACCACTCGACCACCACGACCAGCGCCGCCGAGAACAACACGGCCGGCGCCAAAAACAAGCGCTCGCCGACAGTCGGCGACGCGAACTGCGTGAACACCATGCCCCCGGCCGCACTGATCAGCGCGACCACCGCCACGTAGTTCGGCTTGGCAAACGAACCGATCTGCTTGCGCCGGATCGCGAGCAACACGCCGATGATCACGAGATCGAGCGCGAGCTGCGCCTCGCCCAGGAAATCCAACACGATCTCGCCATTGCCCGAGAGCCCGCGCTCCGCGAGCATCTTGAGCGGCGAGCTCTTCGTCGCCATGCCGGCGTAGCGCTGGGTCTGGCCGGGCGCGAAGAACAGCATCGGATAGCCGATGAACAACCCGACCGCGCCCGCGATCATCCACAGCCGCAACCGGCCCTGGCGATGCGCGTAGAACAAGAGGCACGCCATCGCGAGCATCGCGGTCGGGCCGGTGTGCTCGTTACCCATGCCCGCACACCAGCCGACGAGCAACATGATCGGCGCGAGCCACACGCGCGCCTTGCCATCGTCGTGAGCGATCGCGAGCCGGATCGGCGCGAACAAGGCGAGCATCGTCGCGAACGACCACAGGTAGTTCGTCGCGAACGGCCGGTAGAAGTAGACGATGCCGGGAATCGGCATGATCAACCAGATCGCGAGCTGCATGACGATCAGCAGCTGCAGGTCCCGCACGGTCGCTCGCGGCAACCGCGCGAACGCGACGACGAACGCGAGCGGCACGAGCAGCAATTGCACGATCGGCGTCGCCACCAGATGGATCCAGTGCGGCCCGTTCATGATCAACAGCAATACATCTCCAATCCGCGGATTGAAGTGGAAGTAGTTGTAGTGGCCGTACTCCCAGATCGAGCTCGGCCCGAACGCGTGGTGGCGATGCCACGTGAGCTGGTACCAATCGTCGAGCAGCGTCGGCGTGTGAACCGCCTGTACGAAGAAGAACGCCCACATCACCGCGACGGCGGCGAAGAACGCGATGCGCTGATTCCGCGCGCTCACTTCGAGAAGCGGTAGCGATACAGCGCGAAGTAGGACGGCACCGCATCGCGCCAGAACCGGATCTTCTTGCCGTCGGCGAAGCCACGCGCCACGTAGTTCACGGGGACTTCCATCGGGGAGTTGCCGTTGCGAGCGAGCTTGCACGCGAGCTCGATATCGAGCTCGAAGCCGTTCGAGTGGAGATCCAGGCCGTCGAGGCACTCGCTGCGGAACACCTTGAACATGGTGTTCACGTCGGTCGCGCGCTGCTGGTACAGCACGTTGTAGGTCTTCGCGAACATGACCTGACCGAAGTTGAGGAGCACGCCCCGGATCGGCGTCGCGTCGTACTTGCGGACCTTCCAGTCGTCGAGCCCGAGGCTGCGCGAGCCGAGCACGAACATGGTCTTGTGCTGGAGCAGCGGCTCGAGCAACGCGTCGTAGTCGTCGATGTCGTATTCGAAATCGGAGTCCTGGATCAAAACGATCGTGCCGGTCACGTGCTGGAGGCCGGTGCGCACCGCGTGGCCCTTGCCGCGCGGCTTGTCCTCGTAGACCACGCGGACGCCGGGGCGACCTTCGTACTTCGCCACGATCTCGCGCGTGCCATCGGTGCTGTTGCTCTCGACGATGATCAGCTCGCGATCGACCGGCAGCTGCTTCGCGAGCACCGCATCGATCACTTGCGCGGCGAACCGGTGCTCGTTGAACACCGGCAGGATGATCGAGACCTTCTCCGCGCGATCGGCCGACAGCTGGCTGCGACCGAACACCGCGACGCGATTGCCCGCGCGCACTGGCACGCCGACGTTGCGCAGCGGCGTCGCGTTCGCGAGCGCTGCCAATCCCAAGTTCGGCGCCAGCCGCTCGGCCATCTCGGCGACATAGCCCGCGGTCCGCGTGACCGGCAGCGGGTACTGCGCCTTGAGCACGAGGCCGTGGCGGCCGAGCATCGAGGAGAGGTTGCCGGTCGAGAGATATGCGGACTTGGTGCCGAAGAACTGCGCCCAGTTGCGGCGCAGGATCCGCGCGGGCAGCGAATCGGCATTCGTGTACGTGACCACGAACTGGGTGCTCGGCGGCAACGCGGCGACGAGCTTGGCGACGACCGCGCCCGGATCGCTGCAGCTCTCGAGCAGCTCCTGGAGGATCACGACCTGCGGCTGCTTCTCGAGCAGCGGCGCGGCCCACTTCATCTCCGAATCGACCGCGACCTTCTGAAAGATCTCGTCGGTGATCGTCGCGACTTGCAGGCCGACACTCGCGCCGGCCGCAGCGAACTCCGGCAGGTAGCGACCGATCAGCAGCGTGCGCGCGAGCGGCGTGCCGGTCTGCTTCTCGAAGTCCTCCGCGACGTGATGGAGCAGCGCCTTGAAGTCCAAGGCCATCAACTGACGATCGCGATCGTTCGTGAACGGATGCAGCGCCTCGACATCGAGGTTGTTCTCGGGCTGCTCGCGCGCGGGATTGACGTAGACCGCTTCGCAGTTCGCACACCGCACGAAGCGCACGCCGGCCCGGTAGAACAGATACTTCGGCACGTCGCGCTGGCACGCCGGGCACGCGACGTAACGGCTGTGGGACCGCGCCGTTACCACCGCGGGAGTCGACGTGAATTCCAGGCGCATCTCGGACACGAGCCGGAGATATCACATGGCAGCTGACAGGTGGGCCTCGAAGAGGAGCCCGGCGAGGCCCATCCGATGTTTGGCGAGTAAGCGAGATTCCCAATAAGCGACGGCATTGCCGAGCTCGAGCAGGCGGTTGAGCCCGTAGACGAGCGGGCTCTGCTTGGCCTGCTTGCCGGCGTAGTAGGTGTTGTCCTGCCACCAGAACTTCGCGAGCTGCGGCAAGCGCGCCGCGGCAAAGAACGTCGCGTCCATCGCATGGCCGAGCCAGTGATAGGCATGGCTCGTGTCCTTGACCTCGAACCGGTTCGCGAGCAACTGCGCGACGTCCGCGTAGCTGAACGCGTTCACGTGATGCTTCGTCTTGACGTAGAGGTCGTCGCCCAGGAGCGCACGGTAGAGGGTGTAGAGCGATTTCTTCTCGCCCTCGATCGGCACGAACCCGACGAATCGCCCACCCGGCTTCAACACGCGCACGATCTCACGAACCACGTGGTCGGGATCCGGCACGTGCTCGAGCACGTCGACGACGATCACCGCATCGAACGTCGCGTCTTCGTACGGGAGGTCCGTGGTCATCAACCGGAAGTGGATGCCTTCGGGCGGATGCCAGTCGTTGATGTCACAGCCGTAGACCGTGAGCCCGGGGCGATGTGCCACGAGGGTCCGCAGCATCTTGCCGCTGCCCGATCCGACCTCGAGTACGTGGCCCGACTCCGGCAAATGTTGGAGCAGGTAGCGCGCCTTGAGCGAAGGGATGTTGAAGCCCGTGGGATCAACCGCGTCGCTGCCCCAGCGCGGGATCGGGGCCTCGGTCGACATCGGACCGTTGCTTACCACTTTACGGAGCGGTTACGCGTGTTATTAACCGCCCGCAGTGGCCTCCCAGCAGGGTTTTATTCGCCGTCACGCGGTGAAGTTGATAGCCTCGGTGCTCATCACCGTCGGTGTGATCTACACCGTGGAATCGGGCGGGCTGAAGCTCGTTCCCAACGGTGGAGATTTCGATGGCATCCGGTGGGCTGCCCTCGCGTTGTACTTCCCGCTGCTGTTCGGAATGACGTGGTTCCGCGCGGTGCGCTGGCGGTTCCTGCTCCGCCAGATCATCGTCGTGCCGAAGCTGCGGTTGTTCGCGGTGTCCTGCATCGGATTCTTCGCGATGTGGGCGCTGCCGTTCCGGCTCGGCGAGCTCGCGCGGCCGCTGCTGCTGCGCACGAGGCCCGAGCAGATCAAGCCGGGCAAGCCCGTGCTCTCGCTCACCGCTGCCACCGGCACGATCGTCGCCGAGCGCGTGATCGATGGCCTGTTCATCAGCATCGTCCTCGCGATCGCGCTGCTCACCGTACCGACGCTGCACCCGCTGCCGGAGACCGTCGTCGGCCTCAAGATCAGCGTCGCGCACGTGCGCTGGGCAGGCTTCGCGATGCTCGGCTTGTTCACGACCGCGTTCATCGTGATCGCGGTGTTTTATTTTGCGCGCACGTTCGCGGTCCGCGCGACCCACGCCGTGTTCGGCCTGGTCTCGCAGAAGCTCGCCGACAAGCTCTCGAACATGGCGAGCCACCTCGCGGATGGCCTGCACGTGTTCAGCCGCGGTCGCGATTTCTTCGGCTTTTTCCTCGAGACCGCCGCGTACTGGATGTTCAATGCCGCGGGCATGTGGGTGCTCGCGCGCGCGTGCGGCGTCACGCACGTCGATGGCTCGGGCATCACGTTCGGCGAGGCGTGCGCCCTGATGGGCATGCTGTCGTGCGCGATCCTCATCCCCGGTCCGCCCGGTTTGCTCGGCGTGTTCCAGGCCGGCATCTACGCGGGCATGACGATGTACTTCCCGACCTCGATCGTCACGGGTCCCGGCGCGGCCTACGTGTTCCTCGTCTACATCACACAGGTCGTCTTCGGCCTCGTCACCGCGGGCTGGGGCCTGTGGTACGAGGGCGGCGCGCGCCGGCTGCAGGGCGTCTCTCTCGACGAACAACCTCTAGCGGGTGAAGCCACGTGACCGAAGCTCGCGACCACGTCGATTACGTCCAGCGCCGCGCCGAGCTGCCGATGGGCATGCACAACCGCGACGCGATCAAGAACTACTTCGCGTGGCAGGCCGAGCTGTTCGCGGGTCACGCGCACGGTACGATCATCGATCACGGTGCGGGCACCGGTGGCTTGTCGAGCGCGCTGCTCGCCGCGCACCTCGGCACCATCGTCGCGGTCGAGCCCGATCCGCAGCTCGTCGAAGTGCTCCACGCGAAGTTCGATAGCGTCGCCGAGGCCAGCGTCTCGCCCGGCACGCTCGATGACTACCTCGCCGCGCACGGTCCCGCCTCGGTCGACACGATCGTGTCGTCGAACGTGATCGAGCACATCGCCGACGACGTCGCGTGTTTGCAGGCGATGTTCGAGCTGCTGCGCCCGGGTGGCGCGGTTGGCCTGTACATCCCGGCGCGTCCCGAGCTGTTCGGCAGCCTCGATCGCGCGGTCGGTCATCACCGCCGCTACACCAAGCCCGAGATCACGGAGAAGCTGCAGCGCGCGGGTTTTCAGATCGAGAGCGTGCAGTACCGCAACCTCGTCAGCGTCATCCCGTGGCTGATCACCGGCCGGCTCATGAAGCTCGACAAGCTCGGCGATCGCAGCCTCGAGATCTTCGACAAGATCGTGTTCCCGGTCTCGCGCTGGATCGAGGATCGGTTACCGCCGAGCTACGGCCTCAACCTGGTCGCGATCGCCATCAAGCCGTGAAACGCTGGGGCTGGCTGCTGCGCTGGGGCGGCACGGCCGCGGGCGTCGCGTACATCATCCACGTCGTCGATTTCTCGGCTGCCGGCGCCGCGTTCTCGCGGATCTCGATCGCCGCGATCCTGCTCGCGATCGGGCTCGTCGCGCTCAACGTCGTCGCGGGCGCCGCGCGCTGGCGCAACTTGCTCGTCGCGTACGGCGCTGATACGCGGCCCTCGCTCGCGCGCGCGACGGTCCTCTATTTCATTTCGTTCTTCTACAACAACTACCTGCCCGGCGCGGTCGCCGGCGATGTCGTGCGCGGCGTGGTCACGCGCGGCGTGTTCGGCGAGCGCGGCGCCACCGCGGGCATCGCGGTCGTGCTCGTCGAGCGCGCGCTCGGCTTGTTCGGCGTGTTCCTCCTGCTCGCGATCGGCCTCGGCGTCGCCGGCGCCGGCCTCGATGTCGGCAGCCTGTGGATCTGGAGCACGCTCGGCATCTCCGGCTCGCTCGTCCTCGTGCTCGCCCTCCCGTCCGCGCGGCGGCTCGCCCCGTACCTGCCCGGCAAGCTCCGCACGATCGCCGAGCGCGTGCCCGCGCTGACCTCGACCACCGCGTTCGTGATCGCCGCGTTCTACTCGGTGGTAACCCAGGCGCTCGTCGCGCTCGCCGGCTTTGTCCTGCTCCACGCGGTCGACCCGCAGGTCGGGCTCGGGGCCTCGCTCCTCATCGTGCCGCTCGCCGCCGCGACGACTTTTTTGCCGATCACCGTCGGTGGTGCGGGCGCGCGCGAGGCCGTGTTCATCAGCCTCGGCGCCAGCTTGTTTCACATGCCGAAGTCCGACGCCGTGGCGGCCTCGCTCGCCCTCTGGCTCGCCCATCTCGTCGTCGGCGCGATCGGTGGGCTCCTTCAGCTCGCAGAACGACGTAAGATCCCGCGCGATGTTCCCGGATCTGAACCAAGCACGCACTAAGGCCGTCGCTCGCCTCGGCGAGCTCGCGGACCGGAAGTGGTTCCGGATCGCGGTCGCCGCCCTTCTCGCGTGCATGCACCTCGCGATGTTCGCGAAGGCCGGGCACGAGCGGCTCGGGATTCCGTTCGACAGCAATCCCGACGAAGCGCCGTACTTCTCGAACCCCGATGCCCGCGCGACGGTCGGTTATCCGCGCCAGCCGCATCGCTGGTCGCGCCTGGTCGTGTCGCGGCTCGATGCCCAGCACTACATCGGCACCGCGGTCCGCGGGCTCACGGCGTGCCCCACAGATCCGCACTCGCCCGATGGCGCGTACCTCGATTGCGGCCTCGGTTGGTTACCGGCGTGGGGTACGATCGGCGGCTTCATCGCGCAGCTCGGGCACATCGCCGACGACAAGGCGCTGATGTTCTTGTCGATCCTGTGCGGCCTCGCGCTCAACTTGATGTGGACGAGCCCGATCCTCGTCGACAAGTTCGGCAAGGGCGCGGCGTGGGCGATCCTGATCGGCTTCAACGTCTATCCCTCGGCGTTCTACATCGTCACGCCGTACACCGAGGCGATCACGCTCGCGTGCGCGATCGGCGGCTTCCTCGCGCTCACGAAAGAACGCTGGGTGATCGCGGCGTTCTTGTGCGGCGCCTCGACCGCGTTCCGCGTGCAAGCGGTCGCGTTCGCCATCGCGATCGGCGCGGCACTCTTGATGGCCGCGTGGGTCCAGAAGAAGGCCGAGAAGAAAGACTGGTGGAAACCGCTCGTCGCGCTGCCGCTATGCGGCTGGGGTCAGATGCTGACGATGATCGTCCTCCAGATCACGCTCGGCGACTGGCGCGCGTTCTTGCGAGCGCGTCACGCGTTCGGCGATGCTCACACGTGGGGCCGGCTGACCGATGTCGCGTACTACGTGAAGGGCTTTGCCGGTCAGGACATGGACGTGGTGTTCTTGGCCGCGGTCATCGCGATCATCGCGCTCACCGCGCGCGAGGTCTGCAAGAAGTTCAATGCGGCCGAGAATACGTTCCTCATCCTCTCGAGCGGCATGACGATCGTGCTCAGCGTCGTCGCGCCGCTCCAGTACTGGGGCATCACGCGCTACTTGATGCTGTGCCCGCTCGCGTTCCTCGGCGTCGGCGTGATGGCGAAGAAGCACACCGCATTGTTCGTCGTGTGGGTCCTCCTGTGCGCGGCGTTCTACTGGCACGTCGAGCTCTGCGGTTACATCACGCAAGGCAACCCGGGCCAGTGCCCGTGCCTCGGCCGGATGGAGTTCGGGATGCCGTTCGGCTCGTGACGCGGCCGGTGAACCACGAAGGTTTAATGCCCGAGCTCGTCATCGCAGCTGTCACCGACGCGTGATCGAGTACAGTCTGACCGTGCGCGGTCTCGCGGTTGCGGTGTGCTTGCTGCTCGGTTGCGGTGACAACCTGATCGGCGGCTCTGTGCAGCTTGCACATACGCACGATCTCGATGTCGTCGCGCATCAAGACGACGATCTCTTGTTCATGCAGCCCGACGTGATCGAGGCGGTGCGACGCGGGACCGGCGTGACCAACCTCTACATCACCGCGGGCAATGGCCAGAAGGGCACCGACGCCGCGAACCCGCGCTACGCGGGCCTCAAAGCCGCGTACGGCGATGCCGCGAACGATCACGCGTGGG
>JAYVLQ010000073.1:0-9077 GCA_043759355.1 Kofleriaceae bacterium
GAAGCCCTTCTGGCCGATCTTGAACCCGTAGTTCGCGGAGCCCTTGAGCTGCGCCCCATCGCGGCTCGCGGTGACCCCGGCTTCGCTCGAGATGTCGACGACCCCGGTTGCATCCTTGGTCACGATGTTGATGACTCCGGCGATCGCATCCGAGCCGTACTGCGACGCTGCACCATCGCGCAAAATCTCGATCCGCTTGATCGAACCCGAGGCGATCGCGTTCAGATCGGTGCCGACGGTGCCACGGCCAAACGTGCCGTTGACATGAAGGAGCGCGCTCTTGTGGCGGCGCTTGCCGTTCACGAGCACGAGCACTTGATCGGGACCGAGGCCGCGAAGGCTCGCAGGATCGACATGGTCCGAGCCATCGGCGATCGTCTGCGGCACCGAGTGGAACGAGGCCGACAGGTTGTTGAGGATGCGACCGGTCTCGGTCCGACCGCTGCGCGCGATCTCCTCGGCGGTGATGACGTCGACGGGCACCGTGGTCTCGACGTTCGTGCGCGGCGTGCGCGAGCCGACGACCACGACGGTCTCGTTCAGGAGCTGGGCGGTCGACAGCGCGAAATCGAGCTTCGCGGTCGCGCCGAGCGGCACGTTGACGACGCGGTCTTCGCTGCGGAATCCGGCAAAATCGGCGCGGACGTGAACCTTGCCCGGGGCCGTCTGGAGCGAGAAGTGACCGTCGTCGTCGGTCTTGGTCGAGACCGACGTGTCGACGATGGTGACCGTCGCGCCAGCGAGCGGCGCATCGAGATCCGGCGATTCGACGGTGCCGTCGATGGTCCCGGTCGTGGCCGCCGCCGCCGGTACCGGTTTCGCGGGTTCGGGTTCGGATTCCGGGGCCGCCAGCTCCGGGCCAGCACCCTCGCTGGGTTGGGCACGCGCCGAAGATGCGACCGTGAGGACGCAGACCACCACCGTGAGCGCTCGCACGTTGTCAGTATCTCAGATCTGTGAAGGCCGCCCCGCGACGGCGACCACTAACCGGCGCTAAAATTGCCCGGTGCCGGCAGTGCCGAAATGAAGGACCGTGTCTTTCGCGACCCCGTTCACGGGCTCGTCGAGCTCAAGGGTGAGGACCGGCCGATCGCCGAGCTGATCGATACGCTCGCGATGCAACGTCTGCGTCGGATCAAGCAAATGGGCTTTGCGTGGCTGGTGTATCCCGGCGCCGAACATTCGCGCTTCGGTCACGCGCTCGGCGCATTCCACATCGCGCAGCGCGTGACGCGGCGGCTCGCGCTCGACCCGCAGATCGCACAGCACGTGAAGGTCGCCGCCCTCCTCCACGACATCGGCCACGGGCCGTTCTCGCACGCATTCGAGCACGTGTTCTCGGGTCAGAATCACGAGGGCTGGGGTGCGCGGATCGCGACCGAGGATCCCGAGCTCGTCGAGGCGCTCGAGACGCTCGAGCCAGGGTTGCCGGCGACGCTGAAGTCGTTCTGGGGCAAGGGCTACAAGCCGCACTTCGCGCGCAAGCTGGTGTCGTCGCAGCTCGATGTCGATCGGCTCGACTACTTGCTGCGCGACGGTCACTACTCCGGCGCCGGCTATGCGACCTACGACCTCGACTGGATCATCCACGCGATCCAGATCGCGCCGATTCACGATCGTGGTGGTGATGACCCGCTCGATCTCGTCGTCGATTATCGCCGCGGCATGTACGCGGTCGAGCAGTACCTGTTCGCGCGTTCATACATGTACGCGCAGGTCTATCACCACAAGACCGTCCGCGCAGCGGAGTGGTTATTCATCAAGACGCTCGAGCGCTTCGCCGAGCTCGCGCGGCACGGAAACGAACCAGCGGGTCTCGAGATCGGGGCCGCGATGGCGCGCGGTACGAGCGTACCGGTCAGCGATTATCTCCGGCTCCACGATGTCTCGCTCACGGTCGTGCTCGATCACTGGGCCGGCATCGATGGCACCAAACACGGTGGTGCGACGATCGATCCGGTGCTTCACGATCTCGCGAATCGCCTGGTCCGCCGAAAGCTGTTCAAGACGTTCGACCTCGGTGACGACCGACCGATGGCGGAGCACCTGTGGCCGCAGGCCCTCCACGCAGCGGAGCGCCGGTTCGGGACGGCGGCGGCGGCGAGCTACGTCCATCTCGATACCGCACGCCACGCCGCATATCTCGCGTCCGACGACGAGGAGCTCCACGTGATCGATCATCCAAAGTACGGCGCGGTAACCCTTTCGCGCCTACTCGAGGACATGCCGCTCGGCCAGCCGACTGCGACGATCCGGCTGGTGTGCGCACCCGAGCTCGTCGATGACCTGCGGCCGCTCGTCGAGCACGCGCTCGGCCGCGGTCGCGGTCGCAGGTAGCACGCCGGACCCGAGTCGCTGATATCCTGTACAGGTGAGCGAGGATCCGACCGTCGCCGAACCACCGACGGGCGCCGCACGACCTACGCTCGCGAGCGGCGCGATGGCGGCGATCAGCCGCACGCACACGCCCACGACGATAACCTCGCCGCTCGATGCGCTCGAGCGCGACGAGATCCTCCGCACGCGGCGGTTCTGTGCGATCGGTTCGATCATAGGCGTCGTCGGTTCGTTCGGCGCATCGCTGCTCCCCGGTGATCCGTTCGTGTTCAAGCTGTTCGTCGCGTCGGCACTCGTCGCGATCGCCGGGCTTGGTTTTCTGTTCTTGCGCACCCGTAACCTCGAGGAGTTTCGTCGACCGAGCACGAACATCTGGTGGGTCGTACCCGGCGCGTGCGCGACCTCGGCGGTGCCGTTCTTCGGGGCGTACTCGCCGGTCTCGATCGTGCTCGTGCTCGGCATCTACTTCACCGGCCTGGGGCGCAGCCTGCGGCTCTCGGTCGCGCTCTACTTGATCTGCGCGGCGGTCCAGGGCGCGACGGGCACGCTGGTCATCCTCGGCTATCGCGATACCGGCCTGGTCCATCCGACCGACCTGTCGACCCGCGATCGGATCGTCGTCCAGCTGCTGGTCCAGGCGATCTTGCTCGCGACGATCGTGATCGCACGGATGTCTCGCGTGGCGACCTTGTTCGCGCTCGGCGAGCTCGAGCAAGCCGTGCGCCTCGCGGCGCATCGCGAGGCGCTGCTGCTCGAGGCGCGGGAAGAGCTCGAGCGCGCGCTCAAGCCGGGGCGCGGCCGGTTCACCGAGCAAGTACTCGGCAAGTACGCGCTCGGCGACGTGCTCGGCCGCGGCGCGATGGGCGAGGTCTACGAAGCGCAGGGGCCCGATGGCGTCGTCGCGATCAAGGTGCTCTCGCAAGCGTCACTGACAAATCCGAACCATGTCGTGCGGTTCTTGCGCGAGCTGCGGGCCGCATCTTCGATCGTGTCGCCTCACGTCGCCCGCGTGATCGAGATCGGCGAAGCGCCAGTGCCGTACCTCGTGATGGAGAAGCTGCAGGGCCAATCGCTCTCGGAGATCCTGCGCGGCAAGCGCGCACTCTCGACCGCCGAGGCGCTCGAGCTCGCGCATCAAGTCGGACTCGGCATCACCGCGGCGCGCGCGGCCGGCGTCATCCATCGCGATCTCAAGCCGCAGAACATCCACCGCGATCACAACGTGTGGAAGGTCCTCGATTTTGGCGTGTCGCGGATCGTCGATAGCACCGGCACGCTCACCCACGGGGACGTCGTCGGCACGCCGACGTACATGGCGCCCGAGCAAGCGAGTGGGCGCGAGGTCACCCACGCGAGCGATCTGTACGCACTCGCCGCGATCCTCTATCGCGCGATCACCGGCCAACCGCCGTACGCGGGTGGCGAGGTCGCCGAGACGCTCTACCGCGTCGTGCACACTCGCCCACGGCGGCCTTCCGAGATTGCGAAGGTACCGCGCGAGATCGATACCGTGCTCGCGATCGGATTGGCGCACGATCCGAAAGCACGGTTCGAGACCGCGGCAGAGCTCGTCACCGCATTGCGCTCCGCGTTCACCGGCACGCTCGCGGCCTCGGTGGTGGAGCGTGGTCGAGCCCTCGATCACGGTAAGCCGTGGGCCGCGCCCACTGCGGTCATCCCGCCGGCACTCCGCGTCAGTCGTTGAATACACCTGCGAAGAAGAGTCGGGGTGACTGGATTCGAACCAGCGGCTTCTTACTCCCAAAGCAAGTGCGCTACCAACTGCGCTACACCCCGAAGCGCTAGCAATACCCGTTTACCACGGTCGCTGCAAGCCCATGGCGGCTTCGGGACTTCTCGACACCTCCGAGTAGTTCGCGTAGTAGTCGAACCATGACCAAACGCGCCGTTGTGATCACGGGTGGGACCAAGGGCATCGGATTGGCGATCGGGCTCGCGTTCGGAAAGCGCGGGGCGGATGTCACGCTGACCCAGAAATGGGGCTCCGCCGATGCGGACGAGATCCGTGCGGCGTTCGCGGCGGTCGGTGCATCGGCACCCGACATCGTCGATGCGGATGCCTCGCAGGACGATGACACGCGCATGGTGCTCGAACGGATTCACGCGCGCCACGACCGCCTCGATACCTTGATCTCGAACGTCGCCTTCGCGCCGCTCGTCACCTCGATGGAGGACTTCACGCGGCGAGGGCTGCAAGCGGCCATCGATTACACGACGTGGCCGATCGTGTCGTACACGCGAACCGCGAACAGCGTGTTCGGTGCCTATCCGCGCTACGTGGTGGGGTTGTCGTCGGAAGGTGCCGAGACTTATCACGTGAACTACGACATCGTGGCCGCGGCGAAGGCCTCGCTCGAGACGCTGTGCAAGTACCTCAACCACCGGCTGCGCGACGCCGGTACGCGAGTCAACGTCGTGCGCACGCGGTTCTCGAGCACCGAGTCGCTGCACGCCACGTTCGGTCCCGAGTTCGAGCCGTTTGTCGAGAAGCACTCACCCGATATGTTCACCACGCCGGACCAGGTCGCCGAGGGTGTCTACGGGCTGTGTAGCGGCCTCATGGACGGGGTCGGAGGCCAGGTGATCACGATCGATCGCGGCGCAGGCTTGTTCGAGAATTACAGCCGGCTCTACGACCTGCAGCGCGCCCCGTAGTTTTTACGGTCACGTCGCGCGGGTTCGTGACTCTACCCGGTGGTCATGCCACCACGCGTCGTCCTCGTCACTGGAGGGACCAAGGGAATCGGTCTCGGGACCGCGCTCGCGTTCGCCCGCGAGAAGGCTCAGCTGGTGCTCACGTACAAGTGGGGCTCGGCCGACGAGGCGGTGATCGCGGACCAGTTTCGTGCGCTCGAGGCACCGATGCCGCGCTTCATCGAGGCCGACATCTCGCACAGCGACGACACGGCCGCGTTGTTCGAGACGATAGAGCACGACTTTGGTCGAATCGACGTCCTGATCTCGAACGCGTCCGCGGCGGTGACCGTGCAGTCGCTCGATGATCTGACCGAGCGCGCCTTCCTCAAGAGCATGCGCGCCTCCGCGTGGCCGACGGTCGAGTACACGCTCGCGGCGAAGCGACACGTCGGCATGTACCCGCGCTACGTGATCTTGATGTCGTCGGATGGACCGGATCGGTTCACGCCGGCGTACGACTTCGTCGCCTCCGGCAAGGCTGCCGCCGAGACATTCGTGCGTTACCTCGCGTATCGCCTGCGTGACGAAGGCGTGCGGATCAATGTGATCCGATCGCGCGCGATCAAGACCGATGCGTTCACCGATACGTTCGGCAACGAGTTCTACGGCTTTCTCCGGCGCTACGTGCGCGATGACTGGTTCATGACGGTCGAGGAGGTCGCGAACGCAGCGTACGCGCTGTGCACGGGCATGTTCGACGCGATGACGGGCCAGGTCGTCATGGTCGACCGCGGCAATACGTTCGCCGATGGCATCTCGTCGGTCTACGCGCGGCGTGCGGACCTCGGCCTGTGAGCGTCGTCCTGATGTTTCCGGGCCAGAGCTCGCGCTACCCGGAGATGATCGAGAAGCTGACGCGATCCGACGCACAGCTCGCGGCGATCGTGAGCGAAGCGTCGGATGTCCTCGGGCGCGATCTGGCGACGCACTACCGCGCCGATAACCTCGCGATGCTCGCGCGCAACCGTGACGTCCAGATCGGCGTGTTACTCGCGAATCATTTGCATGCCGCCGCACTCCGCGCAGCAGGCGTCGAGGCGACGTGGTCGATCGGCCTGTCACTCGGCGAGTACAACCACCTCGTGCACATCGGTGCGCTGACCTTCGCGCAAGCGCTGCGCCTCGTCGACGCACGCGGTGAGCTGTACGACCGCTACGAGGGCGGCCTGATGGTCTCGGTGTTTCCGCTCGAGGCAGAGGTCATCGAGGCGATGATCGCGCAGCTCGGGCTCGCGTCGCGCGTCGCGATCGGCCTGTACAACTCACCGCGCCAGCAGGTGCTCTCGGGCGAGCGCGAGGCGGTGCAGCTGCTGCTCGCCGCGCTCGAGAGCGAGGCGTACTTCGAGGCCCACACGATCGAGCCGCGCATCCCGATGCATGCGCCCGTGTTCTACGAGACCGGCGCACGCTTCGCCGAGCTGCTGCGCGAGCTGCCGTTTCGCGTGCCGCGGTTGCCGTACGTGCCGAACGTATGGGCCACCGTGCTCGATGCCCCGCCACCGGATGTGATTCGCATGTGCCTGACCGCGCACGTCTCGCGGCCGGTGCGCTGGCACGCGAGCATCGATGCGCTCGCCGCACGCATCGGCACCCCGACGTTCGTCGAGGTCGGCCCGAAGGCGGTCCTCTACAACCTGTTCGGGCGCGGCTGGATGCCGGGAACGCGCCACAAGACCGATGTCGCGATCGACTGGCATGACCACGTCGTTGCCATCGCGAAGGAGCTCCGAGATGCTAGCTGACGAGATCGAGCGCCGCGCCCGAGCGGCGCGCAAACACCGGCTGTTCGAGAATGGTCCCAACGTCGTTCTCGGCCGGCCGCAGATCGAGCGCCTGCTCGAACATCGCGATCCATTCCTGTTCGTCGATCGCGTGACGCACGTGGATCTCGATGCGGGAACGATCGTCGGCACGCGCCGGCTCGACCCGGCGGATCCGGTGTTCGTCGGCCACTTCCCCAGCACGCCGATCTATCCCGGCGTCCTCCAGATCGAATCGCTCGGGCAACTCGGCTTGTGCCTGTTCGCGCTCGGCGCGCGCGGTCGCATCGAGGTTCGTCCCGATGACCTTCCGCCTGCCGTGCGCGGCCTCAAGATCCATCACGCCGCGTTTCTCGCGCCAGTGCGACCCGGTGACGAGCTCGTGATGCTCGCGCGCACGCTCTCGGTCGACGCCTATACGGGCACGGCCATCGGTCAGCTCTTCGTCGGCGACAGCATCTGCTGCGCCGCGATCATGGAGGTCTACTTTGTCGACGCCTGAACGCATCGTCATCACCGGCATGGCGATCAACACACCGCTCGGCGACACGCTCGAGGGTTTTCTCTCTGGACTCCTGTCCGGCACCAGTGCGCTGTCGAACTGGAAGACCATCGATACGTCGCGCTGCTACTCGAAGGTCGGTGCGGATCTATCGACCTATGACACCACCGCCGCGCTGCAGCGGCTCGAGGGCGTGGTCCCGTTCGACGTGTTCAAACGCGCCCGCAAGCTGATCCGCGGCGCGCCGTGGACCACGAAGCTGACCATCCTGCTCGCGCTCGAGGGGTATCGCGATGCGGGCCTGTTCGGCGCGCCGGTCGATAACGACCGCGTCGCCGCGATCGTGGCGGGCCACAACATCAACTTCAACTACCAGTACGAGAACCGGCTGACCTACGCCGACGAGCCCGACTTCATGGACTCGCTGCTCGCGCTGACCGGCCTCGATACCGACCACGCCGGCTCGATCTCCGACGCGCTCGGGATTCGCGGACCGATCTACACGGTCGGCGCGGCGTGTGCGAGCGGCAACACGGCGTTGCGCTGCGCGGTGGACGAGCTCCGCTATCACGATGTCGAGGTCGCGATCGTCGTCGGTGCGGTGCTCGATTTCTCACCGGTGGAGCTGCACGCGATGGCACTGATGGGCGCGATCACGTTCCAGAGCTTCAACAATGACCCGCAGCGGGCGAGCCGACCCTACGACACCAAGCGCGAGGGCTTCGTGCCCGCGCACGGCGGCGGCACGCTCGTGCTCGAGACGCTGACCTCCGCGAAGAAGCGCGGCGCGCGGATCTACGCCGAGGTGCTCGGCGTGGAGGCCGGCTCCGATGCGAACCACCTGCCCCAACCATCGGCGGACGGTCAGGCGAGGGTGATGCAGAAGTTGCTCGACAAGTGCGGCCTCGCGCCGGACCAGATCGACTACATCAACGCGCACGCGACCTCGACGCCGCTCGGCGACCTGACCGAGCTGGCCTCGATCAAGAAGGTGTTCGGCGCGCACGCGTACAAGCTCAAGCTCAACGCGACGAAGTCGATGCTCGGGCACACCTGCTGGGCGGCGCCGACCGTGGAGACGATCGCCGCCGTGCTGCAGATGCGCGCCGGCAAGCTGCATCCATCGATCAATATCGACGAGCTCGATCCCGAGGTCGATCTCGATATCTGTCGCGGGACCGAACCGGTGGATTGGCAGGTGAAGATCCTGATGAAGAACTCGTTCGGGTTCGGCGGCATCAACTGCGTCAGCATCCTGCGTGCGTTCGAGGGTGCATGAGGTTCTTCGTCACCGGAGGTAGCCGGGGGATCGGCGCGGCGATCTGCGTCGAGGCTGCGCGCCGCGGCCATGACGTCGCCTTTACCTATGCACGCAACGAGGCGGCCGCGAAAGCGGTCTCGCGCGCGTGTACCGAGGTCCGTCCGGAGGGGCGCTATCGCGCGTACCAGCTCGATGTCCGGCGCTCTGCCGATGTCGAGGCCGTGGGTGATCGCGTGCTCGAGGAGCTCGATGGCATCGATGTCATCGTGGCGAACGCCGGCATCAACCACAACAACCTCGTGGTCTCGATGTCCGACGAGGAGTGGTCCTCCGTCCTCGAGACCAACCTGTCGGGCTCGTTCTATGTCGTGCGTCAGTTCCTGCCGACCTTCCTCGCGCAGCGCTTCGGCCGCATCGTCTTGATCTCGTCGCTCGGCGCGACCGGGGTCTCGGGTCAGGCGAATTACTGCGCGAGCAAGGCGGGCCTGCTCGGGCTCTC
>JAYVLQ010000074.1:0-9443 GCA_043759355.1 Kofleriaceae bacterium
GAGAGCCCGAGCAGGCCCGCCTTGCTCGCGCAGTAATTCGCCTGACCCGAGACCCCGGTCGCGCCGAGCGACGAGATCAAGACGATGCGGCCGAAGCGCGATCATCGAGACCGGCGCCGGCATGACAAAGGAACAGCTCGGAACCAACTCCCGATGTGCGCCGAATGCTGGCAATCCACGAGGTCGTGACCGCGCTATCGCACCGTCTCCGGAATGGCGAATGCATGATGAGTCATCATGTACAGCAAGGCGAAAATCGGGGGACACCCACTCCATCCGATGCTGGTCGCGTTTCCCATCGCGTTCTACACCGCGACACTCGTAAGCTATATTGCGTACTGGACCACCGGGAACCCATTCTGGTTCCATGTTGCCGTTGTGGCCAACATCGCCGGTGTCGGAACTGCGTTCGTCGCGGCCGTGCCGGGCTTCATCGATTGGGCGTTCGGGGTCCCGACGGGAAGCCCCGCGAAGACCACGGGGATGTTCCACATGCTGTTGCAAGTCGGTGCGCTCGTCATCTTCGCGATCGATGCCGTGCTCCAGTGGCACAAGTGGGGCGCTGTCGCGCCAACCGTCGGTGCATCGGTGCTCTTGGCCCTCCTCGGAACAACACTCACGATGATCGGTGGTGCCCTGGGGTGGAAGATGATCGGGACTCACCATGTTGGTGTCGACCTCACGCCCGAGCAGGAGCGGCTCGAGCCGCGCGCGAACGCTCGCGAGCCGCGCGTCATCGCCCACCCGACGGCGTTGCCGCCGCTGTGACCGCCATGGTCACCAACAACTCGGACGGCGATACGACCTCGCTGTGGAGCGCGGATTGCGCGCTGGACGAGCGTGCGAGGCTCGAAGCGGATGTGACCGCCGATGTCTGCATCGTGGGCGCAGGAATCTCCGGTCTCACCGCGGCCTACTTGCTGGTCCGCGAGGGGCGTTCCGTGGTCGTCGTCGATGACAAGCCACCGGGCGGTGGCCAGACCGGGCGCACGACCGCCCATCTCTCCGCGGCGCTCGACGAGGGCTTTCATAGCCTCGAGCAGCTGCACGGCCGGCTCGGCGCGCGGTTGGCCGCCGAGAGCCACGCCGCCGCGATCGACCGGATCGAAGCGATCTGCGACCGCGAGTCGATCGCCTGCGACTTTCGGCGAGTCGACGAGTTTTTGTTCGCGCCGCTGGGAAACGATCGCGAAGCGCTCCTACAGGAATATTCAGCTGCTGCGCGGGCTGGATTGGCGGTCGAGCTCGTCGAGCGCGCCCCCCTCCCGTTCGAGACCGGCGCGAGCTTGCGATTCGCGCGTCAGGCGCAGTTCCACCCGTTGAAGTACCTCGCAGGGCTCGTCCGGGCGATCGTGCGTGACGGCGGACAGATCTACGGCGCGACTCACGCGGACACGATCACCGGTGGCGAGATGGCTCGCGTGCAGACCGCAAACGGACCGATCGTCACGGCCACGGCCGTCATCGTCGCGACCAATGCGCCGGTCAACGATCTCGCAGTTATTCACGGCAAGCAGTCGGCCTACCGGACATATGTGATCGCCGCGCCCATCCCGTCGGGCACGGTGAAAGAAGGGCTCTATTCCGACACGCTCGATCCCTATCACTATGTTCGCGTCCAGCCTTGCGAACGGTTCGACATGCTCGTTGTCGGCGGCGAGGATCACAAGACGGGACAGGATGATCAGCCGGAGCGGCGCTGGGAGGCGCTGCGCAACTGGGCGCGTCCACGATTTCCGATGATGGGTGCCGTGCAGTATACGTGGTCGGGCCAGGTCCTCGAACCGGTCGACGGGCTCGCGTTCATTGGCAAGAATCCACTGGATGCCGACAACGTCTATATCGCCACCGGAGACTCCGGACACGGCATCACAGGCGGCACGATCGCCGGAATCCTGCTGACCGACCTGATCCAGAACCGCGACAATCCCTGGGCGGCGCTCTACGCTCCGACGCGACGCACGTTGCGCTCGGTGACGGAGCTGGTGCGCGAGAACGCGAACGTCGCGATCCAGTACGCCGACTGGCTCAAGCGCGGCGACGTCGAGTCCGCTGATCAGATCGAACGTGGTCAGGGCGCGGTAGTTCGCCGCGGCCTGAACATGATCGCGACGTATGTCGACGACGCGGGCGTGCATCACGAGTGTTCGGCGGCGTGCCCGCACCTCGGAGGGCGCGTCCGGTGGAACCGAGCGGAGCGCACCTGGGACTGCCCTTGCCATGGCTCGAGGTTCGATCCTCGCGGACGCGTCGTGGAAGGACCTGCGATCAGCGACCTCGCGCGCACGGACGGAGGAGCACGTGGTTACGGAGCCAGGGCGACGGAGACAACGAACGCACTGTCTTCGAGCGCCGCCACGTCATGCGAGAGTCCGCGATCGAGCGCGAGCAGACTTCCGAAAGCTATCTCGATCGGCTGCGCCCGTGCCCCGACTCGCAGTCGCGGCTGACCTTATTGTGAACCATCGAACGTGCGTGCTACTCGCAGATCTGATGAATCCCAGCAAGCTCGTCATCGTAGCTCTCGCCGCTAGCTGCGGCGGTGCGAAGCCTTCTACTGCGCCGACCCCAAACAAGATCGATTGCGAGAAGCTCACCGATCATGTGATTTCGGTCATGGCCGTTTCGTCGAGCGGTCCGCGCCAGCCCGATGCGGCGAAGCGACGAGCCGCAGCACTCGAGCAGTGTGCGACCGTCTGGCACGCAGACAACCCAACCCCCGAGGACATCAAAAACGTCGACTGCCTGCTCGCAGCGCAGACCGTCGACGCCATCGCGAAGTGCGACGACCAAACGCCGGGTCGGGGCTCCGGCTCCGGTTCGTGAACATCGAGCAGTCGTGAAGCCCTGACCGTTGTCGATCACGCCTATGAAGCGGGCGGTCAATTCAACTACTACCTGCTCCGTCACTTCAGCGGTCTTCACGCCGGCGTCGAGGCGATGTACATGCACGTCAAGAACGTCAACCTCGATAGCTCTGTCACGGCGGGCGGCTTATCGTTCGCCCCATATCTCGGCTTACAAGGTCGCGGCCTCGTTCGGGCTGACCTTCATCGCGCAGTTGGGCGTCGACTTTCTCGCCGTCAAGCGCCCACGAAGCCACCAGCCATGGGTCGACTTCCCAAAACACCGCTTTCTTTCACTCACGCGCCTGTTTTGACTCACCGACATCGAGCGAGCGCCGGTTTTCGATGCCGAACGAGGTAGCGTCGCGCCGCAAGGCCGGATGCCTCGTCCAACACGCGCGAAGAAGGATCCATCGTATGAAACAGGCGCCCTCGACCAACGTCACCACGATTCTCGTCATCAAGGGGCAAGGCATTGGCCCCGAATGCATCGCCGCTGCCCAGACGGTGTTGGCAGCGACAGGACTGAGCTTCGCCTATATCGACGGGACGCTCGGTTATCCAGACGCAAAGGACCTGATGGCCTTGCTGCAGCAGCACGCACCCGACGCGTACGCTGCCCAATTCGGGGCCCGCGCCGCGATCGAGGTTGGTGACGAGCTCGAGACCCAGGCCAAGGAACGGGCGCGCGCCGCTGGAAACGTGAACGACTTCTACAAGAAGTTTCTTGCCACGCTCGCGCCGGCAACGCTGCGAGCGGCCAAGGACCTGGTCACCCGGCTGGAGCGCCAGACTCTGCGCGATGCAAGCAAGGCGGACGCCGTCCTCAAGGGTGCGCTGCGGACGCTCGATGAAGGTGACGAGCCCAGCCGCAATGTCACGATCCGCAAGGCGTTCGAGCAGTACGCCAACATCCGACGGTGCGTGACTCTCGATCCCATCGCTCCTGGCATGCCTGGCGCAGACATCCTGTTTGTCCGCGAGAACGTCGAGGACCTGTACGCCTCGATCGAGCACCGTCTGGCGCGCAACTACCCGCAGGCGCTTCGGCACCAAACCCCGGAAGGGTGCGAGCTCATCTGCCGCGCTGCCTTCGAAGCAGCTCTGCGCGATGGTCGCAAGAAGGTGACCGCCCTGGAGAAGCCCAACATCCTCAAGATCACCGGCGGCCTTTTCAAGGAGTCGTTCCTCAAGATCGCGCGTGAATATACCCGCGACACCCTCGGTGACCGCGCGATCGATGCAAACTTCATGATCATCGATGATGGTCTGGCCGCCATCGCGGCGACTCCCGAGCGGTTCGACGTGGTGGTGACGACCAACATGTTCGGCGATATCGGCTCGGACATCGCGGCGAAGGTCACCGGTGGGGTTGGGCTTGTAAGCTCGAATAATACCAATCCTACCAATCCGCGTGCGGTCTCGATGTTCGAGACGATGGGCGGCACTGCGGACGACATCGCCGGGCAGAACAAGGCGAACCCAGTCGCGTTGATCGACGCCGCCGCCGAGATGCTCCTCCACATCGGTGGGGCCGCCAACATCCGTGGCGCCGAGCTCATGAAGACCGCCGTGCTCGAGGTACTTGCCGATGGTCACCACGTAGGCGACATCAAATCGGGAGCGTTTCAGCTCAGCAAGGGACGTGCGCGTTCGGGCACGCGCGAGTTCGCCGCCGAAGTCGCTACCAAGGTCATCGAGCTGCGCGCACTCAAGGAAGCGCAGCCGACGCGCACGGTCAAGGCGCTGGCGCTCGACCGCGCCGAAGCAGCGCTGCGGCCGCTGTTCGACCGCGTCCTCCGCTCCTACGAGCAGTACGCCGTCGACATGAACGTGAGTGGGCGACCGTGGGCCGCGTTCGTCGAGCGCAACACGCCACCCAATCCAACGCGCGCCAACTCGAAGATCGTTGGCTTCGACATGTTCGTCGACGACTCCGGTCTGCGTATGACGTTTGCCGCATCCGGCGCCGTGGACGAAGCCGCGACCGGGTTGGTGCCGGCAGTGCGTGAGTTATTCGAGGTCGAGACGGGCATCGCGCTTCGGACGCTTTTCAACAAGAACCGCGCCGGCAGCCTGCAATCGATCCGTAGCTTCGGACAATACGCCGCGCGCGTGATGGGGGATTTCCTGTTAGCCCATCCAGGCAGCGCTCGGATGGCATTCGGCGCGGCCCTCGCCACGATGAACGCCAGCGCCACGACGATCGCGCGCTACAGCGACGCGCTCAAGGCCGAGCCGTTGCAGGAAGCCGTCAGGCGTCTGCTGGCGTTCGCCGAGGTCAGCCTTCAGCTTCCCCAGGCGTTCTACCGTGTGCGCGCCGCGGAGATCGCGCCGATTTTGCGCGAGCACGGCTTCAAGCTGCTGCGCATCACGAGCCGCGGCACCGAGATCTATCCAACGATGTGCGACTTCGAGAAGCGCGACGTGGACCGCTATCGCGCGGAGGTCGATAGCGACGGGCCGCTCGCGAATGCTGGGTTTGACTACGTGCGAGTGCAGACGGCGATCTTGTCCGCGCAAGCCGAGCTCGTCGGTCGAGGATGGATGATCTCCGAGACCATGCTCAACCGCACGTTCATCGATGGCGAAGGAGCCAAGCTGGGCCAGGAGGTAGCCGGTGTGTCGCGTCCTTACGCGATGAACTTGGGCACCGACTACAGCCGCCGCGAACTCACGCCTCCCTCGCCGTGAGCCGCGAAGCCCACGCTTTGTTCGCCGCCCAGAACCCATATCGACCCTCTCATCGAGCTCGTCGCCGGTCTCGCAGTGGATGAACGTCGGTTCGAGGTTCCACAAAGCTCGGCAACGAACACGCCACCGCCATCTTCGCGCATGGAGGCGATCCGAATCCCGGGTCCGCGCTGCGGCACCAAGGTGCAGCACATCGTCTACGCCGACAACGAGGCGAACTACTGCCCGACCTGCCAGACCGAGGGCCGCCTGCGCGCCGATCGCTCTCTCTCGCGGCTGCTCAAGGAGGACTGGCCCAGGACCCTCGAGGAGCTCGAGCAGCGGCGCACAAAATAAGATCCGCGGCCACGGCCATGCGTTTCTGGGGGTCTCATGAAGAAAGTCCTGGCTAGCTTGCTGATGGCCGCGGCCTGCACCGCGTGCGCTCCGAAACACGCGACGTTCGTCAACACCGACGTCGCGCTGGGGCGAGTCGTCGTCTATCGCAATGGCGTCGCGTTCTACGAGCGCCGCGCGACCGTCACGAATGGCATGCTCACCGTGAGCGTGCCGCGCGACCGCGTCGATGACTTCTTGAAGTCGCTCACGGTGGTCGATGCGATCAGCGGCAAGGCGCTGCCGGTCTCGATCCCACGCCAGCAAGAAGGCAACACCGCCAACCTCACGATGCGGCTCGAGCTACCCCCGGAGGCGATCAAGAACGGCAAGGCCGAGGTCGTGCTGACCTACGTCACCGAGTCGCCGTCGTGGAAGCCGAGCTACCGCGTCGCGGTCGGCGACAAGGACGTGATGCTCGAGGGCTGGGCGATCGTCGATAACACCTCCGGCGAAGACTGGAACAAGGTGATGGTCGGCGTCGGATCGAGCTCGGCACTCTCGTTCAAGTACGACCTGTGGAGCGTGCGCCAGGTCCAGCGCGAGACGCTACACACCGACGAGAAGTTCGCGGTCGCGCCGCCGACCGGCATCTCGCCGTACGGTGGAGCGAAGCCCTCCGATCCGAACGCCGAGCCACTGCTCGCCGAGCTCGGTGACGACGAGATCCGTCGCCCCGCAGGCCATCCGGAGGATGCGAAGGCCGCGCGCGTCGCGGTGCAAGATGACTACGACGGCCAAGCGGAGGTCGCGTCCGCCCCACCGCCGGCGGCCCCCACCGCCGGCGGCCGGTCGTACCACGCGGCCAAGAAGAGTGCCCCGCGCCCATCCGCCTCGCAGGCGGCGCCGCAGCAGGAAGCACAGCGCGATCAGCGGATCGCGACCGGCGATCAGAAGATGAGATCGATCTCGCAAGGGCTCGTTCACTCCGACAAGACGATCGTGATCGAAGGCTTCGCGGATGCGAACAAGGCTGATGCCCAGCGTCGAGCGAACGACCGCGCGAACATCGTGCGCAACCAGCTGATCGATTCGGGCGTCGCACCGGCACGCATCAAGATCGTGACGCACATCGATGCGGGCAACGCCGAGCGCGTTCGCCTCGTCGCGCAAGCTGCGCCCCCGGCCGAGGCCGACACCGCGAAGGGCAACGGCGGCAAGGACGACCTGACCGCCCAGCCGGTGGGCGAGAGCCACTTCGCGAATCCGATGCCGATGACCGTGGAGAAGGGCTCCTCGGCGATGGTCTCGATGGTGCGCGCCCACACCGATGGTGAGGTCGTCTACCTCTACGACGCCGAGAGCGAGCGCGGCAACGAGCACTTCGCGTTCCGTGCGGTCCGGTTCCGCAATCCCACCGACTCGACGCTCGAGACCGGGCCCGTGACCGTGTACGGCAACGAGCGCTTCATCGGCGAAGGCTTGACCGAGCCCATCCCTCCGAAGGCGTCCGCCGTGGTGCCGTACGCGCTCGATCGCCAGATCGTGGTCGAGCGCAACGCGAGCGAGGACAACAAGCTCTCGCGGCTCGTCACGCTCCAGCGCGGCGTCTTGACCGCGGAGGTCCAGCACATCCGCCACGAGAAGCTCACGCTCACGAACCGCTTGCCGCAGGTCGCGAAGGTCTACATCCGGCACACCGTGAACAAGGGCTGGAAGCTGCTCGAGGCCCCTCCCGCGTTCGAGCGGGTCGGCGATGCCCATCTGTTCGAGGTCGACCTCAAGGCGGGCGAGACCAGGGAGGTCGAGATCAGCGAGGCGACGCCGATGGAGCGCACCCTCGATCTCAACGCCGACGTCACGATGGACATGATGAAGATCTACGTGCAGTCCGCGGTCGGGACGCCGGAGCTCAAGGCCCAGCTCGAGAAGGTGCTCGGTGCCCACAAGCAGCTGATCGATCTCAGCGAGGCGCAGACCAGCGTGCATCGCCGGCTCGCCGAGTATCGCGAGCGCATGGACGAGCTCCACAACCAGATCTTCACGCTCCAGGCGGTCAAGACCGGCAACGACCTGATGAGTCACCTCAAGGACAAGATGAAGGACATCTCGGAGCGCGTGCAGAAGGCCACGATCCAGCTCGTCGACTACGAAGAAAAGATCATGCTGACGCGGGTCCAGTTCCAGGACGCGATCGCGGAGCTCACGCTCCCCGATGTGACGCATGCCTCGGCCGCGCTGACCTCGAAACGCTGAGTCAACGCCGGCCGCAGCCCGGTGATCGGTGCCGGCGCGTCGACCCAGATCGATGTCGTGCCGCCGACCGCGATGTCGCAGTGCGCGAGCGGCATCGGCCTCTATCAGATGCCGGGCATCATGATCATCGGCGACGCGTTGCTCGCGACGGGAAGACCGAGCTCGTACCGGATGATGGCGTGGATCGCGTCGCGCCGTTCTTCGCGAGCGTGGGCGCGCCTGCGTACGACCCGAGCAAGGCGATCATCTCCGTCCACGTCGAGGGAGCACCGGCGCCCGTGGCCGTCGCCGGGACGCACGACATGCCGTTCGCATGGAGCGGCACGGCCTGGAAGACGAGCAACGTCGGGCTCGACGTCGTGTTTCCGAGCGCGACCCCGGGCTCCGTGATGGTGGGCTTCCAGGACCTCGCGAACGGGATCGGGGCGACGATGGTCCCCGCTGTCGCGGGGACCATCACCTACGTGACACTCGTCGATCTCCGTAGCAGCCCGCGTGCATGTCCCTCGACACCCTGCGCACATACACGGTCGAGCTCGTCGAACGGGCGAGCCCGTCAGCGCCGACCGAGGATTTGCAGCGTGCGCCGGATCTCGGCGTAACGGCCGATCACCGGATCGAGCTTGCGTGCGCTCGCTCCACCGTCGGCACTTGAACCGTACTGGTCCGCTCTTCGAGCTGAGGATCCGGCGGCGCCGCCGTGCGCGACACCTCCAAGAGCTATGCATGCTCGCGAACATGACCAGCGTCGCGGCCGTCGATGGCCTCGAGTTCCACTTCGAGCGGGTGCGAGCGGGCAACACGTTCGATGCCCAGCGCATATCGGGCGCCCCGCTCGGCTGCCTGCAGGGTCAGTAGTCGCTCCGCTGCGGCGGTCCCACGATCGGCGCCTCAGAAGCTCCCAAGCAGCGCGAGCCCGTAGCCACCCTCGGTGGGGGTCACGCCGATCTGCACCTCGTGATGACGTGCATGGAGCCACGGCACCGCGAGCCCCACGCCGAGCCCGAGTGCCGCGCCTAGCGCCACGTCGGTCGGGAAGTGATAGCCCCCGAGCAACCGCTCGGTGCCGACGCTCGCTGCGACCAGCCCCGTCACGACCCACGGCCACACGCGCTCGCCGTAGCGCTGCCTGATCGTGTACGCGGCTACGGTGAGCACGGCGGTCGTCGTCGCGACGTGGCCAGCGAGGAAGGACAAGTAGCCTTCGCCGCCGTGGACATTCGCGTCGATCCCCTCGTAGGTGCGAGGTCGGGGGCGCTGGTGGCCAAAGTTCGCGATCTGCTGGAACAGCGTGCTGACCATGACGGCCTCGGTGGCCACCGTGACATCCTC
>JAYVLQ010000075.1:0-39759 GCA_043759355.1 Kofleriaceae bacterium
GAAGGGTCAAGCTTTTTGCCATCACCGTGGCTGTCCGCTCGTCGACGAACCGGCAAATCTAGTTGTCGTCGACCGGCAAATCTAATTGTCGCTGATCACACGTCATCCCTTCGCATGCAGTCGGTCCCGCGAGCGAGGTCGCCGCCGCTTTCGGTGAGGTGTCGCATGCCGCGGCAAGTAACAACACGAGCATGATCATTCGGTGGAACATGTAATCGTCCTCCACACCACTGATGTCGCGGCACGTCCGTGGCCGCGGAGGAAAGCCGCGATCGACGCGAACAGGCGGAACCACGACACTGATGTCAGGATCTTTGTCGGTGAGGGACGCCATGGACCCACCCAGAGCACTGTGCCAGCGGAGCGGCTCGAGATTTGTCGCGATCGCGGATCGCGTGTCAGCGTTCGTCCGTGGATGGCGACGCCGGAAGTCAAAGACCACGAAGGGTCATGTTGCGCGTTTTTACTCCTTGCCGCCGACGCCGAGCGCGGGCTTGAGCGCGCCAAGCTGGCGCCGTTCCTTCTGCTCGCTGTAGCGCGTGTTCAGCACGCCCATGTTGTCGCGTAGCAACAACGTGAAGCGGAATAGCTCCTCCATGACGTCGACGACCCGATCCCGATAGGCCGACGGCTTCATACGACCGTCGGCGTCGAACTCTTCGAACGCCTTCGGCACGGACGACTGGTTCGGGATCGTGAACATGCGCATCCAGCGGCCGAGCACGCGCATCTGGTTGACAGCGTTGAACGACTGGCTTCCGCCCGACACCTGCAGCACGGCGAGCGTCCGGCCCTGCGTCGGCCGCGTGGCGCCATCGGTCAATGGGATCCAGTCGATCTGGTTCTTGAACGCCGCGGTCATCGCGCCGTGTTGCTCGGGTGAGATCCAGACGTGCGCCTCGGACCACACGCTGAGATCGCGTAGCTCGCGCACCTTCGGAAGCTCGAACGACGCGCGGTCAAAGACCGGCAGCTCGTTCGGGTTGTAGATCCTGACCTCTGCGCCGAACGCGGTAAGCACGCGCGCGCATTCCTCGGCCAGGTACCGGCTGAAGCTTTTCGCGCGCAGCGAGCCGTACAGGATCAGGATGCGTGGCGGGTGTGGACTCGGAGCTGTCGCGAACGTGGCGAACGTCGAAACCGGACCATGCTCCGGCAGGTCGGCGTCGATCGAATCAGCTGGCGTCATCATCAGGAACTACTCCGGTCGCGGTGGGCAGGTCACTCGCCCGGGTCTCAAATCCCGGCGAAGGGCAGCACGCCGTAGGGCGTGGCGTGAAGTCTATGACGCCCCCACCGTGCGTCGACCGCGATCTCGCAGCATTCCTCGAGCCTCTGTCGTAACTGCGCCGGCCCTCGTTGGGCGCGAGACGTCCCGTCAAGTTCGACGAGCGTGATCGCCTCGCGATAGGGCGAAGGGAGACGGGCCACAAAGATCGTGAGGCACTTCGAGAGCGCATGCGTCGCACCCGCTTCTGTATCGTCGACCACCGCGACAGGTTCCGCAGTTGGTTCTGCGACGATTGGATGACGCATGCGATCGCGGCCGCGCTCGGCAATCGCGCTCCGGGCGATCTGGAACATCCAGCCGGTGAGCCGGTCGCCATCCGCTAATACGCTCCGTGCCTGCTCCGGTTCGGCGAGCTGCGCAAAAAATGCGCTAGCTATCCGCGACCGCCCCGCGTTGTGGCTGCAAGCGAACAGGACCCGGGCTGCGCTCAACGGACCTCCGGTATTAGCGGCGAGTTGGAAAAATAGCGACGACGTGCCCACAGCGACACGTGGACGAGTCCGAGCATCACGGGAACCTCGACGAGCGGCCCGATCACAGCGGCGAACGCGACGCCGCTGTGGATGCCGAACGTCGCGACAGCGACCGCGATCGCCAGCTCGAAGTTGTTCGACGCCGCGGTGAATGACAGCGTTGCTGTCTGCTCGTAGTCCGCGCCGGCGCGCTTGCTGAGAACGAACGAGGCCACGAACATCACGACGAAGTAGATGAGCAGCGGCACCGCGATGCGCAGCACGTCGAGCGGCAGCTGAACGATCGAATCGCCCTTGAGCGAAAACATGACCACGATCGTGAACAACAGCGCGACGAGTGTCAGCGGGCCAATCCGCGGCACGAAGCTCGTCCGGTACCAATCGTCACCCTTGGCGCGCACGAGCAGCTGGCGCGTCACGAAGCCCGCGGCGAACGGGATCCCGAGGAAGATGCCGACGCTCTTCGCGATCTCGAGCATCGAGATATCGACCGCCACGCCGTGGAGACCGAGCCAACGCGGCAGCAGGGTTGCGAATACGTACGCGTACAGCGGGAAGAACAGGACCTGAAAGATCGAGTTGAAGGCGACAAGGCCGGCGCAGTAGTCAGTATCGCCCTTCGCGAGGTCGTTCCAGACGATTACCATCGCGATGCAGCGTGCAAGTCCGATGACGATCAGTCCGATCATGTAGTCGGGCCGGTCGGGAAGAAACACGACCGCAAGCACGAACATGAGCACCGGGCCGATCACCCAGTTCTGGACGAGCGACAGCAACAGCAACCGCTTCACGCGGAAGATCTTGCCCAGCTCCTCGTAGCGGACCTTCGTGAACGGCGGATACATCATAAGGATCAGGCCGACCGCGATCGGGATCGATGTGGTTCCGACACTGAGCCGGTCCAATGCATGCGGCAGGGCGGGCACGAGATTCCCGAGCGCCACACCGATAGCCATCGCGGCGAAGATCCAGACCGTCAAGTACCGGTCTAGAAACGAAAGCCTGCGCAGGGCGCTGGGTGCGGTCATTTGCACGCGTCCGGGCCGCAGTTTTTCTTGAGGCGCGCGTGGTCGGCGCGAAGGGCGCGCTCGGTGCCGAACGTCTTGGCGAGCACGTCGAGCACGTTCTTCACAGACTCGGTCTCCTGGTCGGTGATCCGGTAGTAGACCCAGGTCCCGTCGCGGCGGCTGTCGACCACGCCGGCAGACTTCAGGATCCCGAGCTGGCGGGAGCAGTTAGGCTGGCTAAGCCCCAGCGCCGATTCGACGTGGCACACGCACAGCTCTCCATGAACGAGCAGCGCGATGATGCGGACCCGGGTCTCATCGCCAAGCGCTCGAAAGAGCCGGGTAAGGGGTCGGACATCGTCGAGGTCGGTTGCGCTGGTGAGCACGGCATGCATATATCACGATATCTGCATGTCGCAAAGCAAGAGCATCCTGTTCCTCTGCGTCGCGAACTCGGCGCGCAGCCAGATGGCTGAAGGTCTGGGGCGCGCACACTTCGGCGGCTCGCGTCGGATTCAAAGCGCGGGGAGCGAACCAGCGAGTGTGAACCCGTACGCGATCGAGGTCATGCGCGAGGTGGGCATCGACCTCGCCGGCCAACGGTCCAAATCGGTCGACACGATTGACCCGGGTAGCGTGGCCATTGTAATCACGCTGTGCGCGGAAGAGGTTTGTCCGGTTTTCCTCGGGCATGTCGAGCGTCTTCACTGGCCGATCGCGGACCCGGCGAGCAAGGACACCTCGCTATCGCGCGATCAGATGCTCGCGCGCTTCCGCACGACCCGCGACGAGATCCGGTCGCGGATCGCGGGGCTCACCGAGTGAGGTTGCGGCGATCTGACGCCATTCGCCTTCGCCGCAGTCTGCAGCGACAACACGCTCAGGCGGCTGCTCGTCGGCGGAAGGGAGATACGACGCGGCAATTGCCGTCTGGCGCTCGGTACCACTAGCGCCGCCGTGACAGCAGGATCAGGACGACCCCGATCGCCGCGAGCCCCCCGCCTCGAACGGCCCACGGGCGCTGGGCGATCATGAAGCTCGAGGCGGGCCAGTGGATGTAGCCCAGCCCCTGGCCTACCCACAGCAGGCCTATCAACATGGCCACGACACCGACGACCAGCACCAGGGTTTTCATCGCGACATCCTAGTCCCCATCCGACCAGGCAGTGAACGCGGTGCGGCTCGTGACCCGACGCTGACAGGGCGCTTCTGACGTGAGCGACGTGGCGACGCTGCGCGAGATCGAATCGCTGCTGCTCGCGTACGAGTAGCTTCCGATCGCGTCCAGGCGCATGTTCCAGATGTGGGCCAGTACATGCGCTACTTCGCCGACGCCACCCTGGGCGTCGACATGATCAAGAAGGCACTGGGCGGTGCCGACCCGGCCTTCAAGATCGACGGTGGTGAAGTGTCACGCGCGGGACAGTTGCTCGCCGAGATCGAGATCAACAGGCCCGGATCGGACATGTTCTCCGATGACGTGAACGGGATGCTGCAGAAGCTGCAGCACGCCGGGGCCACACAGGTGCAGCAGCGCGTCCAGAGCACCCAGGCCGTGTTGTCGGTGCAGATTCTCGACGCGGCGCCCGATGCGATGGCACAGCTCGAGCCGTTCTGGACCGTGGTGTCAGGATTCTCGACCGGCCTGTGGCACGTCGAAGGCCAAGGCTTCTTCGACGACGGTCAGCTCGTCGCACAGGTCTGAGCTCGCGCCGACCCAACGGCCCGATCGACCCCCACCCGCTCGAGCAAGTCCTCGGGATCTGCGGTGATCGGCAGCCATCCCGAGCCGAGGGCGTAGCGGCAGCCCGAGCGGCCGTCGTACGGTCGGCCGCGCTCATTCTCGCTTGGCCTTCCGAGTCGATCCAGTGCAAGCGCTCGAGCTCGGGCTTTCTCTTGCTTTCGACGACCGTCGTCTACTCGGAGGCGACGGTCCAGTAGACACCGTCGCTACACCGAATTTGATGATACCTCAGAGCGATATAGTGCAGCTGGAGCAGACCACGCGAGTCCGTGACGATCACGAACCTGGCAATGGGGGTACGGTAGTAAAGTCAGGATCAAGCGATGAAACCAATGGCATTTGCTTTGATCGTGTCTCTGGTGAGTGTTGGCTGCGGGAAATCGGCTGGGTATCCCACCGTCGCGGAAACGCTGCCGGGCCAAAACGATCTACCCGGGGTTCTGGTGTCGTGTGGAAATAGAAAGTTGGATCCACCCGAGGAGTGCGACGGCGAGGACACCATCGAGTTGTTCGGGGTGACGACAGGATGTGTTCGTTGCCGGTGGGACATTGCAAGTCCGCACCTTGCCAAGGAAGTCATTGCAGCCCGTTTCAAGCAAGAAATCACCTTGACCGCAACGTCTCGCGTCATGCGCAGCCGAGGCGACGACGGGCTGGTACTTCAAGTCCACAGGTTCACCTACGACCAACAGGGAAACTGCACGCGCGAGACCGAGGACAACGACAACGATGGTCAATTCGAGGTCGAACTGGATCGCCGTTTTGATAACAACGGCAACGCTGTGCATGAGAGCCGTAAGTCCGTCATGGGCGACACAGAGTTTACAACTCGCACATATGACACGCGTGGTCGGCTCGAGAAGGAAACGCACCAGGAAGGAAACAAACGGAGCGAAACGCATTGGGAGTACGGCAAAGGAGGTGCGCTCGATACGCGGTGGATTGACGATACCGGCGACGGCACGGTCGGCATCAAGACCCGATTCACCTACGACGAGAACGGACGTAAGCGCCGCGAAGTAGTCACGCGCCGCGACCAACCGACTGCGTCACAGGTGGAATACGAATACGACTCCAGCGGACTACTGATAGCCGAACGTTCCGATCGTGACGGCGACGGCACCTGGGAGAATACAACGAGGTATGTATACGGTCCGGCAGGACAAATGCTCACGTCGCTCGTGCAGAGCGGGAACGCCGAGGTCCGCACAGAGTACGATTACGACGCATCAGGGAAGATGATTCGGCACACGGTCCGCTCGCCCTACGGAGACGAGGAGACGACGAATGAATACGACGAACGCGGCAATCTCATCCATTCGAAGACAGCCGAAGGCGGCATCGTCAATCGCGATCAGCAGTTTCGATACGATCAAGCCGCCGCCGATGAATGGCGGCGTCGTATCAAGTCCCTTCTCGTCGCTCGCCAGGCCCGCCAACAAACATTGAATAGATAGGTTTTTTGCACGGCGGCTCCCTTGAATCAAAGATCGCGCGCCATCACGCGATGTGAACAACGACGGGCGGTAGGCCCGGTCCCGGTGCGCCACACGAACTCCGCGCTTGGCCGGCAGCGCCAGATCCATCGTCGCTACCAATTCCTTCTTGGAGAGCTCGCGAAATATGCTCAGTCCGATGACCAGCCAAACGATCTGTTCAGCGGGCAGCCGGCGACAACGAATCGTCGCCATCCCGGTAAGTCAGCGCCTGCTCGATCCAATCCGAGCCGAGGCTCGCCACGAACTTCGGCAGAAATCCTCGCCCGGAGACGAGAGACCGCGATGACGTTCCGGTTCGCGTGACCACAGCCGGCAAGCCGCTGCTCGACACGTTCGTGATGTTGCTCCACGCGCCAGTGGTTCAGCGTGCCGCCGGACAAGCAGCTGCCGCGGTTGCTCGCTGCGAGCCACGAGGCGCAAGGCAAGGTCACCAGGGAGCTTGCCGACCAGGTCCTCGAGGCATCGCACATCCTGCTCGCCGGGTTCGAGGCCGCGCCGCGCTGAACCCCGCGATCCCGATCACGGGATGTCTGCGCGACGTCAACCAACCGATCGTGCTGATTTCCTGGTCGGCGGTTCATGGCATCGCATCGCTCACGCTCGTCGGGCCCGGTGGGCGTGATGCCGGGCGCACCGAAGGATGGCGCGGTGGTCCACGCGCTCGCGTCGCTGTTGGCGCGCCCGCACGCACCGCGCGAGTTCTCGGCGAGCCTCTCTCGCTCGGGATCTCGATCGGCGCGGCCGCGGTGGCCGGGATAGGACTGTACCTGTACCTCACCGATGACCCCGAGCCGCCGCGACGCTCGGTGCTGACCCCGCTGATCGCTCCGAGCACCGCCGGTGCTGCCCTCAGCGGTTCGTTCTGACGCTCGATTGAGCGCGTCATCGCCCTGTCATCGCGAGCGTCGCGAAACCGACCTACCCTGGATTATGTCTTGTCGTTCAGCCTCGCTTCTCACCCTCCTCGTTGCGTGCGGTAGCAACTCGCCACCCGCCGGACCCGACGCCGCCGAGGGTTGCACCGCCGCCGCACCCGGCGCTCCTACCGAGCGCGTCGCGACCACCGGCGGGGTGGTCCGTGGCACGGCCGTGGGCGCGACGTTCGCGTTCCTCGGCGTGCCGTTCGTGGCCCCCCCGGTGGGCGCGCTGCGCTACGCGGCACCCATGCCCGCCGCCTGTTCGCCCACCGAGCTCGATGCGACCAAGCTCGGCCCGAGCTGCCCGCAGCTCGATAGCAACGGCGTCTACGGCGGCGACGAGGATTGCCTCCAGCTCAACGTGTGGGCGCCGAGTGCGAGTGCCGCGTCGCGCCCGGTGGTGGTGTGGATCCACGGCGGCGGCAACGCGGCGGGCACCGCGACGGACCCGATGTACGACGGCCATCGGATCGCCGAGGTCGGCGATGTCGTCGTGGTGACCGTCAATTATCGCCTCGGTCAGCTCGGGTTCATCGATCTGCCCTCGCTCGCTGCCGAGGCGGCACAAGGCTCGGGCAACTACGGCCTGCTCGATCAGATCAGTGCACTGCACTGGGTTCACGACAACATCGCGAGCTTCGGCGGCGATCCGGGCAACGTGACGATCTTCGGCGAATCCGCGGGCGCGCGCGACGTGTGCAGCCTGGTCGCGGCGCCCGGAGCCGCCGGTCTATTTCACGGCGCGCTGATGGAGAGCGGGAGCTGTCGCGGCTTGCCGACCCGAGCCACCGCGCAGACCACCGGTGCGAGCTTCGCGACCGCCGTGAGCTGTACCGGATCCGACATCCCGGCGTGCCTCCGCGCGCTGCCGGCACAGACCCTGATCAACGCGCTGCCACCCGATGTCTCGATCCTCACGTCGACCCCGTACCAGCCGTCGATCGACGGCGCGGTCCAGACCGCGCAGCCGTCCGACGTGATCGCCGGCGGCACCCACAACCACGTGCGTTTCCTGGTCGGCGCGAACTCCGACGAGACCGGCAAGCAGGTACCACCGATCATGGACGCCAATGAGTACGCGATGCTGGTCAAGAACAGCTATCCGAGCGCGTACAACCAGGTGCTCGCGCAGTACCCTTCCAGCGCGTACCCCACGCCGCGGGCAGCCTACGTCCAGCTGACCACCGATTCGCGGTTCGTGTGCCCGTCGCGCGAGATCGCCAAGGCGATGGCGGCGAACCAGACCGAGCAGGTGTTTCGTTACTTCTTCACGTTTCCGGGCTCCGGTCATTTCGGCGCGTTTCACGGGCTCGACGTGCCATACGTGTTCGGCAACTTCGACGCGCTGATCGTCAATGGCAACCCGTACCAGGCGACCACCGCCGATCTCGCGGTGTCCGCGGCGATACAGGCCGACTGGATCGGGTTCACGCGCGCCGGAGCGCCGGGTGGCAGCCCGAGCTGGCCGGCCTGGGATTCGACCGATCCGTCGCGCGTCTACAGCGCGACCCCGAGCGTGGAGCTCGCGATCCGAAAGGCGCACTGCGACTTCTGGCAGACGTTCTACGATCTGCCGCACTGAAGCCGGCGCTGCTGTCAGCGCCTCGTCATCGGCCAACGTCCTCGCTGCACCTACTGTGGATTCCGAGATGTCTCCTAACCTTGGCGTTCAGGCCGCGCCACAGCGTTGAAGCTCCTCCGTAGTCTCGGCGATCGATGACAACTGCAACAAGCGGCCGCACGGAGTCTCGGGTGCGTGATAGCGCCTGCTGACTCGTGCTCCCATGCGTTTCATTTCCGCGAGCTTGAACGATGATAATTGACGCCAAGCAATTTCGGGCGATGAAGGGTTGATCGGTCAGTCGGTGCTGACGCTGGCTGAGGTGAAGGTCGAAGTGAAAGCGCCTCCGACGTGGGTTGAGTAGAACCGACGTTGGTGTGGTGGCGTCGGGTCGCGCCTAGCGTCACAACGACCGGGTGGATCAGCGGTTGAACGCCCAGTCCTGTACCCAGTGAAAGCCGCGGGTGACGAGCCTGGCGGTCGGGGCTCGCACGAGTTGCACCTGCGTCGTGGCGCGTGTGATGCGAACGTGATCGGCGTCGAGGATCGCGTAGTGCCATGACTCCGCAGGTGGTGCCGGAACCGGCGGCTCGGCGAGCTCGTCGCCTCGCCCGATCAGCTCGATCGACGCCGCCGTGGGGTCGACCTGGGCCACGTACCGCCGCGGCTCGCCCGTCATCCCGATCACGACGATGCCGACCTTGCCGCCGCCCTTGAGACCACCGAGGACTTGGAGCCTGCTCCAGCGGCCCGCATCGGTCGCGAGCGGCGGCCGCTCGACGCCAGCTTCAGTGAAGCGTTCGACGAGCCATGCGCCGTCGAGTGGCGTCGGTGGCGCGAACCAGTGCGCGATGTCGCCGAGCAATGCCCACTGCGTCCACGAGATCATCACGACGGCGCCGAGTCCACCCACGATCCGCGCGCGCTCCCAGCGCAGCGACCCTCGCGGTCGTGGAGGGACCGCGGGAACGGCATGACCGAGCAGTGCCCGCGCGATCCGCATGAGCGTCGGTGACAGCAACGCCATCGACGCGACCCACAGCTCGAGCGACCCGAGCTTGACCGGCACGTCGTAGCAGAAGTTCAGAACGACGACGTTGAGCAGGACGGCGGCGAGCACGAACGCGCCGATCGCGCGCGTACGTCGCGAGAGCAACAGCACTGCGCCGAGCAGCTCCGCACCTCCCGCGAAGCACTGGTACGCGCGCGAGTAGCCGAAGAACGTCCACATCAGGCCCATCGGAGACATGTCACCGACACGCTCGTCGAGCATCGCCACGTGTGGGCCCGGAAACTGGATCGGGAGCAGCTTGACGAAGCCGTACATGATCATCGACGTCGCGAGCCAGTAGCGAAGGTAGATCTCCAACGCCGAGGCGAGGCGGGGATACGCGGTGCGCCGACGATCGAGGATGGACCACACCGCCGCTCCGATCGATGCGATGGTCATCGCGAGGCCGATCTGCAACCAACCAGCGAGCGTGTCGCTGCTATCTGGGTCAAGCAAGCTCGCCCCAAGGCCGAGCCCGCTTTCAACGGCGGACAGGACGAGCCCCCAGGCTTCGTTGACGAGCGCCCCCACCGCGTCGGTGTGCGGCAGCGTCCCGAACGGGAACGGGAACACGAGCAAGAGAGCGAATACGAACGCGAACCGGAACGCGATACGCCGCGGAAGACTCCACACGCGAGGCACAACGCGCGAGGTACACAAGCGTGACACCACGACTGCATGGATATCGCCCGCGCGCGCATCGACGCCGGCCCAGCTCGTGGCGCTCGGTTCCCAACCTTCGGCATCTCATGCTTCCTCAAGGGGCGGGTGGCGGTGGCGGTGGCGGCTTGCTCCGATTCGACACATTCGCGGGATCGTCCCAGACGGTGGATGCCAGCCCGCGTTTGGGACCTGGGGCACGATCCAGCACCAGTGATCTGGTAGCGTCGCGGCGTGAAGATCGCGTGCATCGGAGGAGGCCCCGCCGGGTTGTATCTGGGCATCCTCGTGAAGCGCGTCGCGCCCGAGCACGAGGTCGTGATCTACGAGCGTAATCGCGCTGCCGAGACGTTCGGGTTCGGCGTGGTGTTCAGCGATGCCACGCTCGGTCATTTGAAGGCGGCGGATCCCGAGACCAGCGCGCAGATCACAGCGCGGTTCGAGCGTTGGGACGACATCGAGATCCACTTCAAAGGTGAAGTGCTGCGCTCGACCGGCCACGGGTTCTGCGGGCTCGAGCGCAAGGCGTTGCTCCAGATCCTCCAGACGCGCGCCGCAGGGCTCGGCGTGCGGGTCGAGTACGAACACGACCTCGAAGCGCTGGGCAGCATCGACGCGGACCTGATCGTCGCGAGCGATGGCGTCGCGAGCTGGGTCCGCGATGCGCTCGCGCCGGCGCTGCAGCCGTTGGTCGATGTCCGGTCGAACAAGTTCGTGTGGCTCGGCTGCACCGTGCCTTATCGCGCGTTCACCTTTCTGTTTCGGGACACGCCGCACGGCATGTTCCGCGTCCACGCGTATCCGTTTCAAGCCGGCGCCTCGACGTTCATCGTCGAATGTCGCGAGGAGACCTGGCGCGCTGCGGGGCTCGCCGATGCCGACGAAGATCGCACGCTCGAGATCATCGGCGACATCTTCCGCGAGCATCTCGGCGAGCATCGGTTGATCAAGAACCGATCGATCTGGCGCAGCTTCCCGACGGTGCGCTGCGCGACGTGGAGCGCCCCGAGTGACACGACCGGCTCGACGCCGGTCGTGCTGCTCGGCGATGCCGCGCACACCGCGCACTTCTCGATCGGCTCGGGCACCAAGCTCGCGATGGAAGATGCGATCGTCCTGCGCGACGAGTTGCTGCGTCAAGGCCACGACCTGCCTAGCGCCCTGGCCGCCTACGAAGCAAAGCGCCGGCCCGAGGTCGAAGCCTTGCAGGCCGCCGCGCAGGCGAGCCTCGAATGGTTCGAAGGCACGGAGCGCTACGCGCAGATGGCGCCGGTCCAGTTCACGTACAGCTTGATGACGCGCAGCTTGCGCGTCTCGCATGCCTCGGTCGCGAAGCGCGATCCGCACCTCGCGCGCGGCGTCGAACAACTGCTCGCGGCCAAGGTCGGGGTCACGTGCGAGCCGCCCCTGCCGCCGACCGCGCTGCCCTACGTTTTCGGTGCACACAAGACGCGCGCGCCCAACCGGATCGCGATCGCATGCAAGCCCACGCACACCGGCGAGCTCGCAAACGACGACGACCTCGTCGCGATGGGAAGTGTCGCGGCGATCGCTGGCCTCGTCGTCACCCCCGCGATCTCGATCGACACCGCGATGCCCGGCGGCGCCGCTGCTTCGCCCGGCGCAGCCTCCGCTGCCACACCCATCTCCGGGCCGCGGATCAACACCGACGAGCAAGCCGTCGCGTGGCGACGCGTCGTCGAATTCGTTCACGCCAAAGGCGCGCTCGTCGTGGCGCGGATCGCGACCTCGGGTGCGGTGCCACGTGCGCTCGAAGCCGCGGTCCAGCGCGCGGCCTTTGCGGGGTTCGATCTGTTGTTGCTGGATCCGGGCGCGGCACCGAACGATGTCGCGGTCGAGCACCTGCCCGGGATGGTGCAGGCCGCCCGCGCGATCTGGCCGGAGACGCGTGCGATCGCGGCATGGATTCACGATCGCCCGGCCACGCGCGCCTCGATGGTCGTACACGCTGCGCAGCTGGTGCGCGCGGGTGCCAGCCAACTCTGGGTCTCGAGCTCGGGTGATGCGCAGATGGCGGGCGCGCGCTTGCCCGCCGCGCCGCTCGCGGACCGCTTGCGCAACGAGCTCCACGTCGCGACCGCGGTCGTCGCGGATTCGATCGCCTCCCTTCCCGATCTCGATGCCGCGATCGCGGCGGGTCGTGCGGATCTCGTCGTCACGAGCCAGCTGCCTGGCGGATTTGCGCGGCGCACGTGATTCCTCGTCGCTATCAGGTCAAGAAGGAAGCCGCCACGATCATCGAGCGCGGTCACCCGTGGCTGTTCCGCGAGCAAATGTCGACTGCGGCGCAGGTGTTCGAGGATGGTGCGTGGCTGCGTCTGGTCGACGGTACGAACCGCGTGATCGGCCACGGCATCTACGAAGCAGAGGGCGCGATCGCGGTCCGCATGCTGCGCGCCGGCGCGGCGCGTCCCGATGCCGCGTGGGTGCGAGGCCAGGTCGCGACCGCGCTCGGCAAGCGCGCTTCACTCGCGCACCAGACCGATGCGATTCGCTTGATCAATGGCGAGAGCGATGGGCTCGCCGCGGTCGTCGTCGATCGGTTCGCCGACACGCTCGTCGTCGCGAGCTACGCACCCGGCGCCGATGCCCTCGCGCGCTACGTCGCGATGGTGCTCGCCGCGGCCGCGCGCGGCACGCTCACGCTTGCGGTCACTGCTGCACCCGAGGCCGAGGGCGACTCCGCCGCGACCCAACCGATCGAGATCATCGGCGAGCATTTCGAGCCAGAGAGCGAGCTCGAGTCCGGGCTGACGATGCCGATCGGCGTCATGTCCGACGCGACGGCGGCCCAGCTGGCCCAGTCCACGCCGTCCACGTCCACGCCGCCCGCGCCGCCCGCGCCGCCCGCGCCGCCCGCGCCGTCCACGCCCGCCGACATGACCGCGATCATCGGCCGTGCGACGAACGTGATCCTTCGCCCGGCTCGCCGACGTCGGGGGCCACCTACGTCACAGCGAACCCTGCGCGGCACCGCACCGCCGACTGTCGAATTTCACGAGGACGGTCGGACGATGGCCGTCGATCTAGCAGGGGGCCACAAGACCGGCACCTACCTCGATCTTCGCGGCCTGCGGCGCGCCTTGGTAGCGTCGCGGCTCGCGGGTGCGCGCGTGCTGAATTTGTTCGCGTACACCGGCATGCTCGGTCGAGCGGCCGAGCTCGCAGGCGCGAAACAGATCCAGCACGTCGATCAATCCGCACGCGCCCTCGCCTTTGCCGCCACGCATCACGTCGGTGCCGCGAGCCATCACACGTTCACGGTCGCCGATGTCTTCGAGTGGTTACCGAGCCTCGCCGAGACCGAGCAGTTCGAGCTCGTGATCGTCGATCCGCCCGCGATGGCGAGCAAGCAAACCCAGATTCCTGCGGTGCTCGCCGCGTATCGCAAGCTCTATCGCGCGGCCGCGCGTCACGTGGTGTCGGGCGGCGCGATCGTCGCCGCGTGTTGCACGAGCCGGATCGATCGCGAGCTGTTCAAGCGCACCGTGCGCGAGGCCCTCGGCGCCGGCTTCCACCTCGAGCGCGACGTCCCGCCCGAGGCCGATCATCCGGTCGGCTTTCCGCAGGCCGACTACCTCAAGATCGCACTCTGGCGCCGCAGCTAGCACTCGGCAGCTAGCACTCGGACGTGCTGGTTATTTAGCGAGGTGCATCGTCGCTCACAGCCGCCGCACCAGCGCAGCGAGCTCGCCGGGTCGAGGTCCCGAAATCGTTGTCGGTCGGGTGTGCTAGCCATCGCCTCGAGCTGGACAGCTCCGTTGCTCGTGGTGGCACTGCTGCCCGCGGTTTTGCGCTTCGAACGACGCCTTGTTGCCGAAAGCCGGAGCGCGCGGTGGCTAGCCGTTGCCGGTCGAGCGCACGAGGTCGCGATAGCGCTTCAAGTGGCGCACGGCACGGCGCATGACGAGCTCGTCATCGCCGCGGCGACCCACCTGCTCGAGCTGGCGCGAAAGGTTGAAGTGCGCATCGGCGAGCGATGCATCGAGACCGATCGCGCGCTCGTAGCAACCAGTGGCTTCGGCGTTGCGCCCGGTGTCCTCGAGCACGACGCCGAGGTTGAACCAGTACAGCGCGACACCGCCGTAGCTCGAAGGCGCCGCGCAGATGGCAAGCCGATAGAGCGACTCGGCATCGCCGAGCTGGTCGCGATCGTGGTGAAGCCTGCCGAGGTTATTGAGAGCGTCGGCGAGGTCTGGCCGCCCCGCCAGGGCGCGCCGATAGGCGGCCATCGCGGCGTCCGGCTGAGCGGCGGCCTCGAGCGCGAGGCCACGCTCGTAGTGGTCGACGGCGGGGGTTGCACGGATGCATCCGCGCCGGGCTTCGAGCTTCGCGGTCAGAGATACGAGATCGCCCACGGTTCGGACAGTACCCGTCGGGTCTGACAACACCCTACTCGCCCCCCCTGCGACAGCGGTGTAGGATGCGGGCGTGTCGGGCGAGTCGCACGGGACGACCCTCAGTATTCACGCGGATGGTAAGACCGGACGGACCGGGCCTCGCCCGGAGCCCGTGCTCGTCTTGGTGCTCGAATGCGGTCGCCCGCGTGCCGGTTCGGTCCGCTATCGGCTCTCCGATCTGACCGTCGTGTCACTCGGTCGTGGCACCGAGCGCCGCGCCGAGAAGGCCGGCACCGAGCTCACCGTCCGCGTACCGGACAAGTGGATGTCGTCCAAGCACGCGCGGATCGAACCTTCGTTCGGGCGCTGGATGCTGGTCGATACCGAATCGAAGAACGGCTCGATCGTCGATGGCCACACGACCAAGCGCGCGGTCCTTACCGATGGCTCGATCATCGAGCTCGGCCACACGCTGTTCATCTTCTTCGAACGCATGCCGGTCTTGGAAGAAGCGCCGGCGATGCTCGAGCTCACGCCGACCGACGGCGTGCGCGGGCTGGCCTCGCTCGATCCGAGCTGGCATCACGAGCTCGATCGGATCCGGCAGATCGCGTCGTCCGAGATTCCGATGCTGGTCGAAGGCGAGAGCGGCAGCGGCAAGGAAGTGGTCGCGCGCGCGATCCACATGCTCTCGGATCGCAAGGGCGAGTTCGTACCCGTCAACTGCGGTGCGATCGCGGAGAACCTCGTGGAGAGCGAGCTGTTCGGCTACAAGAAGGGTGCGTTCTCCGGCGCGCAGAGTGACCATCCCGGCCTCGTCCGTTCGGCGGATGGCGGCACGCTGTTCCTCGACGAGATTGGAGATCTGCCGCCGTCGTCGCAGGCAGCGCTGTTGCGCGTGCTGCAGGAGCGCGAGGTCATGCCTGTCGGCGGCACGCGCGCGGTGCCGATCGATCTGCGCGTGGTCGCCGCGACCCATCGCGATCTCGATGACATGGTCGCAGATCAATCGTTCCGTCACGATCTGTTCGCGCGCCTCGCCGGGTTCCGGATCTCGGTGCCCCCGCTCAACGACCGTCGCGCGGACCTCGGCGTGCTGATCGGCGCGCTCCACACGCGGATCTTTCCGGCCGACCATCCGGGCTTCGAGGTCGATGCCGCGCGGCTGCTGTTGCGCTATCCGTGGCCCCTCAACATTCGCGAGCTCGAGCAAGCGCTCGCGACCGCCCAGGTGCTCGCAGGCGCGGAGCCGGTACGCGCGGAGCATCTGCCCGATACGGTGCGCTCGGGTCGGCCGCCGGGTGCACCCCGTCCCGTGGTGCTCTCCGAGATGGATCAGAAGGTCCGCGATCAGGTCGTCGCGGCGCTGCGCGAGCATCAGGGTAATGTTTCAGCGGTCGCGCGCGCTCTCGACAAGGATCGCAAGCAGATCCAGCGCTGGATCAAACGGTTCGCGCTCGACCCGTCGACGTATCGTTAGCCGATACAGCGGGCGATACGCCGCGCGATACGAAGGATACGAAACGAGTACCCCAGCGGTAACCGTCTCAGCGTATTGCGCGAGCAACCGTTTGGGCTGTTCCGTGCTCTTACTGATTCACTGCACATGACGCGGACGAGCCTCCCGCTTTCGGCAAAATCGCACTGGTTCATCCGCGTCGTGTACGGTTTTGATCTCCGGCCATCCGCTCGGTGAGGGCGAACAGCTTGCGTTCGGCCCAGCCCGAGAACGCGCTCGGCGGCTTTCCCGCGAGCCGCCGAATCGCAGCCGCGTGCGCGGGGATCGCGGTCATGCGGGCTGGGAGGCACTTGTAGATCGGCGCTCCGAGCGCGAAGGCAGCGTCGACGATCGTGCGAGAGCGCTGTAATCCGAATTGCTCGACCAAGCGATCTGGAAGCATCGCGGCGGCGACCGCCTCGGTGATCCGGCCGAGCGGCGGCTGGACGGGACTCGCGCGGCCGAACAGGAACGTCGCCATCTCGCGCGCGCAGGGCGCAACCGCGAGCATCGGAATCATGCGCGCCATGTATGCCTCGTGATCGCGCCACGTCGCGGGCAACAGCGCTTCGGGGATCCCGAACAGCGCCGCGAACCGGTTCATCTCCTGGGCGTAGCGATCGAGATCGTGGCGCGAGACGCGCGCTCCGAGCCGCTGGCGCACGAGGATCGTCGTATCGACGAGCGTCGCGTGGACCCAGCGCAGCGCCTCCGCGTCGTTCGCGTGATAGCGCGTGCCCGCGGCGACGCCCCCGACCGTTTCAGAGATCTCGCCGTGCACGCGCGTGTGGATCTGGTGAACGCGACGAGCGGCCCGGATCGCATCGTCGAGCGGACCGAACGTCATCGCGAAAACGTGACGAAACGTACGCTGAAAGCGACCGATGACATCCGCGCGTGTGCGCGAGTGATGATCGATCGCGTGTGCGACCAGCGGATGAGCGAGCTGCAGTAACGCTGCCCGACCGCCGCCGAGGAACACCGCGAGATCGCCTCCAAGTCGCCACGCGAGCGAGTCCGGACCGAAGATCCCCGCGCTCGGTTCGCGCACGTTTCGTACAAGCGAAGCGAGCGATCCCTCCAGGTCTTCATGCGTGACGATCATGCCGTGGGACACGACCCTAGCACCGCGCCGTGCGCGGCTGACACAGGCGCGCCACGCCGCTCGGCAGGTGCACTTCGTGAGTGCCGAACTACGTAATGCGCCATGTCTTTTATCGGCACACGCACTGCACAGCAATAGGTCATGCGGACGATGCTCTCCACCGAAGGATCCGTGGCCACGCCCGGACCTGCTGGCGCGCCGGATGTACTCCCGGCCGGAGCGAAGGCCGGCCCGTGGATCGTGGGCGAGCGCCTGGGCCGTGGTGGGATGGGCACCGTCTACGCGGTCACGCACGAGGAGATCGGCAAGCGCGCGGCCCTCAAGGTGCTCCATGACTTCTTGGCGACCGGCGCGACCGTCGAGCGAATCAAGCTCGAGGCACGCGTGGTCAACCGCGTCAACCACCCGAACATCGTGGACATCTTCGAGACCGGCTCGCTTGAGGACGGTCGGCCGTACATCGTGATGGAGCGCCTCGACGGCGTGTGTCTCGGCCAGCTCGCCTACGAGAGCAAGGTCATGCCGGATCGTGTGGTCGAGCTCTTGATCCAGATCTGCCACGCCCTGATCGCAGCACACGGCGCCGGCGTCATCCACCGCGATCTCAAGCTCGACAACGTGTTCTTGATCCCCGGCGATGAGGGCGGCGTCGAGCGCGTGAAATTGCTCGACTGGGGGATCGCCAAGGACGTCGCGAGTGACGCGCATTGCACGATCGATGGCCAGCTCGTCGGCACGCCGCAATATCTCTCGCCGGAGCAAGCGCGCGGCGCGGAGCTCACGCCGGCGACCGATGTCTACTCGCTAGGCGTGATGGCGTTCGAGCTGTTCCTCGAGCAGCTCCCGTTCGAAGCCGAGACCGCGGTCGAGGTGATGACGATGCACCTGCGCTCGACGCCGCCGATGCCGAGCGAGTTGTGGCCGGACGTCCCGAAGGCGCTCGAAGAGCTGCTGCTCGCGATGCTCGCGAAGCAACCGGAAAAGCGCCCGAGCCTCGAGACCGTGGCCGGCACGCTGTTGCTGGTGCGCGACGAGCTCGATGGCCGACGTAGCGAGCCCAGGCCGCAGCCGCCGCGCCGTCACGAGCGCTTCGCGTCGGCGCCACCACTCGTGCCCGTGAAACGGCGTGGCAAGAAGCGCTGGCAGCTCGCGCTCGGCGCGTTCGCAATCGTCGCCAGTGGCATGTTGTTCTTCGTCGCGCGGGACTCGCGAAGCCTCGCCGCGGGCGCGCCAGTAGCACTCGTCGTAGGACCCCTCGTTCACGCTCCCGAGGTCCCGAGCTCGGGAGCGGCCGCGGTGGCCCACGAGATCACCGTCCCGGCTCGCGCCACGATCGCACCCAAACCGAGCGTGAAGCCGACCGTTGTCGCGGCGAAACCCGATCCGGGTGCGCTCGGTACCTGGTCCGCCCACCGGCCACATCACGCAGCATCGTCGGTCGCGCACCGCACGGCGGCCTTCGATCCCGATGGCTCTGTCCCCTCCTACTGATGTTGACCCGGGTCCTAGCCGCCGGCTTACTGTTCGCGAGCACGATGCTCATGCCCGCGCGCGCGCACGCTGACCCCGCGGACGACACCGGGCTTGCCGTGCCGGACAAGGCGCGCCTGCTCTCGGATCGCGGTCGCCAGCTCCAGCGAGAGGGCAAGTACGGCGAAGCTCTCGAGGCGTACAAGGCTGCGTACGTGCTCGCGCCGAGCCCCGGGTTGCTGTTCAACATCGCGCAGGTCTATCGCCTGAACGGTAACTGCGACGACGCAGCATGGATGTACCGCCGGTTTCTTGCGACCGACCCCCGCGGCGACCTTCGCGCCTTGGCAACCGATCACCTCGAGAAGCTGAGCTCGTGCACCCACGCCGGTGCGATGGCAGGTGCGGCGGCAATGCCCGCAAAGCGCACCGAGCAGTCGATGCCAAGCTCGCCAACTTCGACGTTCGCTGCGCACGAATCATCGGACGACGAAGGTCACGGCAAACGCCGGTCCGGAACGTTCTTGATGATCGGCGGCGGCCTCAGCCTCACGGTCGCGATGATCTTCGCGATCGACGGTCACATGGCCGCGAACGAGGTCGCCGACGCGTACGCCGGCCGGGTGCGGCATCCCGACCTCCAGAGCCTCGACGATCGAGGTCGTCGCGACGACACGATCACGGCCATTGCCGGCATCACGGCCAGCGCCGCCTTGATCGGCGGTGCCGTGTTGTATGGCCTGGGCAAGCGCGAGCAAGCGCAGCATCTCGCCTTCGAGCCTCGTCGCGACGGTGGCTTGGTGAGGGTCGCATGGCAATTCTAAGACTCGTCTTCATGCTGTGTATCGCAAGCTGCTATTCGCCGGAGGCACCCGGTTGCGTGCTCGCATGCACCGCCAATAGCGATTGCATCGGCGGCCAGGCATGCACGACCGATCATCTGTGTGCAGCGACGGGCGTGACCACTTGCGGTGCGCAAGCGCTGACCGATGGCGGTGAGACGGACATCGACGCGGGCTCCGGCGAGACGCAAGTCGATGTTCGCATCAGCGTCAACGGTGTCGGCAAGGTGACCACGAGCCATGGCGACACCTGCAACAACATCGCGAATCCCGTGCTGACTTGCACGTTCAAGGCGACTGCGAACGTCGCGCTCACGCTGACCGCGACCCAAACGTCCAGTAAACCCTTCAAGGACTGGTCTGGCGAGTGTTCCGACATGACCAATCCCTGCACCGTGACGCCGACCGGTTCGATCGACATCGGGGCCAAGTTCGACTGAGACCTATCTCTTGAACGCCGCGATCGCCGCCTCGAGCTGAGGATCGCGCTTCGCGGCGTAGTCCTCCGCGGTCGGGTTTGCCGCATCGAGCTCGGGGACGATGCGATTACCCGGTTGAACCTGCCTGTCCTTCACGGTCGTGACGCGCGTCGTCGGGTACGACAGCGTCACGTTGCCAACCAGCTGCTCGGTCGTGGGAAACGTCAGCCCGCCGGCGGTCGGCCTGCCGACGATCACCGCAGCCACGTGCTCGCGCAGCGCCAGCGCGATCATCTCGGCGCCCGAGGCCGTGCCTTCATCGACGAGGATAACGATGGGGCGCTTGGTCTTCCACGCTGCGATCTTCGTGCGCGCGATCGCCTGTTCGTCGCCGTGATCCGGCAGCGCATACATCAGCGTCTCGACATCGGTGAACAGCGATACGAGATCGAAGGGGAACCCGCCCGCATTGCCGCGGAGATCGAGCACGAGCTTCTTCGCACCCTTGCGATCGAGCTCGCCGAGCGCCTTCTGCGCGAGCGCCGCAGCATCGAGCTTCGCGTTATCGGAGTGCGTGCACGTCCACACGCGCAGGTAACCGACGTTGCCGATCATCTTCGACTCGACGATCGGCGCCACCACGACCGACATGCTGAGCGCGAGCGACCGCTCGGCCGCCCCGTGGCGCACGACGAGCGTCGCGGTCGTGCCCGTGCGTGCGCCGAGCAGATACTGAAAATCTTTCCAGCCGTGAGCGACCTGCTGGCCATCGATCGAGATGAGCACGTCACCGCGAGTCACGCCGGCGCGTGCCGCGGCACCACCAGTGACCACGTCGGAGACTGCCCACTGTGTCGCATCGAGCTTGTGATAGGTCATGCCGACCTGCGTGGTCGCTTGCCCGCCGATCAAGGCGAACAACGCGGCGAAGCCCGGTGGGTCGACGCCATAGGTTTGCAGATCGCCGGACCACACGCCCATCGCGCGCGCGGCACGCAACACCGCGTCCTTCGGCAACTTGTTGGTCTGCACGAGGGCGCGCACGACCCCACGCAACAGGCCGCGATCCTTCTCGGGATCGGTGGTCCATGGAATCGGGGCGGTCCAGCCGAGCGAGAACACGGCGGCTTCGCGAATCGGCACCGGATCTCCAGGTGCGACGGTCTTGACGGTCAGCGCTTCGTAGACATGCACGATCGCATCGGAGATGGCCTTGGACTCGGCATCCGGCATCGGAGCACCCGGGCCGCGCGTCGAGGGCGTGCCGATCTCGTGATCCGGTTCGTCCACGTTGGGTGGCTTTGCACCGCACGCCCAACAAGTCGCGAGCAAGACCAGAGCGAGCGAACGCATCTGCTCAGCGTCTCACCTCTTGATCCCGATGACGAGACCATCGGGCTTCGGCACGCAGATCGGACCGCACACCGCGCGGGCGCGCCTGCAGGGCAGTCCGTATCGGACATCCGGCGATGCTACTCGACGCGCCAGACCTGCGAGCTCGGATTGTCGACGAAGAGCTCGCGCGCCGTGCCCGGCACGGTCGCCGCGACATCGCTGACCGCCCGGGGACCGAGCAGCGCGTGCGGCACGGAGACGATGTAGTGGAGCTCCGCTCGCGGCCACGGATGCGGCGGCTTCGGCGCGACGAGCGCGACGATGGTCATGCAGTGCGTCGCCCAGATCAGCTGCGGCACCACGTTCGCCGCGATCGCGCAGGGCCGACCCTTCGCATCGTCGCGCACGGTGGCGGCGGCGGCGTAGAGCGGGGCGCGTAGCGCCGCGATCTGGTGGTGAAACGGCACGATCATGATCGCGAGGATCACCCACGCCGCCGCGACCAAGCCGAGCGCGAGCTGCGGCGCACGCGCGACCGGTCGCACGGCGAAGTAACGGCGAATCGCATCGACCCCCGCGATCACAAGCAACGCGGTCGCGAAGAACACGTAGCGAGGCTGCCCGTGGCTCTGGATCCCGAGCGAGATGATCTGCGCGAGCGCGAGCAGGATGATGAAGATCTGCGGCCGCCAGCGTGGCGCGCGATGTGCGAGGCTCGCGACCCCCGCGAGCATCACCGGCGTGACGAGCGCGCCGTAGAACCGGAACGGATTGGAGGTCAGGTACGTGACGAGGCCTTGGCCGATGTACTCGCGACGCGGCATGTGCGCGCTGACGTTCAAGATGCCGAGCGCCGAACCGGTCGCGTCGATCGAGTGCAAGACATGCGGCACGAGCAGCACGGCCGAGAGCACCACCGTCGCGACCATCTGCACCGAGGCGAGCTTCTTCGCGTACAGGAGCAGCGAGAGCACTCCGATCATCGCGATCACCGGCGCACTCCCGTAACGCACGTAGAACGCCGCCGCGAACAGCGGTGCGACGAGCAGCAACCACCAGCGAGGCTTGTCGCGCTCGAGCTCGCCGATCAGCACGGCCACACCACCGAGCAAGAACCCCGAGGCTGAGAGATCGCCGATCAGCTCGGCACTCCGCGCGGCCATCGGATGCGCGCCGACCAGGACGAGCGCGGCCCACGCACCGGTCCGCGGATCGAAGGCCGCACGCCCGAGCGCGAACGCTCCGAGAACGAGGCCGGTCGTAACGATCAGGATCACACCGCGGAGCGCCGCTTCGCTGCCACCGAGGGCGAGCCCGATCCGGGCGAGCTCTATCATCCCCGAGCTGCGATAGTACCAGGTCGGCATATCGCCACGGGCCGCGACCGCGTACGCCGCTTCATCGTGGCCGAGCGGAGGCCCGCTGATCAGCGCGAGCATGCCGACCAGCAGCCACGCCACGAGGGCGGCGCCGACGAGCTGGCGAGCGCTGAACCGAACCACCCACGGAAACTATCAGTCGTCACCCTGCTCGTCTCGATACGGGCCGGCCTTCGCAAGCTCGACCAGCTCGTGATTTGTCGCGCTAGCCTCGCGCTCGCAGTGATCGGCAATGGCGGCGGACAGTCCCGGGTGGCGGATCCAGTGCGCCGAGTGAGTCGCGGCAGGCTCGAAGCCACGGACCAGCTTGTGCTCGCCCTGCGCGCCGGCCTCGAACAACGGCAGCTGTTTCGCGATCGCGCGCTCGATTCCCGCGTAGTAGGCCGTCTCGAAGTGGAGCAGATCGACGTGCGTGCCGGGCTCCGCTCCCCAGTAGCGACCGTAGAGCGCCTTGTCGGTCTCGAAGAACAACGCGCCCGCGATCCGCTTGCCACCGGCGAGCACCTCGACGAAGCGCATCGCATCCGGGAGGTACTTCGCGCACAGGTGAAAGAAGGAAGGCCGCAGGTAGTCGCGACCGCCGTGGTTGTCGGTGGTGGTGCGATAGAACTTGTCGAGGTCATCGAGCTGCTCCGTGGAGAGCTCGTCGCCGCGCCGCCACTCGATCGCATCGACCGCGGCGCGCGCTCGCTCGTGCTCCTTGCGCAGCTGCTTTCGCTTGCGGCTCTTCAACGCACCGAGGAAGCCATCGAACGATTCGTAGCTCCGGTTGTGCCAGTGGTACTGCATCGTCGTGCGGCCGAAGAAGCCGTGCTGGGCGAGCAGCGCCTTCTCGGCCGCGCTGCAGAACAGAAAGTGGATCGAGCTGCACTTCGCATCGTCGGCGAGGGCACGCACGCCCGCGAGCAATGCCTTCACGGTTTCACCACCGTCGCCGCCCTCGCCGCTCTCGCCGCTCTCGTTGCCCTCGCCGGCGGCCAGGAGGATCCGGGTCCCGGTCGCCGGGGTGTTCGGCGCCGCGATCACGAGCTTGGGGTAGTACTCGATGCCGGCGCGCTGGGCCGCGTTTGCCCAGCCCCAGTCGAAGATGTACTCGCCGTAACTGTGGCTCTTGATGAACGCGGCGATCCCGCCGACCAGCTGCTTGCCACGCTCGGCAACGATGTATACGGAGGTCCAGCCGCTCGTCGGGCCGCGGCGCGTGGGCTTGTTCTGGGTCGCTGCGTCGGTCGAGCCCGATTCCTCGAGGGCGCGCAGAAAACCGTGGCGCAGAAACGGCGACGGTCCGTGGTCGAGTGAGTTCCAGGCCGCCGCGTCGATATCCGCGATCGAGCCAACAACCCTGATTGCGAGTTTTCCGAGCGGGGACTTCATGCTATCAGGCCGGGTATGACGCTCGATCCGCAAGTTCGCCAGAAGCTCCAAGGCCTGGTTACCGCTGACCCTGTCGTTCTGTTCATGAAGGGCACGCGGAGCTTCCCGCAGTGCGGATTCTCGGCGTCACTCATCAACATCCTTAACAGCTTGATCCCGAAGTATCAGACCGTCAACGTGCTGACGGATCCAGATGTTCGTGGTGGCATGAAGGAGTTCTCGGATTGGCCGACCTTCCCGCAGCTGTTCATCAACGGCGAGTTTGTCGGCGGCGCGGATATCGTCAAGCAGATGTTCGAGAGCGGCGACCTCGAGAAGGCCCTCGGCACGCTCGTCGCGGCGCCGAAAGCCGTGAAGCTGACCGTCTCGCCGCGTGCGGCGCAGGAGCTCGGTGCGGCACTCAAGGATGGTTCGCCCGGCGATGTCATCCACCTCACGATCACCGGTGGGTGGGAGCACCAGCTCGATATTGGCGCGAAAGAGTCGGGCCACGTCACGGTCGAGACCAACGGCGTGACCGTGCAGCTCGATCGCGCGAGCGCCGCGAAGGCCGATGGCGTCACGGTCGATTTTGCCGAAGACGCAACCGGCGCGGGCTTCAAGATCGAGAACCCGAATCGCCCCACGATGGTGCGAGAGATCAGCCCGCCCGAATTCAAGGGCCTGATGGAAGCCGGCAAGGTCGAGCACGTGTACGACGTGCGCACGCCTGGCGAGCGCGCGACCGCGCAGATCGTGGGCACCGTGATCCTCGACGACGCCGCGATGGCCGCGATCGAGCTCCTTCCGAAAGAGACCCCGCTTGCGTTCCACTGCCATCACGGCGGTCGCAGCCGTGGTGCGGCGGATCACTTCCTCAAGTCGGGCTTCAAGACCGTCTACAACATGGCCGGCGGCATCGACGCGTGGTCGCAGCAAGTCGACCCCGCGATCAAGCGTTACTGATACGCTGAGGCATGCGCGTTTCGACTGGAGCAGGTGCCTGGGTTGTGCTCGTCGCTGCGTGCGGTAGTAACCCCAACCGCGATCCCGTGCCCGCGACGCCGAATGCGGCGCGCGACGTGGTCGACACGAACCTGTCGTTCGACGTGGCCGCCGAGATCGGGCTCGCGACGATCACGTTTGGTCCCTCGACCGAGGTCGGCGCGTCGCTCGAGGTCGAGGGCCTCACGATCACGCAAGTGACCGCGGAGGACGGCACCGAGATCCTGTTCACGCCGGCCGGTGATTTCGGGCTCGATGCGAGCACGAAGCCCTCGACCGTCACGATCGCCTACTCGTACATCACGCACGAGAACTTCGAGGGTGTCTCCGCGCACGGCTGGACGCTGAACTGGCCGTACTACTGCGGCAACATGTTCCCGTGTCACTCGCAGCCGAGCGACGGCACCACGTTCGAGCTCGCGCTCCAGAACGTGCCTGCGGGCAAAACCGCGGTGTTCCCGGCGACGATCGCGTCGCCCGCGCCCGCGTATCAGCTCGCGTGGTCGATCGATGACTACACCGAGATCGAACTCGGTACGACGACGGCCGGCACGATGATCTCGACGTGGTGGCGCCCTGCCGGTTCGAACGAGATGACCAAGGCAATGGCGGGCACGCAGCACCTGGTCGCCGCCTTCAACTGGCTCGAGACCACGCTCGGCGCGTACACGTTCGGCAACCATTACGGCTCGGTCTCGGTGAAGTGGGGGCCCGGCGCGATCGGCGGCATGGAGCACCACCCGTTCATCCACATCGCCTCGCCCGCGATCGGCGACGAGAACACGCAGGTCCACGAGGCGTCGCATGGCTGGTTCGGCGACGGCATCCGGTTGCAGTGCTGGGAGGACTTCGTGCTCTCGGAGGGTACCGTCTCGTACCTCGCGAACCGCGCGCTCGATGTCGTCGCACCGGGCACCGCGACGTGGAGCGCGGATGCGGCCGAGCTCGCGACGCGCGACGGCACCGATCCGGTGTGGCCGCAGACGTGCGGCACGATCGATGTCCTCAAGGACAAGCTGTTCACGCGCGCGGTCTACGATCGTGGCGAGTTCTTTTACAAAGGCATCGCCGACAAGATCGGCGCGGACAAGCTCGACCAAGCGCTCGCGGCGTTCTACGCCGCCCATCACGGAGACACTGGCCACATGGCCGACATGCTGACGACGATCCAGACCGTCACGGGCTATGACCCGACCGCGTGCGCGCAGACCTGGCTACTCGATCGATCGAGCACCACGCCGCCCGTGCCCGGTGCCTGCCCGTAGCCCCTCAGTCCGAGATGCGCTGCGCGGCGAGCTTCTGCCCGCCGACGACGAACACCGCACGCGCGACCTTGTCGCCGTCGCGCTCGAACACCACGACCGCCTGCTGCGCTTCGAACCACATCTCGTGATCGCTGATCGGGATGAGCCGCAGCGGCTGCTCGCCCTGCCCGGTGATCGTGACCCGCCTGTCCTTGACCACGACGGCGAGCTTGAACTCGCCAAGCAGGTACGTGCCCGCGAACTGCGCGAGCTTGTCGACCGGCGGCGGATTGACCGGCTTGACTTCGGTGTTCGAGAGCACCTTGTAGAGATCGAGCGCGATGTGATCGACGAGTGACACCGCGCTCGCCGACAGGATCACGAGACCGCGACGGGTTTTCGGATCGAAGCCGACGAACGAGCGAAAGCCCCCGGTGCTGCCGTTGTGCCAGTACTTGCCCTCGGCATCGATCTCCCACCCGAGGCCTTCATTCGGTCCATTGCGATTCGGGACCTGCTCTTCTTGCGTGAAGCGCATCGCGGTGCGGAGTGCGAGCTTTGAACCCGACGCCGCGTCGAGCTCGGCATCGATCAGCGTGAGTTGATCGTGCGCGCTCGAGATCAAACCACCACCTGCCGACATCGCATCCCAGGTCCAGAACGGGGTCGGCATGAGGTCGGCGTTGTGACCGACCATGCGCCGGGCTTGCGCCGGATGCGGCACGGCGAAGAACGTGCTCGCGAGCCCTAGCGGCGTGAGCACGCGCGAGGCGAGCGCGGCCTCGTACGAGCCGCCGAGCTTCTTGCCGAGCACGAACCCCAAGACGCCGACGCCGTACGGCGAGAAGCTGACCTGGGTGCCCGGCGGCGACACGGACGACGTCGCGACGAGGTCGCGATAGAGCAGCTCCTCGTTGTAGCCCTTGTACGGATCGAGTCCGTTGATCCGCCGGGTCAGCGACGGCGGAAGCTGTGGAAAGCCAGAGGTGTGGGTCGCGAGCATCCCGAGCGAGACCTTCACGCCTTGATCGGCCGGCACGGTAACTCCGGGCGGCACCAGATCGCTCAGGCTGGTCTCCAGCGAGACCTCACGCTTCTGGATCGCATCGGCGAACAAAAGCGCGGTGTAGACCTGCGTGACCGAGCCGAGCTCGAACAGCGTGGTGCCGTTCGGTGGCTTGCCGTCGGGACCGGTGCCAAAGCCGTAGATCTCGGTCTTGCCGCCGTCGTACAGGCCGACCACGATTCCCGTCGTGATCTCGGCGTCGATCAGCGGCTGAACCAGCGCCTTGACCGCGTCGCGATGTGCGCTTGACGTGTCGCCCGTAGGGTTCACGGTCGGGACCCTGCGAGGCGACCCACCGCATCCGAGAGTGCCCACGACGGCGGCAGCCAGCACGCCAACCAGGGCGCCAACAAGGACGAGCGACGAAACAGCCGGCAGGCGCATCGCGCCGTAGCCTGACGGGGATGCGTGCAGTGTGCAACGGCGCCAGCAGCTGTAAAACGGCTCACACCGGTCGGAGCCGGGTTCGTGCGAGAGTCTCGGGCATGCGGTTCAAGTTCGCGGCCCCCGCCTCGCTTTGCATGTTGCTCTATGCCTCCGCGTCCGCGATCGCGGGCGCGGGCCACGCGCCGGTCATCGGCGGGACGAATGCGCCCCAAGCCAAGTGGCCGGATGTCGCTGCGGTTTTCTTCAAGACCCAGGGCACGGATCAGCAGGAGTGCACGGGCACGCTGATCGCGAAGAACGTCGTGATCACCGCGGGCCATTGCAACGATCCGGCACTCGACAACGTGTTGATCGGAACAAACTCGCTCGCGCGCCCGGCGGATGGCGAGATCGTGCCAGTGATGAACCGATTCGAATATCCCGCGTCGCAAACGAGTGAGGACGTCACCATCCTCGTCCTGGGTCGCGATGCGGTCGAAGAGCCGCGCAAGATCGCGACCGGCTGGGCGAAGGTCGACATCAAGAATGGTGCTCCGGTGCAGTTCGTCGGTTACGGCGCGACCGATGCGAACGGCAATGTCTACATCGACGACCTGCAGGAGGTGATGTCGACGATCACCGACTTCGATTGCTCGAAGGGCAACGGCTGCAACGCCGCGGCGATGCCCGATGGCGAGCTCGGCGCGGGCGGGGGTGGCATCGACACCTGTCCCGGCGATTCCGGTGGCCCGCTGTACCTACTCACCAGTTACGGCAACTTCCTCGCCGGCGTGACCTCGCGCTCGTACGACAACGCGACGAAGGCCTGCGGCGAAGGCGGCATCTACGAGCGCCCTGACAAGATCGTCGCCTGGGCCGAACAGCAGACCGGCATCACGATGGCGCGCGGCCCCGAGCCGACGAGCGATCCGCTCACCGGCATCGCGCAAGCGCCAGTCGAAGTGAAGCTCGAAGCAAACGATCCATTGTCGACCTCGCACACGTTCGAGCTCACCACGCCTCCGACCTCCGGCACCGCCTCGATCCGCGCCGATGGCGAGATCCGGGTCTGCCTCGGCACGGCCTCGACCGATAGCCTGACCGTGACGATCACCGACACCACCGACCCCACGCGCAAGCTCGCGTGGACCCTGCCGATCACGTCGACGAGCGGCAGCGCGCCGACCAGTTGCGATGCGAACGCGTTCGACGGGTCGAGCGAAGGTGGTTGCTGCGGTGCGGGTCGCAGCGCTGGCGGCTCGTTGCCGCTCGGTCTCGGCGTTCTTGCCATGTTGCGTCGCCGCAGGCCAGCTCACCTGCGCCGCTCGTAGTACCGTCTCGACGTGGCCGAGACCTGGCTGAAGTGCACCGCCTGTAAGAACCCGATCCCGTTCGGCGCGACGCACCAGGTGTGCAGCGTGTCGACCTGCAACCGCCCGCGTAACCCGATGGTGTTCTGCACGGTGAGCTGCTGGGATAGCCACGTCGCCGACGCGCGCCATCGCGAAGCGTGGGCTGTCGAAGCGCTTGCGCCGAGCAAGGCCGCGTGGCAGGCCGATCACGCGAGCCATCCTTCGCCGGTGATGACAGCCGTGCCGAGCGCGCCAGTAGTGCGTCGCATCGTCGGCGATCTGCCGGCGCCTGCCGCGGTTTCGGGTTCGAGCGCGGGCGCGACGAACCTTGCCGAGGTGATCGACCGCGACATGCTCGTGGTCATGTCGAAGATGAAGAAATACATCAAGGACCGATCCGGCATGAGCTGCGCCGACGCCGTCGGAGATGTGCTCTCGGAGCACCTGCGCGCGATCTGTGACGAATCGATTCGCGCCGCGGGACGTGCCGAGCGCAAGACCGTGCTCGAGCGCGACGTGCCTCGCCCACCGCGCCGCTAGATGCTCCGCGGAACGGATTCGCCACAAAGGCGAAAAGACCACCGGGACCGCACGTGCGTACGCCCCCGACCGTGTTCTCGGTGTCTCTGTGGTGGATCTGCCTCCGGGCGCGGACCGGCGCGCAACGGATCAGCGGCGACGAGCGCGTGCAGTCGCGAGCCAGTAGTTGTCGGCTTCGGTCCACCACGCTTCGATGATGACCGGTAAGCGCGCGGCATCGACGACGCTGACCTCGACGCTGCCATCGCTGCCGACAACGAGCTCGACCTCTTGAAAACCGACGTAGCGCTGCACGATCGGGTCGATCGCCTTGTAGATTGCTTCTTTGATCGCGAACACGCGCAGCAATTCGGCGCCGGCAACGGCCTTCTCGTTCCGCGTCAGGATCCGCTTCGCGATGTCGATCTTGGTCGGCGCCATGCGCTCGAGGTCGATGCCGATGTGACCGGCCGCCGCATCGGCGAGCAGCGCCGCGGCGCACGCGAGCTTGTGCGAGATCGAACCCGAGTAACCAGCCGGCACGACCGGCGCGCCGCGCTCGTTCGACAGCACGGCGTACTCGCGCTCGACCAGGACGTGCATCGCCGTGCGCCCCGCGATTAGCTCGCGTCGGCGTGCCCCCGAGAGCCACTCGGCGGCCCGGCGCTCCGCCTCCGGGAGCGCGGCGAGCGCGTCCTCGAGCTCACCCTCCTCGAGCACCACGATCGCGGCGCGACCGTGTGGCGTCGCTAGCAGGTCACTTCGTGGCACTCGACGTGGGTCGCGTGATCATCAGGTGGTTGTGCTTCTCCGCATCGGGATAACCGAAGCGGAACGGCAGATCGTGGTGAGGGTTGGTCTTCCACAGCTTCACGAACTCCGCGCGGGTATTTTTGTTGTCGATCACGAAGTACGGGCCCGTGAACTCGCCGTACGTGATCTGCTCGAAGCCTGCGGGACCGGCGTAGCTCGGCGGGATGCCCGAGGCATCCGAGATCATCCACACCATGTTCTTGAGCAAGTAATCGCGGATCTGTTTGAAGTCGTCGTACCAGAGCAGGAACGTCGCGGCCTTCGTGATCACGGCGACCTTGCCCTTCGCGGTCAGGTGCTTGAGCACGCGGTCGTCCTTCGCCATGTGCGTGTCGTCGAGGTTCGCGACGATGTGGCGATAGGTGCGGAGGTTCGCCTTGGGGTCGCCGCGCGGCCGGAACTGGATCTCGACGTTCGGGAACGCCGACTCTTGCTCGAACCAGTAGTGGGTGATCTTCTTTGGCTTCTTGTCGCCGCGCTTCTGCGCGACGAACTCCGCGGCGCGCGCGTCGAGCTCGTCGTTCGAGAGGTAGCGCAGCGTGCCGTCGGATTCGATATCGAAGTAGCGCAGCGCGACCGGTTCCATGCCGTGCACCGCGAGGCCCGCGAGCGCCATCATGATCGTGCCCGGCAGCTGCGAGTGCGAGGCCTCTTGCAAGCTCTGGGTCGTCGAGTGCGCCGCGTGATAGAGCCGGCGAAGATCGGTCGTGATCTTGTCGAGGTCGGTCGCTAGTTGCGCCTTGGTGATCGTATCGATCACGCGTAGATCTCCCGCGGCCTCGAGCGAGATCGTGGTGAGCTCTTCGGCATCCGGGTACACCGCGAGCGCAGAGGACAGATCGCCGCCGCCAAACGGATAGATCACCGTGTGCGGGAGATCTTTCGGCCGGAGCTCCGCCACGAACGCCTGGGCCTTGTCGGCCCACGCGCGCTTGTAAGACTTGTAGACCTCTTGCATGTCCTTGCAGTGCGCATCGACCGTGCGCACCGAGAATCGCTCGGGCACCGCATCGTCGCTGCCGCACGCCGCGACGCGGAACATCGCGCGCACCTGCGGGCCATAGTCCGTGCCACTCGACGTGGGCTTCGGCGCGGGATCCGCGTGCGCCGAGCTCGCGATCAACAGGGCTAAAACTACGAGAGCCGTCCGCATTGGGCTGGGGTATCGCATACGCGAGACGCCGCCACCAGGACGTTTACGTGCTCGCCGTGACGCTCGCCCCGAGGGCAACGAGCGCGGCCGCAAACCCTGGATACGAGGTCGTGACGTTGTCGGCGTCGTCGATGTGAGTCGGCCCCGTGGCGACGAGGCCACCGACCGCGGCAGCCATCGCGATCCGATGATCGCCCCCGGTATGGACGTGCGCGGGATCGAGCGGATGATCGGGGCGGCCCTCCACCGTGAAGCCATCAGGCGACGCTTCGCACGCGATGCCGAAACCGCGCAACATCGCGCAGGTGGTCGCGATGCGGTCGGATTCTTTGACCCGAAGCTCGCTGGCATCCCGCACGATCGTGGTGCCACGCGCGCGCGCCGCGATCACCGCGAGCACCGGCAGCTCGTCGATCGAGCGAACCGCGAGGTCGCCGGCGATCGTCGTGGCGCGGAGCTCCTGCGGTGCGCCACGCACGACGAGCGTCGCGATCGGTTCGGGCCCGCTATCGTCGCGGTCTTCCAGCGTGACCACGCCACCCATCGCGGCGATCGCGTCGAGAAAGCCGGTGCGCGTGGGGTTCACGCAGATGTTTGGGAGCCGGACTTCACCGGCTCCCGCGAGCAGCGCCGCCGCGACAAGGAAGGCCGACGACGAAGGATCGCTCGGCACCGTGAAGCCTTCGCCGGTGAGCCGACCGTTCCATCCGGTCGTGGTGATCGTGGTCGTGCGGCCCGCGATGGTCAGCGGTGCGCCGAGGTACGCGAGCATCCGCTCGGTGTGATCGCGGCTCGGACCAGGCTCCGTGACGCGCGTCGCGCCATCGGCGTAGAGACCCGCGAGCAGGATCGCGGTCTTGACCTGCGCCGAGGCCATCTCGAGCGCGATCTCGAGCGGCGCGAGCGCGCCGATCGCGGGGCCGACAGTCAGCGGCGGCACGATATCCAAGCCTCGCGGCACGCCCGTGATGGTCGCGCCCATCGCGCGCAACGGATCGATCACGCGCGCCATCGGCCGGCTCGACAGGGATTCGTCGCCAACGAGGCCGGTGGCGAAGCGCTGACCCGCGAGCAAGCCGCACAACAGGCGGATCGTGGTGCCGGAGTTTCCGCAATCGACCGCACCTTCCGTTGCGCGCATGCCGCGCAGCCCGGTGCCCTGGATCACGAGAGCCTTACCGTCGCGCGCGACCACCGCACCGAGCTGCGTGACAGCCTTCGCCGAGCGTCCGTTGTCGGCACCGTCGCCGAGGCCGAGCACGCGGACCGGGGTCTCCGAGAGCAACGAGAACAACAGCGCGCGATGACCGATCGATTTGTCGCCGGGGATGGTGACCGTGCCGGACAGCGGGCGAGTTGCGGGGTGCGAGACGAGCTTCATGGAGGCGGCGCGAGCATCGCACGAGCGCGCTCGGCGACGCGCGCGAGGTGGCGCGGACCGACATCGACGATCGCGCGCACCCACGTGCCCTCGGTGACGAGCCGCGCATCGACCAGGCTCGTCGGTACGCCGAGCGAGCGAATCAGCTGCGTGTCGGCGAGCGTGGTCAGCACGCCGCGCAGCATGTGCGCGAGCGAGCGCGCGGAGTTCTTCTTCGCCTTCACGTTGCGATCGCCCGGATCGTTCGCATCGGCATCGACGACGATGGCGAGGTCGTCCGCGATATCGCACCACAGTGACAGCTCGGCCGGCGCGGCGGTGAGCCCGGTCATCCGCGCGAGCGCGATCCGCGCATCGAACGACAGCCGCGCCGTGATCCGCACGACCGCCCCGGTCGAACCTTTCGGCATCGCATGATCGCGGAGCGCGAGCACCGGCGCGGGCAGGGCGAGCGGATGCTCGGCGGCGAGCGCGGCACGGGTTTGCAGTTGACCGGTCCAATCCTCGCTGCCGAGCGCCACGACCGTCGGCGAGATCCGGACCCCACCAGGAACGGGGCCCTCGGTCACGAGCAGCGTGACCGTCGCGGCCTGGGCCGTGCCGACGCCGTACGCCGCGAGCACCACGCGATCGGCCTTCGCGAGCGGCGAACCGAGCACGGAGACCGGCAACCCCGGGACGTGGCTATCGGCACCGAGCGAGCCGAGGATCTGCTTCGCGGTCTCGCCGACCATCGCATTCGCGCGCAGCCGTGCGAGATCGATCTCGACGACGATCTGCGCGCCGTCGGGCAGGAGCGCGACCAGTTGCTCGTCTGCGGACGGTGGCTTGAGCGTCGTCGGCGAGACCGCTGCGTGGCCACCACCACACGCGACCAGCGCGACGACCAAGAGGAGCTTCATGCGAGCGCGTCGTTGTGTGTTTCGTTAAGTGCTTCGTTGAGTGCTTCGATCACGCGCGGCATCTCTTGCGCCGAACCGACCGAGACGCGAATGCAGGTCGGCAAGCCCCACGCTGCCATCGGCCGCACGATCACGCCGTTGCGCAGCAGCTTGTCGTAGATCGGCGCGGCCGTGCGACCGGTCTCGATCAGCACGAAGTTCGTGAGCGACGGATAGACCTTCACGCCCGGGCCTTTGATCTCGGCACGCATCTGCTCGATCACGCTGCGCGCGTGACGAGCGCTGATCGCGACGTGGTCCACATCGTCGAGCGCGGCCATCGCACCGACGAGCGCGAGGCTCGAGACGTGGAACGTGCGCGTGACGCGACCGAGCAGGTCGCACACCGCCTTGTCGGCGACGGCGTATCCGACGCGCAACCCCGCGAGGCCATAGATCTTCGAGAACGTGCGCAGCACGATCACGCGCGGATCCTGCGCGCGCAGGGCCAGGCCATCGACGTGATCGACTTCGGGCCATGCGGCCGCGTACTCGGCATACGCCTCGTCGATCACGAGCAGCGCGCGCGCCGGCAGCGCGGCGAGGACCCGGTTTGCTTGCGCGGTCGTGATCACCGAGCCGGTCGGATTGTTCGGCGTCCCGAGCACCACGAGCTTCGTGTGCGGCGTGATCGCCGCGATCAAGGCATCGACATCGATCGCGAGCTCCGAGGTCACGGGCGCGGCGACGAACGGGCGACCCGCGACCTGCGCGGACAGCCGGTACGACAAGAAGCCGTACTTGTGGGCGAGCACTTCATCGCTCGGCTCGCAGGTCGCGAGGACGAGCTGGTAGAGCATGTCGTTCGAGCCGTTGCCGAGCGACAGCTCGTCGATCGAGACCCCGAGCTTGGCGCCAAGTGCGCCGCGGAGCTGGAACCCACCCGCATCGGGGTAGAGATGGAGTTGGTTCAGGGCTGCCGGAATCGCGGCAAGCGCCTTCGGTGATGGGCCGAGCGGGTTCTCGTTCGATGCGACCTTGATGGCGCCCGAAATCCCGAGCTCGCGCTCGAGCTCTTCGATCGGCTTGCCGGGCTGGTACACGTCGAGGTTGCGGACGTGCGCGGGCGCGAAGGCGGTGGGGTCCATGGCGGCGGGCAGACCGTACACCGAGGCCCGCGATCAGGGGAATGCCCGATCGAGGTCGATGGGTCTATAGTGAACACGCATGCGTCGTCTGCCGTTGCTTCCAGTACTTTGCATCGCACTCTTGTTCGTCACGGGGTGCCAGAGCCACTGCCTCGAACAGGCGCAGGCTCACGGCTGGGTCTTCGTCGTGTTCGGCGCCTTCGGCGCGGGGTTCCTGACCTCGCTGACGCCGTGCGTATATCCGATGATTCCGATCACGCTCGCGATCTTTGGCGCGCGAGGTAAGAACGTTCCGCGCGGCCGCGCGATCACCCTCGCGATCGCCTACGTCGGCGGCATGTGCGTGATGTACGCGGCGCTCGGCGTCACGTTCGCGATGATCGGCAAGGCCGGCGCGTTCGGCACGCAACTCGCGAGCCCGTACGTCGTGTTCCCGCTCGTGATTCTGTTCCTCACGCTCGCCGCCTCGATGTTCGGCGCGTTCGATCTCAACTTGCCCGCCGGGGTCCAGGCGCGGCTCAACCGGATCGGTGGCAAGGGCTTCGGCGGCGCGTTCGCGATGGGACTCGTCGGCGGGTTGATCGCCGCACCGTGCACCGGCCCGTTCCTCGCGAGCCTCCTCCTGTACGTCTCGACCAGCGGTAACGCGGTCGGTGGTGGCGGCCTGTTGTTCGTCTACGGCCTCGGCATGGGCGTCTTGTTCTTCATCCTCGCCGCGTTCGCGGTCGCGCTGCCCAAGAGCGGTGCGTGGATGGATGCGGTCAAGTCGATCGGCGGCATTGGCCTGTTGTTCGCGGCGATCTACTACCTGATGCCGTTCTTGCCGTGGCTGCGCGACCTCGTCCAGCCGACCACGCTCGTGCTCGTCGGTGCCGCCGCCTCGATCGTGATCGGGCTCGGACTCGGCGCGATCCAAAAATCCTTTCACGGGCCGTGGAGCGAGCGCGTTCGCAAGGGAGTCGCGGTCGCCCTCGTCGTCGCTGGCGCGGTCACGATCTGGCTGTGGCGCCAGGCGCCAAAGCATCAGGTCGATTGGCAGGTCGACGAAGCCGGCGCGATCGCGAAGGCGCGCAGCGAGCACAAGCTGTTGATGATCGATTTCTCGGCCAGCTGGTGCAACCCGTGTCACGCGATGGAGCGCACGTTCGGCACCGACGACGTCTACGCCGCGATCACGCACGATTTCGTGCCGCTCAAGTTCGAAGTCACCAAGCAGAGCGACATCAACGATGCGCTCAAGCTCAAGTACGACTCGTTGACCCTGCCCTCCGTCATCTTCATGGATCCGAACGACGGCACCGTGTTGCAGCGAATTCTGACCGAGGTCGACGGAGACGAGATGTTGAAGGTTGTCCGCAGCGCAGCGGCTCGCCAAACCACGCTCGAACGTGTCGGCTGCTAGCGCGGTTGCCGTATAGTGCGGCGATGGAAGAGTTCATCGACAAGATGGCGGCGCACGTTGGGATCGATAAGGCGACGGCCGAAAAAATCTTTTCGTTCCTCAAGGATCACAAAGAAGACGCGCTCAAGGCGCTCGAGAGCTCGGCGCTCAGAGACAAGCTGCCGGGTGGTCTCGGCGACAAGCTCGGCTCGCTGTTCTGATGCGCAGGCTCCCCGCACTGCTGTTACTGGGTACCGTTGTCGCGTGCGGGGAGACAGAGGTTGGCAGGCTCGAGGTCGTGAAGAAGCAGGTCTGTACGTGCAAAGACGTCGCTTGTGCCGAGGCCGCGATGAAGCTGCTGCCAACGCCTGATGCGAAGGCGAGCCATCGCGAGCAAGGCATCGCGCGAGACATGGTCGATTGCTACGCGAAGCTGGTGAAGGCCGAGCCCGCCGCGCCCGCGCCTGCCGAGTGATTGCCTGCGGCCGGCACGGGCTACGGGAGGACTGGCGCCAGATCGAGGTCGAGCTGCTTCTTCTCCGCCTTGTGGAGATCGAGCTCCGCGAAGCGCGAGAAGTAGTCGTCGTGACGGAGCTCCAGGCGATGCTTGCCCGGATCGAGCGCCATGCCGGCTTTGATGAAGCTGATCGCGCCGACGAACCGACCATCGACGTAGACCTGCGCATCGGGCAGGTTCGAGGTCACGGTCACGATCGCGCTGTTCGCGGTCTTGTGCGCAGGATCCTGCGCGCCGACACAGGCCACGCCGAGACAGGCCGCGCCGACACACGCCGTGAACGTCACTGACAACAGACCCTTCATATCCCGGACCCCGTGAGCACGACTTCGACGACCGAGTCGACGATCTTGACGCTGGAAGCGGTGTCGATCGCGGGCGGCCTTTTCGCGATCTGCGCGATCCGCTCGATCGACTCCGCGGTGGTCACGCCGATCACCCAACCACTCGGCGAGAGCCGCCGCAGACTCGCGGCGCGCACGCCCTTCGCGCCGGCGAGGTAGCGCTGCTCGGCGGCGACCATCGGGTACGGAGTCTTGGGGCTCAACCGCACGAGCACGACGCCGGGCTCGGCGAGCGGCGTATCGTCGCCGGTGAACGCGCCCGCTTGCGCGAGCTTGGTCGGTTGCGGTGGCAGCACGTCGGCGGCGGCGGCGGCGAGCGCGCGATCGATCGCGTACTTGCGATCATCGGCGGGCGCCGCGGTGATCGCCATGCCCTGCCCCAGCATCTGATGCGCCTTGCGATCGACGAGCCGCAGATGCGCGGTCACGAGCACCGCGTCGCTGGGCTTGCCTCGCACCGGCACCGCATCACCGACGGTCACACCCGCGATCGCGATGAAGTCAGCTTTTGCCGCTTCGGCGACGCCATCGGCATCGGCGTCGCTGATCGGAAGGTCACCATCGCCGATATTGCCGCTCTCGGGTGCGCGACGCACCGCCATCCCGTTCGTGCGCAGGAGTGTGGTCAAGCCCGCGAGCCCGAACGTGTCACGATCGGCGCCCTTGCCATAGCTCGCGAACGAGCCCTTCGACGATCTCGTGCGCAGGAGGATCGTGACGGTCTTCTGTCCCGACCCGTCGTTGGTACCTGGCGCGCCCACATCGCCGCCCCCGCCCTTCGTCGCGATCTTGAGCTCGTCGAGCCGCGCGCGGAGCTTGTCGCGATCGATCCGAACCGAGACGGTAAGCTGGCGCCGGTCTTCGTTCGTGTCGTCCTTCGTCACGCTGAAGCGCGCGATCCACAGCCGCGCGTGACCGATGATCTCGCGATCGATCAGGCCCTTGTTGGTGGTCCGGACATCGGGTGCGACAACATCCGCGAGCGCACTCTGCACCGCGCGCGAGAACGCATCGTCGATCGCGGCGCCACGCGGGTTCACACCCGCGACGGGAGCATCACCTTCGGCCTCGTACGTGACCATGTCGTCGGCGCTCGCCGGCGCGCTCGCAAGAGCCAGCATCATGACGAGAAAGACACCGCGTTTCACGGTCGGTAGCCTACCAACATTCATCGCAACCTACGGCTGGAGCAGGACGTACAACGTCGCCTCGGTCCCCGTTGTTTCGGAGACCGCGATCACACCGGCCTTGGCCGAGGTCGCTTTGACATGCGGCGCGTCCTTCGCCCACGCCGGAACCGCGGTTACCCAGATCGTGGCTACGTGTTGCCCACCCACCGTCCACCCCACGGCTGGCTTCGCCGTCACGCCGTCGACCACCACGATCGCGGGGTCGCGATCGCCACCGCCATCGCTCGCGCGCGGGCCGCCTTCGATCGCCTGGCGGATCGCTTCGATTGGAACGCCCATCGTCACGCGCCACGCGCCGTCGGTCTCCGGTTGCGCTGTCACGGCGATCGCCTGTGCGATCGCGCGATCGAGGCGCGCTTTGATCGCGGGCGTGACGATCGTTCTCACCGTTCCACCGCTGGCGAGCCTCACCTGCGCGACGCTCGCCGCGAGCTCGTTGCGCGCGGCCTCCTCCGCACCGCGCCGCGAGGTACCACGCGCGACCGCGGGGCTCGGCGCGTGGCGGTCCGCGATGCCAACGCCGTCCGCGGTCACGAGGCCCTTGGCCCAGTCGATCGCAGGCTCGGCTGCAGCCGTGGTGCAGGTCAGCAAAACCGTGAGGAGCACCAGGACCGCGCGCATCTTAGGACTGTAGCGCGCCGCACGCCGAGCCGCCCGGCACATCAGCCAATCGCCTATTTCAAGAACATTGAAGTATCCGCGAGCTCTTGCAGCATCTCCTGCGTCGCAGCGTCGACTGGCAGAGGACCAGACATCACGTCGAGCGGAATGATCTCGACGACAAGCTCGGCCTCGAGGATGTCCTCGGGCGGGATGAAGCCCCACCCCCCCGCGAGTGCGAGCGGCTGACCACGCAGCTGCCTGTGCCTCGAGTTGATGATCGCCGCGGTCGCGATGCCCGCTGCGACAACAGCGCTCACTGCGGCGGCCAGCCATAGAAGCTTTTTCATGCGCAGATCAAGAGCAATGAGCGGGCCAGCAAGCTGGCCCACCCCAGACCTATTCCCACTCGATCGTCCCCGGCGGCTTCGACGTGATGTCGAGCACGACCCGGTTCACGCCGGGGATCTCGTTGATGATGCGGCTCGAGATCGTCTCGAGCAGGTCGTAGGGCAGCCGCGCCCAATCGGCTGTCATCGCGTCGTCGGAGGTGACCGCGCGGAGCACGATCGGGTAGCCGTAGGTGCGCGAGTCGCCCTGGACGCCGACCGAGCGGATCGCCGGCAGCACGGCGAAGCTCTGCCAGAGCTCGCGGTACAGGCCGGCCTTGCGCACCTCGTCCTGCAGGATCGCGTCCGCCTGGCGGAGGATCTCGAGCCGCTCGCGGGTGACCTCGCCGATGATCCGGATCCCGAGCCCGGGGCCCGGGAACGGGTGGCGCCAGACCATCGGCTCCGGGAGCCCCAGCTCCTCGCCGACGCGGCGCACCTCGTC